>NZ_JBVATA010000004.1:0-597389 GCF_057814275.1 Pseudomonas sp. F007 | reverse complement strand
TCAGCAGTGAAACGATGCATCGCCGATGGTAGTGTGGGGTTTCCCCATGTGAGAGTAGGTCATCGTCAAGATTAAATTCCGAAACCCCTATCTGCGTATGCAGGTAGGGGTTTTGTTTTTGCGCGCGGGAAAGCCAGCTGCGTAACCTGACTTAATCTTCATGTTCAAGGGGCACCATTCGGGGGATTTGCCCTGATACGGACGCGCTGTTTTGCTATGGTGCAGCTCTTTTTTCAAGGCTGTAGCAATGCCGGAACCGATTCACATCAAGGATCACGAAAACGAAAAACGCATGGTCAACAAACGGTTGTTGGCCTGCGCGTTGCTCGTGGCGGCTATTAGCTGCGCACTGGTTGTCCGCCTGTACATCCTGCAAGTCGTCGAATTTGACTATCACTCGACCATTTCCGAAAACAATCGGGTCCACGTACTGCCGATCACGCCGACCCGTGGCCTGATCTATGACCGCAACGGCGTGTTGTTGGCCGACAATCGGCCCAGCTACAACCTGACCATCACCCGCGAACGCGCGACTGACATTAAAGGCGAACTGGATTCGATCATCAGCCTGTTGCATCTGCCTGCCGAAGATCGCGCGGTGTTCGACAAGGCGATGAAGCAGGCGCGCCATCCCTTTGTTCCCGTCACCCTGTTCTACGAGCTGACCGAAGAGCAAATCGCCATTCTCGCCGTCAACGAGTTTCGTTTGCCGGGCATCGACGTCGAGCCGCAGTTCGTCCGCAACTACCCCCTGGGCGCGCACTTTGCCCACTCGATTGGCTACGTCGGCCGGATCAATGAAAAAGAATCGAAAGTCCTCGACTCAGTGGAGTACCGCGGCACTCAGTCCATTGGCAAAACCGGCGTCGAAAAATTCTACGAAGCCGAGCTCCATGGGCACGTGGGGTATGAGGAAGTCGAGACCAACGCCCAAGGCCGAGTGTTGCGCGTGCTCAAGCACACCGACCCGATCCCGGGAAAGAACATCGTCCTGAGCCTCGATGTAAAACTTCAGGAAGCAGCCGAAGCGGCCTTGGGTGATCGCCGTGGTTCGGTGGTCGCCCTCGATCCGGCAACCGGCGAAGTCCTGGCCATGGTCAGCAAACCCAGCTTCGATCCCAACCTGTTCGTCACTGGCATCAGCTTCAAGGAGTATGCCGCGCTGCATGACTCCATTGACCGGCCCTTGTTCAACCGCGTGCTGCGCGGCCTGTACGCGCCTGGATCAACCATCAAGCCCGAGGTGGCCATCGCCGGCCTCGACACCGGTGTAGTCACTGCGCAAACCCGGGTCTTCGATCCGGGCTATTACCAACTGCCGGATTTCGATCACAAGTACCGTAACTGGAATCACAGCGGTGACGGGTGGGTCGACATGGACGCGGCGATCATGCGTTCCAATGACACCTACTTCTATGACCTGGCCCACAAGCTGGGGATTGATCGCCTGCACGACTACATGGCGATGTTCGGCCTAGGCGAGAAAGTCTCGATGGACATGTTCGAGGAGTCTGCAGGCCTGATGCCATCCCAGGCCTGGAAGCGTGCCACCCGCCGCCAACCCTGGTTTCCCGGCGAGACGGTGATCCTTGGCATCGGTCAGGGCTACATGCAGGTCACGCCGCTGCAACTGGCCCAGGCCACGGCGCTGATCGCCAACAAGGGGGTGTGGAACCGTCCGCACCTGGCGAAAACCGTGGATGGCGTTGCCCCGGTGGATGAACACCCGATGCCCAACATCCTGCTGAAAAATCCCCGGGATTGGGAGCAGGTCAATCATGGCATGCAGATGGTCATGCACGATCCGCGCGGCATTGCCCGTGCGGCGGCCGCCGGTGCGCAATACCGGATTGCCGGCAAGAGTGGTACTGCGCAAGTGGTGGCGATCAAGCAAGGCGAGCGCTACGACCGCTTGAAGACCCGTGAACGCAACCGCGATAACGCCTTGTTCGTCGGCTTTGCTCCGGCGGAACATCCGCAGATCGTGATTTCGGTGATGATCGAAAATGGCGAGGCGGGCGGTCGTGTCGCAGGGCCTGTGGTGCGGCAGATCATGGATGCCTGGCTGCTGGATGACCAAGGGCATTTGAAGCCGCAATATGCCAGTCCGAGTAAAACCCCGGGCGACCCCCACGTCTGAAGCCTGACAGCCACTTGCCAGTTGCTTTACGTTAACGTAAACATAGGCGCAGGCGCCGCAGATCCATGGCGCAGCTTTTGCTTGAGGGAAGGACAAACTTCCCTTTACTGCCCTCTGTACCGGGTGTAGACATTTGCTCATGACGCGCGTGCCGCGTCGCAAGCATGGACACGACCCCGCAAGGTGCTGGACGGACTGATCCGGAGCGCTTGATGAGCCCTATAAAAACAACAATTGCACAGTTGCCCCACGAAGCCCGGTTGGCCCGGGAGAAACTGCACCTGGAAGGCGAAGTTCCCGACGGTGTGTTGCGCGCCGAAATCGACGCTTCATGGCGGCGCAGCCTCAGTCACGGGGTGCACTTCAATGGCAAGCATGAACTGGCGCTGGAAACGAGTGCCAGCCTTGAGGTGCTGCTGGCCAGCAATCGCCTGCTGATCGACGCCGCGCTACCGGCCATCGACTACCTGGCGGCCCGCCAAGGCAAGGAAGGCTTGATCATTCTGGCCAACGCCGACGCCACCATTCTCGCTGTTGAGGGCCGCGCTGACCGACTCAAGGGCAGTGGCCTGCAGGACATTACCCTCGGCGCCTGCTGGAGCGAGGCTGTCCGGGGCACCAATGCGCTGGGCACGGCATTGGTCGAGGCGCGGCCAACGTTGATCGACTGCGGCGAACATTATCTGGATCGCCTCAGCGACTTTTCCTGCACCTCTGTTCCCATTCATTGCCCCCAGGGCGACATTCTTGGGGTGCTCGACCTGACGCGCGAAGGCCCGTTGGGCCGGGTCCACGACAGCACCGCCTTGCTGGCCATGGCGGTCAGCCAGATCGAGAGCCGAGTATTCAACGCCAGCTTCGCCGATCAGATCGTATTGGCGTTCCACAGTCGCCGCCAGTACCTGGAGTCGCCGTGGCAGGGGCTGTTGGCCGTGAGCCTGGGCGGACAGATCCTCGCGGTCAGCGCCCAGGCCTGCCAATTGCTCAATGCCGAACGAGCAGCACTGGTAGGGCAGCGCTGCGAAGCGTTTCTCGGGGTCGATGGCGTGCAGCTGCTCGCGCGTTTGCAACAAGGCGCAGTTGGCAGCCTGCAAACGGCCAAGGGCGAATTTTTCTATAAGGCCCTGCGTGCGCCGCAACGTTCGCTGAATGTCGGCACAGCGCCGCGCCCGGCTGCAAAAACCACTAAAGCTGCGCCCGATCTCGATACGCTCGCCGGCAGCAACAGCCGCTATGCCAGGGCGTTGCGCATGGCCCGGCAAGGCCTGGCCAATGAGCTGCCGGTGTTGTTGCTGGGGGAGACCGGGACCGGCAAGGAAGTGGTAGCACGGGCGCTGCACCTGGCGGGCAGTCGCTGCGACAAACCCTTTATTGCGGTCAACTGTGCGGCGATTCCCGAAGGGCTGATCGAGTCGGAGCTGTTCGGCTACCGCGAAGGTGCGTTCACCGGTTCGCGGCGCGGCGGGATGATCGGTCGCCTGCAGCAGGCCCATGGCGGTACGCTGTTCCTCGATGAAATCGGCGACATGCCGCTGGCCCTGCAAGCGCGCCTGTTGCGTGTGCTGCAAGACCGCAAGGTCGCGCCACTGGGCGCTGGCGAAGAACAGGACATCGACGTCGCGCTGATCTGCGCCACCCACCGTGACCTCAAGCGCCTGGTGGAGGACAAGCATTTTCGCGAGGACCTGTTCTACCGGGTCAACGGCATCAGCGTCATGCTCCCGGCGCTGCGTGAGCGCGAGGATTTCAGCGAATTGCTCAAGCGCCTGTTGATCAAGCTCGACGCTCCGAGCGTGACGCTCAAGTCCGACCTCAGCCAACTGCTCGCTGCTTACCACTGGCCGGGCAACATCCGGCAACTGGAGATGGTTCTGCGTACCGCCCTGGCGATGCGTGAACCGGGCGAAACGATCCTCGACCTCGACCACCTGCCGGACAGCATGCTCGATGAACTCAATACCGGCGAACGCGCGTCCACTGGCAGCATCCGCCAGAACGAACTGGAACTGATTCGCCAGTCCCTCGACAACCATCAGGGCAATGTCTCGGCGGCGGCCGACGCGCTGGGAATCAGCCGCGCGACCTTGTACCGCAAGCTCAAACAGTTGCGCAGTTGATGCGGCGCTTGATTGTCAGGCTGGTCGACAGCCCCAACCCGCAGGCGCTGGATGCCGCGCTCGCCTGGCTATATGGCTTTGTGCGTCCGCACCGCCTGGCGATTGCCGGGCTGCTCGGGTTGTCGGTCTGCGCGTCGCTGCTGGTACTGGTCCAGCCCTGGCTGACCAAGCTGCTGATCGACGACGGCTTGCTGGCGAAGAATTTTTCCATGCTGGTGCTGATCGCCGGGCTGATGATTGTCGCCGGTCTGCTTGGCACCGGCTTGTCGGGCATCAACCGCTACCTGCATACGCGGCTTTCCGGGCGGATTCTGTTTGCTTTGCGTGACGACCTGTACCGACACCTGCAAACCCTGTCGCCGGGCTTCTATGGGCAGCGGCGGATCGGCGACCTGATGTCGCGCCTGGACGGGGACGTCGCCGAGATCCAGCGCTTTGCCGTGGACTCGCTGTTCTCCGCGGTGTCGAGCATCATCGGCCTGGTGTGCGCGGTGGCGATGCTGCTGACCCTGTCGTGGAAGCTGTCATTGCTGGCCCTGGTGCTGATCCCGCTGGACGTCATCTGGTTGCGTTGGATGCGGCGCAAGGTCGAGCGTGATGTGCGGCAACTGCGCGAGCGTTCTGCGGATATGTCGTCGTTCATGGTCGAAACCCTGCCGGTGATGAAGTTCATCCAGTCGGCCGGCCAGCAACAGCGTGAAGCGCGGCGCCTGGAGAACCTCGGGCAGGGCTACATGAGCCAGTTGCTGCGCCTGCAAGTCACCGAGTTCTTCACCCAGGCCGTGCCTGGCACCCTGACCTCGTTGTCCCGCGCCTGCGCGTTCCTGATCGGCGGCTATTGGGTGGTGCAGGGCACCTGGCAATTGGGGGCGCTGATCGCGTTTTCTACCTATCTGGGCATGGCGGTCGGGCCGGTGCAGAGCCTGCTGGGTTTGTACGTGGCGATCCAGCGCATGACCGTCAGCCTGGGCCGGGTCATGGAGCTGCGCGGCGAACCGGCGACGGTGACCACGCCGGTCGCTGCGCAGCCGATGCCCGCCAGCGGCGAGTTGCGATTCGACAATGTGCACTTCAGCCATCCCGGCCGCGCAAGTACCTTGCGCGGCATCGAGGCAAGCATTCCCCACGGCCTGAAAGTCGCCCTCAGCGGTGGTTCGGGTGTCGGCAAGTCGACCCTGATCGACCTGCTGCAACGGCATCACGATCCGCAGTCCGGACGTATTCTGCTCGGTGGTGTCGACCTGCGTGAGTTGGACCTTTACCAACTGCGCCAGCGCATCGCCGTGGTCAGCCAGGACATCGTGTTGTTTCGTGGCAGCCTGGCGGACAACCTCGCCTACGCGGTGCCCGATGCCAGTCGCGAAGCGGTGGCGCAGGTCGCACGCCTGGCGCAATTGGACAGTCTGATCGAGTCCTTGCCCGAGGGTCTCGACAGTCCGCTGGGCGAACGTGGCCAGCAATTGTCCGGCGGGCAGAAACAGCGGATCGCCATCGCCCGGGCCCTGCTGCAGGACCCGATGATCCTGGTGCTCGACGAAGCCACCTCGGCGGTCGACGAAGCCACCGAGCGCGAAGTCATCGAGGCCATCGACCGCTTGTTTGCCACGCGCACACGGATCCTCATCAGCCATCGGCCGTCGACCCTGGCCGATGCCGACCTGCGTTTCGAATTGCTGGACGGCGTGCTGACGCCAGTGCGGGTGCCGCATGACGCCTGAGTTGCGCATTGGCCTGGTCGACAGCGGTCATGCGCCGGCCCAAGGTGCGCAGGTCGATGCAGGCAGGCGCTTTTACCTGCTGGAGCAGGGGTTCGCTGCGGATGCGTTGATCGATGACCCCCTGGGCCATGGCACGGCGGTGTTTGAGGCGATTCACCATCGTGCTCCCGCAGCACATTTCTATGTCGCCCAGGTGTTTGACCGACGCGGCATCACCAGCGCCCTGCAGATTGCCGCGGCGATTGACTGGCTGGTGGCACAGCAGGTGCGAGTGATCAACCTCAGCCTTGGCTTGCGCCAGGACCGCAGCCTATTGCGCGAAGCCTGTGCCGCAGCGACGGCGCGGGGTGTGCTGTTATGTGCGTCCAGCCCGGCCCAGGGCGAGGGCGTCTACCCGGCGAATTATCCCGGAGTCGTGCGGGTGACCGGTGACGCCCGTTGCGACGCGCAGCAATGGACCTGGCTCGACAGCCCGCAAGCGGATTTCGCCGCCTGCGTGCGTGGTTCGGGTGCGGGGCAATCCGGCGCCAGTCTGGGGTGTGCAGCATTGACCGGGCATATCGCCCGCTTTCTCGATACAAGGCGCGATGCGAGCAACGACGAAATCATTCAATGGCTACGGGACAACGCGCACTACCGCGGTCGCGAGCGGTGGACCCCAGCATGACTGATATCCTTATCCTTGGTGCCGGACCGGCAGGGGCGGCGGTGGCGTTGGGGCTGCGGCGCATGGGCTATGGGGTGACGCTGGTCAGTGACTGGCGTCGCTTCTCTGCCCTTGAGGGCGTTTCACAACGGGTGCTGGAGGCGTTGCGCGGCGCCGGTCTGCATCAGGCACTGGCGAATGCGACCTTGCCGTCCCAGCGCCAGGTGTTGTGGAACGGCCAGCAACATGCGCAGAACGTCGAATTTCTCCTCGATCGCCCGAGCTTTGATCGAGGCCTGCGCGAGGATTTACGCCAGGCCGGGGTCGAGCTGATCGAGGGCCGGGTACTGACGGTGCAGTCGAATGCCAGCGGACATCGGGTCGAGGTTGAAGGCCAAGGTCTGCTGAGCGCAGATTTCCTGGTGGAGGCCCGTGGGCGTCAGGCGCCGGCCATGGGCAAGGGCCGACGCGGGCCAGAGACGGTCAGCCTGCTCAACCGTTGGCAAGGCGCTCCCGCCAGCACTGCCAGTGCGGTGCAAAGCCTGGAGGACGGCTGGGCGTGGATGGCTCGGCGCGCCGACGGCCAGTGTTACTGGCAACTGACCGTCGACGTCGCCAGCGCCGAGCTGCCCGGCAAGGCGCACCTGCTCGACTACTGCCGAGCACGACGACGCACCTCTGAATTGGCTGCCGAACTGTTCGGTGCGGATGAGGAAGTCGACCTGCAACTGCACGCGCGCAGCAGCACCGCGATCCTCAGTCCACAACTGTGTGGCAGTAACTGGATTCGCGTCGGCGATGCGGCAATGGCGGTCGATCCGCTCTCGGGCAACGGGATTTTCCAGTCGCTGTCGTCAGCGTTGCAGGCGCCGGTGGTGATCAACACCCTGTTGCGCAAACCCGAGCGCGCGGCCCTGGCGCAACGCTTTCATGAGCAGCGGGTGGAGCAGTTGTTCCTGAGGTTTGCGCGAATCGGCCGGGACTTCTATGCCGATGAACAACGCTGGTTGCAGCAGCCGTTCTGGCAGGCTCGGCGCCATTGGCCAGACGCCGAGGTGGCCCATGCGCAGGCGGATTTCAATGCGTTGCGCATCGAGTCGGCGCCGGTGCTCCGGGACGGTTTTGTCGACGAGGCCGAGGTGGTGATTACGGCCGATCAGCCGCTGGGCATCTGGCATGTGCAGGGCATCGAACTGGCGCCCTTGCTGCGCCGATTACGCAGCGAACCGGCCTGGCAGGCGTTGGCCGGCCTGGATGCGGAGCAGGGGCGGGTGGTCAGGAGTTGGTTGTTGGCCCAGGGTTATAAACCCTGAGTCCGGCGGACGCCGTTCGACGCCCGCCGGGTGAGGGTCACAACTTGATCAGCACCGATTTCAGCTCGGTGTAATGCTCGATGGCCGCGTAGCCCATCTCCCGGCCAACCCCTGACATCTTGTAGCCGCCAAAGGGCAGTGCCGGATCCAGCGCGCTGTGGCAATTGACCCAGACTGAACCCGACTTGATTCGCGGGATCATTCGATGCACGGCTGCCAGGTCGTTGGACCAGATACTCGCACCCAGTCCATAGGGACTGTCATTGGCCATGCGCAAGGCATCGGCTTCGTCGTCGAACGGAATCGCCACCAGTACCGGGCCGAAAATTTCTTCCTGGACCAGCGAGTGCTTTTGATCGACGTCGACAATCACCGTCGGCTTGACGAAGAACCCCGGGCCGAACTGCTCACCGCCGCAAGCAATGGTGGCGCCGCTTTGCCGGCCTTGTTCGATGTAGCCGTAGACGCGCTCCTGCTGCCGAGCGGAGATCAGCGGGCCCATCTCGACGCTCGGGTCGAGGCCGTTACCGAGCTTCATGGCGTTGGCTATACCGGCGATGTCGGCGACTACGTTGTCGAAGTGCTTGCGCTGAACATAGAGCCGCGAGCCGGCGCAGCAGACCTGGCCCTGGTTGAAGAAAATCGCGCTGGCGGCTCCGGCAGCGGCGCTGTTGAGGTCGGCATCGGCCATGACGATGGTGGGGGATTTACCACCCAGTTCCAGAGTGACCCGGGTCATCGAGTCCATGGCGATCTTGCCGATCTGTTTGCCCACGGCGGTCGAGCCGGTGAAGGTCAGCTTGTCCACCAACGGGTTGTGGGTCAGGGCAGCGCCTGCGGTGATGCCGGTGCCGGTGACTACGTTGAACACGCCCTCGGGGTAGCCGGCTTCGAGCACCAGTTCGGCCAGTTTGAGGGCGCTCAGCGGGGTTTCATCCGCCGGCTTGAGCACCACGGTGCAGCCGGTGGCCAGGGCCGGGCCGAGTTTCCAGCAGGCCAGCAAGAGCGGGAAGTTCCAGGCGACGATGGCGCCGACCACGCCCACGGCTTCGCGGCGGATAAAACTGTGGAACTGGTCGTTGGGCATCAAGGGCAACGAGACTTCAACGCTGGAACCTTCGATCTTGGTGGCCCAGCCGGCCATGTAGCGCAGGAAATCGATCGACAGTTGCACGTCCATGACCTGGGCCACGGCGGCGCTCTTGCCGTTGTTCAGGCATTCCAGTTGCGCGAGGATTTGCGCATCGCGCTGCATCAGGTCGGCAAGTTTCCACAGCAGATTCTGCCGTTCACGCGGGCGGGTGCGGGTCCAGGCCGAGTCATCAAACGCCTGGCGCGCGGCGAGCACCGCACGGTCGACATCCTCGGGCGTGGCCTTGGGCACCACACACAACACCTCACCGGTGGCCGGGTTGTGCAGGGGCATGGTCTGGCCGTCGGCGGCCTCGACCCACGCGGCGCCGACCAGCATGCGCGGGGCGCGTTGGATGAAGGCCGAAACGGCGGGAAGCAGAGTGGGAAGCGACATGTTGGAACCTCGTCTTGTTCGTGTGGCGAGGTTGTTCGCAACGCCTGTGCCAGTTTCCTCGAAGCCCGGATTTACCGGGCTCCCAGGGCAAAAACGAGGGTGCCGAAAGCGCCGCGCTGTCGCACATTGCGACAACGCTTGAGACGCGCCAATCACGGGCGCAACGGATCAGAAACTGTATTTGACGTTGACCATCAGGTTGCGTGGCGCCCCCCAGAACACCGTGCCGTAGTTGCCGATACCGCTGTAGTAATGCTTGTCGAACAGGTTGTTGACGTTGACCGTCGCCTTGAGGTTTTCGGCGAAGTCGTAGCCACCCACCAGCCCTACCAGTGCGTAGGATTTCTGTTCGAACTTGGCGCTTGGATCATCGATCGAGTACCAGTCTTCGTCGCTTGGTTTGAAGAAGCTCGAACTCTGCCAGTAGAGGTTGCCGCCCACCGTGACCTTGCGCCATTCCTCCGGCAGGCGGTAATTGGTCGCCAGCTTGAACAGGTGTTGCGGCTGGTTGGTCGCGACACGCTGGTCGTCAGCGTCGTGGGACTCGGCAAAGGTGTAGCCGGCCATCAGTTGCAGGTCCTTCATCACCTCGCCCGACATTTCCATTTCGACGCCACGGGTGGTGACCCCTTGCGCGGCGCGGTAGGCATCGCCGCCGGAAGGTGTGGTGCCACCGGTGAGAATGGCGAAGTTGTCCTGCTGCAGTTCGAACAGGGCCAGGCTGGCGTTCAGGCGCTCCTCGAAGTAAGCGCCCTTGATGCCGATTTCATAACTTTGCCCGGTCAGCGGATCGATCGGCTTGCCATCGGTGCCGAGGCTGTAGGCCTGGGGTTTGAAGATGTCGGTGTAGCTGGCGTAGACCGTGTGGTGCTGGTCCAGGTCGTAGGTGATGCCGGTGTACGGCACGATTTCGCTGGAGTTGGTCGCGCTGGCGGGGAAGCGTCGGCCCCTGCCGTTGATGGTGTCGATGTCCCATTTGTGGTCGACGATCCGCGCGCCGAAAATCAGCGCCATGGCGTCGGTCGGCTTGAGGATGGTGGCGGCGAAGCCGACCTTCTGCCGGGCCTCGATATCGAAGGTCGACCACCATTCGAAGTTGCGCGGCCGGTCGCCATAACCGTCCCACTGGAATACGTCGTCTATCACCCCGTTGGTCACGCCGTCGTAGCGTTTGGAGGTGGCTTCGGTGTGGGCCATGCTGTAGCCAAACACCGCTTCATGCACCCGTCCGCCGAGGGTAAATGGCCCCCGAGCGTAGAGGTCGAAGTCCTGCTCCTGGCTGGTGGTGTTGAATTTGGTCGCGGTGCCCTCGTTGTTCACTGCGCCGCTGACCGGGTCGATGTTGCCGCCGATAAAGCCATGGGAAATGCTGCCATTGGCTTGCACCGGCTCGCTGCTGATCCCCGAGATCAGCTCGCGGGTGCGGTAGTCGCGGTTGCTCAGCACACCCTTGAGCACCCACTCGTTGTCGAAGGTATGGGCCAGTTCGACAAATGCGCGCTGGGTTTCCTGGTTGCGCCAGGTCCAGCGGTCGGCGGCGTTGGTGTCGCGGTCGAACTTGACGGTGCGTCCGTCCTGATAGAACGCGGGCAGGGCGCCGGTGGTGCTGCCGTTGTCGTAGTTCTTCTGCACGTCATAGCCGACGGTGAGCACGGTGCTGTCGCTCAGGTCTGCTTCGAGCACGCCGTAGAAGGTGTTCTGCTCGCCGGTCAGGTAGTCGACGTAGCTGTGCTGGGACTGGGTGCCCGCGACCATGCGCCCGCGGATATTGCCGCTGTCGGTCAGCGGGCCGGACAGGTCGATGTCTGCGTTGTACTTGTCCCAGGAGCCAGCGCCCGCGCTGACACTGCCCTGGAATTTATCGGTCGGCCGCTTGCGCACCAGGTTGATTACCCCGGACGGATAACCGGAACCGTTGACCAGCCCGGTCGCGCCCTTGAGCACTTCGACGCGATCGTAAATCAGGCTGTTGCCGATGCTGTAGTTGTCCCGCAGCGAGCCGCCGTCCGAGGACAGGCTGGGCACGCCGTCGAACTGGAAGTTTTCCAGTTTGAAGCCACGGGCGTAGAAGGTGTAGGCCTCGGAGCTTTCCTGGTTGACGATGATGCCCGGCGTTTGCTGCAGCACTTGCGAAATGCTTTGCAGATTCTGGTCATCCATTTGCTGGCGGGTGACCACGCTCACTGACTGCGGAGTGCGGCGCAGGCTCAGGTTCATGCGGGTGGCCGCAGCGGTCTCGCCGGTGGTGTACGAGCCGGTGCCCTCGGTGGTGCTCCCCAGCACCGCCGCGGAAATAGTGGTCGCATCCAGTTCCAGTGCGCCAGCGCTGACCGGGACCTTTTGCAGCAAGTAGCCGTCGTCACTGTTGTGCACGGTCAGGCCAGTGCCGCGCAGGACCTGGGCGAAACCCTCCAAGACGGTGTAGGTACCGTCGACCCCCGGGCTGGTCAAACCGCTCAACTGCTGGCTTTGCAGGGAAATCGGCGCACCGGCGGCTTGGGCATAGCGTCCCAGTACCTGCTCCAGTGGCCCGGCCGGAATGTGGTAGGCCTGCACCGCTTTCTCGGCATAGGCCAGGGTCGGCAACACCAGCGGCAAGGCGCACAGGCTCAGGCGGCTCGCCAGCAGCAGGCGGTAAGGGGAAGTCATGTTTGCGAATCTCCGTTCATTTTGTTGGCATTGGGGAGGACGGATGATTTTCGAAAACACGCAATGAGAATGAAAATTAGTTGTTTTTCTGCTCGGTGACCAACGTCACTCGGGTCAGCCAGGGCGTGTAGTGGCTGATTTCGATCGGCAACGTCCGGGCCAGCAAACGCAAGGCGCGATCGCTGTCATCGGTGGGCAGCATCACCGTGACCCGCAGCGCCGCCAGCGCCTGTCTGTCGAACAGCACCAGGCCTTTGCGGTGCCGTGACAGGCGTTCGAGAACGTCGGTCAGGGGCTGGTTGTAGGCCAGCAACTGCCGGTCCTCCCAGGCATGTTGCAGAGCTTGGCTGTCGACCTGTTCCACCGTGCCCGGCCCGCTGGCATCGAAACGCAGGCGCTGGCCGGCGTTGAGGGTCAGGCTGCGTCCGCCGGCGTCGATGCGGGTGGCGGATTCGAGCATGGTCACCTGGGTGGCGGCGTCCAGTTGCTCGACGAGAAAACGCGTACCCAGCGCGCGAATGCTGCCTTGCGCCGTCACCACGTAGAACGGACGCGCCGGGTCCTTGGCCACCTCCACCAGAATCTCACCGCGCAGCAGCTTGACCCGCCGTTGTTGCGGGTCGAAGTCGAGGTCGACGGCGGAGTCGCTGTCCAGGTCGATCTGGCTGCCATCGGCCAGCCGTTGATGCTGGCGTTCGCCGCTGGCGCTCCGCAGATCGGCAAGCATCAGCCCCTGTTGCATCGAGTAGCTGCCCAGCAAGGCCGATGCGCCGAGCACCGCCAGCAGGGCCAGCGAGGCGATGGAACGGCCATGGCGCTGGCTGCGTGCGGCACCGCGCAAGGTGGCCGTGGCGGGTTGTGCGGGCAGTGTTTGCAGGGGCTCGAGATGGCGTCGCAGGCGTGCGACAGCGTTGGCATGTTGCGGGTCGAGCGCCAGCCATTCAGTGAAGGCCTGGCGGGTTTCGGCGTCTGGTTGATGGTCGAGGCGTACCAGCCATTCGGCGGCCTGGCGGCGGATAGAGGCGGGCAGTGGACTGTTCATGACCCGGTTCCGGCAGCGTCATCGCAGGCTTCCAGGGCCAGCACCAAGTCCATTTGCACGGTTCGCAAGGAGACGCCCAGGCGCGTGGCAATCTGGGTCTGATTCAAGCCTTCCATGTGCCGCAGGATGAACGCTTCGCGCACCCGGGTAGACATGCGCGACAGCGCCCGGTCGATGCCTTCGAGCACCCGCACGGCTTCGAAGATCTGCTCGGGGGAGGGCGCCTGGTCGAGGTGCGCAGCCCACAGTTGCAGTTCGTCGAGGTAGGCTTTTTCCAGGCGCTTGCGCCGGCTGTTGTCGATGATCAAGCGGCGTGCCACCGTCGCCAGGAACGCCCGGGGTTCACGGGGCACGACGTAGGGGCCGGTGCAGAGGACGCGGACGAAGGTGTCCTGGGCCAGGTCGGCGGCGTTGTGCGGACAGTGCAGGCGGCGCCGCAACCAGTTCAACAGCCACCCATGATGGCCTTGGTACAGAGCGTCCAGCGTGTCGGCCGATGCGGGTGTTCTAGGCTTCATGGGTATTTTTGCTAATGAGAATGATTACATGTTATGCGAAATATTCGTTTCCTCGCAACGAGTGGCTTTCGGATGAGCAGGGGGCGCGGATTGCCGCTATTACTGACCGGCGCTCAGCATGCGATCGATCACCGCCCATAACTGCGGGTCGTTGAAGTCTTCAATCGCCAGGTGTGCGCCCGCCGCCAACAGCGTTTCGCGGCGCTGGCTGGTGACCAGGCCGACGGTGAAGATCCCGGCGTTGACCGCCGCGGTCAGGCCCGGGATCGAATCCTCGAACGCCAGGCTGACGTCGGCAGTCGCGTTCAAGTGCGCCAGGCCGGTCAGGTAGGGCAGGGGATCGGGCTTGGCGCGTGGCAGTTCCTCGGCCACCACCACCTGCTCGAAGCGCGCTTGCAGACCCAGGGCCTCGAGCATGTGCTCGGCGTTGGCCCGGGGGGCATTGGTCACTACCGCCACGCCAATCGCTTGCGCCTTGGCGAAGTCCAGCAGGCGCTGCAGTCCGGCAATTGGCTTCAAGTGCGTCGACAACTGGCGAAAGCGCGCCTCCTTGCGCTCGGCAAAGGCTTCGTGTTCGGCCAGCGAACGCTCGGGGAACAGGTAGCGGCACATGTTGGCGTTGGCCTGACCGCTGACGTGGGCTTCGAACTCGGCTTTGCTGAAGGTACGCCCGTCTTCCTCCAGCAACAGCTCCTGAACGGCCTGCAGGTGCAGGGCATCGGTGTCGGTGAGGGTGCCGTCGAGGTCGAAGAGCAACGCAGTGAGCATGGCGCGAGTCCTTTAGCTGAAGCGGTTAAGCGGGTTGGCGCCCATCCTATACGAGGACGGCTCATCTATGCTCGTCTCAGAGTGCAACAGCTGTCGCGAAATTAAACGCCACCGCTGTGCAGCAATCCCTTCAAAACGCCGTGTCGTCCCCACAAAACGTTGATTTATTGAGGTATTCACAAGCTGGCACGCTCTGTGTATTGCTCGTTGCAGACGTTTCTCTTGCCTTCGCCGGCGATTCGCTCGCTGGCGGTAGAAACCATAAAAACGACCATTCCAACAATAAGAAAGCACCGTGCGAGGTTCGACGTTGATGAAGAGAAAACTCCGATCAGGCATGAGCGCCAGTCTCCTGGCGCTTGCCGCGTGTGCCGCCCTGCATGCGCCGCAAAGCATGGCCGCGCGTGATGCCCAGAGCATCCTCAAGGAAACCTGCCAGGGCTGTCATACCCCTGAAGCCGACAACGCCCTGAGCCGCATCAGCCACCAGCGCAAGACTCCCGAGGGCTGGCTGATGAGCATTGCGCGGATGCAGACCATGCATGGCCTGCAGATCAGCGATGACGACCGCCGCACCCTGGTCAAGTACCTGGCCGATACCCAGGGCCTGGCGCCGAGCGAAACCGACGGCGTGCGTTACGCCCTCGAGCGCCGGCTGAATACGGTCGAGCAGTTCGATGAGCAGACCAGCCAGATGTGCGGTCGCTGCCACTCCGGTGCGCGGGTGGCCCTGCAACGCCGCCCGGCACAGGAATGGGAGCGCTTGGTGAACTTCCACCTCGGTCAATGGCCGTCCCTGGAATACCAGGCACTGTCCCGTGATCGCGACTGGTTCGACCTGGCGCGCAAAGAGATGGTGCCGTTGCTGGCCAAGCGTTATCCGCTGGATAACCCGGCGTGGAAAACCTGGCAGAAAACCGCGCCCAAGGCCGAGACCCTGGCTGGCGACTGGAGCTTCAGCGGCCACTTGCCGGGCAAGGGTGGACTGGCGGGCGTGATGAGCGTCAGCAGCGAGGGCAACGATCAGTTCAAGGTCACGGTCAAGGGTCAGTACGCCGATGGCAGTCCGTTCAATGGCGACGGTAGCGCGATCCTCTACAGTGGTTACGAATGGCGCGGCAACGTGACCATCGATGGCGTGGTCATGCGCCAGGTGCTGGCGGCCAAGGGCACGCAACTGCAAGGGCGGATGTTCGAGGCCGAGCACGATGAGCGCGGCCTCGATTTCAGTGCTGCCAAGCACGGTTCCAGCCAGTTGCTGGCGGTGCAGCCGGGGTACCTCAAGGCCGGCACCGAGACTGAAGTGACCCTGATCGGCGCGGGCCTGCAAGGCAAGCCGGACTTCGGCAAAGGCGTCGAAGTGCTGGAAGTCATCGCGCAAAGCCCTGAGCAGATCAAGGTCAAACTCAAGGCCGCCAGCGATGCCAGGCCGGGGCTGCGAACCGTCAGCGTCGGCGCGCTGAAAGGACCGAGCCTGTCGGTCTACAGCAGCATCGCCGAGGTCAAGGTCGTGCCCGCGTTCTCCGTGGCGCGGATCGGTGAAGGCGGCGGTTCGACGCCGAAAGTCCAGGGCCGTTTCGATGCCGAAGCCTGGGGCAAGGGTGCCGACGGCAAGCCGTATCGCATCGGCGTGTTCCCGGCGCAGTGGACGGTCGAGGCCTTCGATGAGCGTGCCAAAGAGGACGAAGACGTCAAGTTCGCCGGCACCATGCAGGCCGACAGCGGCGTGTTCACCCCGGGCGATGCCGGGCCGAATCCGGCGCGCAAAATGTCCACCAACAATGCCGGCAACCTCAAGGTGATTGCCGCCGTCGACGATGCAGGCAAGTCCCTGACCGGCGAAGGCCACATGATCGTCACCGTGCAACGCTGGAACAATCCACCCATTCCGTAAGGCTGGCCCGACACGGTTTCAGACACTTTTCGGAATGACCGCAAGCCCCGCACAAAGGGGCTTGCACAGGAGGTTTGCGATGGGCGCTATCTTGAATCTGGTCGAACGCAACCTGCACGAAGTGCAGGTCGATGCCGACCGCATGCTGTTTCACATTCCCAGCAGTTCGCTGTTCGCCAGCGATGAACTGACGGGCACCATCATCGATACGTTGCGCGGCCCGGGCTGCTCGACGGACGAACTGATCCAGCGCCTCGGCGCACGCTTCAACGGCGAGGAAATCAGCGAAACCCTGCGCGAGCTGATGGCCCTGGAGCTGGTCAGCGACGGCTCGCCCCTGACCCCGGATATCGCCACCAAACGGGTCGAGCGCACCGCCATCAACACCGTGGTGCTCAACGTCAACACCGGCTGCAACCTGAGCTGCACCTACTGCTACAAGGAAGACCTCGACAAGCCCTCGGCCGGCAAGAAGATGGACGTGGAAACCGCCATCGCCTCGGTGGAAATGCTCCTGCGCGAATCGCCGGACGAAGAGCGCTTTACTGTGGTGTTTTTCGGTGGTGAACCACTGAGCAATCGCAAGCTGATCGAGTACATGGTCGACTATTGCGAGAAGCGTTTTCGCGAGGCCGGCAAGTTCGTCGAATTCGTCATGACCACCAACGCCACGCTGCTCACCGAAGAGACGGTGGACTACCTGAATGCCCACCGCTTCGGTTTGTCGGTGAGCATCGACGGGCCAAAAACCGTGCACGACCGCAACCGCATCACCGTGGGTGGGCAGGGCACCTATGACGTGGTGCGGCGCAAGGCCGAGATGCTCCTGTCGCGCTACAACAGTCGCCCGGTGGGCGCTCGCGTGACCCTGACCACCGGCGTCACCGACGTCGAGACCATCTGGGACCACCTGTTCAACGAACTGGGTTTTGCCGAAGTCGGTTTCGCCCCGGTGACCTCCGGCGACATCAGCAGCTTCAACCTCAGCAGCGAAGAACTGGTGCAGGTCTTCGCCAACATGAAGGCCCTCGGTCGACGCTACCTGGAAGCCGCGCTGGAGCATCGCAACATCGGATTCTCCAACTTGCACCAGTTGATCACCGACATCCACGAGGGCCACAAAAAAGCCCTGCCGTGTGGTGCCGGGCTGAAAATGCTGGCGGTGGATCACAAGGGTGAACTCAACCTTTGCCACCGTTTCACCGGCTCAACCTTGCCGACTTTTGGCAACGTCCACAGCGGCGTGAAACAGATGGAGTTGAACGACTTCCTGTCCGAGCGCCTGGACCGCACCAACACCGGATGCAACGACTGCAACATCCGCAACCTGTGTTCCGGTGGCTGCTATCACGAGAGCTACGCGCGCTACGGCGATCCGACGCACCCGACCTACCACTACTGCGAACTGATGCGTGACTGGGTCGACTTCGGCATCGAGGTCTACACCCGGATCATGGCCAATAACCCTGCCTTCATCAGCAGCTACATCACTCCGCGCAAGGCTCACTGATATGAAACATCTCAAGGCAATCAATAACAAAGCGTTGAAGCTGGATCAGGCCGCGGACGAGAACCGCATCGAAGAAGTGGTGGCCATGAGTTCCGTGGCGGGCTGCGCCTCGACCACTGACCCGGGTTGGGAGATCGATGCGTTCGGTGGCGTGTCGTCGCTGTGCCAGCCGATGGAGGCCGACCTTTATGGCTGCTCCGACCCTTGCTGGTGGCCGGCCCAGGTGCCGGACATGATGAGCACCTACCCGGACTGGAACAAGGATGCCCAGGCGTCCAATGACAACTGGCGCAACCTCGGCACTGTCTTCCCGAAAGACAAGTGATCAGATAACAAGAAGGATTCCAGCATGCACAGCATCAAAGCCTGCGGCCTGGCCGCGTTTGCCCTCCTGAGCAGCTGTTCGCTCAGTGTTCTGGCCGATGAAAACCTCGCGCTCAACGCCGGTCACGAATACATGGTGACCACCAATTACCCGAACAACCTGCACGTCATCGACCTGCAGACCGACACCCTGTACAAGACCTGCAAGCTGGCGGACGCGTTCGGCCCGGGGACCATCCAGCTGTCGCCGGACCGCAGGACCGCCTACGTGTTGAACAACCACTATGCCGATGTCTACGGCGTCGAGCTGGACAGCTGCAAGCAGGTGTTCCATGCAAGCATCACTCAGCAGCCAGGGGAAAAGGCGCGGTCGATGTTTGCCTTTACCGTCAGTCACGACGGCAAGGAGCTGTACACCATCGCCAACCCGACGCGCATGCTCAACGACCGCTACGAAGTCCAGGCGCCACGCCTTGATGTCTACGCCACCGACGCCGGCCAGGACGCCAAGCCGCTGCGCAGTTTCCCGGCGCCACGCCAGTTGACCATCATGCAGAGCGGCGACGATGGGACCCTGTATGTGGCCGGGGCGGATGTCTACAAGGTCGATGTGAAGTCCGGCAAGTTTGACGTGCTGATCCCCAGCCGCCACTGGAAGCGCCCGAACTACAGCGCCCCGGACGTGCTCTATGTGTGGAACCAGCAGACCTATCGCCATGACTTCTCGCTGCTCTACACCGCCGCGAAATTCAAGGACAAGAAGCAGGACCCGGCCACCGCCGAATACCTTTACGGGCTGTTCAGCGTCGACCTGAAAACCGGCAAGACCGAGACCACCGACTTCGGCCCGCTGACCGAAATCTACTTCAGCGGCATGCGCTCGCCAAAGGATCCGAACCTGATGTTCGGGGTGCTCAACCGCCTGGCCAAATACGACATCAAGGAGAAAAAGATGCTCGGGGCGGCGACCCTCGATCACTCCTACTACTGCATTTCCTTCAACAAGGACGGCAGCAAGATCTACCTGGCCGGGACGTTCAACGACGTGGCGATCTTCGATCCCGAGACCATGAAGCAGATCGGCAGCATCAAGCTGCCGGGCGGCGACATGGCGATCACCACGGCGCAGATTTTTACCCGCTGATTGCTGCGCAACGACCCCTGGGCTGCCCCGGCCGGCTATTCAGCGCACCGGGCAGCTCAGGTCACCTTCCTGGCAATCGAGATAGCTTTTGAATGCCGCCACGCGCTTTTCCGTGAGGTCGGCCAGGCAGCCGCTGTAGATCATCGGATAACCGCTGCCGCCTTCGACTCCTGAGGCGGCGAATGTGCACTCTGCATCACGAAAAGCCACCCAGGCACGCTGGGCGCTGACCAGGCGCTTTTTGCTGTCCGGGTTGTCCTGCAAACGGCTGTTGAGCTGCTTGTACAAAGCGTTGAGCTGGCTGTCGGCCTGTTTGTACTGCTTTGCCGCGCATTCATTCATTGCGCTCTGGGTAGTGGCGTTGGCGCAGTCATCGGCCTGGGCAACAGCACTGAGCAGCAACGGGGCCAGGGCCAGGAAATAGGGTAGTCGCATAAAAACACTCGCTTGGGAGTTGAAGATCAGGTTTCAGCTACCGGGCTTCGGTTGCCACTGCGCGCATTCGAGTAGATCCCGGTCGGCCAGCCACGGCACGGCATGGGACATCCAGATGTGGGCCTCGGGCGTAGCGCCAGGGTCGTCATCCAGGGTCGCCACGCGGACAATCACATGGGGCTGGGCCGGGCGCTCGGCGACCAGGTGGCTGCCACAGCGTGGGCAGAAATGTCGCAGTTTGCCGGGCGAGGATTCAAAGGAGGCCAGCAGTTCCTCACCGCGGGTCCAGCGAAAATGTTCACGCATTACCCCGGCGGTCGAGGCAAACGCCGCGGCATGGGCCTTGCGGCAGGTGTGGCAATGACAATGGCTGATGGGCATGTCGAGCTGATCGACTTCGTAGGCAATGGCCTGGCACAGGCAACTGCCGCGCAGCGTACTCATGGGTGTATTCCTTCACAGGGCTGACCAGCGGTCAAAGGTCGACGTTACCACTGTTGGCGGGGCGCCGGGCAGGCTGGAACGAACCGCGCCGCGCTGAGTCACATGGGGTGGATGCAGCGACAGGATTGCCGGTTCCGTTGTCCGCGCCTAGTGTTCACCACAGGAGGTGCCCCATGCACAGTTCAGATCGTATCGAAAGAAAGATCCTGCTCAAGGTACCGCGCTCAACCGTGTGGCGGGTGGTGGCCAATGCCGAAGCCTTCGGCCAATGGTTTGGCGTGGCGCTGGAGGGCAAGCGTTTTGTCGCGGGTGAGCGCACTCAGGGGCAGATTACCTTTGAGGGTTACAAGCATCTGGTGTGGGACGTTCAAGTGATGCGGGTCGAGCCGGAGCGGGTGTTTGCCTTTCGCTGGCATCCGTATGCGGTGGACCCGAAAGTTGACTATTGCGCAGAGCCCACCACCCTGGTGCTGTTCGAGTTGGAGGATATGGACGGCGGCACTTTGCTGAAGGTTGTCGAGTCCGGCTTTGACAACATTCCCGAAAGCCGGCGCCTTAAAGCGTTTCGCATGAACAGTCGCGGCTGGGATGAGCAGATGAACAACATCGAGAATTTCCTGAGTAAATCCTGAGCCGTTGTTTCGAGTGCTGAATGTGTGAGCACTGGAGGGTGGGTTTCCCCCGGGCGTTTGACAGGCATTGCTATAGCGAATGTCTTACACGCGCTGGTAGCAATGTCTTCTGTTGCAGATTGGATCCGATGCGTAATCTACACCCATCAACTGAGCACAGGATGTGCTCAGGATCATGGATGATCGGCCATTTGCAGGGAGTGCAGCGACAGGATGTCGTCATGGTCTTGAAAAACCCGCTTCGGCGGGTTTTTTTATGCGTGCGATATCAGTCCCGGGCCCCGGCGAGGCGGGCAGCGGCTCGTTCGGTAACCAGCGTGCGCTGCTTGAGCGAGTCGGCAGCCTTCAGCTTTGCCTGCTGCAGGACAGAAGCGGGGGCCGTGCGCGGATCACCTGCGACAAACGGCGGTGCCGGCGCGTACTCGAGTTGTAATTGCACCAACTGCGCGACGTCATCGCCATACAACTCGGCCGCCAGGGTCAGCGCGAAGTCGATACCGGCGGTGATCCCGCCGCCGGTCAGCAGGTTGCCGTCGCGCACCACACGCTCCTGCACCGGGATCGCCCCTTGCAGGCTCAACAATTCGTGGTACGCCCAGTGGGTGGTCGCCCGTTTGCCCTGGAGCAGGCCGGCGGCGCCGAGTACCAGGGCGCCGGTGCAGACCGAGGTGACGTAGCGCGCCTTGGCGGCCTTGGCCTGGAGGAAGGCCAGGGTCTGTGGGTCTTCCATCAAGGGCCCGACGCCGCTGCCACCGGGGACGCACAGCACGTCGAGGTCGGGGCAGTCGGCAAAGGTGGTGGTCGGCTGGAGGATCAGGCCGGTGCTGGCGTTGACCGGGACCAATTCCTTCCAGACCAGATGCACCTTCACCTCCGGCAGCGACGCCAGCACGTCATAAGGGCCCGTCAGGTCCAATTGCTGCACCTGGGGGAATACCAGAAAACCAATCTGCAAGGTCATGACACGCGCTCCTGCGTTCGCCTGTAGGCACCCGAAGTGGGTGGACGCCTTGACTGTATGCCTCTAGGATTTGGCGTACACGCCAATCAGCCCTCGAATTCCGCCAAACATGTCGACGACCGCGAAAACCATTCACGTCCTGGCCTTTGCCGATGCGCAACTGCTGGATGTCACCGGGCCGTTGCAAGTCTTTGCTTCGGCCAACGACATTGCCGCCCATCGCGGGCTGCCGGCACCTTACCAGCCGCGGGTGATCGCCGAGGGCGGGGGCGCGGTGCTGTCTTCGGCCGGGTTGGCAATGCTCGCCGATCCGCTGCCGGACACGCCGTCCGATACGCTGATCATCTCCGGTGGCTGGGGTGTCTACGCTGCCGCGCAAAACCCGCAGTTGGTCGACTGGGTGCGCCAGCAGGCCGCGCGCTCGCGGCGGGTGGCCTCGGTGTGCACCGGGGCGTTCCTGCTGGCAGCCAGTGGTTGGCTCGACGGGCGGCGGGTGGTCACCCACTGGAGCCGCTGCGAGCAGTTGGCGCAGCAGCACCCGCAACTGCGCGTGGAGCCGAATCCGATCTTTATCAACGATGGGCCGGTCTGGACGTCGGCCGGGGTCACTGCGGGCATCGACCTGTCGCTGGCGCTGGTGGAGGCTGACCTGGGCCGCGCCATGGCGCTGGAGGTGGCGCGCCAGTTGGTGGTGTTCCTCAAGCGGCCGGGCGGTCAGTCGCAGTTCAGCGTGACCCTCGACCTGCAGCATCAAGGCAAGCGTTTCGACGACCTGCACGCCTGGATCGCCGAGAACCTGCACCTGGATCTGGGGATCGCGGCGCTGGCGCTGCAGGCCGGCATGAGCGAGCGCAGTTTCATCCGCCACTACCGCGCCGACACTGGCCAGACCCCGGCTCGCGCCATCGAGCGAATCCGCGTCGAAACCGCGCGCCGTTTGCTCAGTGATACCGGCGTGCCGATCAAGCGCATCGCCGTGCAATGTGGTTTCGGCAGCGAAGAAACCCTGCGTCGCAGTTTCCTGCGGGCCATGGGTGTGGTCCCGCAGGTCTACCGCGAACGGTTTTCCCGTGAGGCTGTGTAGGACATACAGGAGCACAATGCCATTTGCCAAGGGCAAAAGGCATTGTGGTCTAAGGTCGGGCTTGAACGTGCGTGGCGGGTTCGCCGTTTTAAAAAAGAGCCTCAAAGCCCTTTGATGGGGAGAAAGTAGAGCCGTTGAGGCTCAAGATGCACGTAGAGCCAGCGGCGAGCTTGATTGGGGTTCAGAACACCCGCCGCTCACGCGTCTGCTGGAGCAAACAGGCAGGCGCGTGAATTCATCGTAGGAAGGTGGCTGGTCACACTCAAGTACCGCTAGTCGCATGCTGCAGGCGAGCTGACACCGGGTCGTGATCGCGCTCGTGCAAATTTTCATGGCGCCGGCACTTCGCGTCTATTCTCAGGTTGCAGGCAGCGGGCAACGCTGCAGTCAAAGTGCATAACAGTCGTTCATCGCTATCCTTCTGCTGCCTATAGCGTGACGTCGAGTGTGGGTCCTTCCGGTTCCGAGGGTTCTTTTGGCGCCTCACTCACGGCCAGGGAGGCTGGGCGGTGGTGGCAGTGGACAAGTGACAGCAATGGACACCAGAGCCGGACGAGCGGGGCGCATCACTGCGCAGGATTTTTGCGTGCAGACCCTGGAGCAGTGGGTCGATGCCGTGGTGCTGGTCGACGACCAGGGCCTGGTGCGCTTTTTCAACGCTGCCGCCGAACAGTTGTGGGGTTGCCCTCGACAGGCGGTGCTGGGTCGCCACGTCGATGCGCTACTACCCCAGGCCCTGAGCCGCCATGTCGACAGCGTCAGCCCGAGCGAGTGGGCGATTGTGCGCGACGACGGTGAGGAGCGCTGGGGCGCAATGTCGCTGTCGACCATCACCTTGCAGGGCACTGTGCTTTACGCGGCCTGTCTCAGGGACATTACCCACACCCGCCAGCAGGACCGCGAGCATCGCCTGCTGTCGAGGTCGATCAATGCCAGTTGTTCTGCCACCTGTATCGTCGATGCCCATGCACGCCTGGTGTATGTCAACGACGGGCTGGTGCAGTTGCTTGGCTACGCGCGCGAAGAGGTGCTGGGGCAATCGCCACTGATGTTTTTCGTCCGCGATGGCCAGCCCGGGGCCCAGGCACTGCCGGAGCTGGCACAGATGCTGGGTGACACGCCCCATGAAATCAGCGCGCTGATTTGCAAGCGCAACGGCCAGCGGCTGTGGGTGCATGTGTCCTCGACCCCGGTCTTCGACGACCAGGGTCAACTCGACAACAGTGTGATGGTGTTGACCGATATTACCCGCTCGAAACTGCACGAAGTGCTGCAGGACAAGGTGGTCGGTGCGCTGTTGAACGAGCAGTCCCTGGAAAATGTGCTGAGCCTGATGTGCCGGGAAATCGAGCGCATTGCCCCGGAAGTCATTGTGTCGATCCTCAGCGTCGATCCCAACGGCATCCTCCATCCGCTGGCCAGCCCCGGCTTGCCCGCCGCGTATTCGCAGGCCATCGAGGGCCTGTCGATCGGGCCGCTTGCCGGCTCCTGTGGCACCGCGGCCTATCGTGGCGAACCGGTGCTGGTCACTGACATCGAGCATGATCCGCTGTGGGCGGACTACCGGGCGTTGGCCGAGCAATCCGGCTTGCGCGCCTGCTGGTCGATCCCGGTGCGCAACAACGCTGGCCGGGTTGCCGCGACCTTTGCCCTGTACTTTCGCGAAAGCCGTGGCCCCGATCCCCTGCATGCGCACCTGGTCACGGCCGGTACGCACCTGTGCATGCTGGCGCTGGAGCGGGAACAGGCGCGCCAGGCGATTCGCAAGATGGCTTTCTACGACAGCCTGACCGGCTTGCCCAACCGCAGCTTTCTGCTCGGCAAGGCCCAGCGTGTGCTGTTCGACGTGGCGCAGGAGCAGGCCGAGTTGGCGGTGCTGTTCATCGACCTGGACCGCTTCAAACAGGTCAACGATGCCCTCGGCCATGGGGCCGGAGACGAGTTGTTGCAGGCCATGGCGCAGCGTCTGCGCAGCGTGATGCGCGAGGGTGATATTGCCGGGCGCCTGTCCGGTGACGAGTTCGTGCTGGTATTGCCCAGGCGCAATGCCACCGAGGTCACTCGCGAGCTTGAGCGCCTGCAACGGGTCCTGAGTTTCCCGGTCAGCATTGCCGGCACTTCGGTAGTGTTGTCGGCGAGCATCGGCATCAGCCTCTATCCCGCTGACGGCCAGGACATGGAAAGCCTGCTGCAATGCGCCGACATTGCGATGTTCCAGGCCAAGCGGGTCGAGCGCGGCAGTTGCCGTTTCTATCTGGAACAGATGAACCAGATCGCCCAGGAGCGCCTGGTCCTGGAAACGGCGCTGCGCATGGCGCTGGCCGGCGACGGCCTGGAGCTGGTGTATCAGCCGCAGATCAACCTGCACAGCGGGGCCCTTGCCGGTGTCGAGGCGCTGGCGCGCTGGGAGCATCCGAGCCTCGGGGTGATCTCGCCTGAGCGATTCATCCCGCTGGCCGAGGAGTGCGGGCTGATCAATGAACTGAGCCAATGGGTGCTGCAGACTGCCTGTGGGCAACTGGCCGCCTGGCGTCTGCAAGGCCTGGTCGTACCGTCCTTGTCGATCAATTTGTCGCCGCTCAATTTTCACAGCGTCAACCTCGCGACGCAGATCGCCCAGCAGTTGCAGCGCCATGAGCTGCGGGCCGCGGACCTGTGCATCGAGGTCACCGAAGGGGTGTTGCTGTCCAACAGTCCAGGTACCGAACACACCCTCGCGCAGTTGCATGAACTGGGCGTGCGCCTGGCCATCGATGACTTTGGCACCGGTTATTCCAGCCTTGGATACTTGCGCCATCTGCCCATCAGTGAGCTGAAACTGGACAAGAGTTTTGTCGATGACCTGGAGCGCGACGCGTCCTGCCGAGCCCTCAGCGAGTCGGTGATCGGCATCGGCCGGGGCTTGTCGTTGCTGGTGGTGGCCGAGGGCATCGAGCACGCGGGCCAGTGCGAGATTCTCAAGGCGCAAGGCTACGAAGTGGGGCAGGGCTATTTCTTTTCACTGCCGCTGTCGTGCACAGCGTTCATGCAGTGGTTGTTGGCGCATCAGCGCCAGCTCCAGGCTGCCGCTGCCGAGCCTGTGCAAGCGGCGCTGGACTAGCTGCTTCTAGTCGCTGATATCGGTCAGCGCGATGTGCTGCCCGTCGCCAGGCTGAGGGTTGGCGGCGCCTTTCTTCTCGCGGCGTTCGTTCATCCAGTGATTGACCTGCGCACCGAACTCGGCCGGTGCCTTGCGCCCGAAGCGCCGGGCCAGATCAAGAATGGTCTGCTGGGCGAGGGCTTCCTCCATGCGCTTCTGCGCGGTGAGCATCACCCCATGTACCGCACAGGTGCCTTCCAGCGCCCAGGCCGGTGGCGCTTCTTCGAACAGCGCACAGCGCCCGCGGATTTCCCGGCAATCGAAAATCAGTTTTTTACCGTCGATGGCGTTGACGATGTCCAGGATGCTGATTTCGTCGGCCGGGCGCGCCAGCTTGAAACCGCCGCGCACCCCTTCGGTCGCCATCACCAGTTTGGCCTTGGCCAGCTTGGTGAAGATTTTTGCCAGATAGTCCTGGGGCACGCCCTGCAACTCGGCGAGATCGCGCACGCTGGCCTCGCGACTATCCCCACCATCGCCCACCAGGAACAACAGGCAATGAATGCCATATTCCACGCCCGCACTGTAAAGGGACATCACCATCTCCGACTGAATGAGTCGTAAATTTTAGCGGGCGAGGGTGGGCTTATGCAATCAAGCGGATTGACTTCAACGTCAGACGGCAATCGCGGATTCTCCGTGAACCTCTGTCGTTCAAGGGTTAGAGCCTCTGCGGTGGATTGATCAAGGTTTTCGATGCGAATCATCGAGAAAGGTGACTATTCAAGATTAACTACGACTAATACAGTCGTAGTTATCGGGGCGACTCGAACCCCTTTATCCCTTGATTCACACCTGGAGCTCACAATGAAACAACACATCCTGGTTATCGGCGCTGGTTTTGGTGGGCTGTGGACGGCGCTCAGCGCTACCCGCCTGTTCGATCTGCATGGTCAGCGTGACGTTGCCGTCACCGTGCTGGCGCCCCAGGCCGAGTTGCGGGTTCGTCCGCGCTTCTACGAGCCCAACGCCCACCAATTGGCCGCGCCGCTGGGCGAGCTGTTCGATGCAGTGGGGGTAAACTTCATCAAGGGCGCCGCGCAGACCATCGACGTGGCGCAAAAGCAGGTGACCTACCGCGACGCCAGCGGCTCGCCGCAAACCTGCAACTACGACAAGCTGGTACTGGCGACCGGCAGTGGCCTGGCGCTGCCGAACACCCCGGGCGTCGCTGAGCATGCGTTTGATGTCGATCAGATCGAGCAGGCGGTGCGTCTGGAAAATCACCTGAAATCCCTGGCCGCGCGTCCCCAGAGCAAGGCGCGCAACACCGTGGTGGTGGCCGGTGGCGGTTTCACCGGGATCGAGACCGCCACGGAAATGCCGGCGCGGTTGCGGTCGATTTTCGGCGAGCAGGCCGATATTGAAGTGGTCATCGTTGATCGCGGCGACAAGGTTGGCGGCTCCATGGGCGCGGAAATCGCCCGCTCGATTGCCGAGGCCAGCGAAGAGCTGGGGGTGCGCTGGCAGTTGAGTTCGTCGGTGGTGGCCGTCGATGAGCAGGGCGTGACCCTGGCCGATGGTCAGCGTATCGAAGCCAGCACCGTGGTCTGGACCACCGGGGTGCGCGCCAGCTCGTTGACCGAGCAGATTCCTGCTGAACGCGATCACCTGGGCCGCCTGCACGTTGACGCGCACCTGCAAGTGCTCGGCCAGCCCGATATCTTCGCCACCGGCGACGTGGCGTATGCCGCCAGCGATGAGATCGGCAACCACGCGCTGATGACCTGCCAGCACGCCATCTCCCTCGGCCGCCACGCCGGCAACAATGTCGCGGCGCAGATGCTCGGGGTCGCGCCGATGCCCTACAGTCAGCCCAAGTACGTGACCTGCCTGGACCTCGGTGCCTGGGGCGCGGTCTACACCGAAGGCTGGGATCGCCAGGTCAAGCTGGTGCGCGAGGAGGGCAAGGCGCTGAAAACCCAGATCAACACCCAGTGGATCTACCCGCCGGCGGCCAACCGTGAAGCGGCCTGGGCAGCAGCGGATCCGCTGATTCCGGTTGCTTGAGGCTGATCACCCGCGAGTAAGCGTGCTTACTCGCTGGCGAACACCAGGGCCTTGAGCCCGCTTTGCGCATCGATGTCGGGAAACTCTGGTGGATTGTCCAGGCGCTCGACAAAACGCAGGCTCGGCGCTTCGCGGGTAACGCCCTCGATCAGGAAGTCCGGGCCGAACGCCGGGTCGTTCATGCAGGCCAGTACCGTGCCTTGGGGCGTGAGCAATTCCGGCAGGCGGCGCAGCACGCGCTGGTAGTCCTTGGTCAGCAGGAAACTGCCTTTCTGGAACGACGGCGGATCGATGATCACCAGGTCGTAGGGCCCGCTGTTGATCACCTTGCCCCAGGACTTGAACAGGTCATGGCCGAGAAAGCTGACCTTGCTCAGGTCGTGGCCATTGAGGCGATGGTTGTCACGCCCGCGACTCAAGGCTGCACGGGACATGTCGAGATTGACCACCTTTTCCGCGCCGCCCTCGATGGCGGCCACCGAGAACCCGCAGGTGTAGGCGAACAGGTTCAACACCCGTTTGCCCCGGGCGTTGTCGCGCACCCAGTTGCGGCCATAACGCATGTCGAGAAACAGCCCGGCGTTCTGTTTCTTGCCCAGGTCGATGAGGTAGCGCAGACCACCCTCGGTCAGCGTCCAGTCCTCGACTTCCTCGCCCAACAGCCACTCGGTGGTGCTTTGCGGCAGGTAACGGTGTTGCAGCAACAGGCTGTGGGCGCCGCTGGCCTGCCATTCGGCGGACTGGCTGATCTCGATGAGTCGCTGCTGCAGGGCCTGCAACTGTTCGGGTTCCGGCTCCTTGAACACCGCCACCAGCACAATGCCTTGCAACCAATCGACCGTCAGTTGCTCCAGCCCCGGCCAGCAGCGGCCGCGTCCGTGGAACAGGCGACGGGTTTCAGTGGGGGGCGTTGCCAGCGCGGTCAACAGGTGAGCGTGCAGGGTGGCGAGGGCATCAGGGGTCATCAAGCGGGGCCGGTCATTCAAGGGGGCGCGAGTTTAGCATTTGCGCAACAGCCGGTGCCGAACAACACTCAAGCTTCATCCCCGTCATCGGTCGCCGGCCGGAGCCTGTCATGAATCTGCGAAACCCCGTCATGCCCTTGCTGGTCGCCGTGTTGGCCCTTGGCAATTTGAGCGATGCCCATGGGGCTCAATACAAATTGGTCAATCCAGCCGCGAGCAAGATCGACTTCACCTACAACCAGATGGGTTCGCGGGTGTATGGCACGTTCGGCGAGTTCAAGGCCAGGCTCGATTTCGACAGCGCCAACGTCGCGGCGGCCCACACCGAGATCACCATCGAACTGGACAGCGTCGACGCCGGCAGCCAGGACGCCACCGATGAGTTGAAAACCGCGGCCTGGTTCAACACCGAGACCTTTCCCCAGGCGCGATTCGAGTCGAGCAAGATCACCGCGTTGGGCGATGAGCGTTATCACGTGGAGGGGCGCCTGACGTTGAAAGGCGTGACGCGCGACATCGAAGCCGAGATGAGCCTGAAGGCCGAGAGCGGCATTGGCGTGTTCAATGGCCAACTGGTGCTCAAGCGCGGCGACTTCAAGATTGGTGACGGCGCGTGGGCCGATGGCATGGTGTCGAACGAGATCAATATTCACTTTCGGGTGGTCGCACCCGAGCAGTGATGGAGGCTCGGGTCCGAGTGGACCCGAGCGGTTTCAGCGTTGAGCGCTAGCTGATGACCCGGTAGCACGGCACGTAGGCCGCGCCGCCTGGCAGCTTCATGCGGTGCTGGGCGACAAACGCCTGCAGCAGTTTGTCCAGCGGTTGCAGGATCGCCGCATCGCCGTGGATCTCGTACGGGCCGTGTTCCTCGATCAGGCGAATGCCCTTGTCCTTGACGTTGCCGGCGACAATCCCGGAAAACGCCCGGCGCAGGTTGGACGCCAGTTCGTGGGCCGGCATGTCGCGGCGCAGTTGCAGGCTGGCCATGTTTTCGTGGGTCGGATCGAATGGACGCTGGAAACCCTCGTCGATTTTCAGCAGCCAGTTGAAGTGGAACGCGTCGTTGCGCTCGCGGCGGAACTGCTTGACCGCCTTGAGCCCGGCGACCATCTGCCGGGCCACCTGAGCCGGGTCGTCGATGATGATCTCGTAGTGTTTCTGCGCTTCCTCGCCCAATGTCGCACCGATGAAGGTGTGCAATTGCTGCAGGTAGGGCTCGGCACTGCGCGGGCCGGTCAACACCACCGGGAACGGCAGGTCGCGGTTGTCCGGGTGCATGAGGATCCCCAACAGATAGAGGAACTCTTCGGCAGTACCGGCGCCGCCCGGGAAGATGATGATGCCGTGCCCGACCCGGACGAAGGCTTCCAGGCGCTTCTCGATGTCCGGCAGGATCACCAGCTCGTTGACGATCGGGTTGGGTGCCTCGGCGGCAATGATCCCCGGCTCCGTCAGGCCCAGGTAGCGGCCGTTGGTGATGCGCTGCTTGGCGTGGGAAATGGTCGCGCCCTTCATCGGGCCTTTCATCACGCCAGGGCCGCAACCGGTGCAGACATCGAGACTGCGCAGGCCCAGTTCGTGGCCGACTTTCTTGGTGTACTGGTATTCCTCGGAGCTGATCGAGTGACCGCCCCAGCAGACCACGATCTTCGGTTCGACGCCCGGGCGCAGGGTGCGTGCGTTGCGCAGCAAGTGGAACACGTAGTCGCTGATGCCCTGGGAGTTGCTCAGGTCGATGCGCTGGCTGTCCAGCTCGTTCTCGGTGTAGACGATGTCGCGCAGGGCGCTGAACAGCATCTCGCGGGTACTGGCGATCATTTCACCGTCGACGAAGGCGTCGGCCGGAGCGTTCAGCAGTTCCAGGCGTACGCCGCGGTCCTGCTGGTGAATGCGGATTTCGAAGTCGCGGTAGGCTTCGAGGATGGTCTTGGCGTTGTCGACGTGGGCGCCGGTATTGAGGATGGCCAGGGCGCACTGGCGAAAAAGCGAGTAGATGCTGCCTGAACCTGCGGCGCTCAGCTGTTGGACTTCGCGTTGGGACAGTGTTTCCAGGCTGCCTTTCGGGCTCACCGATGCATTGATTACTTGTCTTGCTGTCATTCTAAATTCCCTGAGAACGATGATCGCGAGCCCGCCGGGCTCAATAACATCAGGATAGTCAGCGCCGAAGCGATCGTGCTGCGCCATCTTCCAGACGCACGGGGGTGAATGCAAATCTGCGCGTCATGCGTCGCGCAGCAAGTCGTGGGCGTTGAGCAGCTCGTAGGCGATTTGCGGATGGTTTTCCAGGCCTCGGCGAATCGCTGCGGGAATCGCCTGGCGGGTCTTGCGGCACAGTCCCGGCTGGTCCAGCAGGCGGATGCCGATGCCGCGCATGCTCTTCACTTCGTGGAAGCTGGGGGTGATTTCCACGCCTATGCCCAACTGTTCGCGCATGCGCTGTTGCAGGTGCTCGAGGTCGCCCAGGCTCTTGAGGTTTTCCAGGCGCTCGAGCAGGCGCTTTTCCTCCTGGCGAGTCAGGTAGAGGATGCGCGGGTCGGCGCCGGGCAGATCGAGCAACGACTCGCGTCCGCAATCACAGGCGCCGGGGGGGCAGGGTTGGCGAATCGGCAAGGAAGCAGTCATGCCCTTGAGCATAGCCAGCGCGGGGCGCTTTTGCTTGCCTTGCCCGGCGAATGCCTAGCCTTTGTTGGCGTTGAGGATGCTGGCCACCTGGCGCGGCTGGCAGTTGAGGTAGGCCGAGGATTTCAGCCAGCGCTGGTCCGGGTACCAGGAAAACATGAACTGGCCGTCCTTGAGCTTGTCGATCACCTGGCGCGCCACTTGTGGACGCACTGCCGGGCAACCCTGGCTGCGACCAATGCGGCCCTGGCGTTCGCTCCACAACGGATTCACGTAGTCTGCGGCATGGATCACGATCGCCCGGTCCCGCGCCAGATCGTTGAAACCGGGTTCCAGGCCGTCCATGCGCAACGAATAGCCGTGGGCACCCTGGTAGCTTTCCTGGGTGCGGAACAGGCCCAGGCTCGACTGGTAGCTGCCCACGCGGTTGGAGAATTGGGTGGCGAAGTTCTCCCCGGACATCTGCCCGTGGGCCACCAGGTCGCGCAGCACCAGGGACTTTTTACGCAGGTCGAAGATCCACAGGCGGCGTGCAGTTGAAGGCTGCGAGTAATCGATGACGGCCAGGTGTTCGGCGCGCTGGGCACCGCCGTTGACCGCACATTGCATGGCGCTCAGGGCGCTTTTTAGTGCTTGGGGATTGAGTTCCGGGGCTGCGTGGGCGAGGCTGTTGTATAACGCCTGGTTGCTGGTGCTGGCGGCGAATGCTGGAGCGCTGAGGGCGCCCAGAGTGGTCAGGGCCAGGCAAAGCCGGCGCAAAAGGGTAAGCATGCGTAGAGAGTCCTCAATACTATCGTTGGCTCCCGACTTCCTGTCGCCCCCCGGCCACCCCGATATGGGCTAGCCTGAAGGCTTGCCGCCGCGGGTGCAGGGGTCGACCGTCAAATCGTGACGGCCATGGATTGGAGTAAAGCAGTTGTTCAAAAAGCACGCATATTACTTGAGCCTTTATCTGCTCGCAGTGCCATTGGTCGCGACTGCCCAGAATGAGCTGGCTGACCACGCCAGCCCTTTGGCATTGGCGGCCAGCCAGGTGCAGGTCGATTGCCCGGGCCTCAAGCTGCGTCCGGATGCCTCGGCGCAGACTCTCCTGCAGGCGTTCTACCAGCAGCAAGACAATCTCCCGGTGTGGACCGACGAAGCGCGGGTCAAGGCATTGCTCGGGCAGTTCCAGTTGCTGGTGGATGACGGTCTCGATCCCGAGCGCTACCGCTTGCCGCCAGCCGATCCGGTGGGCGGTCCGCTGTGCAGCGACATCGGCATCAGCCTGCGTTACCTGCAGGCGCTGCGTGAATTGCGCTACGGCCGCCTGCAGCAAAGCCGCTTCGAACCGCTGTGGCATGCGCAACCACCGGCGCTGGATCGCAATGCCGAGCTGCTGGCGATTGCCGGTCCGGGCCTGCATGACCTGGCGGCCGCCTTCGAAGCCGCGCGACCGCACCTGGAGCAATACCGCAGCCTGCGCCAGGTGTATGCCGGGCAGCGCCTGCAACAGTTGCCGCACTGGCCGTTGCTGCCGGACGGCCCGCTGTTGCGCCCGGGCATGCAGGACGCGCGGGTTCCCGGCCTGGCCCAGCGCCTGTTCAATGAAGGTTACCTGACGAAGCTGCCGGCCAAGGTCGGCACCGAGTACAACCCGCAACTGGCCAGCGCGGTGAAAAGCTTCCAGCTCGACCATTCCCTGCAAGCCGATGGCGTGATCGGCGCCGGCACCCTGGCCGAGCTGAACATCAGCCCGGCGCTGCGTCGCGAGCAACTGCGGATCAACCTCGAGCGCTTCCGTTGGATGGCCCCGGACATGGAGCCCGACGGCCTGCTGGTGAACGTCGCCGCGGCGCAGTTGACGGTGCTGCAGGGCGGTGTGCCGGTGTGGCAGACGCGCACCCAGGTCGGCCGTGCCGAGCGGCAAACGCCGCTGCTCAAGTCCCACGTCACACGCCTGACCCTGAACCCGACCTGGACCATACCGCCGACCATCATGCGCGAAGACAAGCTGCCGCAGATTCGCCGTGACCAGTCCTACCTCAGCCGGGGCGACCTGCAGGTGCTGGACCGCAACGGCAATCCGCTGTCGGCCGACGAGGTCGATTGGGACAACCCGGGCAACATCCTCCTGCGCCAGAGCGCCGGGCCGCGCAATCCGCTGGGGCAGATGGCGGTGCGGTTTCCCAACCCGTTCTCGGTGTACCTGCACGATACGCCCAGCCAGGCGCTGTTCCAGAAAGGCCCACGGGCGTTCAGTTCAGGTTGTGTGCGGGTCGAGCATGCCTTGCAACTGCGCGACATGCTGGTGAGTCCCGCCGAGCGGGTGCGCACCGACGAGCTGTTGGCCACCGGTCGCACCCATGAATTCCGCTTGTCGGCACCGGTGCCGATCCTGCTCGGTTACTGGACAGTGCAGGCCGACAGCCATGGCCGGCTGCTGTATGCCCCGGACATCTACAGTCGCGACCCGGTGCTGCTCAATGCGCTGGGCATCACTTTGTAGGTGCGATCAGCGGCGCTGGTGATCGAACGCGTCGGCGAGGGTGCGCCAGATGCAGATGCCGAGGAAATAGGCCGACATCGCCAGCCACAGCCCCATCACCCAGGGATTGAGACCCGGATGGCCGAGCACCAGTGACAGGCTGCACAGCAGCCAGATGGCGGTCACGGCGATGTTGATCGGCATGAAGCGACGCACGCGGAACGGGTGGAGGAATTTCATCCGGGTCACCGTCAACAAGGCCAGGGCGATGATGCTCAGCAGGGTGATCCAGGCGGACGGGGCGATGATGTACAGGCTCAGGGCGACCACGTTCCAGGCGGCGGGAAAGCCGACGAAGTAATTGTCCTTGCTCTTCATGTTGACGTTGCAGAAGCAGTACAGCGACGACACCAGGATCACCGACGTCATCAGCAGCGGGGTGTAGGCGGGCAGGTCGATATAGCGATAGATGAACAGCGCCGGGATGAACACGTAGGTCAGGTAATCGATCACCAGGTCCAGCACCGAGCCGTCGAACTGCGGCAGCACCGTCGACACATTGACCTTGCGCGCCAGCGAGCCATCCACGCCATCGACGATCAGCGCCACCCCCAGCCACAACAGGCAGGCCTTGGGCTGGTTGTCGAACAACGCCAGGGTGGCGAGGAACGCGGTGACCACGCCGGTCGCGGTGAAACCATGGGCACCCCAGGCTTTGAGCGTGGCCATGTGTCGAGTCGAGATCAAGGGCGTTCTCCAGCAAATGAAACGGACCAGCAACGACCGCTAACCCGAGGTGGGTTGAACGTATCGACCGGAAGCTGCACGAGAAGGTTCACCGGTCGAGGTCTGCGGCGACCTCGCTGCTCCAGTAAAAATAGTTCATCTGCCGAGGGACCGCCGCTTCGCCGCCCAAGTGCGCAAGATCGTACAAGACTGCCAGCGAGCGGGCTGGCACATTCAGCAGCCCTTTTTCCTGTTGTAGAGCACCATGTCCGAGATTCTTTTACCGCGCAGTGCTTTCCTGCGCGGTGCTGCGGCGGTAATGCCGCTATCCCTGGCGACGGCGCCGTGGGGCCTGCTGGCCGGTTCCATGGCGATCGAAGCCAACCTGACCCCGCTTCAGGGCCAGGGCCTGTCCAGTATCGTCTTCGCCGGCGCGGCGCAATTGGTGGCGATCGGCATGCTCAAGGGCGGCGCGGGGATTTTCTCGATCCTGCTGACCACCTTGCTCCTGACCTCACAACACCTGCTGTACGGCATGAGCATGCGCCCGGTGGTTTCACCGTTGCCGGGGCGCTGGCGGGTTGGCCTGGGCTTTTTGCTCACCGACGAACTGTTCGCCCTGACCAGCCAGTTCGACCGCCAGCAGTTCAATCGCTGGTATGCCCTGGGGGTCGGGCTGACGTTCTACGTGGCGTGGAACCTGTTCACCCTGGCCGGCATCGTCCTCGGCAGCAGCATCCCCGGGCTTGAGCACCTGGGGCTGGACTTCTCGATTGCCGCGACCTTTATCGCCCTGATCACCCCGGTGGTGCGCAATATCCCGACGGTGGTGTGTGTCGCGGTCTCGTTGTTTTTCTCGGTGCTGTTCCATTACTGGCAGCTCGGCTCGGGACTGGTCCTGGCCGGCTTGCTGGGGATGACTGCCGGTTTTATCTGCAACAAGTTTTCCGGAGAGCGCACATGATGGTCTGGGCAGTGATTGTCGGCATGGGCTTGCTGGTGTTTCTCAACCGCTACGTGTTTCTCGAGCCGCGCCTGCCGGTGCGCCTGAGCAGTAATGCGCGGCAGTTTCTCGGCTTCGCCGTACCGGGCATGCTGACTGCGATCTGCGGGCCGATCGTGTTCATGCCCGACCAGCAATTGAACCTGCAGTGGGACAACCCGTACCTGCTCAGTTCACTGGTGGCCATCGGCCTGGTGCTCTATACCCGCAGCACGTTGATCAGCATGTTGCTGAGCATGGCGTTCTTCTTTCTGTTGCGTTGGTGGCTGTAGGGCGTCAGCCCAACGGTCATGGCGCAATTACTCGGCGGGGCTATCGTTGCCTGACTGAATAACGGCTACCGAGGAGGATGTCGTCATGAACACCAGTGATCTGCTGGAACAATTGCTGCGCGCCGGCCAGGGTTCGGCGACGCAACAGGGGGCAGGGCAAGGCGGCCTCGGTGACCTGGGCGGTCTGCTTGGTGGCTTGCTGGGCGGTGGCGCAGGCAGCGGCGGTGCCGGTGGCCTCGGAGGTTTGCTCGGTGGGTTGGGTGGGATGTTGGGCGGAGCGGGCGCGGGCGGAACGACGCAGCAGGGGCGCTCCAGCGGTACCAATTACGCGGCGCTTGCCTCGCTGGGGATGATGGCGTTCCAGGCGTACCAGGCCTGGCAGCGCAACCAGGCCTCTGCCCCGCAACAGACACCGCAGACCGTCGACCAGTTGCTTGCCGGTCCCGAAATCGAAGCCCACAGCCATGCAGTGCTGCGTGCACTGATCGCCGCCGCCAAGGCCGATGGGCGCATCGATGATCAGGAAAGACAGATGATCAGCACTGAGATCGGCCGTCACACTGATGACCCCGGTTTGCAGCAGTGGCTCGACGATGAGGTCGCCAAGCCGCTGGATCCGAATGAAGTGGCCCAGTCCGCCACCGACCCGGCAATCGCTGCGGAAATGTACCTGGCCAGCGTGATGCTGGTGGACGATCAGCAGGACGCCGAGCGCGCTTACCTCGATGAGTTGGCCGCTGCGCTGAATCTCGATCCGCAGTTGCAGCTACATTTGGAGCAACAAGCTAAAGGCTGAACAGGTTGTTGTAGGAGCGAGCCTGCTCGCGAAAAACGTCAACGATAACGCGTACATTCTGAATGAACGCGGCGGCCTGAAGTTTTTCGCGAGCAGGCTCGCTCCTACTAGGTCCCCATGCGCCTGATTGAACAGCAATAAGCCAGGGGTGACTGCACGATCAGTTATAAAGTCAGATCACATTGGTATAAGTGGTTATAAGAAATGTCGCTATCCTGCCTGCCAGTTTTTGCTCGTCACGCTGGCTCTGTAAGGTATGGCAATGGAATTCGGTAATTTGGGTTTTGTGGTTGCAGGCTTGGTTGTCGGATTCATTGTTGGCATGACCGGGATTGGCGGCGGTTCGTTGATGACGCCGATCCTGCTGTGGTTCGGCATCAACCCGGCCACGGCGGTCGGTACCGATTTGCTGTACGCGGCGATCACCAAATCCGGTGGGGTGCTGGTTCACCAGAAGAACCGCAACATCGACTGGAAAATCACCGGTTGGCTGACCGCGGGCAGTGTGCCGGCGGTGGCCGTGACCCTGCTGTTTCTCAAGTACATCGATAACGATGCCCAGGCCACCAATGCGATCATCAAGCAGGCCCTGGGTTTTGTCTTGCTGCTTACCGCGCTGGCGATTCTGTTCAAGAAACAACTGCTGGCGTTTGCCAGTAAACACGCCGGCGATCATTACCACCTGAGCGACCGCAAGCTCAATTCGCTGACCGTGGCCACCGGTGCGCTGCTCGGGGTGATGGTGGCATTGACCTCGATTGGCGCCGGCGCCCTGGGCACCGTGGCGCTGTTCCTGCTCTATCCGTTCCTGGCCACCAAGCGTCTTGTCGGCACCGAGATTGCCCACGCCGTCCCCTTGACCCTGGTGGCAGGCCTCGGCCACGCCAGCATGGGCAACATGGACTGGCACCTGCTGGGCTTCCTGCTGATGGGCTCGCTGCCCGGCATCTACATCGGCAGCCACCTGACCGGCAAAGTCTCCGATGGCGTGCTGCGGCCTTGCCTGGCGGCGATGCTGCTGTTCATCGGCTACAAGCTGGCATTCTGATTTGCCGCTCGGGCCGGACAGCATCCGGCCCCACATTTGGCATCTATTTGCGCGCCTCCAGAATCAGGTTGAACGGAGTTTCGGCAGCACGCCGGAAATGCCCGAAGCCGGCCTCGCTGAACACCTCGCGCAAACGCGCTTCTCCCGCCTGCGCACCGAGCCCCAGCCCCACCTCTTGTGACAGCGAATTGGGTGTGCAGATGAAGGTCGAGGCGGCATAGAACAGGCGCCCGACTGGCGTGCCGTTCTGTTCCAGTTGGTCGTTGGCGAAAGGCTCGACCAACAGCACCGTGCCATCCGGCTTGAGGGATTGATAGGCGTGCCGGGCGGCACCTACCGGGTCGCCCATGTCGTGCAGGCAGTCGAAATAACACACCAGATCGTAGTCATTGCCCGGGTAGTTTTTCGCGCTGCCCTCGAAGAACTGCGCACGCTCGGCCACGCCACCTTCTACGGCGCGCTGGTTGGCGGTGCTGATGGAGGGGGCGTGGTAGTCGAAGCCGACGAAGGTCGAGGCCGGGAAGGCCTGGGCCATGACCACGGTCGACGCGCCATGACCGCAGCCGATATCCGCGACCTTGGCCCCGGCCTGCAGTTTCTCGACCACGCCGTCCAGCGCCGGCAGCCACTCGGCCACCAGGTGTGCGCGGTAGCCGGGCCGGAAGAAGCGTTCGGTGCCGCTGAACATGCAGTGATGGTGGTCGCCCCAGGCCAGCGCGCCATTGCCGCGCATCGCCGCGACCAGTTTGTCCTTGTCGTGGTACAGCGCGGCAATCACTCCGGCACCGCCGGCGACGTACACCGGTGACTCTTCGATGGCCAGCGCCATGGCCTGCTCCTCGGGCAAACGAAACAGCCCATCGCTGTGCTCCATGTAGCCCGAGGCGGCATGGGCGCTGAGCCATTCGCGCAGCAGCCGGGCATTGCAGCCGGTCTTGGCGGCCAGCGCCTCGGGGGTGATCGGCTGGCTGTCGGCCATGGCCCGGTACAGGCCCAGTTCTTCGCCGACAATCACGTTGGCGAGCATCGCTGCGCCGCCCATGTCGGTCACCAGCTTGCCCATGAAGTCCTGCAGTTTGCCTTCGTGCATAGCCGCGCCTCCTGGAAGGGCCAGCGCGGGGCGGTGCGGCCGCTCGGGCGGTGGTCGGGTGGATGATCGGAGCGATCGGGCAGGAACGCGCCGCACGCGAATGCCCGGGCATAAACCATGTCCGGGCGGTTTGGACGCGAAGTCGTCGTCCTGCAGGTATGTCGCTGTGGGGCAGGGCCCCACAGGACGCTTACGAAGTGGCCATTGGTTCCAGCGTCGTGAGCGTGGTAATGGGCAGGCACGCTACTGACGGACGCGGATTTGGCTACGTCCCCCTACTGGGAACTCTGTGAGTGTAGTTCCCATTTCAAGCCTGTGCATGGCCGTTGGTCTGCGCTAGACGGCGGGGTATTTCAAGGCGCGGGCCAGTGGCGAATCAGTCCTGCTGACCTAAGCTTGGCAACATGGTGATTGAAATTTCCGACAACAAAACTGGATCTTTCGCCTTGATGCGCAATCATAAGCGTCGATATCACAAGGAGATGCGCATGCTCATTCGGTCACTGACCCTCGCTACTCTGCTCGCTGTCGTTGGTCCCGTATTGGCCGCCGACAGTGACTCGCCATTGGCCCAGGAACGCGGCAAGACTCGCCCACTTATTGTCATCGCGCCCAGCAGTGCCGACCCGACATTGGTCAATCTGAAAAAGTCCCTGGATGAGCCGGACAACAAAAAAGCGGTCCAGGAACGCAACATCGTGTTGTTCACCGTGGTCGGGTTGACGGGGCAGCGCGATGGCAAGGACATGGGCACGCAAGACACCATGGCGCTGATTCGTGAGCTGAAGCTGGGGGCGAGCAAGGACACCAACGTAGTGCTGGTGGGCAAGGACGGAGAGAAGAAACCCTTGCTTGACGGTCCAATCGTAGCGAAGACGATATTCGACACCGTCGACCAGTTGCCGGCTGCCGAAAAAGAAGTCGCCCCACCTGCGCCGCCTGTAGCCGAAACACCGCCGGCCAAGGGCGCCAAGGCCACCAAGCCAGCCAAACCGGCGAAGCCGCCACAGCCGCTGGATGATTGATGGCCCTGGACACAGCACCTGTAGGAGCGAGCCTGCTCGCGATGTGGTAAGCACATTCAGCATCGCTGTTGACTGATACACCGCCATCGCGAGCAAGCTCGCTCCTACAGAAAACCGCCCTGACGCGATTCAGACAAAAAAACACCCGGCGCAACCAAAGTCGCGCCGGGTGGGGTGTCAGTCAGCGCGCGGATATCGTGGGTCCGTTCGCTGACCTTGATGCTCAGGTGTATTCAGGCCCGTTCGATGGCCAGGGCCACGCCCTGACCGCCACCGATGCACAGGGTGGCCAGGCCTTTTTTCGCGTCACGCTTGATCATCTCGTGCAGCAACGACACCAGCACCCGGCAACCCGAGGCGCCGATGGGGTGGCCGAGGGCGATGGCGCCGCCGTTGACGTTGACCTTGCTCGCGTCCCATTTCAGCTCTTTGCCCACCGCCAGTGACTGCGCGGCGAAAGCCTCGTTGGCTTCGATCAGGTCCAGTTGCTCCAGGCTCCAGCCCGCTTTATCCAGGCAGCGACGGGTCGCCGACACCGGGCCGATGCCCATGATCGCCGGGTCGACGCCGGCATTGGCGTAGGCAGCGATTTTCGCCAGTACCGGCAGGCCGAGTTGCTGGGCTTTTTCGGCACTCATCAGCAGCACGGCCGCTGCTCCGTCGTTGAGCGAAGAAGCGTTGCCAGCGGTGACGCTGCCGTCTTTCTTGAATGCCGGCTTGAGTTTGGCCAGGGACGCCGCCGTGGTTTCGCCGCGGGGTTGTTCATCCACGGCGAAGGTCAGCGGATCGCCCTTGCGCTGGGGAATCAGGATCGGCGTGATCTCATCGGCAAAGCGCCCGGCCTCGATCGCGGCTGCGGCTTTCTGTTGAGAGGCGGCGGCGAACGCATCCTGGTCTTCACGGCTCAGGTTGTACTTGTCCACCAGGTTCTCGGCGGTGATGCCCATGTGGTAGTCGTTGAACGCGTCCCACAGGCCGTCGGTGATCATGCTGTCGATCATCTTTGCATGGCCCATGCGCAGGCCGGTGCGGGCGGCCGGCAACACGTACGGGGCCAGGCTCATGTTTTCCATGCCACCGGCGATGATCACCTCGGCGTCGCCGCAGCGAATCGCCTGGGCGCCCAGGTGCAGGGCCTTGAGGCCCGAGCCGCAGACCTTGTTCAGGGTCATGGCCGGCACGGCGTGGGGCAGGCCGGCGAGGATCGCCGCCTGGCGCGCGGGGTTCTGCCCCGAACCGGCGGTCAGCACCTGGCCGAGCAGCACCTCATCCACTTGTGCCGGGTCCAGACCGGTCTGGGCCAGCAATTGGCGAATCACCGCGGCACCGAGTTCCGGCGCCGGGATGTTCGCCAGCGAACCCTGGAAGCTGCCAATGGCGGTACGGGTTGCGGCGACAATCACGACTTCTTGCATCGAATTTCTCCTCGGCGGCATGCGGTTCAGGCGAACTGCATTTCCGGCACGTGTTCGGGAACGATCAGTTTACCGGCGGTCTTGCTGACAATCTCCTCGACGCTGACGCCAGGCGCGCGTTCCTTGAGGATGAAGGCGCCGTCCTTGATTTCCAGGTAGGCGAGGTCGGTCAGCACGCGCTTGATGCAGTTGGCGCCGGTCAGCGGCAGACTGCAGTGGTCCAGCAGCTTGGACTCGCCGTCCTTGGAGGCGTGGGTCATGATCACGATGATGTTCTCGGCACCGGCCACCAGGTCCATGGCGCCGCCCATGCCCTTGACCAGTTTGCCTGGGATCATCCACGAAGCGATGTTGCCCTGCACATCCACTTCGAAGGCGCCCAGCACGGTCAGGTCGACGTGCCCGCCGCGAATCATCGCGAAGGATTCGGCCGAGGAAAAGATCGACGCGCCGGTGCGCGCGGTCACGGTTTGCTTGCCGGCGTTGATCATGTCGGCATCGATGGTTTCTTCGGTAGGAAACGGTCCCATGCCCAGCAGGCCGTTTTCCGATTGCAGCATGACTTCCATGCCTTCGGGAATGTAGTTGGCAACCAGGGTCGGAATGCCGATACCCAGGTTCACGTAGAAGCCGTCCTGCATTTCACGGGCGACGCGTTGAGCCATTTGTTCGCGGGAAAGAGCCATTGTTGTTATTCCTTCATTCGGTCCGGGGGCAGGGGATCACTTGCGTACGGTGCGTTGTTCGATGCGTTTTTCGAACGTGCCGCAGATGATCCGGTCGACGTAGATGCCAGGGGTGTGGATCTGCGTTGGGTCCAGCTCGCCGGGTTCGACGATTTCTTCGACTTCGACCACGGTGATCTTGCCGGCGGTGGCCGCCAGCGGGTTGAAGTTCTGCGCGGTGTGGCGATAGACCACGTTGCCGAAGTGGTCGGCTTTCCAGCCCTTGACGATGGCGAAGTCACCGGTGATGGACTCTTCCATCAGGTATTTGCGGCCATTGAATTCGCGCACTTCCTTGCCTTCGGCAACCGGGGTGCCGACGCCGGTGGCGGTGAAGAACGCTGGAATGCCAGCGCCGCCAGCGCGCATTTTTTCGGCGAGGGTGCCTTGCGGAGTCAGGATGACTTCGATTTCGCCCTTGAGCAGTTGCTCTTCGAACAGCTTGTTCTCGCCAACGTAGGAGGCCACCACTTTGCTGATCTGCCGATCGGTCAGCAGCACGCCCAGGCCAAAGCCGTCGACGCCGCAGTTGTTGGAAACCACGGTCAGGTCGCGAGTGCCCTTGCGCTTGATCTCGTTGATCAGGTTTTCCGGAATACCGCACAGGCCGAAACCGCCGGCGATCACGGTCATGCCGTCTTCAAGCCCGGCCAGGGCCTCTTCGTAGGAACTCACGCGCTTGTCGAAACCTGCCATATGCACCTCTTGTATTCTTTGTGGGCGGCTGGCTAGCCGTATGGGAAGCAGTTTCACGCCGTTGGATATATTTGTTAAATTGATTTTTAGATTATATTAATTGGTAAAGCTCATTAATTGCCTGCCGCATTGCACTGGAGCGTAGCCGTTATGACCGTCAAGCAGATCCGCGCGTTTCTCGCCGTGGCCCAAAGCCTGAGCTTTGCCGTGGCCTGCGAGCGCCTGCACCTGTCGCAGTCGGCCCTGAGCCTGACGATCAAGGCCCTTGAAGAAAGCCTTGGCGGACGCCTGTTCAGCCGTACCACCCGTAACGTTGCCCTGACCCCGGAAGGCGAGTCGCTGCTGCCGCTGGCCCGCCGGCTGATTGCCGACTGGGACAACGCCGAGGACGAGATGCGCCAGCGCTTCACCCTGCAACGCGGCCGCGTGACCCTGGCGGCGATGCCCTCGTTTGCCGGCAACCTGCTGCCGCCGATCCTCAAGACCTTCCGCGCGCGTTACCCCAAAGTCAACGTCACGGTGCACGACGTGATCAACGAGCAGGTCCTGGAAATGGTGCGCGACGGCCAGGTCGAACTGGGGGTGGCATTCGAGCCGATGCAGAGTTCGTCATTGCAGTTCACCGCGCTCTACCTCGACCGCTTCGTCGCCATCGTGCCCAGCGATTCGCCGCTGGCAGGCTTGGCCGAGATCGACTGGCAGACCCTGCTGGAACAGCCCTTCATCACCTTGCAGCGACCGTCCACGGTGCGGGTGATGCTGGAGGATCACCTGCAGGCTCGGCAGACCCGATTGCCGGTGGCCTTCGAGAGCCATCAACTGGCAACGGTCGGACGCATGGTCGCCAGCGGCCTGGGAGTCAGCGCGGTGCCGGCATTGTGCGCCGGGCAGATGCGCGAACTGGGGGCGCAGTGCATCCCTCTCAGCGAATCGGTGGAGCGCGCCATCGGAGTGCTGACCAAGCCGGGGCATGAGTTGTCAGCGGCGGCGCAGGCGCTGTTCGAGATCCTCAGGGACGAGGTGCGCCTGCCCACCGCGCATCGCTAGCGAAGGTGGAAAAATGCCACTACGGCCGCCTGTCTTTTTTCCAGATGGCGTGGGTTGTTTCACGAAATTCTCACATTTGAAGGTGCAAATTGAACACACAAAAGGACTTGACCCCATAGACACAAAGCCCGTCAGATGCGGGCTTTTTGTTGTCTGTCAAAAAATCCCCGGTGATGGGAACAGCGGCACTGCACGCACCCTGTCACCCGCTTGTACCTGCAGCCGCTTGGCCGTCAGCCGATCGACCATCAAGCTGTGGCCATGACGGTGGGCGAGGGCGGTGGTGATGCGGCAGCCCTCCCTGCGCCGGTTGTGCAGCAGCCAGATCAACCCCTCGCCAGCACCAACTGAGCCAAACTCCAGGTTCAGCGTCAGGCTGTCGCGTACGGCGCGGATCTGCGGGACAGGTGCTTCAATCACCGGTCCAGCATCAAAAATATCCACATAGCCCTGATGCCTGAAGCCTTCGGCGCAGAGGATCCGCCGCGCCGGTTCGGACTTTTCATGGGCCGCTCCGATGACCGCCCGGGCCTGCGCGGAGAGCAGGCAGGTGTACAGCGGCTGGCGCGGCAGCAGTTCGGCGATCAGGGCTTTGTTGCCCAAGCCCGAGAGGTGATCGGCGTGGCTGAAGTCGCGCTTGAAGAAGTGCCGGCCCAGGCTGTCCCAGAACGGCGAGCAGCCATGTTCGTCGGCACTGCCGCGCAACTCGGCGATCAGCTTGTCGCCGAACAAGTGTGGGTACTCGGCGACGAACAGCAAGCGCGCCACCGACAGCAACCGGCCGTTGTGGCCCTGGCGTTGGTCGGGACGCAGGAACAACGAGCAGACTTCCGATTGCCCGGTCATTTCATTGCTCAGGCACAGCGTCTGGACGTGCCGTTCCATGCCTACTCGGTAGTTGTACCAAGGTTCGCGCAGGCCCACGGCGCCGCCCAGGGCGCTGACGCCGATCACTTGTTGGTCGGCATCTTCGAGGACAAACAGATAGTCGGCGTCCGCCCGCTCCACCTGGCCGGCAAAGGTGCGCTGCGCCCAACGGATGCGGTGGGCCAGACGTGCTTCGTTGGCCGGCAGGCTGGTGAACCCCGGGCCGGCGCGTCGGGCCAGGGTCATCAGGGCGGGCAGATCGCTGCCTTGCACGGGACGCACAATCACAGGGCAACCAACCGTACTGCGCTGCCATCCTGCAGGCCCAGAGCGCTCAGCGTGGCAGCGTCGAAGATCACCGGCTGGTCGGCGCTCCAGTCCAGTTCGACGAGCATGGCGCGGAAATTCTCCATGGCGTCGTTGCTGACCAGATAGGGCGTCCGGCCGCCCTCGGCGCTTCCTGTCCGAGCCACGGCGACCTGGCTCCGGGCAATCGAACGGATGCTCGGCGTGCGCGCAAACAGGGTCGGCCCGGCGTCGAACAAATCGACATAGCCATTGGTTTCAAAGCCCTCGTGTACAAGGATGTCGAAGGCTTCCTGGCCATCGGGATGCACCCGGCCAATACACGCCTGGGCCTGCGCGGTCAGCATCGGTACGTAGATTGGATAGTGCGGCATCATTTCGGCCAGCAGGGTACGGTCCTGGGTACCGCGCAAATGTTCCGCCTCGGCATAGCTGAGGTTGAAAAAATGACTGCCCAGCGCCTCCCAGAACGGCGACTGAGCCTGTGCGTCGCTGTAGCCGACACTCTCGCTGAATACCCCATCGCCAAAGCGCTGCGGATGTGCGGCGATAAACAGCAGGCGGGCACGCGACAGCAGTAGGGCAAACGCACTGCCTGCCAGTTCGTTGTCGATGTGAAAGCCGCGCAGTTGGGTGAAGCCGCCCAGGTCCTGGCACAGCGACAGCGCCGGCACACCATGGTGGATGTTCAGTTCCCGCGAGGCACTGACATAGGGCCGGTTGCGAAAGCTGTAGAACGGTTGCCGCGCGCCGGCGCTGGCGACGATTTCCGCACAGCCCAACAGGCGCGAACCGGGTACGTCTTCAAGGACGAAACAGTAACTTTCAGGGCCGCTGGCCTGTGCGTCACTGGCAAAGGAGGTGACGGAATCAAGAATTTTCCGACGCAGGCAATCAGTGTCGTCGGGCAACGAGGTGACACCGATCAGGCTGTCACGCGCCAATTGCTGCAGTTGGGGCAGGTCGTCCAGCGCGACCGGGCGTAGGACCAGCATGGAGACACTCCTGTATCGAAACAAAAACCTGGTTCAGGGCACCAGGGGCGACTATCACTGTCGACTTCCACGCGTAGCAGTTGCATTCGACCAAGCTCCGCTGGCCGAGTGCCATAGTAGTTGAACATCACCGGGTGGCGCAGCACTATGCTAGCCGTTTGGCGAGTTTTTCCTGTCCCTGCCCAAGAGTGAGCCCGTGTGCCGGTAACCCGATTGACCCTGATTTGCCACGCCCGCACCGTCGCGCAGAAACTCGCGCAGTTTCCCCAGGACGAGCCGCTGGAAATCGCTTGGCAGGCCGCCAGGGGCAGTCGCGCCGCAGCTTTCAAGCGCGCCCCGCAGTTACTCGGTGGCGCTGAACTGCGCATCCGCCAGACCGCTGAATTGTTCGGCGGCGAGCTGCTGCATGTGCCGGCCCTGGATGAATACGATTACGGACGCTGGCACGGTAGGCGTATCGATGACCTGCAACGGGATGAACCCGAAGCGTTGCACGCCTGGCTCAGCGATCCCGACGCCACCCCCCACGGCGGTGAATCGCTGAGCCAGTTGCGCCAGCGGGTCGGGCACTGGCTCGACAGCCTCGCCGGCAGCCCCGGCCATTTTCTGGCGATCACCCATCCGCTGGTGATTCGCGCGGCGCTGATGCACGTGCTGCAGTGTCCGCCGACGGCGTTTCAGCTGATCGATATCGAGCCGCTGTCCGCCACCGAACTGCGCCACAACGGCTGCTGGCGCTTGCGCCTGATGGACAGCGGCGCGCTCGCCGAGGCGCGGCAGCCATGAAGCGAGTGCTGGTGATCGGCATCGGTGCTGGCGACCCCGACTACCTGACGATGCAGGCGATCAAGGCGCTGAACCGGGTCGACGTGTTTTTCCTGATGGACAAAGGGCCGAGCAAGGACAGCCTGATCGACCTGCGCCGGGACATCTGCCAGCGCTATATCACCGAGCCCGGCTACCGCATTGTCGAAGCGCCAAGCCCGGAGCGGATTCGCGGCGACGTCGACTACCAGGCCAGCGTGCTGGCGTTGAACCAGAACAAACAGCAGACCTTCGAGCGCCTGATCAACCAGGAAATGTCCGACAACGAGTGCGCGGCGTTTCTGGTCTGGGGCGATCCGGGGCTGTACGACAGCACGTTGCGCATTCTCCAGGCGATTCTCGACGGCGGTCGCTGCGCCTTCGAGGTCGAGGTGATTCCCGGAATCAGCAGCGTCCAGGCATTGGCGGCGCAGCACCAGGTGGCCTTGAATCGGATTGGGCGCTCGGTGGAAATCACCACCGGGCGCCGGCTGGTGGCGGGGCAGGTGAGTGATGCCGACAGCCTGGTGGTGATGCTCGATGCCGAGGATGCTTACCGCCAGGTCGCCGATCAGGAGCAGTACATCTACTGGGGGGCTTACCTGGGCACCCCGGATGAAATCCTCATCGCCGGCAAGCTCAAGGATGTGGCCGAGGAAATCCAGCGCACAAGGACGGCCGCGCGCCTGGCCCACGGCTGGATCATGGACACCTATCTGATCCGCAAGCCTGACTCGACGCCGTGACCGGGTAGTTTTTTTGAGGAATACCGCACTCCGGCCGTTGCACGGGTGCCGGGGCTCAATGACCGTCGCTGACCCGCTAAACCAGGCTGGCCCCCCCCAGAGCGCAACGCTCCAGAGAAGTACTCGCTCTCCCGTAGAAATGAAGCCGCTCCTTTTGAGCATGTGTGGCTCAACACATTGCAGAAATAGTTGTACAAGAAATTTGACTTGTACAGCATTCGTCTTATCCTTAAAAAGCTATACAAGACTAACGAAATTGTACAAGAAAAGACGCGGAGCATTGGTCGCCACCACAGGTGCCAGCGGCCGCTGAACTTGCCCAAGAGCCTGGCCACACTGGAGACGCGACATGTCTGACTTCCTGCGCCGCTTCGCCCATGAATTCGCAACGCTGGACGCCAGTCATTTGCACAATCTCCAGGAGCTGTACAGTCACGATGTGCGCTTCAGTGATCCGCTTCATGAGATCCAGGGCCTGACCGCGCTGCAAGACTACTTCACACAGCTGTACGCCAACGTCAGCCATCTGGGTTTCAGATTTCACGGCTACGACCAGGTGCAAGACCATGCCGGTTACCTGCGTTGGACTATGCACTATCGCCATCCTCGCCTGCGCCGCGGCCAACTGATTGAGGTTGAAGGCTGCTCGCATTTGCTGTGGCACGAGAAGGTGTACCAGCATCGTGATTACTTCGATGCCGGCGCTCTGCTCTATGAGCACCTGCCATTGATGGGGACCGCCATTGGCTGGTTGAAGGGGAGGCTGGCATGAAGCGCATCTGGCTCACCGGCGCCAGCAGCGGCATCGGCGCTGCAATGGCGGACATTCTATTGAGCCAGGGCCATCTCCTGGCCGTCAGCGCGCGCAATGTTCAAGCCCTGGAAAAATTACACAGGGAGTACCCACAACAGGTGCTTCTGCTGCCAGGCGACCTGACCGATCCAGGCGAAGTTCGAGCCATGGGCGAGCGAATCGAGCAGGTTTGGGGCCACCTGGATCAAGCCATCCTCAACGCTGGGACCTGCGAGTACCTGGACGTCAGCGCCTTCGAAGCCAACATGGTTGAACGCGTGATGCGGGCCAATGTGTTTTCCGCGGCCTACTGCGTGGAAGCAGCCCTGCCGCTGTTGCGCAAGGCGCAGAGACCGCACCTGGTGGCGGTATGCAGCTCGGTCACTTACCTGCCATTGCCTCGGGCCGGCGCGTATGGCGCCTCCAAGGCGGCGATGCGTTACCTGTTTCAATCGCTGCGGATCGACGTGGCACACGAGGGCATCGACGTCACTCTGGTCAGCCCGGGCTTCGTCGATACGCCGCTCACGCAACAGAACGATTTCCCGATGCCGATGCGTTGGCCAGTGAGCAAGGCTGCCGTCTACATAACCATCCGGCTGGAACGACGACCGTTGGAGATCGCCTTTCCCGGGCCATTCATCGCCGCACTGCGCCTGTTAGCGGTATTGCCTCAACGCCTGCAACTGGCACTGGGCAAACGCATGGCGCGTCCCGTCACGGAAGAATCTTCATGAAAGTAGCCATCATCGGTAGCGGTATCTCCGGGCTGACCTGCGCCTACCTGCTCAACCGTCAGCACGAGGTCACCGTATTCGAGTCGAGTGACTGGATTGGCGGCCATACCCATACGGTTGACGTTGAAGTAAAGGGTGAACGTTTTGCCATCGATACGGGTTTCATTGTCTTCAATGACTGGACCTACCCCAACTTTATCCGGCTGCTGGATCAACTGGGCGTGACCTCGCAACCCACCGAGATGAGTTTCTCGGTTCAGGATCCGCAGACGGGCACTGAGTACAACGGCAACAACCTCAACAGCCTTTTTGCCCAGCGTCGCAACCTGCTCTCACCCGGGTTCTGGGGCATGTTGCGCGACATCGTGCGCTTCAACCGCGAAGCATTGCGTGACCTTGAGGAACAACGCATAGCCGCCGATACCACCCTCGGGGCCTACCTGCGGCAAAACGTCTACGGTCAGCGTTTCATCGAGCATTACATCGTCCCGATGGGCTCGGCGATCTGGTCGATGTCACTGGGCGACATGCATCATTTTCCGCTTCAGTTCTTCGTGCGTTTCTGTAAAAACCATGGGCTGCTGTCGATCACCCATCGGCCACAGTGGCGAGTGGTCAGCGGTGGCTCGCGCACTTATGTAGAAGCGTTGAGCGCCGGCTTTGTCGAGCACATCCGCCTCAATTGCCCGGTGTATCGAGTCGAACGTGACAGCGCTGGCGTGAACCTGCACAGCGGCGCCGGCATCGAGCGCTTTGACAGCGTGGTGTTCGCCTGCCACAGCGACCAGGCATTACACCTGCTGGCGGCGCCCAGCCAAGCCGAGCGGGAAATCCTCGGCGCACTGAGTTACGCCGAGAACGACGTGGTGCTGCACCGCGACACTCGTCTGCTGCCGGAGCGTCGCCTGGCTTGGGCGAGCTGGAACTACCGCCTCGGTGGCTCAGCCCGGCAACCGGCCGCGGTCACCTACAACATGAACATCCTGCAAGGGCTCCAGAGCGAAACCACCTTCTGCGTCAGCCTGAACCAGACCGCGGACATTGACCCGGACAAAATCCTCAAGCGCTTTCGCTACGCCCATCCGCAATACAGTCAGGCAGGCCTGCTCGCACAGGCGCGCTGGCAAGAGTTACAGGGGGCTCAAAACAGCTACTACTGCGGCGCCTACTGGGCCAACGGTTTCCATGAAGATGGTGTGGTGAGCGCCTTGCGCGTGGCGGCTGCTTTCGGAGAACACCTGTGAACAGCGCGCTCTACCGCGGCTGGGTCAGCCACCGCCGGTTGCTGCCGCGCGTGCATGGGTTTCGCTACCGCATGGGCATGCTCTACCTGGATCTTGCGGAACAATCCCAGGTGCTGGGCTTATCGTGGCTCGCCGGACATTCGCGCTGGGCCGCCTTCGCCTTCCGCGAGACCGACTACCTGCCGCTTTTCACCCGCCAGGGCATAACGCTGAGCGATGCCGTACGTCAGCGCGTGGAGCAGGCCCTCGGCCATGCTCCCCAGGGACGGATCTGCCTGCTCACCCAGCCGCGCAGTTGGGGGCTGTCCTTCAATCCCATCAGTCTGTTTTATTGCTTCGAATCCGACGGCAGTCTGGCCGCCATCCTCTGCGAAGTCAGCAATACCCCTTGGCGAGAGCGTTATCACTACGTACTGCCGACCCACGCGACGGGTGAGTCATGCCATAGGGTGGCCAAGAGCTTTCACGTCTCGCCCTTCCTGCCTCGCGATCTGGAATACCGCATGCGTTTCTCTGCTCCTGACCAGAAGCTGCACGTCACCCTGCAGGACTGGCAGGGCGAACAAAAGATCTTTGAAGCCGGCCTGGGCCTGGAGCGCATCGAGCTGACGCGCCAAAGCCTGCACCGCCACTTGCTGGCATTTCCCTGGATGACGGGCAAGACCCTGCTCGGCATTTACTGGCAGGCCCTGCGCTTGCTGCTCAAGCGTCTGCCACTGTTTTCCCATGGAGCCGCCAGCGGTGAATACCGCACTGCGAATCTGGAGTCTCGCCATGACAAACCCTAGCCTGAACCCCATCCGCACCTGTGGCTCTGCGGCCAACGGAGTCGGCGCCCGCCTGTTAAAGAAACTGGTTTTACGGCAGTTGGCAAAGCTGCGTCACGGACACTTGGTGGTCATTGTCGACGGTGAGCCCTTGAGCTTCGGCCAGCCGGGCCACGTGCTGCATGGCGAGATCGAAGTGCTTGATGCGGCGCTCTGGCCGATGGTCGCGGCGAATGGCTCGATTGGCGCAGGTGAGGCCTATATCCAGGGCTACTGGAGCAGTCCCGATCTGACGGCGGTGGTGCGCATTTTCGTTGCCAACCTCGATGTGCTGGATGGCATGGAGCGCGGTCTGGCACGTATACGCCGGCCACTGTCTAAAGCCCTGCACTGGCTCAACCGCAATACGCGTCAAGGCTCGCAGCGCAACATTTCAGCGCACTACGACCTGGGCAACGCGCTGTTTGAACAACTGCTGGACCCCACCATGATGTATTCCTCAGCCATGTTCCGCTCCAGCAGCGACAGCCTCGAACAGGCTCAACTGTATAAGCTGGAGTGCATCTGCCAAAAGCTCGATCTCAAACCCAGTGACCACTTGCTGGAGATCGGTACTGGCTGGGGGAGTATGGCGCTGTATGCGGCCACCCACTACGGCTGCAAGGTCACGACGACCACGCTGTCGCGTGAGCAATTTGCATACACCCAGCGCCGAATCGAGGAACAGTGCCTGCAAGACCGCGTTACCCTTCTGTTGCAGGACTATCGTGACCTGACGGGCCAATACGACAAGCTCGTTTCGATCGAGATGATAGAGGCCGTCGGACACCGCTTCCTGCCCACTTACTTCAAACAATGCGCCCATCTGCTCAAAGAGCACGGTCTTATGCTTTTGCAGGCCATCACCATTCGGGACCAGCGTTATGAGCAGGCGAAAAAAACCGTCGACTTCATCCAGCGCTACATTTTTCCGGGAGGCGCCTTGCCTTCGGTGAGTGCGATGCTGCACACCATCAGTCGCGACACTGACCTGAACCTTCACCACATGGAGGACTTCGGCCTTCACTACGCACGCACGCTTCGCCTGTGGCACGACAACTTGCGGCGCAGCCGGCACAACCTGGAAGCACTGGGCTACGATCAGACGTTCTATCGCCTCTGGGAGTTCTACCTGTGCTACTGCGAAGGCGGCTTCCTTGAGCGAAGCATCGGTACTGCGCATCTATTGCTCGCCAAACCCGGGGCGCGGCCGCAGCCCTTCGGGCTAAAGGCGTGAGCAGACGGGCCCGGTTGTTGCTCAACGCCGGGCTTTTCCAACTCGGCTGGTTCGCCTGCGTGTTGGGTGCGCAACGGCCGTGGCTGTTGCTGATTGCAATTGCCTGCCTGGCGATACACCTGCTTTGGATTGCCAACGACCTGGATGAGTGGCGCAGTCTGTTACGGCTAGCCGCTTGCGGTTGGGTGCTGGACAGTGCGCTTTTTCATGTCGGGTTATTCGACTTTTCCGGCGCCACTTGGGGTCTGCCGCTTTGGCTGGCACTACTTTGGCTTCTTTTCGCCAGCACCTTGCGTCACAGTCTGAGCTGGACTAAGCGACCCTGGTGGGTGGGAAGTCTGCTAGGGGCCTTTGGCGGGCCTCTCTCCTATTGGGGGGGCGCCCAGTTGGCCGGCGTGGGCCTGCCGCTCGGTACCTGGCCGAGCATGCTGCTGCTCGCATTGATATGGACGATATTGATGCCGGCACTGCACCGTCTCGCCGGACAGCCTGCGCGGTGAATCAAGACTGCTTGCGAAAGAACAAGGTGATCTGGCCGACCTCTACCCCGAACTTGCTCATGAACGAGCGATTGATCATCGTGTCTTTGTCCATCAGGTACATCCAGTCGTCCAGGTCGACCTGATACTCCTTGCCATCCACCGGCAGGCTCAGTACATATTTCCAGCGCAGTGCATTGCCGGCCACCTCACCACGCGCCTCACCCACCACGTCGCCGGCGGTTCCGCGCCATTGACTGGCACCCACCGGGGTGAGCGTCCACACCCGTTTTTGCCGGGTACCGTCGCTGTAGGCAAATGATTCGTCGAGGATCAGCCTGTCACCCTCGGAGTGGCCATTGATCTCCACGTGGAAGCGCTTGGTGACCTCACCTGAACGCTTTTGAAACATCCCCCAGGCCATGACGCGGCCCTCGAAGAATTCGCGCAACTCAAGCGTGGGTGTCTCCTGGCTGTAGGTGTGCACATCCACCCGACTGCAACTTGCCAGGCCAAGGCAAAGCAGCATTAGTCCGATCTTCAACATGTGCATGTCCTCGACGGTCTCAGGGTTTGGCAGCACCCAGCAATTGGGCGCGCAGCTCCGGGTTGCGTGTTCGGGGGTCAAGCCAGATGGCAAAAAAGGCTTTGGCGAACGCCTCATCCCTGACCACATGCTGCAGGTTCTCGCCGACGTAAAAACGAGCGCCCTCGCCAGGCAGGTAGACTCCGGTGATGCGGTCACCGGCCCGCACATCGACAAACGCCTGCTGCATCTCCCGCTCCCAGCGGGTCATCAGCTCGGTACTCGGGGAGTTGGGCGACAGGCGACGGATTTCCTTGAGGCTGGCCGCAACCAGATCATCGCGACTCACAGCCCGGCTGTAGGTCAGCTCCAGGGCAAAGGGCGCCTCAGAATCCAGCGGGTTACCGGCAATCAGGTGTTGGCTCCAGAACTGTGCGCTGTAGATGGAGAACCCGAAGACGCGCATCTCCCCGCTGCCCAGCCGACGAGCATCGGGTATGGCCTCGCGCCAATCAGCCAATAGCTCTGCACTCTGGAGCATCAGCACAAGACAGATAAGGTGCGAGCTTAAGCGGCCCGTCTGCATAGCCATGCAAAGACCTCGACAACACTCAATCGACGTCTTTAAAAGTTATACCAAATAATAATTTTGTACAGCTAACGTCTGGGGCGTGAGGGTTCCCATTCGCTGGAGCTTTTTCTCGCTGCACCGATTTTGACTGTTGCGACAGTCTTGATTCTCGAATGTCACTGCCCCGCGTCTGCGTAAACCCAGACCTCGACCCGGCGGTTCTTGATCCGGCCTTCGTCGTCATTGTTGGCGGCGACCGGCATCTCGGCGCCAAAACCGCGAATCTCGCGCAACACCACGCCGCTTTTCACCAGTTCGCGACGCACCGCCATGGCCCGCAGCTTCGACAGCAGGTCGGCACGTGCGGGATCGGCCTTGGCATCGCCGAAACCCACCAGCGTCACTTGCCGGTCGAGCTTGTGGTGTTGCTGCAAGTAGTCGAGGACCCGCGTCAGATCCTGGCGCGCCTTGTTGTCCAGATTGGCGCTGCCTTCGTCGAAACGAAAATTCACCGTCAGCCGCTTTGCCTCGGCACTGAGCGCCTGATAGCCCTCTGGCATCTGCCGGCTGGGCGTCACGCTCATGGCCTGGACGGTCTGCGCGACAAAGCCATTGGCTGCGACTGTTGCCTGGCCTTGCGGGCTCTGTGCGAATTGCACCAGGGCTTGCGCCCAGGGATTGTCGTTGCTCGGCGGCAAATACAGGTACAGCCGGCGTGACAGCGGATAGTCTTCGGTGGCGATCAGCCGGCTCAGTGGCAGCATCGGTTGCGCGGCACCGTCGGCAATCGCCGCGGCCTTGGCCTGACGAACGTAGGGCAGGCCGATGAAGCCGATGCCCTGGGGATCATGGCTGACGGCGTCAGACAGTTGTTCGCTGGACTCGAAACGCCTGGCCGTGTTGGCCAGGGTCTTGCCACGGGTTTTCAGCACCAGTTCCCTGAAGGTGTCGAAGGTGCCGGATTGATCATCCCGCGCATACAGGTGGATTGCGCCGCCGATCCCGCCGAGTTGTTCCCAGGTGCTGATTTCGCCGCTGAAAATCCTCGCCAATTGCTCGGTGTTCAGCTGATTCAGGGGATTTTGCGGGTGCAGGATGATTGCCAGGCCGTCGATGGCGATCACCTGTTCGGCGCCCAGGCTGTTCAGGTCGCCGAGCGCATCGAGGTCGACCAGTTCGCTGTCCTTGATCGGTCGCGACGAGGCGGCCAGGTCGGCACTGGCATTTTTCAGCGCAGTGAACCCGGTACTTGAACCATGGGCGGCAATCTCGATGATCACCGCCTGGCCCTGGGCGGTCTCGCCGATCACCTGTTGTTCGTTGGCATTGCCCCCGGGCACGCTGTGCACCTTGAGCAGGCCTTGGTCGAGCATCAGGCCTGTGGCCAGCGCCGGCCCCAGCGCCGCGCCAATGGTGTTGGAGCCCTGGATGCGCAGAACGGTACCGTCGACGGGAATGGGCAATGGCGTGGCCACGGCGGCCAAGGGGCTGCACAGCAGCAGCGAGCAGAGGAAGCGCAACATGGGCCGGCACCTTGGCGGGCAATGAAGGTGCCGGGACCATAAGACATTCAGGTTACTGAAATATGACGGTTTACCCGTGACTCGCCGCGTCGGATCAGCTCAGTTCCAGCCAGATCGGTGCGTGATCCGAGGGTTTTTCCAGGCCACGCAGTTCGTAGTCAACGCCAGCATCCTTGATTCGCGGCACCAAGGCCCTGGACGTGAGGATCAGGTCGATGCGCAGGCCGCGCTTGGGCTCGTCTTCAAAGCCGCGGCTGCGGTAGTCGAACCAGCTGAAGCGATCGGCGACGTCCGGATTGAGATGACGGAAGCTGTCCACCAGGCCCCAGTTCTTCAAGCGTTCCATCCACTCGCGCTCTTCCGGCAGGAAGCTGCACTTGCCGGTTTTAAGCCAGCGTTTCATGTTGTCCGGGCCGATGCCGATGTCGCAGTCCTGCGGAGAAATGTTGACATCGCCCATCACCACCAGTGGCTGGTCGTTGCTGAACTGGCTTTCCAGGAGGTTTTGCAAATCGCTGTAGAAGCGCGCCTTGGCCGGGAACTTGGTCGGGTGGTCGCGGCTTTCGCCCTGTGGGAAATAGCCGTTCATGATGGTGATCGGGGTGCCATTGGCGTCGGCGAATGTGCCCCAGATGAAGCGACGCTGGGCGTCTTCTTCATCGCTGGCGAAGCCCTTGTGGATGGCCAGCGGTTCCTGGCGCGACAGCATGGCGACACCGTAGTGGCCTTTCTGCCCGTGGTAGTACACGTGATAACCCAGCGCCTGGACTTCGGCCAGCGGGAACTGGTCGTCATGCACCTTGGTTTCCTGCAGGCCGATGACATCCGGTTGATGCTTCTCGATCAGTGCCGCCAGTTGATGAGGGCGAGCGCGCAGGCCATTGATGTTGAACGAGACGATCTTCATGGTCGGCAGTCCTGGCAAAACTGCGATGCTAGCCGACATGGGGGGCGGGGGCCAGTGGTGGGTGCTTACAGGCAGCGGCTATGGGGGAGGTGAACCTGTGGGAGCGGGCTTGCCCGCGATGGCGATGGAGGCCGTGACGCCGCCTTCGCGGGCAAGCCCGCTCCTACAGCCCCTCATGGCAGCCCCGCCAATGCCCTGCTAATGTTTCCGGGCATGGGAACGATCACTGCAGTGCCGGGTTCGTACCAACAAGAGCGGGGCCCTTTGAGCCGCGCCAGGGGAGATCAACCGTCATGCCTGAAACCTCGACTGCCATCGCTGATATCCATCGGCTCGACAGCGGCTATTCGCGCGAAGCGCGTTCCTTGCTCTACCACGCTTACCGCCACGAGCCAACGTTCAAGTTCCTGTTCGAAGCGGAACGTCCCGGCTATGAACAACGCGTGCGGGCCACGGTGCGTGAGCTGGTCAAGCAGCATTTCCTGCAGGACCTGCCGGCCATTGGCCTGCTGGTCAACGACCGGTTGATCGGCATCGCCCTGATCGCGCCACCGCAACGCCGCCTGGGGATCACCGAAAGCTGGGCCTGGCGCCTGCGCATGGTGCTCAGCACCGGTTTTCGTTGCACCCGACGCTACCTCGAGTATCACGCTGCGGTCGCTGCCTGCGTGCCCTCGGATTCAGTGCATGTCCTGCCATTGCTGGGCATCCACCCGCAATTCCAGGGCCAGCATTACGGCGAGCAACTGCTGCAGGCGGTGCATAACTGGTGCGCGGTGGACGAGCATTCCCAAGGCGTCGTGCTCGACACCGGCAACCCGCGTTACCTGGCGTTCTACCAGCGTCAGGGCTACGAGGAGATCGGTGAGGTGGCGGTGGGCCCGGTGCGTGAGCACGTATTTTTTCACGCCAATCCGCAGGTGTTACATAGCGCAACGGGATAACGCCGAACTTTTCTTCGGCTTGATCGCTCTATCACGCTCCCACGCTCGTGATAGCATCCGCGACTATGAAGTTTCCAGGAAGATTTACCAGTGGCGTGCTCGTGCTCATCAGCAGCGCAGCCGCCCTGGCTCAAAGTGAATTGGACGTCAGGATCAAACCGTCCAACGACGAGCTAAAAGCCAATATCGAGGGCTATATCGGCGACCTCGGCGACCGCGATGAACAAGCGCTGCTGCGTTTCAGTCGCGGAGCCGAGGAGCAGGCGCGCAAGGCCGCCCAGGCCCTGGGCTACTACCAGCCGCAAATCGAAAGCACGGTCAAGGACGGCAAGTCGCCGCGCCTGGTGCTGAACATCGACCCCGGCGAGCCGGTGCGCCTGCGCAACGTCAATATTCGTGTCACCGGGCCGGCGGCCTCCCTCAAATCCTTTCGCATTCCCCAGAGCAGCGTGCTGATGCCTGGTGCGGTGCTCAACCACGGTCACTACGACGACGCCAAACGGCTGATCCAGAACCAGGCCTCGCGCTTTGGCTTCTTCAGTGGCCGGTTTACCAGCCAGAAACTCTCGGTCGACCCGCGCGCCGGTGTCGCCGACATCGACCTGGTGTACGACAGCGGCCCGCGCTATGCGCTGGGCAAGGTCAGTTTTACCGGCGATACGCCCTTTGACGACGACCTGCTGCAACGCATGGTGCCGTTCAAGAGCGGCGCACCCTACGATTCCGAGTTGATCGCCGAACTCAACCAGGCGCTGCAATCGAGCGGCTATTTCGAGTCGGTGCGGGTCGATGCAGTGCCCACCAGTGCTGCCAACGACGTGATTCCGGTGGCGGTCACCCTCGATACCCGCAAGCCGCGGACCATGGGCCTGGGCCTCGGTTATTCCACTGACGTAGGGCCGCGGGTCAAGGCCAACTGGACGCGCCACTGGGTCAATCCCGAAGGCCACAGTTATGGCTGGGAGGCGGAACTGTCGGCGCCACGGCAGAACGTCGGTCTGTGGTACGACGTGCCAATGGATCCGCCGCTCACCGACAAGCTGCGCTTCGCTGGCGGCTATCAATATGAAGAGCTGGCCAACACCGACAGCCTGAGCAAACTGCTGACTCTCGGCCCGGAATGGCACAGCAAGTTGCCCAGTGGCTGGCAGCGGGTGATCTCGCTGAAATGGCAGCACGAGGAATATCGCCTCGGCGATGATTCGGGCATCAGTAACCTGCTGATGCCTGGCGTCAGCTACGCCTACCTGCGCAGTGACAACCGCATCGATCCGCGCAACGGCTACCGCCTGCAATTCGACACCAAGGTGGCCAAGGAAGGGCTGGGTTCGGACAACAACCTGTTGTACGGCACGGCGCTGGCCAAGGGCCTGACCACGGTGCTGGACAAGCATCGGTTCCTGGCTCGAGCGCAGATCGGCGGCTCGGCCACCAACGGCTACAAGTCGATTCCGCCGTCGTTGCGCTTCTTCGCCGGTGGCGACCAGAGCGTGCGCGGCTACGACTACCAGAGCCTGTCTCCGGAAAACTCCGATGGCGATCGCATCGGTGGCCGCTACATGGTTTCCGGCAGCCTCGAGTACCAGTACTCGGTGGCCGAGAAATGGCGCGTGGCAACCTTCGTCGACCAGGGTAATTCCTTCAACACTTTCGAACTGCCGAACCTCAAGACCGGGGTCGGTGTGGGGGTGCGCTGGGTGTCCCCGGTTGGCCCGATCCGTCTTGACCTGGCCCATGCGCTGGATGATCCCGGCGGTATTCGCCTGCACTTTTCCATGGGGCCTGAGCTGTGAAGCGTGCTGTAAAAATAACCCTGCTGGCGCTGGTTGCGCTGGTAGTCGTGGTCGTATTGAGCGTCGGCGCCTTGTTGGGGACCGAGGCTGGCAGTCGCTGGGCGTTGAATCAGGTGCCGGGCCTCAAGGTAGAGAATTTCCACGGCCGCCTGGCCGGCCAATGGAGCGCCGATCATCTGTTGTGGCAACAGGGCGACGATCGGGTCGAGCTGGTCAAGCCGCTGCTGGCCTGGTCACCCTTGTGCCTGACGCGCATGGCCCTGTGCATCGAACAGCTGAAAGCCGAGCAGGTGATCCTGCAGTTCGCCCCGAGCCCGGAGTCGAGCAGCGGGCCGATCAGCTTGCCTGAATTGAAACTGCCGCTGGCCATCGAGTTGGGTGAAGTGCAGATCGGCAGCCTGCGCCTCGACGGCAGCGAGCAACTCAAGGACCTGCAACTGGCCGCGCACTGGACCGCACAGGGCTTGCAGATCGAATCCCTGCACCTGCAACGGGACGACCTCAGGCTTGAGTTGTCCGGCCTGCTGCAACCCACCGGCAACTGGCCCCTCAGCGCCAACGGCCTGCTGACGCTGCCAGCACCGGGTGAGCAGCCGTGGGCGCTGGCCTTGAAGGTCGACGGCGACCTGCTGAAAACCCTCAACCTGACGGCCGACAGCAGCGGTTACCTGCAAGGGCGCCTCACGGGTGAGCTGCAACCGCTGGTGGACAATCTGCCGGCCACGGTGCGCATCACCGCCGATGGCTTCAAGGCCAGCGCCGACCTGCCGGACACCCTGCAACTCAATCAGCTGGAGCTCACCGGCAATGGCGACCTGAAAAACGGCTATCAACTGCTCGGCAAGGCCAGCCTGCGCGCCGAAGACGGCCCGGTCGCCTTGCTCTTGCAAGGCCAGGTCGACGCCAAGGGCGCGCAGATTGCCGCCCTCGACCTGACGGCCAACGACAAGCAGAACCTCAAGCTCAGCGGTCAGCTCGACTGGTCCGAAGGCCTGAGTGCCGAAGCAAAAATCGATTGGCTGGATTTCCCCTGGCATCGCCTCTATCCGCTGATCGATGAGCCCGAGGTGGCGCTGCGCAGTTTCAATGGCGAAGTGTCCTACCGCGACGGCAACTACCTGGGCAATTTCCAGGCCGCGCTGGACGGTCCCGCCGGTGCGTTCAGCCTGAGCAGCCCGTTCAGTGGCGACCTCGGTCAGATCTTCCTCCCGCAGTTCAAGCTGGAGGCCGGGCAGGGCAAGGCCGAAGGTCATGTGAAGGTGCAGTTTGCCGACGGCATTGCCTGGGACACTGCCCTCGACCTGTCGGCGATCAACCCGGCGTACTGGCTGGCGGAATTACCGGGCACCCTGGCTGGCCCGCTGCGCAGCAAGGGTGAAATGAAGAATGAACGCCTGAGCCTCAACGCCGACCTCGATCTCAAGGGCAAGCTGCGCGGTCAGCCGGCGGTATTGCATGCCAAGGCCGATGGTGCCGGCGAACGCTGGAACCTCAACGCGCTGCAGATCCGCCTGGGAGACAACCGCATCGATGGCAGCGGCAGCCTGCAAGACAAACTCAGCGGCCAGATCGACATCAAGGCCCCGCGCCTCGGTCAGTTGTGGCCGCAATTGCGCGGCCAACTCAATGGCCGGGTCGAGGTCGCCGGCACGCTGCAAGCGCCCCAGGGCAAGGCCAATCTGCAGGGTGTGCAACTGGCATTCGACGACAACCGGCTGAAAAGCCTCAACCTCGATGCCACCCTCGACAGCGCGCAACGGGCGAAGATCGAGCTCAAGGGCAGCGGCATCGAAGTCGGCGACAACGCTCTGGGCACCTTGACCGCCAGCGGTGAGGGCACGCTGAAGAACCAGAAGCTGCAACTGGACCTGCAAGGCCCGTTGCTGCAATTGGCCCTGAGCCTGGACGGCAGCCTCGACCAGGGTAACTGGCGCGGGCGCCTGGCCAGTGGCGACATCAAGGCCGGTGGCCAGGATTGGCAACTGCAAGGCCCGGCGAAAATCGAACGCCTGGCCGACGGCAAGCTGACCTTCGGCGCCCACTGCTGGATGTCCGGGGCGGCCAGTCTGTGTGGCGAGGATCAGCGGCTGATGCCCGAGCCGAAACTGCGTTATCACCTCAAGCAATTCCCCATCGACAGCCTGGCACAATGGCTGCCCAAGGATTTCGCCTGGCAGGGCAAGCTCAACGCCGACGTGCAGCTGGACTTGCCGGCCAGCGGCCCGAAAGGCCAGGTGCTGGTGGATGCCAGTGGCGGCACCCTGCGCATCAAGGAAAAGGACCAGTGGCTGGACTTCCCGTACCAGACCCTGAAACTCAGCAGCACCCTCAACCCCAAGCGCATCGACAGCCAGCTGGAATTTGTCGGCGGCAAGCTTGGCGAGCTGATGGTCCAGGCGCAGATCAATCCGCTGCCGAAGAACAAACCCCTGAGCGGCTCGTTCCGCCTCAGCGGCCTGGATCTGTCGGTGGCGCGCCCGTTCGTGCCGATGGTGGAGAAACTCTCCGGCCACTTGAACGGCAGTGGCACCTTGTCCGGTGGGCTGCTGGCGCCACAGGTCAATGGCAACCTGGCGTTGAGCGACGGTGAAATTTCCGGACCGCAACTGCCGACGCGCTTCGAGGCCTTGCAATTGCAGGCACAGATCGCCGGCGAAAGCGTGCAGCTCAAGGGCGGCTGGAAAGGCGGCAAGACCGGGCAGGGCAGTCTGGACGGTCACATCGCCTGGGGCCAGGCGCTGGTGGTGGACCTGAACCTCAAGGGCGCGCAGTTGCCGGTCAGCGTCGAACCCTACGCCGCCCTGGAAGTGGCGCCGGACCTGAAGATCTCGATCAAGGAAGACAAGCTGGCAATCACCGGCAAGGTGCAGGTGCCCAAGGGCGAGATCACCGTGCGCGAGCTGCCGCCGTCGACGGTCAAGGTCTCCGACGACACAGTGATCGTCGGTCACCAGACCGAGGAGGGCAAGCCGCCGATGGCGATGGCCATGGACATCGACGTCATAGTCGGCGAAGACAAACTGAGCTTTGCCGGGTTCGGTCTCACCGCCAATCTGCAGGGCCATGTGCACATCGGCGACAACATGGACACCCGTGGCGAGCTGTGGCTCAACGACGGTCGCTATCGTGCCTACGGCCAGCGCCTGACGGTGCGTCGCGCGCGGCTGCTGTTCGCCGGGCCGATCGACCAGCCGTACCTCGACATCGAAGCCGTGCGCCAGACCGACGACGTGATTGCCGGGATCCGCCTGAGCGGCAGTGCCGAACAGCCGACCACGCAGATCTTCTCCGAGCCGGCCATGAGCCAGGAGCAGGCGCTGTCGTACCTGGTGCTCGGGCGTCCGCTGAGCACCAACGGTGAAGACAACAACATGCTGGCGCAGGCCGCCCTGGGCCTGGGCCTGATGGGCAGTTCCGACCTGACCGGCAGTCTGGCGAAAAACCTCGGGATCCAGGACTTCCAGCTCGACACCGAAGGCAGCGGCACCACCACCAGCGTGGTTGCCAGCGGTGAGATCACCGAGAAACTCAGCCTGCGTTACGGCGTTGGGGTTTTCGAGCCGGCCAACACCATTGCCTTGCGCTACAAGCTGAGCAAGAAGGTCTACCTGGAGGCTGCCAGCGGCATCGCCAGTTCCCTGGATATCTTCTACAAGCGCGATTTCTAACGGCTTTCGTAGGAGCGAGCTTGCTCGCGAAAATCGTCAACAATAACGCGCCTGTGTTGACTACATGCACTCCCAACGGGCCCTGGTTCAACGGAACTTCCTTCCATTGAACCCGGGCCCGTTGGCGTTTCAGTGTGGCCGATTGTCGGCCAATTACGAAGCTAGCTAACTAATTCATTTGACATTCACTGCCTAGGCAGTAACATCTCGACATACATTCACTGCCTAGGCAGCTATCGGATCGCCAGATGAAACATTTCTCGCCGGACAACTTTCAAAATTGCCACCTCGGTCTATTGCTGGGTCGCGCCGCTTTGCTCAAGGACCGGATCATCGACACCCACATGGAACCCCACGGCATCACGGCCGCGCAGTTCAAGGTGATGATCATCATTGCCCAGTTTGGCGTCGACACCCCGGCCGAGCTGTGCCGTCACCTGTCCCTGGACAGTGGCTCGATGACCCGCATGCTCGACCGCCTGGAGCAGAAGGGCCTGTTGCTGCGCAAGCGTTGCGCGGATGACCGACGCCTGGTGCGCCTGGCCTTGACCGAGGACGGCCAGGCGCTGGCCGACAAGCTGCCGGAAATCGGCGTCAACGCGATGAACCAGTTGGCCGGAGCCCTCGACAGCGAGGAGCTGCAGACCCTGCAAGCGATCCTGAAGAAAATCCTGTTGGCCGCCGGCGATCCGATCACCGTGCTGCGGGTAGGTGACCAATGAACATGACCACGCGGCTTGGCCTGGTGCTGATGGCCATGAGCCTGGCCGGGTGCGCCAACTACAGCGGCTTGAACACCGAGGGCACGAGCCTGCAGGCGCAATCGCTGCAGGCTGGGCAATCCCTGAATGGCGTGACCCTGTCGCCGGCGGCCTGGCCGAAAAGCGACTGGTGGACCAGCCTTGGCGACCCGCAGCTCGACGGCCTGATTCGTGAAGCCCTGCGCGACAGCCCGGACATGCAGATCGCCAGCGCCCGTGCCCACCAGGCCAGCGCAGCCGCCGGTGCCGCCGATGCGGCGCGGATGCCGACCCTGGATGCCAGCGCCGGAATTCGCCGTGAGCGCTTGGCGCAGTACCAGGATCCGACCTTGCAGGGCGATCGTTACGACACCATGCGCAGCATCGGCGCCACGTTCAACTACACCTTTGACCTGTGGGGCGGTCAGCGCGACGCCTGGGAAGCAGCGTTGGGCCTGGCCCGCGCGGCGCAGATCGACCAGCAGGCCGCGCAGTTGACCCTGGCCGCCGATGTCGCCCGCGCCTACAGCAACCTGGGCCAGGCCTATATCGTCCACGACCTGGCCAGCGAAGACCTCAAACGCACTCAGCAGTTACTCAGCCTGAGCCAGCGCCGGCTGAGTTCGGGCATCGACAGCCTCTACCAGTACCAGCAAAACCAGAGCCTCGAAGCCAGCTCCCAGGCGTCGTTGATTGACGCCGAGAAAAACCTGCAGAGCGCGAAAATTGCCCTTGCGGTATTGCTGGGCAAAGGCCCGGATCGCGGTAACGAGATCGCCCGGCCGAACATCCTGCAAGCCAGCGCCGTGGCCCTGCCTTCGGTATTGCCCGCCGAGTTGCTCGGTCGTCGCCCGGACCTGGTGGCGGCGCGCTGGCGAGTGGAGGCGGCGAGCAAAAGCATCGATGCCGGCAAGACCACCTTTTATCCCAACCTCAACCTCAGCGCCGCAGCCGGTTTCGAGTCGCTGATGGGGAGCGCGGTATTTGGCTCGACCTCGCGCTTTTTCAATGTCGCGCCGACCATTTCCCTGCCGATCTTCGACGGCGGCCGCCTGCGCGCCGACCTCGACGCCAAGGACGCCGATTACGACCTGGCGGTGGCGCAATACAACAAGAGCCTGGTCAAGGCCCTGGGTGATGTCAGCGACAGCATTGGCCAATTGCGTGATGTCGGTCGGCAGATCGTCGCGCAGCAGCATTCCACCGATATCGCCCAGGCGTCCTACAACACCGTGCTCGAGCGCTACGGCTCCGGCGTCGGCAACTACCTGGACGTGCTGAGCATCGAGCAGCAGTTGCTCGGCGCGCAACGCCAGCTAGCCAGTCTGAACGCCGAGCAGATCGATCTGTCGATTCAATTGATGCAGACCCTGGGTGGCGGATTCCAGAGCGACAACCTGGCCATGGCCAGCCCATCTCCAGCGCCCGCCACGCGCACCCATAATTAAGGTATTGGTCATGGCCAACGTGCAGAACACCTCGACAACAGAAAATACCCCCGACACGGGCAATCCCGGCAAACGCAAGTTCATGCTGACCCTGCTGGCAATCCTGGTGATTGTCACGAGCCTCGCCGTCTGGGGCTGGCATCATTTTTACGGGCGTTGGAACGAGAGCACCGACGATGCCTACGTCAACGGCAACGTGGTGGAAATCACCCCGCTGGTGACCGGCACGGTGGTGAGCATTGGCGCCGACGATGGCGACCTGGTCCAGGAAGGCCAGGTGCTGGTCAACTTCGACCCCAACGACGCCGAAGTCGGCTTGCAGAGTGCCCAGGCCAACCTTGCGCGTACCGTGCGCCAGGTGCGTGGTCTGTACAGCAACGTCGATGGCATGAAAGCCCAGGTCAACGCGCAGAAAGCCGAAGTGCAGAAGGCCCAGGAAAACTTCAATCGGCGGAAAAATCTCGCCGCCGGTGGGGCGATTTCCCAGGAAGAACTGTCCCACGCCCGGGACGACCTGACCTCGGCGCAAAACGCCCTGGCCAACGCTCAACAGCAATTCAAGACCAGCAGCGCGCTGGTGGATGACACCGAAGTGTCGTCGCACCCGGACGTCCAGGCCGCCGCCGCGCAGTTGCGCCAGGCTTACCTGAACAATGCCCGCAGCACCTTGATCGCACCGGTCACCGGCTATGTCGCCAAGCGCACCGTGCAACTGGGCCAGCGGGTCCAGCCCGGCACTGCGCTGATGGCGGTGATCCCGCTGGATCAGTTGTGGATCGACGCCAACTTCAAGGAAACCCAGCTGCGTGACATGCGCATCGGCCAGCCGGTGGACATCGAGGCCGACCTGTATGGCAGTGCCGTGAAGTACAGCGGCACCATCGACAGCCTCGGCGCCGGTACCGGCAGCGCCTTCGCCCTGTTGCCGGCGCAAAACGCCACTGGTAACTGGATCAAGATCGTCCAGCGGGTGCCGGTGCGCATCCACATCAACGCCGAGCAACTGGCCAAGCATCCATTGCGGGTCGGCCTGTCGACCCTGGTCAATGTCGACCTGCGCGACCAGAGTGGCCCGGTGCTGGCCCAGCAGCCGCCGCAGAAGGCCAGCTTCAGCACCAGCATCTATGACCGACAGTTGGCCGACGCCGACGCGATGATTGCCCGGCTGATCCATGACAACAGTTCAGCCCTGAGCAAGACCGCCCAGCGCTGAGTTCGCCAATCCGCTCGTTGCGCCGTGCAAGCGGCGCAACGCTCGCCTCGTTTCCAAGGATTTGCGATGAGTAACAACGCCTCGTTCGCGCCGCCCAGCCTGGTGCTCAGCACTATTGGCCTGTCGCTGGCGACCTTCATGCAAGTGCTCGACACCACCATCGCCAACGTCGCCTTGCCGACCATTTCCGGCAACCTCGGCGTGAGTTCGGAGCAGGGCACCTGGGTGATCACTTCGTTTGCCGTGAGCAACGCAATTGCCTTGCCGCTGACCGGCTGGCTGAGCCGGCGCTTCGGCGAGGTGAAACTGTTCCTTTGGGCGACCATGCTCTTCGTGCTGGCCTCGTTCCTCTGCGGTATTTCCACCTCGATGCCGGAGCTGATCGGCTTCCGCGTGCTCCAGGGCCTGGTGGCCGGGCCGCTGTATCCAATGACCCAGACCCTGCTGATTGCCGTCTATCCGCCGGCCAGGCGCGGCATGGCCCTGGCGTTGCTGGCGATGGTCACGGTGGTGGCGCCGATTGCCGGGCCGATCCTCGGCGGCTGGATCACCGACAGCTACAGTTGGCCGTGGATCTTCTTTATCAACGTGCCCATCGGCATCTTCGCGGTGATGGTGGTCAAGCAACAGCTCAAGGCGCGGCCAGTGGAGACCAGTCGCCAGCCGATGGACTATGTCGGGCTGATCAGCCTGATCGTCGGCGTCGGCGCGCTGCAGATCATCCTAGACAAGGGCAACGACCTGGACTGGTTCGAATCGAACTTCATCCTGATGGGGGCGGCAATTTCGGTGATTGCCCTGGCCGTTTTCGTGATCTGGGAAATGACCGACCGCCATCCGGTGGTCAATTTGCGGCTCTTTGCTTACCGTAATTTTCGCATCGGCACCATCGTGCTGGTGCTGGGATACGCCGGGTTCTTCGGCATCAACCTGATCCTGCCGCAGTGGTTGCAGACCCAGATGGGCTATACCGCGACCTGGGCCGGACTGGCGGTGGCGCCGATCGGCATCCTGCCGGTATTGATGTCGCCCTTTGTCGGCAAGTACGCGCACAAGATCGACCTGCGCCTGCTCGCCGGCCTGGCGTTCCTGGCGATCGGCTTGAGCTGCTTCATGCGCGCCGGTTTCACCAACGAGGTCGACTTCCAGCACGTGGCGCTGGTGCAACTGTTCATGGGGATTGGCGTGGCGCTGTTCTTCATGCCGACCTTGAGCATCCTGATGTCCGACCTGCCGCCCCATCAGATTGCCGATGGCGCCGGACTGGCGACTTTCCTGCGGACCCTGGGCGGCAGCTTCGCGGCGTCGCTGACCACCTGGATCTGGATTCGCCGCGCCGACCAGCATCATGCCTATCTGAGCGAAAGCATCAGCACCTACGAGCCGGCTACCCGCGACGCCCTCAACAGCCTGGGCGGTGCCGGCACCCCGGCGTACGCCCAGCTCGATCACGTGCTGACCAGCCAGGCCTACATGCTCTCCACCGTGGACTACTTCACGCTGCTGGGCTGGGGTTTTGTCGGCCTGATCCTGCTGGTGTGGCTGGCCAAGCCACCGTTTGCGGCGAAGGCCGGGCCAGAGGCGAGCGGCCATTAAGGCTTAAGCAGCCAGGCGCTTCTGCATGAAGAAGCGCCTGCTGCCGCGCGGATAGTCGGCAATCTGCCCGACCTCGACAAAGCCCAGCTTGCTGTAGAACGCCGGCGCCTGGAATTCAAAGGTGTCGAGGTACATGCCGATGCAGCCTTTTTCCCGCGCCAGTTCCTCGGCCATGCGCATCAGGCGTTCGCCAATGCCCTGGCCGCGCAAGTGGGGTTGCACCGACAGCAGGTCAATGAACAGCCATTCGTAGAACAACTTGCCATACAGTCCGCCGAGCACTTCGTCGCTGTCTTCGCCACGCACCAGCAGGGCGATCTCCTGATAGTGGCCATCGCCGGCGTTGGCGATGTTGTGGGCGCGCAGGGGGGCGAGGATGGCCTGGTATTCCTCGGGTTGCGGGTCTTCGGTGAGATCGATGCGCAATGGCATGGGCGACGTCCTGGTGTCGACTGAGGGGAGTCGCGAGATTAACCGATGTGCCTGGACGTTGCAGAAACCCAGGCAAAAAAAAGCCCGCGCGGGGAGTGCGGGCTAAATGTTCCTTGAATGAGCGGGGTGACTATAAGGGCTCCGTGGCGCCGGCACAGTGAAGGATTTGTCATCTGCCGTTCGTCCAGCCGTGCGCACCTTGGCGCGGTCAACGGATCAAACCGACAAGGCCCAGGAGACCGTTCACCCCTCGGTGGCCCGGAGGGTGGTCAGTGGGTGTAAGTTGAGCCTGGGCTTAACGTCTTCGACGGAGGTGGCTATGAGCATTGCGATGTTGAACAAAATGCATATGAACGGCTATGACGTGGTCAGCGTGAACAGCGGCCCGTGGCGGGTCTGTACCCAGCGTGACCGGTACGGCACCTTTGCCACTCGCGAAGAAGCGCTGGCGTTTGCGGCAGCGCTGCCGGGCTACAAGGCCAGGCCTGCAAAGGCTGGCAACAATCAGTAAGTGAGGCAATACGGCGAGGGCGCCAGGCGCTCTCGCTACAGCGGCTCATCAGCGTTCGAGGTGCGTCGCTCGAGCCCCGAAGGGTTGCCGCTGTCGAACAGCCGGCGTTCCAGCAGTACGTTCTCCAGTGCCTGACGGTCGCTGGGGGCTAGTTGATGGCGCCGTTCCTTGAGCTCCAGCAAGATCGGGTTGGACCAGGTGCGGTAGGTCCGTTCAGCCTGTTGAATCGGATTCATCTTCGTCTCCCAGACAAGATGTTTCAGGGCAGGGCGGGTGACTTGCCGCGCTCAGGCTAGTCGAGAAAATCCACGCTCGCCAGGCACGACGGATCAGTTGGGGGGCCTTTCGTCGCCGCGCCGGATCTTGCCGATAGGCGTAATCAATTCCCGATCCTGGTGGCGCACGTTGCCGACAGCAGGGTCGACCTTGAACCATTCAAAGGTCTCGGCCGGCTCGCCCTCGTGCAGCACCATCTGCTCGGCGCGTTCCTTGGGCATGCCGAGGTTCAGCCATTCGCGTGCCAGTTCCGGCGCCAGCACCACCGGGCGCCGGTCATGCAAATCCAGCAGGCCGCCGATACTGTCGGCGGTGATGATCACGAAGCCGTCATCGGCCCGAGGTTCGCGGCCACCCGCCGGGTATTGGCCGATGGCGGCGCAGAGGATCGGCGCGTGGTCGCGACGGCGGATCAGGTAAGGCTGCTTGTTCGGGCCGCCTTCGTAGACCCATTCGAACCAGTTGTCGACGGCCGCGATGGCGCGATGTGGCCAGATGGCGCGAAAGTATGAACCGTGGGCGACTTTCTCGACCCGGGCATTGATCGGCAGGGTGCGATCGGTCGACCAGTGCGCACGCCAGCCCCAGCGAACTCGGTCGGCGTGCAGGGTTTCGCCTTCGAGGTGAATCAATGCGACCGCGGTTGTCGGGGCGACGTTGTAATGCGCCAGCGGCTCATCACCGACGCTGTTGACCAGGGCATTGGGCATGCCCAGGGCCGCGACGAAGTCGTGAATGCCTCGGTATTGTGAAAGTCTTCCGCACATGGGAAAGCCCTCCGCTGGAACCTTCAGCTTAGTCCACGGGCGCCCGGACCATTTCGAATCAGCTTACAGATCTCCAACAATCGAGCTGTTTATTCGCCTGCCCGCGGCTTTCTACAATGGCCGATGATCTTCGGGAGCTGGAATGATGAGTGTGTCGCTGCGCATGGCCACGGTCGATGATGTCGAGAGTCTGTTCGAAATACGCACTTCAGTGGTGCAGAACCACCTCAGCCGCGAGCAGATGGACGCCCTGGGCATCACCCCGCAGGTGCTGCGATCGGCGATCAATGAGGGGCCTTGCATCTGGATCGCCGAAGTCGACCGGCAACCGGTGGCATTCTCGATGATCGACCGCGCCGAGGGCGAGGTGTTTGCCATGTTCGTGCGTCCCGCCTACGAGAATCGAGGCCTGGGCCGTTTGTTGATGGCCGCTGCCGAGGCCGAACTGTTCAAGGCCCATGAACGGATTGTGCTGGTTACCGACGGCCGGCAGGAGATCAGGGCCAATGGCTTTTACCAGCGTCTTGGCTGGACTGTGGCCGAGCGGGTCGATACCCAGGATGTGCGCTACGAGAAACGCAGGCCGTTGTTGTAGTCGCGGCAGGCATGACCCTGAGCCATTCGAAGGCCGTGGTGTCCAGGCGCAGGTGGGTGACGATCTGTTCGGCGCGACGCGGCGAGAGGTCCAGGTCGAGCCATTCGTTGGCCTGTTCGGGCGTCAGCACCACTGGCCTTTGGGCATGCAGCGCGGCCATTTTTCCCTCGGCGGCGCTGGTCATGATCACGAAGCCTCCGCCCAGCTGAGCGGCGGTGCCACGATGAACATGGGCCAGGGCGGCGAAGAACATCGTCTTGCGGCTTTTCAAACGCACGAAGTACAGCTGCGTATCGGCGGCCCGCTCGAACCAGCCGTCGCACGGCACCAGCGCCCGGCTGTTGGGCCAGAGCAACTTGAACAGGGTCGGCGCGGTTACTGTTTCCACTGGCATCGCCAAGGCATCGGCCTGCTTGCCCTGTGCGCCAAAAGGCGCCCAGCCCCAGCGAACTGCATCAATATGCAGCCCGTCCTCAGCGCTGTGCAGAATGTGCGCACGGTGCGCAGGCACCACGCTCAGCGCGCTGGCGGCCCCAGTGTCATAGCCTGTTGGCCAGTCTCCTCGCGGTTGCAGCTCGGCCATGAAGGCCGCCATCCCTTCGCCTTGAATGAAATGACCGCACATAATCCCGCTCCCTGTCAGTGATTGCCTGCCCGATACCTACAGTGTTTGTGCGACAGGTCGGTGACAGGCAATGCAAGTCCAGGGCCAAGGTTTGCAGGAAACCGTGCGTATGAGCGCACACTAGGGCAAGGGGCTGGTGTGCGGGCGCACATCGTCCTCGATCTGACGACAGGCGTTGGCAATGATGCTGCGTGCCAGGGGGGAGGCCACCGAGGACCCCTGGTCCTGGCAAACCGCAATGTCCGCCAGAGCAGCGGTCTCTGCCTTGTCATCCGAGTCGCCGAAGAGCAGGTAGGCTGCCAGCACGATGGCGGCAGTCACTGCCAGTCGGGTCAGCAGGCGTTTGCCTCTGGGTCGCAGGTCAGCCTGGCAGTGCTTGCAACGGATAGCGGCAGATTTGATGCTCTCCGCGCAGAACCGGCAGCGTTTTTCTGATGGTTGCAACTTGATGATTTCCTTATCAAAAGCACTGCAGTGTGAGCAGTGCGCAATGATCGCAGAAAGCAGGTCTGTTGCGCAAAAGGGTGCTTAATCCGGTTCCTGCGCGACCCCCGGCGGCATCGCCAACGGTGTCGCGAAATTCAAGGCAACCCGGTACACCGATCCGCCGCCCGGTCCGCTCAGCCCGGCGTGTTCGCAGATGAAGTCGAACACTGCGTCTGCCTGGGCCTCATCCACCACCACATTGACCACTCGGCAGAGCACGGCTTCCGGGACCTGGTTGCGTGGTGCCTTGGCGGCCTGCAGCACATTCACGCCACGGCAACTGACACTGTCCACGCGGGTGATGCCATGGGTTTCGCGCAACAGCAGCAGTAACTTGCGCTCGGTACCATCGTCGGGCAGTACGCAGGTGATCAGCTTGGCCGCGCCGCCGGGTATGCCGGCAGTCGCCACGCTCACGAGGTTTTACCTTGTGCGAGCAGTTCGCGAGGGATGTAGGTGGCGACTTTTTCCACCGGCGTTGCGTAGATCATGCCTGCCCCCGGAACATGCAGATTGGCTGCGTGATAGATGGCTTCAAGTACCGCATCCTGATAGTCGGCGGCGACCAGCAGGCTGACCACCTCTTTCTCCGCATCGATGGCGATACTCAGCAGACCCAGCCGCTCGCGCGGGCCGAGGCCTTGGGCGTGATACACAATCGCGCCCGGCGCGCCCATGCCCTGGGCCGCGCTGATCACCAGGTCGGCACGGCCGACGGCAACTATGCAGGTGATCAGGGCAACGTCAGTCAAGTAGGTGATGCCTTCAGCGCTCATTGTGATTCTCCCGTGCCCACTAATTGAGTCCCTGGCTGCTCGATGGCGGCCTTCTCCTGTTTCCACACGCGCAAGCGCGCCCACTGCCCGAGCAGCATCACGGTAATCACCGGGCCGACGGAGGCCATGCACAAAATGCCGAAGCCCTCGACCGCGTTGGTCGCGTTACCCAGCCCCAAGCCCATGGCCAGCACCAGCGGTACGGTGATGGGGCCGGTGGTGACACCCGCGCTGTCCCAGGCGACGTTGACGAACTCTTCGCTGGAAAAAACCGTCAGCAGCACCGCGAGCAGGTAGGGCGGCACCACCAGCCAGACCAGCGGCAGGTCGAACACCAGCTTGGCGACACCTACCGCAATCCCGCTGGCGACGCCGATGGAGACCGCACGGATCAGGCTGCGCTTGCGGATGAAGCCATTGGTCAGGGTTTCAGCAGTGACACCCAGGGCGTTCAGTGCCGGTTCGGCAACTGTCGCGCCATAGCCGAGCACCCAGGCGAAGACCAGAGCCAGGATCAGGCCTACTTGATAGAGATAGAGTGGCGACTCGGCGACGCCCGGCGTTTGCATGAACGCCGCTGGAATCAACTCCCCGGCACTGCCACCCAGTTTCGACAGGCCGTAGGTCAGGCCGAGGTTGAACACGCACATGCCGGCCACGGCCAGGCCAATCCCGAGGAAAATTTCGCGGCGCCGCGGCAGGCTCTGGCGTAGCAACAGTTTCAGCACGATCAGCAGGAAGATCACCAGCGGCACGATGGCCCGTATCCCCGAGACAATGTCCAGCCCAGGGCTGACTTCATGCCATTGCGCAGCCGTCTGCGCGGCACCGCTGGCGGCGTGCGCGGCGGCGATGATTTCGGCGGGCGAGGAGGCATTCGCCACATACAGGCCCAGCAGCATCACACCGATCACCGGGAACAGCGAGGCCAGGGTCACGATGCCGAACCCGGACAACCCGGAGCCGCCCTTGCCGGCGGCCGCGGCGATACCGATGCCCAAAGCCAGCACCAGCGGCACGGTGACCGGTCCAGTGGTCACCGCGCCGGCGTCCCAGGCCAGGCCGATCACCTTGGCCAACTCGGGGTCACTGTGCAGATACAGCGTCAGCAACAGGACTGGCGCCAGCGACAGGTAGATCAGCGGCTTCAGGCTCCAGCCGTAGAGGAAGCGCAGCGTGCCGATGACCGCGGCGAGGCCGACGCAGACGCCGACCACCAGGATCAGCTCGCTGGTCCACTGGTTGAGCAGCGCCCAGAGGTAGGGCGCGCGCTCGACCGAGACGTTCTGTCCGGCGGCTCGCAGCGCACCGATGGCGGGTTCGGCAAAGGTCACGCCGATGCCCAGCAGCAAGGTCACCAGCAGCACCACCGGCAGCGATAACCGGCGGGGCAGGTTGTTGCCGATGACTTCACCAAAGGGCATCAAGCCGAGTTTCAAGCCCTCCATGAACAGCATCAGCCCGACAATCACGGCGAACAGGCCACCTGTGACCAGCCAGGAGTCCTCCACCAACTGGCGCAGGATGACAATCTGGAACAGCGCCAGGTACAACGCCAGCGGCACCACGGCGCGAAATTGCTCCATGAACCGGGCGCTGAAATAGGGCTTGAGAATCGCCATGACCTCGCCGGCGTGCAACTTCACGGCTTTGTGCGGCGCGGCCTGCCACTGGCCATCGGCGTCACGAACCGGTGCTGAAACCAGGTCGCGCATGGGGATCTCGCGGCGACCGGAACCAATCTTGTGCAGGTAGTCGGCGTAGCGGATGGGTTCTTTCATGGGGGCGGGTGCTCAGGGGGTAATCGATGGATGAGCGGCGGTGGTCTGGTTCTGGCGCGACACGTGTCAATCGCTTTAATCGTGCTCAGCCGGATGCAGTGTAGTTAACCCGTGGCAGGCGTGATGCTGAGTTTTGTCAGGGTATTGGCAGGTGGGTGTGGCGGGGAGGGGACGAGGCAGGAAAGTGTAGTAATACTTCGGTTGCGAGGAAGCCTTTGGCAAACCCCAGAAACGAAAAAGCCCTGAATAATCAGGGCTCTAACGTAAGTATGTGGCGGAAGCGTAGAGATTCGAACTCTAGGATAGTTGCCCATCGACGGTTTTCAAGACCGTTGCCTTAAACCACTCGGCCACGCTTCCAAACTGCTTTGCGGGCGCCATAATACCCGAATGAAACACACTGTCAAACTCTCTGCATAGCTTGTTACAGAGCGTCTGTTATGATCTTTGCGTCTGAACGTTTCAAAACTACAGGAGTGTCGCCATGCGCGAACAGGATTACGCAGTTAACAACAGCGTGCAGGTCGAGCAGCTAGAGGTTAGCCGCGTCCTGCGCAACACTTACGGCTTGCTGGCCCTTACCCTGGCTTTCAGTGGGGTGATGGCCTTTGTTGCTCAGCAGATGCGGGTCGGCTACCCGAATATCTTCGTGGTGCTGATCGGTTTCTACGGTCTGTTCTTCCTGACCAACAAACTCCGTGATTCGGCCTGGGGCCTGGTGTCTGCCTTTGCCCTGACCGGCTTCATGGGTTTTCTGCTGGGCCCGATCCTCAACCGTTACCTGGGCATGCAGGGCGGCGCTGAAGTGGTCAGCTCGGCCTTCGCCATGACCGCCCTGGTGTTCGGCGGCCTGTCGGCCTACGTGCTGATCACCCGTAAGGACATGAGCTTCCTTGGTGGCTTCATCACCGCCGGTTTCTTCGTCCTGCTGGGCGCGGTGCTGGCGAGCATGTTCTTCCAGATCAGCGGTCTGCAACTGGCAATCAGCGCGGGCTTCGTGCTGTTTTCCTCGGTCTGCATCCTGTTCCAGACCAGCGCCATCATCCACGGCGGTGAGCGTAACTACATCATGGCGACCATCAGCCTGTATGTATCGATCTACAACCTGTTCATCAGCCTGCTGCAGCTGTTCGGCATCATGGGCCGCGATGACTGATCGGTTCGCCGTGAAGTAGAAGTCAGGAGAGCCGCCCTGCAGACTCTGCCTGGCGCGAAATGGAAATGCTCCGTATCGAAAGGTACGGAGCATTTTTTTATGGCCGACAGCGACCCAGGATTTTTCAACCGGGCTGAATATCAATCAGGTCCAGCCATACCGCACCAGGTGAAAGAAGATCGGTGCGGCGAAGCACACCGAGTCCAGCCGATCGAGCATGCCGCCGTGGCCTTCGATCATGTGTCCCCAATCCTTCACCTCACGATCACGCTTGATGGCGGACATGACGATCCCGCCGGCGAATCCCAACAGATTGATCAACAGCGCAATCAGGAATGCCTGTCCGGCAGTGAACGGGGTTATCCAGTACAGTGCAGCGCCAATCAGCGAGGCGAGCAGTACGCCGCCAACGAAGCCTTCGATGGTCTTGGACGGCGACAGATTGGGCGCGATCTTGTGCTTGCCGAACAGTTTGCCGCACACGTACTGCAACACGTCCGACATCTGTACCACGATCACCAGGAAGGCAATCAAAAGCAGGTTACGCCCTTCGTAGCCGCTGATGTCCAGGGTCAACAGGGCGGGGACGTGGGACACGCAGAACACCGCGATCATCAATCCCCACTGGACCTTGGAGGCGCGTTCCAGGAAGTGCGTGCTGTCCCCTCCCAATGAGGCGAGGATCGGCAGCAGCAGGAATACATAGACCGGAATGAAGATCGAGAACAGCCCATACCAATCGTAGTAAATCAGTAGGTACTGCAGCGGTAACGCCAGGTAGAAAGCCGCCACCAGCGCCGGGTAGTCGCTGCGCCGGGTGGGTGTGAGGGTCATGAATTCCCGCAGGGCGTAGAACGAGACCGCGTAGAACAGCAGGATCACTGCAGTGGTCCCGAGCCAGAACGCAATGCCGATCACCGCTACCATCACCCACCAGGCATTGATTCGCGCGTTCAGGTTGTCGATCACCGGATTGGCGGTGCCACGGCTGCGCCATTTGAGCAGCCAGCCGATCAGGGATGCCAGCAGCAGGAATGCGCCAATCCCGCCGAACAACATCAGCGTTTGTCTGTCCATGTCAGCAATGCTCCTCGGCTAATTCCAGCAAGGCTGCACGGCTACGTTGGAGGAACTGCTCCTTGCTCTCGCCGGGCGCCAGGGTCAGGGCCGCGCCGAAACGTGTGGTGCACAGCAGCGGTAGCGGCAGGACGCGTCCCTTGGGCATGACGCGATTGAGGTTGGCGATCCATACCGGCACCAACTCCACGTCGGGATGCTGCTGTGCCAGGTGATAGATCCCGCTTTTGAACGGCAGCAAACCACTTTCTTCGAGATTGCGCGTGCCTTCTGGAAAGATGATCAGCGAATCGCCATGGCCCAGGGCGTCGAGCATCGGCTGCAAGGGGTTGTCGCTCGACTCCTTGCGCTCGCGGTCGATCAGCACACCATTGAACACGCGGTTGATGATGTAGCGCCGCAGTGCGCTGGTTTGCCAGTAATCGGCGCCTGCCACCGGCCGGGTCATCTTGCGCAGGGCCGGTGGCAACGAGGCCCAGAGCAATACGAAGTCTCCGTGGCTGCTGTGGTTGGCGTAGTAGATGCGTTGCACCGCCTCGGGCGCACAGCCAAGCCACAGACTGCGGGCTCCGGTCAGGGGGCGGGCGGCGGAAGTGATGAGGGTGGCGACCAGAGGTTCGAGCATGAATTCTCCTTATCCAGTGACAGTCAGCCAGGGCCCCGCCAGGATCAAACCCAGCACCAGCAACACCTGGAGTCCAACCAGCAGGGCTTGTCGACGCAGCAGATTGACGGCGCCGCGAATGCGCTCGTGCCATGGGCGACCACCGCGTTCCTCGGGTTGCAGACCGAGAGCGGCTAAGGCTTGATCCAGCGCTTCACTGCGTTGAGCCAAGGGAAGTGCAAGGTTGGCGACACACTCGAACAGCTCGGCATCGAAGGCCACGCGCAGGGCCCAGTACTTTTGCAGTACGCCCAGCAACAGCAGGGCAGCGCTGCCGGTGACGGCCCAGCCGCCGAGACCGGTAAACAGGTATTGGCACAAGCCAAGTGCGGCGCCCAATAAGGTGATACCGGTGGAGAGAGCGTCCAGGGACGCGCCACGCCTCAACAGGCTGGCGGTGGTGTGCAACTCCATGTCACTGACCATGCACGGGCTCCCTGTTCGCCATCAGTCCTTGCAAGGCAGCTCGATGCGCCGGGTGCAGGACGATACCCGGGCGGGCCTGCTGCAATTGGCTGATTGCCTGGTCGACGTTGGCCACCCGGCCACTGTGCAGCAGCCAGGCGGCAACAGCGGTGGCGCTGCGCGAATAGCCGAGGGCGCAGCACACCAATAGCGGCCCATGGCGTCGCAGGCGTTCGATGGCCTGCGCGGCTTCCAGGCATTGCGATGGTGTGGGGGCGATCAGGTCGAGTACCGGCAGGGCGTGGTAGGCACGCGGGTCAGGGTCCAGTGACAGCTCGGCGCACAGGTCGAGCACTGCCTTGAATCGGCTGGCACTGAGTTCACGGAGGGTCGGAATGCGTCCGAGCCAGATGCCGTCCAGCACTGGATCGGGTTGTGGATGCTGGCGCGTCCACAGGCGTGAGTTGAGCCAGGCGGCGGCGAGGTAGGGCGCCAATAACCAGCGAGCCGCACCAGAGAGACGCCCGTCGCGACGTTTCTGGAAGCCGCTGGCACCGAGCAGCGCGTAATTCAGGGCCACCAGCAGCAACGCAGTTGCCGGCCAGAACAACCACAGCCAGATGCCCTTGAAGCCGACCGCCAGAAGGCTGGCGATGAGTGCGCCCAAGGCGTAGCACAGCGCCAGCTTCCAGCGCTTGCGATCGGTGGTAAGGCGCGCCTTGCGCAGCGGGCTTGGCCGATCCAGCGGCCAGAGCCAGACGCACAGGCAACCCAGCAGCGCACCCGTGGGCAAGTCGATGAAGTGGTGTTGCCAGGTGGTCAGCACGGAGATGCCGATCAGCGTGAACCAGAGGTGCATCAGGCCGCGCCAGAACCCTTGCAGGTGGCGCTGGTAACAGGCCCAGAGCACCACCAGCAGCGCAATATGCAGGGATGGCGCCTGGTTGAACGGCTTGTCGAAGCCGGCCAGCACCTCGAACAGCCAGCCGAACAGCCCGTCCAGTTCCGGTCGCACAAAGGTGAATCGCAACGGCCAGATCAGGAAGCAACTGACCGCGATCAATTGCGCAGTGAGCAGCCGCAAGGCATGGCGCTTGAGCTCTTCGCGACTGCTGGGTAGTAGCAGCGACAGGCCGTACAGCAGATCGATCGACCAATAGGGCACGATCGTCCAGGCCCAGAACGGCAGCTGACTTTCCCAGTCGAATACCAGCGTTCCGACGTCGCTGCGCTGAGTCGTGACCCAGGTGGCAAAACCGTAGGTGGCAAAAAACGTCGGCGCCAACAGCAACAACCACAGCAGCGCCGGCTTCAGCAGACCGGGTTCGCGAGGCTGGGTCGCAGCAAGGCTCATTCAGGCACCCGTTGCGCCAGGCTGACGCTGAAAATCCCCCATTCGTCGACGCGCATGCTGATCTTGCGAAAACCCGCCGCTGCCACCAACTGGTCCATTTCTGCCTGGCTGCGCCGGCGCATCACCCAGGCCTGGCCCTCGCGGTGGCTGGTCAGGGCGCGGGCGATCAGTTCCAGTTGCGGGTGCCAGGGCTGGCCGGTATAGATCAGGTAAGCGCCGGGCTCCACGGCGGCGGCCAGCCCGGCCAGCGAGTCGCTGACTATGCGGTTGTCGGCGAACAGTTCGTATAGCCCCGAAACCACTGCCAGCGTCGGTTTTGGCTCGAGGGCGGCAAGGTCATCGCGGTCGAAGGCATTGCCCTTGATGAAGCGGGCGATGTGTTCCAGGCCTTTTTCGCGAATCAATGTGCTGCCGTCGCGCACGTTGATGTCGCTGTAGTCACGCAGAAGAATGGACTCGGGCAGTGGGTCGACGCCTTGCAGCGCTTCGAGAATGTAGCGGCCGTGACCGGCGGCGATATCGACGATGCGCACTTCATGACCTTGCTCGCGCAACCGTGCCATGGCCAGGCGCAGCAGTTCTTCGACGTGCAGCTTGCGTTGGCGTATCCCACGCCAGCCAATGGAGTCGAGATAATTGCGATCGATCATGCGCCCGATGGCGGAGGTGCCGCTCGGGTTGTTGCGATAGACGTAATCCAGGGTGCTGCCGGAATCGAAGCCGGTGTCGAAGCCCAGCTTGACCCCGGTGGACAGTCGACTGCCCAGGCGCATGCTGGCGCGGGTCATGCGCCAGTAAAGATCGCGCAGCGAGTTGTGCGGCAATGGCGCGGCGAGGGATTCGGACTCGGCGCAGGTCAGGCCCAGGCGATCGGCTGCCAGCAGCGAAGGGCGCTCAGGCGCTTGGGCAAAGTTCTGCAGGATAAACCGCCTGGCGCTGGCGACCGCGTGGGCGCGATTTTTTTCGCCCAGGGTGTCGTGGAAGAAGCCGGGCAGCAGGTGTTGTTCCTTTTGCAGGCTACCCAGGCGCTCAAAGAACTGTTGCTGGGGTTTGCGATGCACGACGAAGTCTGCCGCAGAAATCAGCAGTTGGGTCGGGACCTGGATGGCCTGGGCGTCAGCCACCACCCGTTCGGCGGCCTCGTACAGACCGAGCAGGACGTTGACGGAAATGGCCTTGGTGATCAGTGGGTCGTTGTCATAGGACGCAACCCGCTCTGGATCGTGGCTGAGGAAGCGCGCCTTGACGTAGCTGTTGACGAAGAAGTTGCCGCGAAACCTGCGCATCAGCGCCAGGCCCTGGCGCGCTAACGGTACGTAGAGTTTGACTTTGAATGCCGGCGAGGCGAGCACCAGCGAGCGGATGTGCGGCGCGTAATCGTGAACCCAGGTGGCGACGATCACCGCGCCAACGCTCTGGGCAATGACCGCGATGTCCGATTCGTCGATCTGGTACTCGTGCTGCAAGTGATCGCAGAACGTTTGCACGTCGCGCACGCTGGTGGCAAAGCTCGGGCTGTCACCCCGTTCGCCCGGTGACAGGCCGTGACCTCGGGCGTCCCAGGCAAAGAAGTCGAATTCAGGCAGATCCAGCTCATCCACCAGATGGGCAATCCGTGCCGAGTGTTCGTGCCCGCGGTGAAACAGCATTACGGCCTGGCGGGGTTCGCCCGCCGGGGGGGTACCCGGCCAATGGCGATAGAACAGTTGGACGCCGTCGTGGGTGGTGAAGGTCTGGGGCTGGGCTTCGCGCATTGCAACTTCCTTATGCAGATGGGGTGTTTTCCTGTACCTGGCGCAATCCCTGGCGAACTCGGTTGCACAGCGTGACCACGAGTAGCAGGGCGATGACCGTCAATATGGCGTTGATCCACAGAGCGCTGATCCAGCCCAGGGCGATAGCGCATGCCAGCACACCCAGGGCGAACGCTCGGTCACTCTTGCCCATGGGGCCGTCATAGCGCCGCGAAGCGCCGACCATCGGGCCCAGCACGCCGGCGTACTCGCTGAACAGGGCAAGCAGGGTCAGCAGCAGGACCAGCCACAGGTTGACGCCGGGAAGGAGTGCGAATGGCAGGATCAGTGCGCAATCGGCAGTGATATCGCAGAGCTCGTTGAGGTAGGCGCCCAGCTGCGACTGTTGGTTGAATTCGCGGGCGAGCATGCCGTCGATGGCATTCAGCGCCATGCGCAGGATCATCCACAGCGGCACCAGGGCAAACACCCAGGCATGCTCGGCGAAGCAGGCGATGACCAGGCCCACCAGCAGCGAGCCGACACCGGCCAGCACGGTGATCTGGTTGGCCGTCGTGCCATTGGCAAACAGCCGTCGCACCAATGGACGCAGGAGATTTTGAAACGCAGGCTTGAGCTGGTAGATGCTGGGCACGGGGAGGTGCTCTCTGCCAATGGATAGGCGCCGTTCAACAGCCGGGAAAGACGATGTTCCCAGTGTAGATGGCTTCTCGGCGGACCACTTGGGGGCGGGGCCGCAGGATGCAGAAGCCTAGCGAGCCCCTATGCCGTCGGGAATAAGACTTTTCCTGAAAGGCTGTAGTCAATTTCGCAAGAGCGCGGCAATTCCATCGCCCCTCACATCAGCAACAACTGAAACTCCTCCACCGGCAACGGCCGACTATGCAAATACCCCTGATACAAATGACAGCCCAGCCCCTGCAGGAACTCCAGTTGTTCCGCGGTTTCCACGCCCTCGGCGATCACTTCCAGTTCCAGGCTCAGGGCCATGGCGACGATGGCGCGGATGATTTCGGCGTCGTTGGGGTCGCTGGTGGCGTCGCGGATGAACGACTGGTCGATTTTCAGGGTGTCGACCGGCAGGCGCTTGAGGTAGGTCAGTGAGGAGTAGCCAGTGCCGAAGTCGTCCATGGCGAAGCTGACACCCAGTTTTTTCAGGCGGCGCATCTTGTTGATGGTGTCTTCGAGGTTCTGGATCACGATGCCTTCGGTGATTTCCAGCTTCAGCAGCGAGCACGGCAGGCCATGGCTGGTGAGGCTGTGCTCGATGCGCTCGACAAAGTCGTTCTGGCGGAACTGCCGTGGGCTGATGTTGACGCAAAGACTGAAGTTCAACGGGTCGACCTTGCCCTTGGCGATCAGCTGCTTGAAGGCCAGGCAGGCTTCATCGAGGATCCAGGTGCCGACTTCGAGGATCAGTCCGCTGTCTTCCAGCACCTTGATGAACTCGCTGGGTGACTGTGCGCCCAGTTGTGGGTGAGTCCAGCGCACCAGGGCCTCGGCGCCGACGATACGTTCGCCGCGGGCGTCGATCTGCGGCTGGTAATGCACGCGAAACTCGCCCCGGGACAGGGCCAGGCGCAGGTCGGTTTCCATGCGCAGGCGTTCGCTGGCGGCCTTCTGCATGGTGTTGTGGTACATCTGCGTAGTGTTGCGCCCGGAATCCTTGGCCCGGTACAGGGCAATGTCGGCACGCTTGAGCAGGTCGGTGGGTGTCGAGCCGTGGTCGGGAATCAACGCCACGCCGATGCTCGGCGTGACCTGCAGGCGGTGGCCATCGAGGAACATCGGTTCCGAGAGCAATTCACGCACGGTGTCGGCCAACTCCCGAACCTGTTCGCTGACTTCATTGCGCGAACCTTCCAGGCCACTGAGCAGAACCACGAATTCGTCGCCACCCAGGCGCGCTACGGTGTCTTCCATGCGCACGCTGGCTTCGAGGCGGGCGGTGATGATCTTCAGCACCGTATCGCCGACCGGATGGCCGAGGGAGTCGTTGATGTGCTTGAAGTGGTCGAGGTCGAGGAACAGCAGGGCGCCGCGCAGATTGTGGCGCTTGAGCAGGGCAATCTGCTGACTCAGGCGGTCCATCAGCAACGCGCGGTTGGGCAGGTTGGTCAGCGGGTCGTGGTAGGCCAGGTGACGGATCTGCGCTTCGGCGTTCTTCAGCAGGCTGACATCGCGCGCGGTCAGCAGCAGGCAGGCGGTCTCGTTGAGGGTAATCGGCTCTACCGACACTTCGACGGTTAGCAGTTGCCCGCTTTTATTGCGCCCGAGCATCTCCAGGTGGTGCACCCGGCCCTTGAGTTGCAATTCGGCGAGCAGCATCGAACGCTGTTTTTCTTCGGCCCAGATACCGACCTGATACACCGTCCTGCCGACCACCTCATCGGCGCGATAGCCGGTCAGGCGGCAGAATCCGTCGTTGACCTCCAGGTAGCGCCCGGTGTCGCGCTCGGTGATGGTGATCGCATCGGGGCTGGAATGAAACGCCTTGGCGAACTTTTCTTCACTGGCCTTGAGTGCGGCTTCCGAGCGTTGCTGTTGGGTAATGTCGCGCAAGGTGGTGACGATGCACGGCTGGTTGCCGACGTTGATCTGCCGGCTGGAGATCACGCAGGTCAGGGATTGTCCGTCCTTGTGCCGGACCAGCAGTGCGACATTGTTCAGGCCCTGTTCGCGGATTACCTGTTCGATCCGCTGCAGGCTTTGCGCCGAGGCGTCCCACAGGCCGATATCGTCGGCGCTGCGGCCCAGCACATCGGCGGCGCTCCAGCCGAAGGTCTGAGTGAAGCTGGAGTTGATTTCGATGAACTGGCCGCTGTCCTGGCGGGTCACGCAGATCGGGTCGGGGCTGACCTGGAACAGGGTGGCGAACTTCTCTTCGGAGGCCACCAGGCGCTGTTCGCGCTCGACCTGTTCAGTGATGTCCAGCAAGGTCCCGGCCATGCGCAGCGGCAGGCCGTCGGCGTCGCGGTACAGGCGGGCGCGGCTTTCCAGGTAGCGTGAGCTGCCGTCGGCCAGTTGCACCCGATAGGTCAGCTGGTAGTTGCCGGCCGGGCCTTCGCGCAGGCTGCGGTAGGCGTCGCGCATGCTGTCGCGCTCTTCCCCCGGCACGCCCTCGAAGAACTCATCGAAGGATTCATGAAAGGGGATGGGTTCCAGGCCATGCAGTTGCGCGGCCCGCGCCGAGCCGTAGAGCATGCCGCTGGGAATGTGCCAGTCCCAGGTGCCGAGTTGGGCCGAGTCGAGCGCCAGGTCGAGGCGCTCCTGGCTGTCCTTGAGCGCGTGCTCGGCGAGCTTGCGTTCGGTGGTGTCGAGGAAGGTGCTGAGCAGGTAAGGCTGACCTTCGAGCTCGACCTTCTGCGCGCTGAGGATGCCGTCATGCACCTGGCCGTTGCTGGCGCGAAACTGCACCTCCATGCTGATCAGTTCACCTTTGGCCTTGGTCGCCTTGACCAGTTTTGCCCGCTGCTCGGGGTGCACCCACAGGCCCAGTTCCAGGGTGGTGCGGCCAATGGCGTCCTGCACCGGCCAGCCGAACAGGCTTTCGAAGTACTGGTTGGCTTCGGTGATCAGGCCGTCTTCCTGGCGCGTCAGCAGGACCATGTTCGGGCACAGGTGAAACAGCGTGGCGAAGCGCTTTTCCGAGCTGGTGAGGGCCTGTTCGCGCTGGCGCTGGTGGGTGATCTCGCGGATCACCCCGATCATTCGGGGCCGTCCGTTCTTGTCCGGTAGCAGGCTGCCGTTGATTTCCAGCCAGTGCAGGCTGCCGTCCGGCCAGCGGATGCGGTGGTGCATGGCCTGTTCCAGCGGCGCGCCGGCCATTACCGCATGGAAGGCGCGCAGGGTTTTCGCCCGGTCCTCGGGGGGCAGCAGGTCGAGGTATTCCAGGTCTTCCGGCAGCGGGTGATGGGGATCGAAACCGAACAACGCCTGCGTGCCCCGCGACCAACTGATCTGCCCCCGCTCGATGTCCCAGTACCAGGCACCCAGGCGCGCACCGTTGAGGGCTGCGAGCAACTGCGGTGCGCTCTCCCAGCTCTGCTCCGAAGTGCGTGGGTCAAGCGCCTGGATACGCGGCATGCGCGGCGTATGGGGGCGACTACGGTCAACGGATTTGGGCATTGGCAACAGGCCTTGGGCTGAATTGGGCGTTAGGCACGGGTTTTGCGGCTCTATAGGAGTAGCACAAGTCAGCCATCATTCCCTGGCCAATCGATCTGTGCATCCAGCAAAGCCATGAAGGCCCGCGCAGCATTCGACAGCGTCCTTTCAGTGTGCACGATATAGCCTAGCTGGCGCGTGAGTTGTATGCCCGGCAACGGGATGCGCGCGACCTGCTCATCGAGCATGGTACGCGGCAGCACGCTCCAGGCAAGGCCAATGGACACCATCATCTTGATGGTTTCCAGGTAGTTGGTGCTCATGGCGATATTCGGCGTCAGCCCCTGGGTCTCGAACAGGCGCTGCACGATGTGATGAGTAAAGGTATTGCCGCCGGGGAAAACCGCCGGGTGCCGGGCAATGTCAGCCAGGGTCGCGTCATTGCTCAGCAGCAAATGTTCCGGTGCCACCACGAAATCCAGCGGGTCGTCCCAGACCGGCGTGGCCTGCACCAACGCATGAGGCTCGGGCGCCAGGGTGATCACCGCCAGTTCGGCACGACCGTGGAGAATTTCCTCATAGGCCACCTCCGAGTCGAGGAACTGGATGTCCAGGGCGACATCCGGGTACTGGCGGGTAAACGCCCTTAATAAAGGAGGCAAGCGGTGCAGGCCGATGTGATGACTGGTGGCCAGGGTCAGACGACCGGTCACCTGGCCGGTCAGGTTGGTCAGGGCGCGGCGCGTATCATCGAGCACATTGAGGATCTGGTAGGCCCGTGGCAGCAGGGCGCGCCCGGCCTCGGTCAGGCTGACTTCCCGGCCCAGGCGGTCGAACAGGCGTACGTCGAGTTGCTGCTCGAGCCCGGCGATGCGCTTGCTGATGGCCGGCTGGGTCAGGTGCAGGCGCTCGCCGGCGCCGGAGAAGCTGCCGATCTCGGCGATGGCAATAAAGGCATTGAGGTTGGCCAGGTCCATGCTCGTATTCCAGTTGGTTATCCAAAGCATAAAAATTATGAATTTGAGTTATTTAATGTAACCCCATAGCATCGACCTCACAAGCCAAGGGGTTATTGAATCGCTCAAGACCCAGGGCATAGAAACAAGCTGATGAGGAAACGTCTGATGGCCGGCAAAACGCTCTACGACAAGCTCTGGGATTCGCATTTGGTCAAGCAGCGCGACGATGGTTCGGCGCTGATCTACATCGACCGTCACATCATTCACGAAGTGACCTCGCCGCAAGCCTTCGAAGGCCTGCGCCTGGCCGGGCGCAAGCCATGGCGGATCGATGCCAATATCGCGACCCCGGACCACAACGTCCCGACCACCCCGGAGCGCAAGGGCGGTATCGAGGCGATTGTCGATCAGGTCTCGCGTTTGCAGGTTCAGACCCTCGATGACAACTGTGATGAGTACGGCATCGTCGAGTTCAAGATGAATGACGTGCGCCAGGGCATCGTCCACGTGATCGGCCCTGAGCAGGGCGCCACCTTGCCGGGCATGACCGTGGTCTGCGGTGACTCCCATACCTCGACCCACGGCGCCTTTGGTGCTTTGGCCCACGGTATCGGCACTTCCGAGGTGGAGCACGTGCTCGCCACCCAGTGCCTGGTCGCCAAGAAAATGAAGAACATGCTGGTGTCCGTCGAAGGCACCTTGCCGTTCGGCGTGACCGCCAAGGACATCGTGCTGGCGGTGATCGGCAAGATCGGCACCGCCGGCGGCAATGGCCACGCCATCGAGTTCGCCGGCAGCGCAATCCGCGAGTTGTCGGTCGAAGGCCGCATGACCATCTGCAACATGTCCATCGAAGCCGGTGCCCGTGTCGGCCTGGTGGCGGCGGATGAAAAGACCGTGGCCTACGTCAAGGGTCGCCCGTTTGCCCCGAAAGGCGCCGAGTGGGACCTGGCTGTCGAAGCCTGGAAGGACCTGGTGTCCGACGCCGATGCGGTGTTCGATACCGTGGTCGAGTTGGACGCTGCGCAGATCAAGCCGCAAGTCAGCTGGGGTACTTCGCCGGAGATGGTGTTGGCGGTTGATCAGAACGTGCCGGATCCAGAGCAGGAAATGGACCTGGTCAAGCGTGATTCCATCGTCCGTGCCTTGAAATACATGGGTTTGACCGCCAACCAGGCGATCACCGACATCCAGCTCGATCGCGTGTTCATCGGTTCCTGCACCAACTCGCGGATCGAAGACCTGCGCGCCGCGGCAGTGATAGCCAAGGGCCGCAAAGTTGCCTCGACCATCAGGCAAGCCATTGTGGTTCCGGGTTCCGGCCTGGTGAAGGCGCAGGCCGAATCCGAAGGCCTGGACAAGATTTTCCTCGAAGCCGGTTTTGAATGGCGCGAGCCGGGTTGCTCGATGTGCCTGGCAATGAACCCGGACCGTTTGGAGTCGGGCGAGCACTGCGCCTCGACCTCCAACCGTAACTTCGAAGGCCGTCAGGGTGCCGGTGGTCGTACTCACCTGGTCAGCCCGGCCATGGCCGCCGCCGCCGCCGTAAACGGTCGTTTCATCGACGTCCGCGAATTGATCTGAAGGAGCGCAGCATGAAAGCTTTTACCCAGCACACTGGTCTTGTCGCGCCTCTGGATCGTGCCAACGTCGACACCGACCAGATCATTCCCAAGCAGTTCTTGAAGTCGATCAAACGCACCGGTTTTGGTCCGAACCTGTTCGACGAGTGGCGTTACCTGGACGTGGGCCAGCCGTATCAGGACAACTCCAAGCGTCCGTTGAACAAGGATTTCGTGCTCAACGCCGAGCGTTATCAAGGTGCCAGCGTGTTGTTGGCCCGCGAAAACTTCGGTTGCGGCTCCAGCCGTGAACACGCGCCATGGGCGCTGGAAGAGTACGGTTTCCGCAGTATCATCGCGCCGAGCTATGCCGACATCTTCTTTAACAACAGCTTCAAGAACGGCTTGCTGCCGATCATCTTGAGCGACGCTGAAGTCGATGAGTTGTTCCAGCAAGTGGAAGCCAATCCGGGCTACCAGCTGCAGGTCGACCTGCAGGCCCAGACCGTAACCCGTCCCGACGGCAAGGTGCTGAGCTTCGAGATCGACGCGTTCCGCAAGCACTGCCTGCTCAACGGCCTCGACGACATCGGCCTGACCCTGCAGGACGACGAGGCGATTGCCGCGTTCGAAGCCAAGCACCGGGCGAGCCAGCCGTGGTTGTTTCGCGACGCGTGATTGATCTGAGATTGATGTAGGCAGGGCCGGCCCCTTCGCTGGCAAGCCAGCTCCTACAAGGGCAGCGTTGTACCCGTAGGAGCTGGCTTGCCAGCGAAGGGGTCGGTTCAGACACCCCAAGACTCACCCCCAAAAGGAAGTCCCCCATGACCAGCACCGCCCAGCACAGCCAGGTAGTCCAGAAACAATTCGGTGAGCAGGCCTCGGCCTACCTGAGCAGTGCCGTGCACGCTCAAGGCACCGAATTTGCCCTGCTGCAGGCCGAACTGGCAGGGCAGGGCAATGCCCGGGTCCTGGACCTGGGGTGCGGCGCCGGCCACGTGAGCTTTCACGTCGCCGCGCTGGTCAAGGAAGTGGTGGCCTACGACCTGTCGCAGCAGATGCTCGACGTGGTGGCGGCTGCTGCCGCTGAACGTGGCCTGGGCAACATCACCACGGTCAACGGTGCCGCCGAGCGCCTGCCGTTCGCCGATGGCGAATTCGACTTCGTGTTCAGCCGTTATTCGGCGCACCACTGGAGCGATCTCGGCCTGGCGCTGCGTGAAGTGCGTCGGGTATTGAAGCCCGGTGGTGTGGCGGCGTTCGTTGACGTCTTGTCACCGGGTAGCCCATTGCTCGACACTTACCTGCAGAGCGTCGAAGTGCTGCGCGACACCAGCCATGTGCGTGATTATTCCGCCGGCGAATGGTTGCGCCAGGTCAGCGAGGCGGGGTTGCATACCCGTACTACCACGCGCCAGCGCCTGCGCCTTGAATACAGCTCCTGGGTCGAGCGCATGCGCACACCGCAAGTGATGCGCGGGGCGATTCGCGAGTTGCAGCAGGCGATGGGCAACGAAGTGCGCGAGTATTTCCAGATTGAAGCCGATGGCTCGTTCAGTACCGATGTGCTGGTACTGATGGCAGAGCGCTAGAATTTTTCCGGGTGTGCCCGAGGGCGCACCGACTGATGACACGAGGAAAGCATGAGCAAGCAGATTCTGATTCTCCCAGGTGACGGTATTGGCCCGGAAATCATGGCCGAAGCGGTCAAGGTCCTGGAACTGGCCAGCGACAAGTTCACCCTCGGCTTCGAGCTGAGCCACGACGTGATCGGCGGCGCCGCCATCGACAAACACGGCGTGCCACTGGCCGATGAAACCCTGGAGCGCGCCCGCGCTGCCGACGCCGTGCTGCTGGGTGCGGTGGGCGGCCCGAAATGGGACACCATCGAGCGTGATATCCGCCCTGAGCGCGGCCTGTTGAAAATCCGTGCGCAACTGGGCCTGTTCGGCAACCTGCGTCCGGCCATCCTTTACCCGCAACTGGCCGAGGCTTCGAGCCTGAAGCCGGAAATCGTCGCGGGTCTGGATATCCTGATCGTTCGCGAGCTGACCGGCGGTATCTACTTCGGCGCGCCTCGCGGCACCCGCACTTTGGAAAACGGCGAACGCCAGTCCTACGACACCCTGCCGTACAGCGAAAGCGAAATCCGCCGCATCGCCCGCGTCGGTTTCGACATGGCCATGGTCCGTGGCAAGAAGCTGTGCTCGGTGGACAAGGCCAACGTCCTGGCATCCAGCCAACTGTGGCGCGAAATCGTCGAGCAAGTGGCCAAGGATTACCCTGAGGTCGAGCTGAGCCACATGTACGTCGACAACGCCGCCATGCAACTGGTGCGCGCGCCGAAGCAGTTCGACGTGATCGTCACCGACAACATGTTCGGCGACATCCTCTCCGACCAGGCCTCGATGCTCACCGGCTCCATCGGCATGCTGCCTTCGGCGTCCCTGGACACCAACAACAAGGGCATGTACGAGCCTTGCCACGGTTCGGCGCCGGACATCGCCGGCAAAGGCATTGCCAACCCGTTGGCGACCATTCTGTCGGTGTCGATGATGCTGCGTTACAGCTTCAATCAGCAGGCGGCGGCCGATGCCATCGAGAAAGCGGTGAGTCTTGTGCTGGATCAGGGCTTGCGCACCGGTGACATCTGGTCGAACGGTTGCACCAAAGTCGGAACGCAGGAAATGGGCGACGCAGTAGTCGCGGCGCTGCGGAATCTGTAATCTCTCGGGCCCCGCTTGTCGTTGATGTCGGCAAGCGAGCCCACTTTTTGTAAAAGGTGTAGTTGCGATGAAACGTGTAGGTCTGATCGGTTGGCGCGGTATGGTCGGTTCCGTGCTCATGCAGCGGATGCTGGAAGAGCAGGATTTCGATCTCATTGAGCCGGTGTTTTTCACCACTTCCAATGTCGGTGGCCAAGGCCCGTCCGTGGGCAAGGACATTGCTCCGCTCAAGGACGCGTACAGCATTGAAGAGCTCAAGACCCTTGACGTGATTCTGACCTGCCAGGGCGGCGACTACACCAGTGAAGTCTTCCCCAAGCTGCGCGAAGCCGGCTGGCAGGGTTACTGGATCGACGCCGCTTCCAGCCTGCGCATGCAGGATGACGCGGTGATCGTGCTGGACCCGGTGAACCGCAAGGTCATCGACCAGCAGCTGGACGCGGGCACCAAGAACTACATCGGCGGCAACTGCACCGTCAGCCTGATGCTGATGGGCCTTGGCGGTCTGTTCGAAGCCGGTCTGGTGGAGTGGATGAGCGCCATGACCTACCAGGCAGCCTCCGGTGGCGGCGCGCAGCACATGCGTGAACTGATCAAGCAAATGGGTGTGACCCACGGCGCTGTCGCCGATCAATTGGCCGATCCGGCCAGCGCGATCCTCGACATCGACCGTCGTGTGGCCGAAGCCATGCGCAGCGACGCGTACCCGACCGAAAACTTCGGCGTACCGCTGGCCGGCAGCCTGATCCCGTGGATCGACAAGGAGCTGCCGAACGGTCAAAGTCGCGAAGAGTGGAAGGCCCAGGCCGAGACCAACAAGATCCTCGGTCGCTTCAAGAGTCCGATCCCGGTGGACGGCATCTGCGTACGTGTCGGCGCGATGCGTTGCCACAGCCAGGCGCTGACCATCAAGCTGAACAAAGACGTACCGATCGCCGACATCGAAGGGCTGATCAGCCAGCACAACCCATGGGTCAAGCTGGTGCCGAACAACCGTGATATCAGCATGCAGGAGCTGAGCCCAACCAAGGTCACTGGCACCCTGAACATCCCGGTCGGCCGTCTGCGCAAGCTGAACATGGGTACCCAATACCTGGGCGCGTTCACCGTTGGCGACCAACTGCTGTGGGGCGCGGCCGAACCGCTGCGTCGCATGCTGCGGATCCTGCTCGAGCGTTGATCGAGTCATGCAATGAAAGAACCCGCGCCTTGTGAGAGGCGCGGGTTTTTTTATGGGAGCGCCAGTCAAGATGCACGCTCGCCCCCGGGCGTTAGCTGATAAAGTCTTCGGCATCACAAGGAGTGGATCATGACCGAGGAAGAGCAGGCAGTTTCCGAGCGCGCAGTGGCTTTTGCAAAGCTGAACAGGACTCGTATCGCGCGGGAACTGACGTCCCTGGATTCATATGGGAGTGATGAATACCCGGTTTCTGTGTTCATGGCTGGGTCGCCAGGAGCTGGAAAAACAGAGGTCTCCAAAGCGTTTGTAAAAATGATGCAGGCAGGTGGATCGAATGCGTTGCGTATCGATCCAGATGACTTCCGAGAATATTTCCCTGAATACACCGGCCGAAACTCCAGCCTTTTCCAGCGTGGTGTCACCTCGATTGTCGAGCGCACTCTGGACCTGGTCTACCAGCAGCGGCAGTCCTTCCTGCTGGACGGGACACTGGCCAATATTGAGGTGGCGCGGCGTAATATTTCCCGAGCCCTTGATAAAGAGAACAGGTCTGCTCAGATTATCTACGTCTACCAGAGGCCTGAACTTGCTTGGGAATTTGTATTGGCGAGGGAAAAAAGGGATGGAAGGAACATCCCTTGTTCTGAGTTTGTCAGGCAGTTCTATGCGGCAAAAGCTACTGTTTGTGCATTGAAGCGAGAGTTTGCAGCTGATTTTTTGCAGGTAGATGTCATCATCAAGGACATTGATGGCGGAAACGAGGATATCGGTATCGACCTTTCAGCCAGCGAAATTGACGGGTTTGTCATGCAGCCATATGATCTGGCTCAACTCGAAAGAATTTTGAATGGAGTATCCCAATGAAGGGCGAAAAGGTGGCAGGCGGTTCGAAGAAGGCCTATGCCTCTTCTGCGATGTCTGATTTCTTCCGCCACTACTCCGTGGAGGAAAGACGTGCGGTCTATCAATTGGCTGCCAGCGTGGCCATAAACGAGCAGAACGATGTCATTCGCGCGGCGAAAACACGCGAACCCCAAACTCCAGAATGTAAATAACTCGACTCCAAACGCCAAAGCCCAGCCCCGCGCTGGGCTTTTTGTATTTAGCGTGCCTGCTCACTATGACGGTGGCTCATACGCCACAGAAATTGCCCGCCAGCCAGCCACCCGGTAAAGTGCCGCTCCCCCCGTTTCACCTGAGGTAGAACCATGAGCCAGACCTTTGATATCGCCGTTGTCGGCGCCACCGGTACGGTTGGCGAAACCCTCGTGCAGATACTTGAAGAGCGCGATTTCCCGGTTGGCAACCTGCATCTGCTGGCCAGCAGTGAGTCGGCCGGCAGTTCGGTGTTGTACCGGGGCAAGAACGTGCGGGTGCGGGAGGTCGACGAGTTTGATTTTGCCAAGGTCCAGTTGGTGTTCTTCGCCGCCGGTCCCGCAGCGACCTTGAGCTTTGCGCCAAGGGCGACCGCTGCCGGTTGCGCGCTGATCGATCTGTCCGGCGCCTTGCCGGCGGAACAGGCGCCGCAAGTGGTACCCGAGGCCAACCCCGAGGTGCTGGCAAACCTGAAACAACCCTTTCAGGTCAGCAGTCCAAGTAGTGCGGCGACGCACCTGGCGGTGGTGCTGGCGCCCCTGCGTCAGTTGCTCGATCTGCAGCGAGTTACCGTCACTGCCAGCCTGGCGGTTTCGGCCCTGGGTCGGGAAGGGGTGACCGAACTGGCGCGGCAGACCGCTGAGCTGCTCAACGCGCGCCCACTGGAACCACGGTTCTTTGATCGGCAGATGGCGTTCAACCTGCTGGCTCAGGTTGGCACACCGGATGCGCAGGGCCACACCCTGCTGGAAAAACGCCTGGTGCGTGAACTGCGCGAAGTGGTGGCGCAGCCAGCGCTGAAAATATCTGTGACCTGCATTCAAGCCCCGGTGTTTTTTGGCGATAGCCTGAGCGTGACGCTGGAATCATCGCGGCCGGTCGACCTGGCGGCAGTCAACGCAGCGCTGGAGGCGGGCGAGGGCATCGAGCTGGTGGACGCCGACGATTATCCGACCCCGGTGGGCGACGCGGTGGGTCAGGACGTGGTCTATGTCGGCCGGGTTCGCCATGGAATCGACGAGCCGTCGGAACTTAATCTGTGGCTGACGTCAGATAACGTGCGCAAGGGGGCCGCGTTGAACGCGGTTCAGGTGGCCGAATTGTTGATAAAACGCCTTGTGTAAAAGATACTTGGCAACAATTTGTCGAATGATTTCAACTCGACGCTATGCTTGCACACGGGCCGCCATGCGCGGCCTGTACAGACACTCGTGACTTAATCGCGCACGGACTCATCCGAGGCTCGTGCGCTATGCCTTTTGGCAGCGACAAATAACACCTTCTCGCTGGCCGAGGAATGTTCAAACAAAGGAAGAGGCTATGGTTCAAGTTCGCAAACTGGTGTTAGCAATAGCGGCCGCCTCGGCGCTGTCCTCCGGTATGGCGCATGCCCTCGGGCTCGGGGAACTGACCCTGAAGTCGACCCTGAACCAGCCGTTGGTGGCCGAGATCGAGCTGCTCGATGTCAAAGACCTCACGGCGGCGGAAGTGGTGCCAAGCCTGGCCTCGGCCGATGATTTCGCCAAGGCGGGCGTGGATCGCCAGGCCTTCCTCAACGACCTGACCTTCACTCCAGTGCTCAATGCCAGCGGCAAGAGCGTGTTGCGGGTCACCTCCAGCCAGCCCTTGTCCGAACCCATGGTGAAATTCCTGGTTCAGGTGATGTGGCCCAACGGCCGCCTGCTGCGCGACTACAGCGTATTGCTTGATCCCTCGAAGTTCTCGCCAGAGACGGCCGATGCCGCTGCACAAGGCGCGCCGGCGATCAATGCGCCGGTGACCGGGGCGACTGCCCAGCATGTCACCGCACCGCGCGACACCTTGTGGGAAATTGCCGCCAAGGCGCGCAACGGTGGCTCGATCCAGCAGACCATGCTGGCGATCCAGGCCTTGAACCCCGATGCATTCATCGATGGCAACATCAACCGCTTGAAGGCCGGCGCGGTCCTGCGCCTGCCGGATGCCACGCAAAGCACCAGCCTGGCGCAGTCCCAGGCCATTGCCCAGGTGGCGGCGCAGAACAAGGCCTGGCGTGAAGGTCGCCGCTATGTGCCGCCTCAAGCGCAGCAACTCGATGCAACCGGCCGTGCTCGCCAACCGGCCCCGGCTCGCGGCGCCGCCCAGGACAACTTGAGCCTGGTATCGGCTGAATCCGGCAAGAAAGCCGGCAAAGGAGCGGTCGGCGATAGCAAGGGGATCGGCAACCAACTGGCGGTCACCCAGGAAAGCCTCGACACCACCCGGCGTGACAACGCCGAGCTGAAAAGTCGCATGGCTGATCTGCAGAGCCAGATGGACAAGCTGCAGCGTCTGATCGAACTGAAGAACAACCAATTGGCCAAGCTGCAGACCGAAGGCGGTGCACCGGCGGATGCCAGCACCGATCCGGCAGCCGCCATGCCGGCCGAGCTGGCAGCCCAGCCCGCAGTAGCGCCGGCCGAAACAGCTGCCCCTGCTCCCGAACCGGCCGCTGAAGTTGCGCCAGCGGCACCGGCCGAGGTGCCTGCCAAACAGACGCCGGAACAAACCTACAACGAACTGCTGACCAATCCGCTGCTGATGGGTCTGATCGGTGGCGGCGCCGTGCTGCTGGCGCTGGTGTTGCTGTTGCTGGCGCGTCGACGCAAGGCCCAGCAGGAAGCCGAGAAGCACCTGCGCATGGCCAAGGCACTGGCTGAAGAGCCGGCGTTCGCCGAGGACCTCGACCTGCCGGAAAGCAGCTTCGAAGGCCTCGAAGTGCCGGAGCCAGCGCCCAAGCTGGTGACCCCGTCGGTCGTTGCTGAAGCGCCGGCTGCGGTTGCGCCCGCAGCACCAACGCCGGCCCCTGCGGTAACCCCGGTGGTGATGACCGCGCCGATCGCCGCGCCGCTGGTGACACCGGCCAGCGAGCGTGTCGATGACGTACTCGGCCATGTGCAGACGCATATCGATGAAGGCCGTTTGAACCAGGCGGTCAGCCTGCTCGAAGAGGGCATCAAGCAAGAGCCGCAGCGCAGTGATCTGCGCCTCAAGCTCATGGAAGTCCATGGCTTGCAGGGCGATCGCGATGCGTTCGTGGTCCAGGAGCGCCAGTTGATCGCCAATGGCGATAACTTCGCCAAGGTCGAGGAGCTCAAAGGCCGTTTTCCGGCCATGGCGGCTGCCGCTGTCGTGGGCGGGATCGCTGCCGCAGCGGCCACCGCCGAGCTGGACGCCCAATACGTCAAGGAGCTGCTGCTTGATCAGCCAGAGGCGCCGGTTGCGGAGCCTGAAGCGACAAGCGCCAGCGAAGAGGATTTCGACGCCGCGTTCGACCTGGATCTGGATCAGCCCGAGGTGACTGAAGAGTTGTCGCCAGTAGCGCCTGTTGCCGAAGTTGCGGCACTGGACGAAGACTTCGATGCTGCATTTGACCTCGATCTGGATCAACCCGCAGTGACCGAAGAGCCGCCGCAGGTGGCCACCGAGTCCACGCCGCCGCTCGACGTTGCGGCGCTGGATGAGGACTTCGATGCTGCGTTCGATCTCGACCTTGATCAACCGGAAGTCACCCAGGAGTCGCCAGTCGCCGAGGCTGCAGTGCCGGACGAGAACTTCGACGCCGCCTTCGACCTCGATCTGGACCAACTGGAAGCGGTGTCGCCAGCGGTGGTTGCCAGCACGCCAGTCGCCGATCTGGAAGACTTTCCGCTGGACGACGACCTGAGCTTCGACTCGGCCTTGCAGCAGGCAGAGGTCACGGACACTGTCGGTGAGCTGGCCGATTTCGATCTCGACCTGGCGGGCGATGTGCCCGAGGCCACCCTGGCCGCAGACGAGGCCGTGCTGAATCTCGACGATCAGCCTGTAGCCGAGGCGCCGGTCATCGATGAACCGACGCCGGATGATCTGGATCTGCCGGCCGACTTCGACCTGTCTCTGGCCGATGAAATGGCAACACCTGCCAAGTCGGACGATTTCATCGCTGATCTGGATGACATGCACGACGAGCTGGATCGGTTTTCCGCGGATCTGCAGGACCCGCCAATCTCCGAGCCGAGCTTTACCGCTGACGATGCAGCGCTGGCGATGGACGGCGATGATGAGTCGTTCGATTTCCTCGCTGGCACCGATGAGGTCGCCACCAAGCTCGACCTGGCCCAGGCCTACCTCGACATGGGTGACCAGGACGGCGCGCGGGACATCCTTGGCGAAGTCATCAGCGAAGGCAGTGAAGGGCAGAAAAACGAAGCCCGGGAGATGCTCGCACGCCTGGCGTGATGATCGTTTCTTGCAGTTGATCGAAAACGGCAGCCCCTGAAGGCTGCCGTTTTTGTTGGTGCGGCTGGCATCCCGGCATGAGCGCCTTATAATGCCCGCCTTTGCGTCTACCAGCAGGCTGTTACCCCTTGGCAAATATTGATAACCCGGCTGCCGAAATGGCCGCCGAAGGCTTCTTCCGGATCGCCCTGGGCGTTGAATACAAGGGCTCGCGTTATCGCGGCTGGCAGCGCCAGGCCTCTGGCGTGGCCACGGTGCAGTTGGCCCTGGAGAATGCCCTGTCGAAAGTCGCCGACTCGCCGGTGTCCCTGCACTGCGCGGGGCGCACCGACGCCGGCGTGCACGCCTGTGGCCAGGTGGTGCATTTCGACACCCAGGTCGAGCGTTCGATGAAGGCCTGGGTCATGGGCGCCAACATCAACTTGCCCCACGACATCAGCGTCAGCTGGGCCAAGGTCATGCCGGCGCATTTCCATGCCCGCTTCAAGGCGATCGCCCGGCGTTACCGCTACGTGATCTATAACGATCAGATTCGCCCGGCGCACCTCAACGAAGAAATCACCTGGAACCATCGGCCGCTCGATGTCGAACGCATGGCCGAGGCCGCGCAGTATCTGCTGGGCGTGCATGACTTCAGCGCGTTTCGCGCCGGGCAGTGCCAGGCCAAGTCGCCGATCAAGGAAATCCATCACCTGCGCGTTACCCGCCACGGCAAGATGATCGTGCTGGATATCCGCGCCAGCGCCTTCCTGCACCACATGGTGCGAAATATCGCCGGAGTGCTGATGACCATCGGTACCGGCGAGCGTCCGGTGGAGTGGGCCAAAGAAGTACTGGAAAGCCGGATCCGCCGCACTGGCGGTGTTACGGCGCACCCTTACGGGCTGTATCTGGTGCAGGTGGAATACCGCGAGGAGTTCCCGTTGCCCGAGCGTTACATCGGTCCACATTTCCTCACGGGTTTCTCGGAACTTGACGGCTGACGCCTGCGAATGCATTTGCTACCATCCGGAACTTTCCCCGATTTGCACTGAGGTTCCAACGACATGCCAGCCGTTCGCAGCAAGATTTGTGGGATTACCCGCATAGAAGATGCGCTGGCGGCAGTCGAGGCTGGGGCCGATGCCATCGGCCTGGTGTTCTACGCCAGGAGTCCGCGGGCAGTCACGGTGCAGCAGGCGCGGGCGATTATCGCTGTGTTGCCGCCGTTCGTGACCACCGTGGGCCTGTTCGTCAACGCCAGTCGCTGCGAGTTGGGCGAGATTCTCGATGCGGTGCCGCTCGACCTCCTGCAGTTCCATGGCGACGAGCCGGCCGACTTTTGCGAAAGCTGGCATCGTCCCTACATCAAGGCCCTGCGGGTGAAGGCCGGCGATGATATCGCCGCCGCCTGCAACGCCTATCCCACTGCCAGCGGTGTATTGCTCGATACCTACGTGGAAGGTGTGCCCGGTGGAACCGGGGAGGCCTTCGACTGGTCACTGATACCGCCGGGCCTGAGCAAACCAATCATTCTCGCGGGTGGCTTGACTCCGGCCAATGTTGCCGAGGCGATTGCACGGGTCCGGCCTTATGCAGTGGATGTCAGTGGCGGGGTGGAGCAGGGCAAGGGCATCAAGGATCACGCGAAAATTCACGCTTTTATGCAGGCCGTGCGCGGTAGCGCGTGATGATGTGACGGCTGGCAGTCTGCCGCCGTCCACTGCATGGTACAAAACACGCGCTGCGTACAGCAGGCGGGCGCCGCCCTCGGGCGAGCCGAAACCGACAGGGGCAACCGCGCAGCGCCGGTTGCCTGGATGGCTGAGGATCGAGTGCGTTGCAGGCAGGTCGAGTGCCGACCCCGCAACGAACCGATCATCGCCGCACACATGAATTTAGCTCAAGGGCATACGCGGGGCTGCGAACCAGAGTGTTCGGGCCGCCGGTACTGGAGAAAGAAAGCATGAGCAACTGGTTAGTAGACAAACTGATCCCTTCGATCATGCGTTCCGAGGTGAAGAAAAGCTCGGTGCCTGAAGGTCTGTGGCACAAGTGCCCATCGTGCGAGGCGGTGCTCTACCGTCCGGAGTTGGAAAAGACCCTGGATGTTTGCCCCAAGTGCAATCACCACATGCGTATCGGCGCCCGCGCGCGGATCGACATCTTCCTCGACGCTGAAGGCCGTGCCGAGCTGGGTGCTGACCTGGAGCCGGTTGACCGTCTGAAGTTCCGCGACGGCAAGAAATACAAGGACCGCCTGACGGCCGCACAGAAGCAGACCGGCGAAAAAGACGCGCTGGTGTCCATGAGCGGCACCCTGCTGGGCATGCCGGTGGTGGTTTCGGCCTTCGAATTCTCCTTCATGGGTGGCTCGATGGGCGCCATCGTCGGCGAGCGTTTCGTGCGCGCGGCCAACTATGCCCTGGAACACCGTTGCCCAATGATCTGCTTCGCCGCTTCCGGCGGTGCGCGGATGCAGGAAGCGCTGATCTCGCTGATGCAAATGGCCAAGACCTCGGCGGTGCTGGCGCGTCTGCGCGAAGAAGGCATCCCGTTCATCTCGGTACTGACCGACCCGGTCTACGGCGGCGTATCCGCCAGCCTGGCAATGCTCGGTGACGTGATCGTCGGCGAGCCGAAAGCCCTGATCGGCTTTGCCGGTCCGCGGGTGATCGAGCAGACCGTGCGTGAAAAACTGCCGGAAGGCTTCCAGCGCAGCGAATTCCTGCTGGAACACGGTGCCATCGACATGATCGTCGCGCGCGCCGAACTGCGTCCACGCCTGGGCAACCTGCTGGCGCAAATGATGGGTCTGCCGACGCCAGTGTTCGTCGCTGCGCCTATCGAGCCAATCGTGGTTCCACCGGCACCTGCCAACCTATGACCGAGCGTACCCTTGGCGAATGGCTCGCCTACCTTGAGCAACTGCATCCGTCCGCCATCGACATGGGGCTTGCGCGCTCGCAAGAGGTAGCCTCCCGCATGGGATTGGGCAAGCCGGCGCCTCGGGTGATCACGGTCACCGGCACCAACGGCAAGGGTTCCACCTGTGCATTCGTGGCTTCGTTGCTGCGTGCGCAGGGCCTGAACGTCGGTGTCTACAATTCTCCGCACCTGCTGCATTACAACGAGCGGGTGCAGGTCAATGGCGTGCAAGCCACTGACGCCCAGCTGTGCGAGGCCTTTGCTGCGGTAGAGGCCGGTCGCGGCGAGACCACCCTGACTTACTTCGAAATGGGCACCCTGGCGGCGTTCTGGCTGTTCCAGCGGGCCGGGCTCGATGCGGTGGTACTCGAAGTCGGCCTGGGCGGGCGTCTGGACACGGTCAATCTGGTGGATGCCGACATCGCGCTGGTCACCAGCATTGGCGTCGATCACGCCGACTACCTGGGCAATACCCGTGAATCCGTGGCCTTCGAGAAGGCCGGGATCTTCCGTCAGGGCGCGCCGGCGCTGTGCGGCGACCTCAATCCGCCGCAGCCGCTGCTGGACAAGGCGCGCGAGCTGGCGTGTCCATTCTTCCTGCGTGGCCGCGACTTCGATCTGGCTATGACCGAGCAACACTGGCAATGGCGCGGTGTCGACGCAAAGGGTCAGCCGATCGAGCTGCAGGATATACCGTTGCTCGACCTGCCGATGGAAAACGCCGCCCTCGCGCTGCAGGCCTACGCATTGCTGGGCCTGCCCTGGGTGCCTGGGCAACTGGCGGCCGCACTGACGGCAACCAAGGTCATCGGTCGCCTCGATCGGCGCCAGTTCAGCTGGCACGGCAAGCGCCTGAACCTGATGCTGGATGTCGGTCACAACCCGCATGCCGCGCAGTATCTGGCCCAGCGCCTGGCCAGTCGCCCGGTGGCCGGTCGACGCCTGGCGGTGTTCGGCTTGCTGGCCGACAAGGACCTGGATGGCGTGGTCGGCGAATTGAATGCTAGTGTCGCGCATTGGGCGGTTGCTCCGCTCGATTCTGCGCGCGCTCGCCCGGTAGAGGATTTGCAGACGGCGTTGCAGAACCTTGGTGCTTCGGTGAGTTCCTATGCCAGCGTGGCCGAGGCCCTGGAAGGGCAGAGCGCGCAGGCGACGGCAGACGACGAGATTCTGCTGTTCGGATCATTTTATTGTGTCGCCGAGGCCCTTGAATGGCTGGCCCGGCGCTCCACGGAGGAAGCGGCAGATGGCATTGCTGGATAACGCGTACAAGCAGCGGATGGTCGGCGCCCTGGTATTGGTGGCGCTGGCGGTGATTTTCCTGCCGATGCTGTTTTCCCGGGAAGACGAGCAGCGCCAGGTGGTGGTCCAGGCTCCGGCCGCGCCTCAAGCGCCCGTAATGCCGCAAGTGCAGGTCGAGCCAGTGGCGGTTCCTGAGCCGCAAGCGCTGCCGCAGGAGCCGGTGCCAGGCGATGACGAGATCGCCATTGGCGATACCGTGCCGCCCACCCCGAGCACGCCAGTCGCGGCACCGAGCGCGCCTATCGCTGCGGCGCCGGCCCCGGTGGTTGCCAAGCCGGTTGCACCGCCAGTATCGAAACCTGCACCGGCACCTGCACCTGCGCCTGCTCCGGTCGCGACGGCCAAGCCCGACACCACCCAGAGCCGGGTCGATGCCAACGGCCTGTCGGTCAGCTGGTCAGTGCAATTGGCCAGCCTGTCCAATCGCGAAAGCGCCGAAAGCCTGCAGAAAACCCTGCGCAGCCAGGGCTACAACGCCTACATCCGCACCGCCGATGGCAAGAATCGGGTGTTTGTCGGGCCGCTGATCGAGCGCGCCGAAGCCGACCGTTTGCGCGATGTGCTCAATCGCAAGCAGAACCTCAAGGGTTTTGTGGTGCGCTTCCAGCCTGAGCGTGGCTGAAACTATCGTCCCAATGTGAAATGCAGTGAAAATCGCAGCTTACCGATAGCCATGGGCTCTGCTAAAATGCGCCGCCTTATCCGTCTGTAGGCTGTACTGTGCCATTTACCTGGGTTGACTGGGCGATCGTTGCAATCATCGCCATCTCCGCATTGATCAGTCTGAGCCGCGGCTTCGTAAAGGAAGCACTATCGCTGGTGACCTGGATCATCGCAGGAGTCGTTGCCTGGATGTTTGGTGGTTCACTGTCCGAGTACCTCGCCGGATACATCGAAACTCCGTCGGCCCGCATCATCGCGGGCTGTGCCATCCTGTTTGTCGCGACCCTCGTGGTTGGCGCCATGATCAATTATCTTATCGGCGAACTGATTCGCGTCACCGGCCTCTCCGGGACCGATCGTTTTCTCGGCATGGCCTTCGGCGCGGCGCGTGGCGCGTTGCTGGTGGTCACCGCCGTCGGGCTGTTGAGCCTGGGCCCGGTACAGCAGGATGCCTGGTGGCAGGAGTCGAGGCTCGTGCCACAATTTCTATTGGTTGCAGACTGGTCCAAAAACCTCATATTGGGGTGGAGCAGTCAGTGGCTGGCCAGCGGTATCAGCGTACCCGCTGAAATACCGTTCAAGGAGCACCTCTTGCCGACGGCGAAAACGCCGCAGTGAGTCGTGTTCAGTTCAGTTTCATTAAGTAGGGGTTGCGTCGCATGTGTGGCATCGTCGGTATCGTCGGTAAGTCGAACGTCAATCAGGCGCTGTATGACGCGCTAACCGTCCTCCAGCACCGCGGCCAGGACGCTGCCGGTATTGTGACCAGCCACGATGGCCGGTTATTCCTGCGCAAGGACAATGGCCTGGTGCGTGACGTGTTTCAGCAGCGTCACATGCAGCGCCTGGTCGGTCAGATGGGTATCGGTCATGTGCGTTATCCGACCGCTGGTAGCTCGACTTCGGCCGAAGCTCAGCCGTTTTACGTCAACTCGCCGTATGGCATCACCCTGGCGCACAACGGCAACCTGACCAACGTTGAACAGCTGGCCAAGGAGATTTACGAATCTGACCTGCGCCACGTCAACACCAGCTCCGACTCGGAAGTCCTGCTCAACGTGTTCGCTCACGAACTGGCCCAGCGCGGCAAGTTGCAGCCAACCGAAGAAGACGTGTTTGCCGCCGTCACCGACGTGCACAACCGTTGCGTCGGTGGTTACGCGGTCGTGGCCATGATCACCGGCTACGGTATCGTCGGTTTCCGCGACCCGCACGGCATCCGCCCGATCGTGTTCGGCCAGCGTCACACCGACGAAGGCGTCGAGTACATGATCGCCTCGGAAAGCGTTTCCCTGGACGTGCTGGGCTTCACCCTGATTCGCGACCTCGCGCCAGGCGAAGCGGTCTACATCACTGAAGACGGCAAGCTGCACACCCGTCAGTGCGCGACCAACCCATCCCTGACCCCGTGCATCTTCGAACACGTCTACCTGGCGCGTCCGGACTCGATCATCGATGGCGTATCGGTGTACAAGGCCCGTCTGCGCATGGGTGAGAAGCTGGCCGAGAAGATTCTGCGCGAGCGTCCGGAACACGACATCGACGTGGTCATCCCGATTCCGGACACCAGCCGCACCGCGGCCCTGGAGTTGGCGAACCACCTGGGCGTGAAATTCCGCGAAGGTTTCGTCAAGAACCGCTACATCGGCCGGACCTTCATCATGCCGGGCCAGGCTGCACGGAAAAAATCCGTACGCCAGAAGCTCAACGCCATCGAACTGGAATTCCGCGGCAAGAACGTGATGCTGGTGGACGACTCGATAGTGCGCGGCACCACTTGCAAGCAGATCATCCAGATGGCTCGAGAAGCAGGCGCGAAGAACGTCTACTTCTGCTCCGCGGCGCCGGCCGTGCGTTATCCGAACGTGTACGGCATCGACATGCCAAGCGCCCACGAGCTGATCGCGCACAACCGTTCGACCCAGGACGTGGCCGACCTGATCGGTGCCGACTGGCTGATCTATCAGGACCTGCCTGACTTGATCGAAGCGGTCGGTGGCGGCAAGATCAAGATCGAGCAGTTCGATTGCGCAGTGTTCGACGGCAAGTACGTGACCGGTGACGTCGACGAGGCTTATCTGAACAAGATCGAGCAGGCACGCAACGATGCCTCCAAGGTCAAGACCCAGGCGGTCAGTGCGATCATCGATCTGTACAACAACTGAGTAAAAACCGGCCCCCAGGGGCCGGTTTTTGTATCGATCAAAGACCTTTATTTCAAGAGCAAGGCAAGGAGTGACAGCATGAGTCAGGATTGGGATGCCGGTCGGCTGGACAGCGACCTCGAAGGCGTAGCGTTCGATACCCTGGCCGTTCGTGCCGGTCAGCACCGTACGCCGGAAGGTGAGCACGGGGATCCGATGTTCTTCACCTCCAGCTACGTATTCCGTACGGCCGCCGACGCTGCCGCGCGGTTTGCTGGTGAAGTGCCGGGCAACGTTTATTCGCGCTACACCAACCCCACCGTGCGCGCATTCGAAGAGCGGATCGCCGCCCTCGAGGGCGCCGAGCAGGCGGTGGCCACAGCCACCGGCATGGCGGCCATCCTTGCAGTGGTCATGAGCCTGTGCAGCGCCGGCGATCACGTGCTGGTATCGCGCAGCGTGTTCGGTTCGACCATCAGTTTGTTTGAGAAGTACTTCAAGCGCTTCGGCATCGAAGTCGATTACGTGCCCCTGGCCGACCTGTCGGGCTGGGATGCGGCAATCAAGGCCAACACCAAACTGCTGTTCGTCGAATCGCCGTCGAACCCGTTGGCCGAACTGGTGGACATTGCCGCGCTGGCGGAAGTGGCCCACGCCAAGGGCGCGATGCTGGTGGTCGACAACTGCTTCTGCACCCCGGCCTTGCAGCAACCGCTGAAGCTGGGCGCCGACGTGGTGGTGCATTCGGCGACCAAGTTCATCGACGGCCAGGGTCGTTGCATGGGCGGTGTAGTCGCCGGTCGCAGCGAGCAGATGAAAGAAGTGGTGGGTTTCCTGCGTACCGCCGGGCCGACCCTCAGCCCGTTCAACGCCTGGATCTTCCTCAAGGGCCTCGAGACCCTGAACCTGCGGATGAAGGCGCACTGCGCCAACGCCCAGCAACTGGCCGAATGGCTGGAGCAGCAGGACGGCATCGAGAAGGTCCACTACGCCGGCCTCAAGAGCCATCCGCAGCACGAACTGGCCCAGCGCCAGCAGAAGGGCTTCGGTGCCGTGGTGAGTTTCGAGGTCAAGGGCGGCAAAGAGGGCGCCTGGCGCTTCATCGACGCTACCCGACTGATTTCGATCACCGCCAACCTGGGCGACAGCAAGACCACCATCACCCACCCAAGCACCACGTCCCACGGCCGCCTGGCGCCGCAGGAGCGTGAAGCAGCGGGGATTCGTGACAGCCTGATCCGCATTGCCGTGGGCCTGGAAGACGTGGTCGACCTGCAAGCCGACCTGGCGCGCGGGCTGGCTGCCTTGTGATCGAGTTGTCTGCGCCGATCAGTGGCGTTAACGGCCGGGTCGCCCTGGTTACCGGTGCCGCCCGCGGCATCGGCCTGGGCATCGCCGCCTGGCTGATCAGCGAAGGCTGGCAGGTGGTGCTGACCGACCTCGACCGTGAGCGTGGCTCCAAAGTCGCCAAGGCCCTCGGCGAGCACGCCTGGTTCATCACCATGGACGTGGCCGACGAGGAGCAGGTGACCCGTGGCGTGGCCGAGGTGCTGGGGCAATTTGGTCGCCTCGACGCGTTGGTGTGCAACGCGGCGGTCGCCGAGCCACGCAACATCACTCTGGAAAGCCTCGACCTGGCGTACTGGAATCGAGTGCTGGCGGTCAATCTCAGCGGGCCGATGCTCCTGGCCAAGCACTGCGCGCCGTACCTGCGCGCGCACAACGGGGCCATCGTCAATCTGGCGTCGACCCGTGCCGGGCAGTCGGAGCCAGATACCGAGGCTTATGCCGCGAGCAAGGGCGGCCTGCTGGCCTTGACCCACGCCCTGGCCATCAGCCTTGGCCCGGAGATTCGGGTCAATGCGGTCAGCCCGGGCTGGATTGACGCTCGGGATCCGTCAGCGCGCCGTGCCGACCCCCTCAGCGACGCCGACCACGCCCAGCATCCAGCGGGCAGGGTAGGCACGGTCGAGGATGTGGCGGCGATGGTGGCGTGGTTGCTGTCGAGGAATGCCGGTTTCGTCACTGGGCAAGAGTTTGTGGTGGACGGCGGCATGACCAAGAAAATGATCTACGAGACGTAGAGCTCATAAGTGACCAGTTGCAAGCGGCAAGTAACAGCCGTTCGGTGTTGGGTCTCCGTGCGCATTTCAACTTGTAGCTTGCAGCTTGGTAGCTTTTAGCTGTTTTTGAAAAAAACCTAACGCTGCTATTGACTTAGCTTCGGTATCTGCGTAAATTTCGCGGCCTCGGAGAAGCAAACGGGTGATTAGCTCAGCTGGGAGAGCGTCTGCCTTACAAGCAGAATGTCGGCGGTTCGATCCCGTCATCACCCACCACTCCCGAGAGTCCTGCGCAAGCAGGGCGGATGCTGAAATGCCTCCACCGACGCGCAGCGGTAGTTCAGTCGGTTAGAATACCGGCCTGTCACGCCGGGGGTCGCGGGTTCGAGTCCCGTCCGCTGCGCCATATTTTCCAGATCGGCTGAAGCCGGTTTGCGATTGCAAAGCCTCAAGGCTTTACAGTCTGACCAGTTCACCGGACGCAAGTCCACAGCGATACGCAGCGGTAGTTCAGTCGGTTAGAATACCGGCCTGTCACGCCGGGGGTCGCGGGTTCGAGTCCCGTCCGCTGCGCCATATTTTCCAGATCGGCTGACACCGGTTTGCGATTGCGAAGCCTCAAGGCTTTACAGTCAGACCAGTTCATCGGACGCAAGTCCACAGCGATACGCAGCGGTAGTTCAGTCGGTTAGAATACCGGCCTGTCACGCCGGGGGTCGCGGGTTCGAGTCCCGTCCGCTGCGCCATATTGGCTACACCCTGCAAACGCCCCGACTTGTTCGGGGCGTTTTGCGTTGGGTCGAGCAAAAAAATGCTCCGTATCTTCAGGTACGGAGCTTTTTTTTTGCGCGCTGCGTCAGGCCATGGGCGGCAGGCGGCGTTTGACCGGGGTCTTCTTGACGATGGCGGTGTTGGTCTCGGCGTAGCTGTTGAGGCGGTCGAGCAGGGTGTCGAGTTGCTCCATCGAGCGCACGTGCAGGCGGGCGATGAAACAGTCTTCGCCGGTGACCTTGTCACATTCGGTGAACTCGGCAATACCCTGGATCTGCCGTTCGACGTTCTGCAACTGCCCGGGCAGCGGGCGGATGCGCACGATGGCCTGCAATTGATATCCAAAGCACTTGGGGTCGATCTCCACCGTATAGCCCTTGAGCACGCCGCGCTCTTCGAGGCGGCGCAGGCGCTCGGCGACGCTGGGAGAAGACAGGCCGCTGATCTGCGCCAGGGCCTTGAGCGAGCGCCGCGAATCTTCCATGAGGGCGGCAATCAGCATTTGATCGATATCGTCGGTCATCTGAACCTCGGTAAGGCAAAAAGCCTGGTATGCCTTGATAAAAAAGGTGAAATCGTATTTTAGCCTGCATTCTGCCATGGAGCAGCAGGGTGTTGGATGAGCATACTGTAGGCTCACTCCGAGGATTTGATCATGGACAACACCTTACGTCGCGGCTCGCTGGAAATGACTGCCGCCATGCTGATTTCCGGGACCATTGGCTGGTTCGTGTTGGTCTCGGGCCAGCCGGTGCTGGACGTGGTGTTCTGGCGCTGCGTGTTCGGTGCCGCAACCTTGCTGTTGATCTGCGCGGTGTTCGGCTTCCTGCGTCCGGGGATTCTGAGTCGCACCACCTTTTTGCTCGCCGTGCTCAGTGGCGTGGCGATTGTCGGAAACTGGGTGCTGTTGTTCGCCTCCTATTCCCGGGCCTCGATTGCCATCGGCACGGCGGTGTACAACGTGCAGCCGTTCATGTTGGTCGGGTTGGCAGCGATCTTTCTCGGCGAGAAAATCACCGCGCAAAAGCTGTTCTGGCTCGGTATTTCGTTTCTCGGCATGCTGGCAATCGTCAGCGCCCATGGCCAGCAGGGTGAGGGTGGTGGGCAGTACTTGCTGGGGATCGCCCTGGCCCTGGGCGCCGCCCTGCTGTACGCCTTTGCCGCGCTGATCATCAAGCGCCTGACCGGCACGCCGCCGCATTTGATCGCGCTGATCCAGGTGTGCACCGGGATATTGTTGCTGGCGCCCTGGGCCAACTGGTCGGCCTTGCCGCAACAATCGGGTGCCTGGGCCAGCCTCCTGACCCTGGGGATCGTCCACACCGGTGTGATGTATGTGCTGCTCTACGGGGCCATTCAGAAGCTGCCGACCGCCCTGACCGGCGCCCTGTCATTTATCTACCCGATTGCGGCGATTTTCGTCGACTGGTTTGCCTTTGGCCATCGTCTGGAGCTGCTGCAGTGGGCCGGCGTTGTCGCGATCCTGCTGGCGGCGGCCGGGATGCAACAAGGCTGGGGCAGCGGTATACGCAAGGCCGTGACGCAGTAAACGGTGCTCAGATCTTCCAGTCCGGCGCCGACTTCACCAGGCGTCCCGCCATGTCGTTGAGGTTGTTGGCCAGTTGTCGGGTCAGCAGTCGATAACCGTCGAGGGCACTGTACACCGGCGTATCCATCGCGCTCGGCAAGGGCGGTTGCTCGACGCTGCGCTGCAGACGCTCGGTCGACCCCGACTGCAGGGCGCGGGCCATGCCGATCAGCAAGCGGCGAATCTCCCCGTGTTCGGCTTTCAACGCCAGTTGCATCTGTGCCAACGCTTGTTCATCTCGAGGGTCGGGGCGAGTGTTGGCGAGGATCTCCAGGGTGCTGACGCTCAGGCGCAGATTGCGTTGCAGGGCGTCGAGCTGGGTCATGGACATGCGCACCTCCTTGGACACCGACGGCATCAGCGAGCGCAGTTGCACCATCGCCCCATTGAGGCCGGCGAGCAGCTTGAGGTAGTGATCGTCCGTCACCGATCCACCACTGATGATGCGGCTGTAGAGACTCGCGCAGTCGCGCAACGCACCGGCGAGTTTGTAGCGCCACGAGTACACCGCGTACAGCGGCAGGGCAAACGAGAACGCCAGGGCGAGGACGATGCCGATCAGGATGTCCACCGTGCGCCACAGGCCGTCGGTGACCACGTTGTCGCCATGCCCGGCGACGATGAATACGGTAATCGCTGAAAGCAGGGCGGTGTATCCGCCTTTGCCAATGGCGTGGTAGGAAAAGAACCCGCACACCACCGACATGCAGAAGTAGGTCAGCCAGGGCAGGCCGAGCCAGGCTTGCTGCAGCACCAGCAGCAGGCCGACACCGGCACCGATCAAGGTGCCAAGGGCGCGCTCGGCGGCCTTCTTGCCGATGTTGCCGTGATGCTGCAGGCCGCCGATGACCACCAGCATGGTCACCGAGGCCCACTCGCCATGGGGCAGGTTGATCCCGGTGGTCAGCAGGATGGTCGCCAGCAGCCCCAGCGAGACCCGTACGGCGTGGATCACCCGGGCGTTGCGGTAGCGCCGGTACGGGTCCAGCACCGGGCGGAGCAGGCGCCGCAGCAGCGCTGGCAAGCGGGACGATAGGGCAGTCATCGGCGGGGCAGTGGTTCCTTTGTGGCTGATCTAGAAAATGTAGTCGGTTGTCAGGAAACTCGACTCCCGGCCGCGGATGATGTCGCTGATCAAATCCTTGTTGCGCTCCTGGAACTTGGTCGCCACCAGCGTGCGAATCGAGAAGGTGCGCAATGCATCATGCACCGACAAGGTGCCCTCGGCCGAATTCTTCCGTCCATTGAACGGGAAGGTATCCGGGCCGCGCTGGCACTGGGCATTGATGTTGATCCGTCCGACCTGGTTGGCAAAGGTGTCGACCAGTTTCCCCACTTCGGCGGGGTTGTTGCCGAACAGGCTCAACTGCTGTCCGAAGTCTGACTCAAGTACGTAGTCAATCACCGTATCCAGATCACGATAAGGCACGATTGGCACCACCGGGCCGAATTGTTCTTCATGGTAGATGCGCATCTCGCTGCTGACCGGGTACAGCACTGCTGGGTAGAAGAATGAGCCACGGGCCTGACCGCCGTTGGCGTTGATCACCTTGGCACCGTTGCGCACGGCGTCGTCCACCAGCCCATGCAGGTAGTCGACCTTGCCCGACTCGGGCAGTGGGGTCAGTGCTACGCCGTTTTCCCACGGCATGCCGGGCTTGAGGCTGGCGAGTTTGCGGTTGAATTTGTCGATGAAGGCGTCGACCACGTCCTCATGCACAAAGAGAATTTTCAGCGCCGTGCAGCGCTGGCCATTGAACGACAGCGAGCCGGTGACGGCTTCAGTGACCGCGTTGTCGAGGTCCACCTCCGGCAGGACGATGCCGGGGTTCTTCGCGTCCAGGCCCAGGGCGGCGCGCAGGCGGTGCGGCCTGGGGTGGAGTTTCTTCAGGTCGCTGGCGGCCTTGTTGGTGCCGATAAACGCAAAGATGTCGATCTTGCCGCTGGCCATCAGCGCGCTGACGGTCTCGCGGCCGCTGCCGTAGATGACGTTGATCACCCCTGCCGGGAAGCTGTCGCGGAAGGCTTCCAGCAGCGGACGGATCAACAGCACGCCGAGTTTGGCTGGCTTGAATACCACGGTGTTGCCCATGATCAGCGCCGGAATCAGGGTGGTGAAGGTCTCGTTCAGCGGATAGTTGTAGGGCCCCATGCACAGGGCAACGCCCAGTGGCACGCGGCGGATCTGGCCGAGGGTGTCCTGCTCCAGCTCGAAGCGGCTCGAGCGACGGTCGAGCTCCTTGAGGGCGTTGATGGTGTCGACGATGTAGTCGCAGGTGCGATCGAACTCTTTCTCGGAATCCTTGAGGTTCTTGCCGATTTCCCACATCAGCAACTTGACTACAGCCTCTCGCTGTTCGCGCATGCGCGTCAGAAAAGTTTCGACATGCTGGATCCGCTCGGCCACCCGCATGGTCGGCCAACTGCCCTGGCCGCGGTCGTAGGCGCGCACGGCGGCGTCGAGGGCGGTGAGTGCGGTCTCGGCATCGAGCAGCGGCGTGCTGCCGAGGATCACTTGTTCATCGACGCCGTCGACGTCCAGGTACACCGGGCTGCGCACGGTGGCCAGCGGGCCGTTCCAGGTGCGCAGGGTGCCGTCGACCAGATAGTCGCGTTGTTCGACGGGCTGGCCCGGGCGGTACTGTTCTGGGATGTCGGCGAGGGCCGGAAACAGTGTGCTGAGAATACTTTCGGTGCTCATGGGACTACCCCGTACTGAAGATGGCGACGCAAGGTCGATGGGCTGTTTTGCAGGCAGGAAATCGCTACATGGGTTATACGCCTTGGGCGCGGTTTTTTACCAGAATGACCCGCTAAAGCGCAGGCTAGAGGGGTTGTGCGGAAAGAGCGTGGAGCAAGCGTAGTCCAATTCCAGGGTCGTAGATGTAACAAACCGTCACATCCTCACCCTTGTCGCTGGCCTTTAAAGCCCCCCTCGATGACCCACAATGACCTCAACCGGACGCGGCGACTGGCTTAGTGTTCAGCTTCACCGGTCATCACCGCCAAAGCACCGCAACCAGTGGGGAAAATCATGGGCAGAGCGATTCGAGCAGCACGCCAGCGATCATCCGCCAAGTGGGTCCTGCTGCTCCTGATCGGCGTGTTGGGCGCCTGTGGCGAGGAGCCGAAAAATACCGACGCCCGTGTCCAGGCGGCCAGCGCCGTGCCCGTCGACACCGCGCTGGCACGCACCTACGACACCAGTTGCAAGCTGTGTCACGCCAATCCGGCGTCCGGTGCGCCGCTGACCGGCGACCTGGCCGCGTGGAAACCGCGTGTCGCGCAGGGCGCCGATACGTTGCTGGACCACACGATCAATGGCCACAACGGCATGCCGCCGATGGGTATGTGCATGCAGTGTTCCGAGGAAGATTTCCTCGCGCTGATCAGCTTCATGTCCGGCCAACAACTCCAATAAGTCCCACAGCCAGGATGGATGACGATGGACCTCACGCGACGTCAGCTTTTGCAGCGCGCCAGTATCGTCGGGGCGCTCACGGCCTTGAGCAGCAACCCGGTGCTGGCCCAACTGGCGCGTGCGCCGAGGTTGATCCCCTGGCGCAACTGGTCGGGCGCCCAGAGCTGCCTGCCCGAAGCGCGTTTGGCGCCCAAGGATCTGGATGAACTGGTGCAGGTCATTGGCAGCGCACCGGGCAAGATTCGCCCGGTAGGATCGGCGCATTCCTTCAGCGCCCTGGTGCCCACCGATGGCACGCTGTTGTCGCTGAGCAATTTCAGCGGCCTGCTGAGTCATGACGCGGCCACCCTGCAAGCCGAGTTTGGCGCCGGCACACCCATGTCGCGCATGGGCCTGGCGCTGAAAGAGGTCGGCCAGGGTCTGAGCAATATGGCCGACATCGATTACCAGACCCTGGCTGGCGCAATCGCCACCTCGACCCACGGCACCGGGAAAAACTTCCAGTCCTATTCGGCTTATGTTGCGGGCCTGCAACTGGTGACGGCGAGCGGCCAGGTGCTCGATTGCGACAGCCAGCATCACCCGGAGGTGTTCAATGCCGCGCGGGTATCGCTGGGCGCCCTGGGCATTGTCACCAGAGTGCGCATGCAAAACCGCCCGGCGTACCGCCTGCGCGAGCACCAATGGATCGCCAGGACCGAAGAACTGCTGGAAGACGTGGAAAAGAACACCCGCGAAAACCAGCACTGGGAAATGCTGGTGGTGACCCATTCCGACTACGCGCTGTCGATGGCCCTCAACGAAACCACCGACCCGGCCACGCCACCGGTCAGTCCAGACGAGGAGGGTGGCAACGAGTTCGTCAATCTGATCGAGAAGTTCGACAAGTACGTCAGTGACTTCCCGGACACCCGTCGCACTTTGCTCAACAGCTTGCGGCACATCGCTGATTTCGAGGATCGGGTCGGGGATTCCTACGATATCTACGCCAACGTGCGCACAGTACGTTTCAACGAAATGGAGTATTCAGTGCCCGCCGAGCACGGCCCGGCATGCCTGCGCGAGATCATCAAGCTGATCACCGACAAGGACCTGCGCACCTGGTTTCCGATCGAATACCGCTATGTGAAAGCCGACGACATTGCCTTGAGCATGTTCGAGGGCCGCGACAGCTGTTCGATCTCGGTGCACCAGCACTACCAGATGGACCATCACAATTTCTTCGCCGCCATCGAGCCGATTTTCTGGAAGTACGCCGGCCGCCCGCACTGGGGCAAGCTGCACAGTCTGAATGCGCGCCACCTGCAGGCGTTGTACCCGCGCTGGGAGGAATTCCGCGAGGTGCGCCAGGCACTGGACCCGCAGGGCAAATTCCTCAACGCCCATCTGTCCTCGATCCTGGGAGTGAGCTGATGGCCCTCAATCGCAGACGTTTCATCGGTGGCGCCGTGGGCGCCGGTGCATTGCTGGTTGGTGTCGGCGCGCTGCTGCGTCCGGGGGATCGAGGCGCCGCCTATAACGATTACTTCAGCGTCTTGAATCAAGAGCTGAAAAAACACGGACCGATGCGCCCGGTGCTGTTGATCGACCTCGATCGGCTCGATCACAACATCGATGTGGTCATGCAGTCGGTGCAGCGTGGCGGCAAGCACCTGCGCCTGGTGGAGAAATCCCTGCCAGCGCCGGGGCTGTTAGCCTACATCTGCGAGCGCGCTGGTACACAGCGCTTGATGTCCTTTCATCAGCCATTTCTCAACCACGATGCGCAGACTTTCCCTCAGTCCGACATCCTGCTGGGCAAGCCCCTACCGGTGCGTTCCGCCGAGTTGTTCTACCAGAATCACAAAGGGCCGTTCGATCCCGCGCGCCAATTGCAGTGGCTGCTCGATACCCCGGCGCATCTGCAGCAATACCTGACGCTGGCCCAGGGCTTGGGCACGCGGCTGCGGATCAACATCGAACTGGACGTCGGCCTGCACCGAGGCGGCGTCGCCGACAACGCCACGCTGGGGCAGATGCTCGGTTTGATCCGCGCCAATCCACAGCACCTGGCGTTTGCCGGTTTCATGGGGTACGACCCCTTTGTCGGCATGGGCGTGCCGGGCATTCTCGGCAGCGCCGAGGAGTTGTTTGCCAAGGTCATGCAGCAGTACAGCAGTGCCGTGGACTTCACCCGGCAGCAGTTCGCCGACCTGTGGCGTGCTGATCTCACGCTCAATACCGCCGGTAGCCCGAGCTACCGCATACATGAACGCGAGTCGCTGAGTAGCGAGGTGTCGGTGGGGACGGCGATGCTCAAGCCAACCCACTACGATCTGCCGTCACTGACCGACCATGTGCCGGCAACCTGGATTGCCACACCGGTGTTGAAGCGTACCGGCGCGGTGCGAATTCCGGCGCTGGACGGTAAGTCGAAGCTGTTTTCGTGGTGGGACACCAACCAGCGTGAGACCTATTTCATTTATGGCGGCAATTGGATGGCCGAGTACGAATCACCGGCCGGCTTGCAGAGCAACGGCCTGTACGGGCGCAGTTCCAATCAGGAAATGGTCAACGGCTCGAGCGCGGTTGGCTTGGACGTGGACGATCAGGTGTTCCTGCGACCGACGCAAACCGAGTCGGTGTTGCTGCAGTTCGGCGATCTGCTGGGTGTGCGCGGCGGCAAGATCGTCGAGAGCTGGCCGGTTTACAGCTGAGGTTCATGGCCTCAGGAAGCATCGCCCTGTAGGAGCGAGCCTGCTAGCGATGAATTTAATGCGGTATCGCTGATGGCCCCTTCGCTGCGGTGCGGCGACCCAACTCCCTGGGGCCCGCCGCCGGCACAGTCAATCAAACCCCAAACCTGTCCCGCAACCCGTAATACCAGGCCCCCAACGCCGCAAACGGCGTGCGCAGCAATTGACCGCCAGGGAAGGGGTAGTGCGGCAGATCGGCAAAGGCATCAAAACGCTCGGCCTGGCCGCGCAGGGCTTCGGCCAGCACCTTGCCCGCCAGGTGGGTATAGGTCACCCCGTGGCCGCTGCAGCCCTGGGAGTAATAGATGTTATCGCCCAGGCGTCCAACCTGAGGCAAACGCGACAAGGTCAGCAGGAAATTGCCGGTCCAGGCGTAATCAATCTTCACGTCCTTGAGTTGCGGGAAGGCCTTGAGCATTTTCGGGCGAATGATCGCCTCGATGTTCGCCGGATCCCGCGCGCCGTACACCACGCCACCCCCGAAGATCAGGCGCTTGTCAGCGGTAAGGCGGTAGTAATCGAGCAGGTAATTGCAGTCTTCGACGCAATAATCCTGTGGCAACAGGCTGTTGGCCAGGGCATCGCCCAGAGGTTCGGTAGTAATTACCTGGGTGCCGCACGGCATGGATTTGGCTGCCAGCTCAGGCACCAGGTTACCCAGATAGGCGTTGCCGGCGACGATGATGAATTTGGCCCGCACCCTGCCGCCAGGAGTATGCACCACCGGATTGGCGCCGCGCTCGATGCGCACTGCCGGCGACTGTTCGTAAATAGTGCCACCCAGGGATTCGACCGCCGCCGCTTCACCCAAGGCCAGGTTGAGCGGGTGGATGTGCCCGCCACTCATGTCGAGCATGCCGCCGACATACTGCTCACAGGCCACTACTTCGCGGATGCGTCGTTGGTCCAGCAGTTCGAGCTGGGTGTGACCGAAACGCTCCCACAGACGCTTCTGCGCTTCCAGATGGGCCATCTGCTTGCTGGTGATGGCGGCGAACACCCCGCCATCCTTCAGGTCGCACTGAATCTGATAACGCGCCACCCGCTCGCGTATGATCCGCCCGCCCTCAAACGCCATCTGCCCGAGCAACTGCGCCTGCTTGGGGCCGACACTGCGCTCGATGACATCAATGTCACGGCTGTAGCTGTTGACGATCTGCCCGCCATTACGCCCCGACGCCCCGAACCCCACCCGGGCCGCCTCCAGCACCGTCACCCGAAAACCGTTCTCCAGCAGGAACAGTGCACTGGACAACCCGGTGTAACCGGCGCCAATCACGCACACGTCGGTTTCCACCTCGTCCTGCAGGGAGGGGCGCGGCGGGGCAGGGTTGGCCGACGCGGCATAATAGGATTGCGGATAAGGAGTGTTCGCCATTCCTGCAGCCTCTGTTGAATATATTTTACGAGTGCAGTGATCCTACCCGAGTTGAAAACCCACGGCCAGCCAGCGGAAATCCGAGTTTGTCGGGTCGAAATTAAATATTTTGCATATTCATAGGGTTAGCTGAAAAAAGGTGTTGACACCCCTCCGGAATTCCGTAGAATGCCGCCTCACAGCAGGCACGTAGCTCAGTTGGTTAGAGCACCACCTTGACATGGTGGGGGTCGTTGGTTCGAGTCCAATCGCGCCTACCAAACAAAATCCGCTCTGCTGGGCGGTCTAGAGGGGTCACCGGAAACGGTGACCCCTTTTTGCTTTCTGCGATTTGCAAAACCCTTCTTTACACGTCAAAACGCCACCCACCTCCGAATTCCCCACACCACCGGTCACCCCATCCGAACAGACCCGCAAAAAGAGTTTCCAGCGCATAAGTCGCTATGACTTTAAATCCGGAGGACTCACTCATGCCGCGCGGTGACAAAGCCAAGTACACAGACAAGTAAAAGCGCACAGCCGAATACATCGAGGAAAGCTACGAGGCCAAGGGGCTTTCTACAGCGCAAGCGCAGAGTCGTGCCTGGGCGACACTCAACAAGCAGTCCGGCGGTGGTGAGCGCAAAGGTGGTTCGGGGCAGAAGACCAGTATCGAAACCAAGGCCAAGGCCCGCAAATCCTCTGCCCGTCGTGCCAGTGTCAGCCGCCGGGGCGAGGCGAGGGCAGGCCAACGTCTTGAGGATCTGACCAAGGCTGAATTGATGAGCCGGGCGGGCGCGCAGCAGATTGCCGGGCGGTCGACGATGCGCAAGGCGCAGTTGATCGAGGCATTGCGCAACGCTTGAACCGCGAAGGCGGAACGACCACTGCGTGTGCCTTTCTGACGTCAAAAAATACTCCCCCGCATCCGCAATGAACTACTGTCTGCACTAATGGCGTTCTGATATTTTACCGTCGCCCACCTTCGGCACGGCCCGTGACGCTGGCCAGAAAGGACTCATGCCCCACACTTCAATCAGGGACGTTGCGATGAACGATGGTCAAAAGATCCTGCTGGAAAGGACGCTGTTTGTGTTGGGGGCCATGGGCGTGGGGATGTTTTGCCTCATCATGGGCAACGCGCTATTTCAGGTGGCAATCAGCGCGGACATCGATCTGTCGCGGGTCATCTACGAAATGTTCGACTACCGCGAGGCGGCTTTCCTTGTCTGGCCGCCGTTGACGGCCGGTTTGTTCTGCCTGTGGCTCAGGTCCTGCAGCCAGTCCAGCCGATTGGCCTAACCTGAGGTAAATGCCAGCGCCCGGTGAAGCCCGATGATTGCCCATACCCCCACCTTGTTTGCCTGTGTCGCGCTCGTGGCGACGATCATGGCGTTCTGTCTGATTCTGGTGGGTCAGTTCAACCGGCGTGATGGCTTGCTGACCATTGGTTTCGGTTTGCTCGCCCATGCGCTGGCCTACGTCGGCTACACCTTCTACGGACATGCACCGCTGTGGTTTACCTACGGCCTGGCCAACAGCCTGTTGGCGCTGGCGCTGGCCTGTTACAGCGCCAGTGTGTTTCGCATTGTCGAGTTGCCGGTGCCCTGGTGGCGGGTGTTCGCGCCGCCGGCGGTGATGCTGCTGGCGATGATCAGCCTGATCGATACCCTGGAACCGCGCATGCTCGCCGCCACCCTGGTGTTGATGCTGCAATGCGCGCTGATCATCCACTGGACGCGGCGCTATGTGCCGGCCCAGGGGCGGGCGCGGATGCTGTTGATCATTGGGTCGAGCATCAGCCTGATCGGCCTGGGCATGCGCATCGTTGCCGTGCTCGGCGGTGGCGCTGCCGAGATGCGCTACGACGTCAGCAACCTCAAGCAGACCATCTCGGTGAGTATCGGCACCTTCACCGCGATGATGATTTCCCTCGGCCTGGTGCTGTTGGCCAAGGAACGTAGCGAGTCGTTGCTGCAGCACATGGCCTTGCGCGATGTGCTGACCGGCATTCTCAACCGGCGGGCGATCATCGAGCAGTTCGCCAAGGAAGTGGAGCGTTCGCGCCGCGAAGAATCCTGCCTGGCGGTGGCGATGATCGACATCGACCACTTCAAGCAAATCAATGACGAGTACGGTCATCTGGCGGGCGATGAGGTGATTTGCCACTGCGTCAATCATCTCACCCGACGCCTACGCAAGTCCGACAGCATCGGTCGCTACGGCGGCGAGGAGTTCCTGCTGTTGCTGCCCTGCGCCAATGCCGAAGGCGCCATGAGTGTCCTCGACGACCTGCGCGCCTCATTGGCCGAGCACCCGGCGCAGTACGATCAGGCAAGTATTGCGGTGCGCATCAGTATCGGCGTGTGTTGCGTGATACCGGCTGCCGGCGACAGCCCGGCGAGCCTGTTGGCCAGGGCCGATGCGGCGCTGTACGAGGCGAAGGAGTTGGGGCGCAACGCAGTGCGGTTGGCGCCGGCAGCGGGGGCGTCAAGTGAAGACCCGTTTGCCGTCGCGCCGGTGCATCAGCCTCAGTAATTCATCCCGTCATCAATCGCGATGCCCTGCGCGCGCATGGCCTTGATCAATTCGCTGCGAGTGCCGGGCAAATTGAGCATGGTCTGGGCGCGCAGTTTCGTCACTTCGTCAGCGGTGTACGGCTGGTAATCCGCCGGGCGACTGCTGCCGGCCATGCCGTCTTCACGCATCAGCCAATTGAGCAGGTCGGCCAGTTGCGCGTTGTCCAGGGCCGATTGCGACATGCCCGGCACCCGTACCAGAAACTCGCGGCCACCGGGGACTTTCAGGAAGTTGCCGACGAAGCCCTTCATGCGTGGCGTGTCGTTGGCCGCCGAACCGCTGCCGTCGCCCAGATGGCAACCGGCGCACTGCAACTGGTAGTTCACGCCGACGCTGTAGCCGGCCTGGGCGATCGGGGTTTGCGGCGCTTCGTTGCCCGGTGCGTGGCGCTGGCCCGGGACGGGGATGGCGCGGGCGAAGGCGGTCGGGGCGCTCAGGGAGCAGATCAGCGCGATGAGGAGCAATTTACCCATGACAAACCCCTGGTCTGTGTAACCAATAAAAAAACGATGCAGGACTGAAAAAAAAGCCGGGAGTAGGTGCCCCCGGCGAAACGAGCCGGTTTACACGGCGACGCCGCGTATGATCGAGACGGTGCAGTGGTAGATGTGGGATTTGGCGGCCAGGCACCAGTTCACATCGTTGTTGTTGAACGGGCGGTAGGCCGGTTCTTCACTGTCGTTGCGGGTGCAGGCGCACTGGGCGCAGCTTTGCTTACCGCAGCAGTCGTTGTACGAAATGATGTAGTCCTTGCCGTCGGCCGGGTTGCGGCAGGTGCCGATCCAGGTCACCTGCGAGGCTTCGGTGCCCGGTGGGCAGGACGTCACCGAACCTCCGCAGCAGCTGCACAGGAAGCCGTCGATGGAGCAGTAGCGCCAGTAGTCGCAGCTGTTCGGATCGCCCGGGTCACCGGCTTTCGGGTCGGTGGCGGCCAGTGCCTTGCTGGTGCGGTCCAGTGGCAGCAGCAAGGGCAGGGCAGCACCGGCGACCATCAGCGAGCCCATGCGCGACAGCAATTTGCGCCGCGAGGTGGTGTCGGCGACACGGCGGGTGGAGCGCTCAAACAACAGATCCAGCAGTTTCATAAAGGTCTCCCTGCCTTATCAGTGGCTGTGGCCGTGGCTATGGTCGTGGTCGTGGGGCTGCGCGTTGAGGTACTGCTGCAGGGTGGCGTGCTTCAGGTGCTCGACTTCGAACAGGCTGTCCAGGTGCTCGCGGGAGTTGACCAGGCCCTTGGCGCGCAGGGTGCCGGCCTTGTCGATCAGCGCGGCGTACGGCAGCTTGCCGATCTGGTAGGTCATGCCGACTTCCGGGCCGACCACGTAGGTGGCGTCTTCGAGCTTGTGCTCGCGGATCAGCGCTTGCTGGGCGTCCATGTCGCCATCGCTGACGAACACCACGTCGAGGGTGCCGGCCTGTTCCTTGGCGATGGATTTGATCGCCGGCAGCAGCGACTTGCAGATCGGGCAGGTCGGCGAGAGGAAGAACAGCAGTTGCGATTTCTCGCCGGCATAACCGAAGTTCACCGGACGGCCCTTGCGGTCGCTGGCGGTGATTTGCGGCGCCGGTTCGTTGACCGCCACGCCTTTGTCGACCATCAGCGCGCCGGCTGGCGCCAGGCGACCGTGGAGGACGCCGATCTGACGAACCAGGCCCATGACGACAAACGCCACGACCACCAATAAAACCCAGAGCAGAATGTTGGAAACGATCAAGCCTTCCATTTTGATTACCTACCAATCAATTTGAGCAGAAGAGGGGAGTTCGCCAGCAAGCCATCGGCGGCGGCGTAGATCAGCAGCGCGACAGCGGCAGCGGCGAGGGTCACGAAACCGTCGAACAGGGTCAGGTCGCGGGCCACCGGTGCCACGCTGGCCAGCAGCGCCAGGGCCACCAGGGCGCTGTTGCGCACCAGCAGCACCGGACGCAATGGCTGGGCCTGGTCGGGGCCGGCGCAGCCGCAGTCGATGTCGGCGCGACCGCGCCACAGGTTGATGCCGATGGCGGCGGCGTACAGCGCCAGCAAGCCCGCCGCCGCGAGTGCGGCCCAGTTGCGGCTGAGCGGCACCAGCAGGGCGAAGGCAATGCCCAGCTCCACTACCGGCACCAGGCGTGCGCTCGGACGCACCAGCGCCTGGGGCAGCAGTTGGTAATCCGCCAGTTGCCGGGCGAAGCGCGCCGGTGCACGGACCTTGTGGGTCGCGGCACTGGCCAGCAACACCGCGATGGCGATGGCGCTGGCAATGATGAAGATCGGATCGATGTGCATGGCCGAACCTCTTAGTAGCTCATGACCTGAGTCGCGGTTTTTGCGACCTTGGCCATGCTGCCGGTGTGTGTGTTGGTCTTCAGGTCAAAGATCTGCAGACCGCCTTCCACGTCGGCGCCGAGCAGCAGCGGTTTGTCGTCGCCAGTGGCCTGCATGCTCCATACCGGAACCGGCGCTTCCAGGGTGCCGACCTTTTTGTGGGTCTTGAGATCGAACGCCCAGATCAGCGTGCTCGGGTCTTCCCACTTCATCGGTTCGTGGGCGTCGTGCATCAGCACATACAGACGATCCAGCTTAGGCGCCACGGCCATCAGCTGCCAGCCACCGGGGGCCCAGCCGGCCTTCTGCTCTTCCTCGGACACCAGCGACCAGGCCGGCAGGATCTTCGGCGCATCGCCGGCGAAATCCACCGGGCGCACGGTGCCGGTAGTGGTCGTGAAGTAGTAGGTGTCGCCGACGTTGACCGCGCGTTCCACCAGTCGCTCCGCGTTCGGGTCGAAGAACGGCGTGCGGCTGCGCGCGGTTTCCTGGCCCTGGTCGTTGAGGGTCACCACCTGCAGGCTGCCGTCACCGCACAGCGAGGCGAAGCGGCGGTTGCCCACCGGGTAGTTGAGCACGCATCCAGGGATCGCGATTTCCGTCGCCACCGTTTTGGCCTGGGTGTCGACCACGGTCACCGAGGTCGACGGGGTGAAGTTGTAGACATAGACGAACTTGTCGTCGCCGCTGGTCTTCAGGCCGTAGCGCTGGGTCAGCGACTCGGCTCGCTTGTTCGGGATCAGCACTTCCCAGGCCGGCGACAGAGTCGAGCTGTCCCAGGCGGTCAGCACGTCGGTGCGCACGCCGCGGGTGCCACGGGAATACCAGATGTCGGCGCTGTAGAGGGTCTTCTTGTCGTGGCTCAAGGCCGATGGTGCGGCGAAACCGGTCGGCACCATGCCCAGCACGCGTTTCTGGTCCGGGTCGACCACGGTCACGCGGCCCGCGACGAAGCTTTCGAACTCGACGTCGACCACGAATGCGCGGTGCGCTTCCGGCGGAAACGCCAGCACGGTCTGGCCAATGGTGTCCGGCGGCAGATCCGCGCGGGCACTGTTCAAACCGAGTACAAGCAGGCTCAGGCCTAGCGCTGACTGTACGGAGATCCTGTTTGTTCGCATAAGGGGAACTTCCTGAATTGTTGGTAACGCGGATCGCGGGTGCTTTGGCAGATTTTCACGGTTTGATTCTAGTCCGCGCCGCCGGCGGGAGAATTGCCCTGCCTGCCAAGTGTTTGTGTGTCTGTGCCAGTGTCATCAAACCGGCACAAGCGCCTGGCAGGACAGGCTCAGCACGGGGCTGAAAGGGGCAGGGAGAAGCTGAAGACCGCGCCGCAGGGCTCGAGGTTTTGTGCCCAGATATCGCCCCGGTGGCGGCCGATGATGTTTTTGCACAGCGCCAGGCCGATGCCGTTGCCGCTGACTTTTGACGAGAAAAAGCCGTCGAACAGCTTCTCCTGCGCCTGGGCCTGGATGCCCCGGCCGCAGTCTTCGATGCGCACCAGCGCGACGTCCTGGTCCTGGCTGGCATGAATCCGCAACAGCCGGCGCTCAATTGGCAAGTCGGCCATTTCTTCGATGGCGTTGAAGGCCAGGTTGAGGATCACCTGGCCGATCAGCACTTTTTCGCAACTGACCCGCAGTGGCGTGGGCGAGGGGACGATTTCCACCCGGACCCGGCTCGGGTCGGCGCGCAAACTGATGAAGTACCGGGTTTCACGCAGCAGCTCGTTGAGGTCGACCTGCTCTTCGCTTTGTTCGAGTTTGACCACGTAGTCGCGCACGCTCTTGATGATCACCGAGGCGTGTTCGATCTGCCGCACCGCGTTCTGCAGACCCCAGGTCACGCCCTGATCGGTGTCGGCGCTGGCACCGAGGCGAATCACCGCGCCCTCGATAAAGTTGCGGGTGGCGGCCAGCGGTTGGCTGAGTTCGTGGGCAATCGCCACGGCCATTTCGCCCATGGCGTTGTAGCGCGCCAGGTATTCGAGTTTCTGCTCGCTGAGGCGCCGCGCTTCTTCCGCCTGCACCTGTTCGGTGACATCGCGGAACAGCAGCAGGTGGCCGGCCAGGTCGTCTTCGATTTCGATGTAGCGGCAGGTCGCGTCGTGCCAGCGCCATTCGCCGTCGCGCCGTTGCACCCGATAGTGCACGGCGAAGGGCGCGTGCTCCGGCGACACGTTGCCCAGTTGCTGGAGCAGGCGTTGGCGCGAAGTCTCGTCGCACCAGTCAAGGAAGTTTTCGCCCAGTAGGTGCTGTTCTTCGCCATTGAGCAGATGGGCGCCAGAGTCGCTGATAAAGCGGATCTCACCCTCGGCCCCAAGCACCGCCACGCCTTCGGCCAGGTCCTGCATAAAAGCCTTGAGGCGACTTTCGAAGCGCTTGAGGTCGCGCTTGACCTTGTCTTCCTTGGAGATGTCGCGGAACTGCACCATCAGCACATCGCGGCCGTCCAGATGAACCAGGGTCGCCACCGCCTCGGACAGAATCTCCACCCCCTGCTTGGAGCGATAGCACCACTCGATGGCCCGCTGCCCGGTGCGCGCGGCGCCCTCCAGCCAGCGCAGGCCCACGGAACGGCGGTACTTCGGCGCATCGCGGGTCATGTCCGGGGCCTTGAGCGGGGTCAGTTCTTCCAGGGTAAAGCCCAGCGCCGCCAGGGCAGCGGCGTTGGCCCAGAGGATCTCCTTGGTGTGCGCGTCATGAAGAATGATGCACAGCGGCATGGCCTCGATCAGCGCATAAAAGTCGTTCGGTTTTGGCAAATACATTGCGCAGCCCTTTGCAGCAGCGGGTTCCGGCCGGGGTGGGCCAAGTATGGCTTTTTATACCCGCTCGCGCCTGGGGATGCGCTCAGAAGTAACCGCTGTCGCACTAGGGGTTTTCTTTAGGCGGGGGGCTGCACGCACCAATAGTTGGGCGTGGGCGGGGTTTTTACACTGGGCCGCAATGCAAGGGTCACCATCCCTGACTTCACCTTTCCCCCTTGTAGGAGCGAGCTTGCTCGCGATGGACGTCAACGATTACGCGTTCTGTCTGATTCGGCGCGCCGTCTGGAAGTTTTTCGCGAGCAAGCTCGCTCCTACAGGGACAGGTGGGGCCTTCCAAGAATAAGCACAACGGAGAATTCGCCCATGCTGCGCTCAGCTGTCGTCCAACAAGATCAGGTTTGCGATCCGGTCGAGCCGATGCTCGACAGTCCGTTGTTTCAGCAGGTGCTGGCCGAGGTGCGTGAACGTCGTGAAGAGTTCGACGCCTTGTCACACGTGCCTCGGGACATGATCGAGCGCTTCAAGCAGGTCGGCATCTATCGTGCCGCCACGCCAAAATGCTTCGGCGGCGACGCCCTGGCGCCGGGCCTGTTCCTGCAGATGATCGAGCGCATCTCCGAAGCCGACGGCTCCGCCGGTTGGGTTGCCAGCTTCGGCAGCGCCGGCGTGTACCTGGCGGCCTTGCCCCCGGAAACCCTCGCCGAACTCTACGCCGACAGCCCGGACCTGGTGTTCGCCGGCGGCCTGTTCCCGTTGCAACCGGCGCAGGTGGTCGAAGGCGGCTGGCAGGTCAACGGCACCTGGAAATTCGCCAGCGGCTGCAAGGGCGCGGACTTGCTCGGTGTCGGCATTGGCGCCAGCGCCGCCGGCGGCAAGCCTCGCACCGCCGTGTTCCCGGCCAGCCAGGTCGAGATCATCGAAAACTGGGACGTGGTCGGCCTCAAAGGCACCGGCAGCCACGACCTGCGTGTCAGCGAGCAATTCGTCGAAGACCGCTGGACCTTCATTCGTGGCGGCGCCGCCACCATCGACGAGCCGCTGTTCCGCTACCCCTCGATTGCCTACGCCGCGCAAGTGCTGGCCGTGGTCAACCTCGGCCTGGCCCGCGCCGCCCTCGACGAAATCAGCCGCATGGCCAACGGCGGCGGGATCACCGGCGCGCCGAAACTGGCCGACCGTGCCTACGTGCGCATCGAAGTGGCCAAGGCCGAAGCCACCCTCAGCGCCGCACGCTCGTTCTTCTACGGCGCGACTGAGCAGGTGTGGAACTCGATTCTGGCCGGCAATCCGGTCACCGCAGAGCAGACCAGCCTGCTGCGTCTGTCGGCGATTCACGTGTCCCAGGCCGGCGCTGCTGTGGTGCAGAGCGCCTACAGCCTGGCCGGGACCACCGCGATTTACTTGCGCCATCCGCTGCAACGCTACCTGCGCGACTCGATGGTGGTGACCCAGCACGCCTTCCTCAGCGAAGGCCTGTACGACGGCGCCGGCTCGGTGTTTCTCGGCGTCCAGCCGTTCCCGGGCTACATCTGACTTCTTTCACTCATTCAAGGATTACCGTCATGTCCCAAGTTACCCAGGAACCGTTGCGCGTCGTCTTCTGCATCGGCATCACCCAGAACTTTTTCGACCTGCCCACCGGCGAAGGCCTGAGCGTCTGGAAGGGCTTCAGCAAAATGATGGGCGACCTCGGCGCGATGCCCGGGATCACCGTGCTCGGCGCCATGGACGACGACCGCCTGATGGTCGGCCCGTCCACCACCTCGCCCTGGACCGTGTACATCATGGCCGACGTCGACTGCCACCAGACGGTGATCGACGCCTGCAACCTGTTCCGCACCACGCCGGTCAACGAGTACAGCCTGTGGCGCTATGCCAAGGTCGAAGCGCGCATCGGCCGTCCGCTGACCATCCCTGACGCGGCCAAGGTGTAAGTCATGAACGAGGCCTTGCTGCAGCGTCTGGCGACGCTCGAAGGGGAAAGTGCAGTGCGCCGCCTGATGGCGCGCTACATGGACCTGTGCGATGTGCCGCGGGCGCCGGTCGAGGCCCGTGACCTGGCACACCTGTTTACCGAGGACGCGATCTGGGAAGGCCTCGGCACCCAGACCGCGCAGACCTTCGGCCAGCACCGCGGACGCGAGGCGATCGCGGCGTTTGTCGGCGGTTACCTGCCGCCGTCCGATCACTTCCAGCTGAACCTGCACTACCTCACCAGCGAGTCGATTGTGGTCGACGGCGAGGGCGCGCAGGGGCAGTGGATCATGCAGCAGATTTCCACCTACGCCGATGGCCGCCACGAGCTGTTTGGCACCCGGTTGAACATTGATTTCCACTGCGTTGACGGCACTTGGCAGATCGCGCATTTCCGCACCCAGCGCCTGTTGAACCTGGAGCTGCGCCCATGAGTACCTTCATCAGCGAATTCCTCCTGGGGGGCCACGGCAAGCGCGTGGCGATCAAGGATTCGATCGACATCGCCGGGCATCCAACCCGCTCGGGTAGCCGGGTGTTTGCCGAGGCTGCACCGGCAATAAAAAACGCCGAAGTGGTCGATGCGATTCTCGACGCCGGCTGGCAGATCGTCGGCAAGACCAACCTGCACGAACTGGCGTTCGGCGTGACCGGGATCAACGACTGGACCGGCACCCCGATCAACCCACAAGCCCCTGACCGGGTGCCGGGCGGTTCTTCCAGCGGCTCGGCCGCGGCAGTTGCCGCGGGCCTGGCGGACATCGCCATCGGCACCGACACCGGGGGGTCGGTGCGCGTACCGGCGGCCTGCTGCGGGGTGGCCGGATTGAAGCCGACTTATGGGCGGGTCAGTCGCGTCGGTGCACACCCGCTGGAATCGAGCCTCGATTGCGTCGGGCCGTTCGCCCGGAACATGGACGATCTGATCGCCGCGATGCAGGTGATCTGTCCGGGCTTCAACGTACAAGGTTCGCCCGGCGATGGCGCCAAAGTCGGCTTCCTCGATGTCGCTTGCGACGCCCATTTGCAAGCCAGCCTCGGCGCCGCTGCGGACCGTGCCGGATGGCGCCGCAGCCACCTGCAGTTGAGCGAATTCGAAGCGGCATTCATTGCCGGGCTGACGGTGATCAATTTTGAAAACTGGGCCGCCTTCGGCCACCTGACCGGCAAAGGCCTGATCGGCGCCGACGTCGAAAGCCGTTTGCTGGCGGCCAGCCGCACCTCGCGCCAGGACCTGGCCGAAGCCGAAACGGTACGTGAACGCTTCACTCGCCAGGTGGATGCGGCGCTGGAAGATTTCGCCGTATTGCTCTTGCCAACACTGCCGAGCCTGCCACCGACCCTCAGCGAAGCCCGCGCCGGCAGCAAGGCCGTGGCCGGTATGACGCCGCTGGTGCGGCCGTTCAATTTGAGCGGTCATCCGGCGCTGTCGGTGCCGGTGGAGCTGGACTGTGGCGGGCTGAAAGTCGGCCTGCAGATTGTCGGTCGCAAGGGTCAGGACGAAATGGTCTGCGCCTTCGGTGCGCACCTGCAACAGAGCATGCTCGGTTAGCCCCCGGGACCAACACTCATCATAAAAACAAGCCATGAGGAGAACCGCATGAGCACTCATGAATACCCGCTGATCGCGACGTCGAGAAGCCCCGAACAGCTGGTCCAGCACGACCGCGTCGACGTTTCGCTGTACAACGACCCGGCGCTGTTCGAAGCCGAGCTGGAGAAGATTTTCTACCGCACCTGGGTGTGGGTTGCCCACGAAAGCGAAGTGCGCAACAGCGGCGATTTCAAGACCGCGACCATCGGCCGTCGTCCGGTGATCGTGGTGCGTGACAAGAAGAACACCATCAATGTCCTGGAAAACCGCTGCCGTCACCGTGGCGCCACGGTGTGCGAGAAGCACAAGGGCAACGCCACCGGTTTCACCTGCCCGTACCACAGCTGGTCCTATGGCCTGGACGGCAAGCTGCGCGCGCTGCCGTATCCGGACGGCTATGAAGGTATCCTCGAGAAATCCGAACTGCCGCTGACCAGCCTGCGCGTCGAAAGCTACGCCGGCATGATCTTCGCCAGCTACAACGACGAGATCGAGCCGCTGGAAGACTTCCTCGACGGCGCCAAACACTGGATGGACCTGTTCATGAAGCAGGGCGCCGGCTACCCGATCAAGACCCAGGGCGAACACAAGTTCAGCTTCAAGGGCAACTGGAAGATCCAGCTGGAAAACACCACCGACGGTTACCACTTCCCGATCGTGCACAAGTCGTTCATGTCGTCGGTGGATGAAGAAACCTCGGAAATGCTCTCGTTCATGACCGACGAACAAGCGGTGACCCACTCCCTGGGCAACGGCCACAGCGTGATGGTGATGGTCCCGGAGCACGTCGACCTCGATCACGACGACGGCACCGAGCAGTTGCAGGAGCGCTTTGCCCACGTCACCGAAGCGCTGTCGAAAAGCATGCCGGCCGATCAGGTTCGACGCATCGTGCGCTCGCTGCACGGCGCCGGGTTCAACCTGAACCTGTTCCCCAACGTGGCGATGTCGATGTCGTTCTTCCGCGTGCTGCGCCCGGTGTCGGTCACCGAAACCGAGATCCGTCACGTGGCCCTGGGCATGGACGGCGGCCCGGAAATCGCCAACCGCGAACGCATGCGTATCCACGAACACTTCCAGGGCCCGTTCGGTTTCGGCAGCCCTGACGATGCCGAGGCCTGGGATCGCGTGCAGCGCGGCTCGTATGCCGGCGTCGATGCGCCGATCCTGGTCAACCGTGGCCTGAATCGGGAAATCACCGCTGAGAACGGCGACAAAGTCAGCCACGCCACCGACGAAGGCGGCATGCGCGGTGCCTACGACATGTGGAAAAGGATGATGAGCCAATGAGCAATCACGACACCCTGAACGGCTTCACCGGCCCGCTGGCCCAGGCCATCGAATTCATCTGGCGCGAAGCCGAGCTGCTCGATCACAAGCACTACGCCGAGTGGGCGACCCTGTGGAGTGAGAGCGGCAAGTACATCGTGCCGATCGACCCGGATACCGAGGATTTCGAGGCGACCCTCAACTACGCCTACGACGATGCGCGCATGCGCGAGCTGCGCATCGAACGCCTGACCGCCGGCTATTCGCCGTCGGCGGTGGACGCGGCAAAAACCATCCGCACCGTCTCGCGTTTCCGCCTGGTGGAAGCCGCTGGCGACATCGTCGAAGTCAACTCGGCGCAGCTGCTGTACGCCTACAAACGTGGGGTGCACACGCCGTTCGTGGCCGACCTCAACCACCGCATCCGTTTCACCGACGGCGTGCCATCGCTGGAGCGCAAGGTGGTGCGGTTGATCAACTCCACCGACAGCCTGAGCGCGCTCGGTTTCCTGCTGTGAGGATTGCATCATGAGTCGAGTCGCATTGATCACCGGTGCCTCCCGCGGATTGGGCGAATGCATCGCTCGTCGCTTGCACGCAGCGGGTTATCGCGTCGGCCTGGCCGATGTACGCCCTGAAGGCGTGCAGCAACTGGCCGCCGAGCTGGACAGCAGCGGCGCTACCGCCGTCGCTATCGAGCTGGATGTGCGTAATAAGGCGGACTTTCAACGTGCCCGTGACCTGCTCGCCGAGCGTTGGGGCGGCACCGACATTCTGGTGAACAACGCCGGCGTGTCGAAGGTTGCAGCGCTGATGGAGATCACCCCCGAAGAGTTCGACGAGTCGATGGCGATCAACCTGCGCGGCACGTTTGTCGCCTGCCAGGTGTTCGGTGCGCATTTCGCCGAGCGCGGTTTCGGGCGCATCGTCAACATCGCTTCCCTGGCCGGACAGAACGGCGGCACCGCCACCGGCGCGCATTACGCGGCGGCCAAGGGCGGCGTGGCGACCCTGACCAAAGTCTTCGCCCGCGAACTGGCGCCGCAGGGCGTCACCGTCAACAGCATCTCGCCAGGTCCGCTGGACTTGCCGGTGGTCCGCGAATCCGTGGCCCCGGAGCGCCTTGAGCAGATCCTGAAAATGATCCCGACCGGCGCCCTCGGTAATCCCGAGTTCATCGCCGACAGCGTGCTGCTGCTGATCGCCGATAACGCGACCTCGGTGACCGGCGCGTGCCTGGACGTCAACGGCGGCTTGTTCATGCGCTGAACCGGGGCGTGGAAAATGCCCCTTGTAGGAGCCGGCTTGCCGGCGAAGGCTTCAGCAAAGGCGATACAAATCCGAAGTGTGCCTTCGCTGCGATGCGGCGACCCGACAAGCCAGCTCCTACAGGTTGCTGTGTTTATCAACAAAAATAGTATTCAGGTGACGCAATGATGAAGGTGAAGATCGAAAGGATCGTCGACGAAGCGCTGGATATCCGTTCCTTTCGCCTCGTGCGCAGTGACGGCCAGCCGCTCGACACCTATGAGCCGGGTGCCCACGTCGACCTGACCGGGCCGACCGGGGTGACCCGCCAGTATTCCCTGTGCAGTCCACCGCAGGATCGCCGCGCCTACCTGGTGGCGGTGAAAAAAGAAGCGCAATCGCGCGGCGGTTCCCTGGCCTTGCATGAGCAGGTCGAAGAGGGCATGGAACTGGAGATGGGCGCGCCGCGCAACCTGTTCCGCCTCGATGACAGTGCTGCCGAGCATGTGCTGTTCGCAGCCGGCATTGGCGTCACGCCGCTGCTGAGCATGGCCTATCGACTGGCGGAAAGCGGCCAGCCGTATCGCCTGCATTACTTCGCCCGCTCGGCGCAGTACGCCGCCTTTGCCGAACTGTTGGCCAGCGAGTTTGCCGATCACGTCGAGTTCCACTACGGCATCGAACCGGCTGACCTCGATGGCGCCCTCAGTGCCTGCCTCGACCGCGCCAGTCTCGCCGCCCACGTCTACACCTGTGGCCCGGCGCCGTTCATGAACAAAGTGGTGGAAGTGGCCGCGCGCACCCGCAGCGACGACGCGATTCACCTCGAACACTTCGCCGCCGACCCGGCCGCCAACAGCGCACCGGCCGGTACCTTCGAAGTGGAGCTGGCCAGCTCTGGCGTGGTCCTGCAAGTGCCGGCCAACACCAGCCTGGTCGACGTGCTGCAAGCCCACGGCTGCGACATCGACACCGAGTGCCGCGAAGGCATCTGCGGCACCTGCATCGTCGAAGTACTCGACGGCGTGCCGGAGCACCGCGACAACTGTTTGTCGAACAAGGAAAAGGCCTCCAACAAGCAGATCTGCGCCTGTGTTTCCCGGGCGCTCTCCGCTCGTCTGGTATTGGATATCTAAGTCAGGGAAGGCTGGAAAGCCGACGCCGGTGCCTGTTGAATAGGCGCCCGGCGGCCATCGAGGGAGGCGATGGCCAGAGCAATAACCGTGTGACCGAACCGCTCGCTGAAGCGGTCGACAATAACAACAAGAGACTTGAGGCCTTGCGATCATGATTACAGCATCGACGGTGCGCAATGAGGCGTTCGAAAGTTGGTTGAGCCAGGTGAACCAGGCCTGTGGGCGTTTCGATGCCCGGGCCCTGGACAGTGATTTCTATGGCGAACTGACGGAATTTCACAGCGGTGCGATCAACCTCAGCGTGGTCGACATGGCCCACGTGCACCTGTATCGCACCAGCAAGGACGTCAGCACCAGCAGCGACGGCCATTACTATGCGGTGTTCCAGATGCGCGGCAGCTCGCAACTGGAGCAGGGCGACAACCGCGCCTTGCTCGGCTGTGGCGACATCGCCCTGATTGACGCCAGCCGCCCCAGCGACATGATCTACAACGAGGATTCGCGCCAGCTGTCGCTGATCCTGCCGCGCCAGGTGCTCGAACGCGGCTCCCACCTGAGCAGCATCAACTGCGCCACGCGTCTGTCGGCCAGCACCCCGCTGGCGGCGCTGGCGAACAAGCTGGTGCTCGATACCTGCCAGCAGGAAGGCCTGGAAATGCAGGAGAGCGAGGCAGTGCTGGATGCCCTGGCCAGCCTGCTGTTGCCCGGGATCAGCGCCCGTGACAGCGCTGCCGATCCCCATGAGCGGCAATTCCGCAAGATCATCGCATTCATCGATGCCCATCTTGGCGACGAGGAGCTGTGCCCGGAACTGATTGCTCGGGAAGTGGGAGTGTCGGTGCGCGGTCTGTACCGGATGTTCTCCAAGCGCGGCCTGGTGGTGGCGCAGTACATCAAGCACCGGCGCCTGGATTTCTGCGCGGAAAACCTGCGCAGTGCCGACGGCGAGCAGAAGCTCTCGGCGCTGTGTTATGCCTGGGGATTCTCGGATTCGAGCTATTTCTCGTCGGCGTTCAAATCGCGCTTCGGGGTGTCGCCGGGGGCGTATCGCAAGCGGTATAGCCAGATCTAATACCGCGTTATCGTTCATCGCGAGCAGGCTCGCTCCTACAGTGGATCGAGTGACCCCTTGTAGGAGCGAGCCTGCTCGCGATGGGGCCCTTAAGGCCCCCAAAAATCTCAATGCCTCCCCGGCTCCTCAACCGGTAAATGCAGCACCTCGCGCACCAGCATGGCGATGCTGCTCACGCCCATCTTTTCCTTGATCTTGGTCCGGTGCACATCCACGGTCTTGACGCTGATGTCCAGCTCGCGGGCGATCACTTTGCTGGCCTTGCCATCGATCACCAGCATCAACACCTCACGCTCACGGGCGGTCAACAGCGCCAGCTTGCCTTGCATGTGCTGCCGCTGCGCCTGATCGGCCTGGGCGTGCACGGCGGTCTTCAGCGCGGTCTGGATGCGGTCGATCATCTGCTGCGGGTTGTAGGGCTTCTCGACGAAATCCAGCGCACCGTTTTTCATCGCTGCCACCGACATCGGAATGTCGCCATGGGCCGAGACGAAAATGGTCGGCAGGCTGCTGCCACGCTGGTTGAGGATTTCCTGCAGCTGGAAGCCGCTGGTTTCCGGCATGCGCACGTCGAGCACCAGGCAGGCGGGCTGCTTGGGGTCGTACTGGTTGAGGAATTCTTCGGCGCCGGAGAAGCACTGCGCCTGGACACTGACGGACTCGAGCAACCAGGCCAGCGAAGTGCGCAGGTCTTTGTCGTCATCAACGATATAAACAATCGGTTTGCGGGTTTCCATCGGGACGGCCACGGTATTTTCTATTTATTGTTGTCGTCTGCGGGCACGCGCAGCGAGCGTTGGCTGATCTTGTGCAGCCAGTCAGCAGAATAACCGCTGTCAGCGGCCCATGCGATAAAGAAACCACCTAGTCGACTAGCGGAAAGCCAACCCTGGCATGGGATTCGTCAGAATGGTCGCGTCGAGCCTGTCGCCGTAGTCTTGTTCCATCACCTACGGGCCGCAAGAGCGCGGCTCTCCTGAGAGGAGGGGCATCGACATGGCCGACTTGAGCCAGCAGCAAATCGACTTTCGCAACGCCATGGCGCAACTGCCTGCGGCGGTGAACATCATCACCACCAATGGCCCTGGCGGACGCTGCGGCATCACCGCCAGCGCCGTATGTTCGGTGACCGACTCGCCGCCCACGGTGCTGGTCTGCGTCAACCGCAACAGCGCCACCCACGATGTGTTCCGCACCAACGGCCATCTGTGCGTCAACGTGCTGTGTGGCGAGCAGGAAGAGCTGGCCCGCCACTTCGCCGGTATGACCCAGGTGCCGATGGCCGAGCGTTTTGCCTGGGACCTGTGGGACGACGGCGCCAGCGACGTACCGGTGTTGCGTGATGCGCTGGTGCAGCTGGAAGGGCGGATCAGCGAGTGCAAGGAAGTCGGTTCGCACTCGGTGATGTTCGTTGAGCTGACCAAGGTTGGCGTGCGCGAACCACGCGATAGCCTGGTGTATTTCAACCGCCTGTTCCATCGCCTGGAACATGCCGGGGCGCATTGCTGAGAGCGCGTTATTGTTCATCGCGGGCTCGCCCGCTCCTGCAATCGGTCACCCTGTAGGAGCCGGCTTGCCGGCGAAGGCGGCGTGTCTGACACACCGAGGAGCCGGGTTCGCTGGCAAGCCAGCTCCTACAGGGGTTTGAGGATGGATTGGATGTTGTGATTGATGTAGGAGCCGGCTTGACGGCGAAGGCGGTGCGTCTGATGCACCGAGTTGTCCGTTTCGCTGGCAAGCCAGCTCCTACAGAGGTCAGGCCTGCAGATACATCCGCGCCAACCGGCACGCCCGATCGATCAGCATCGGTGCCATTTCAATCGCCGTCGGCGTGCCCTGGCGGGTGTGAATCCAACCCAGGTAGGTGGTGCCGCGCAGCATCAGGAACAGCGCCAGGGTCCGGCGGTCGGCCTCGGTCAGCGGCTTGACCGCGTGGTAGCCCTCGAGCAGTGCCGACTTGATCTGCTCATAACGCGGATCGTCGAGGCAGAAGTACAGCGCCGTGGCCAGCTCGAACATGTGCCAGCCAAACCCGGCGTCGTCGAAGTCGATCAGGCGCAGGCGCGGGCCTTCGATCAGCAGGTTTTCCGGAACCAGGTCGGCGTGAATCATGCCGAAATTGCCCAGGTGCCGACCGTACTGGCGCAAGTCCCGACGCGCCGTGCGCCGGGCTTCTTGCAGCAAGTCGCGCTGCTCGGCGCTGAGTTGCCCCAGCTCCCAGAAGCGGCCCCAGAACGGATTGGCGCCGATCAAGCCTTCCTCGTCCCAGGCATGCCGGACAAACTCGTCCGGCTGCTGCCATTGCGCCGAGTGCAAGTGAATCCGCGCCGCCAGCGCCCCGGCTTCGTTGAACAGGAAATCGATTTCGGTGTCGGCCTGCACGCCGTTTTCCGAGGTGCCGGCGGTGGCACCCGGCAACCAGGCGAGCATGTCGATGTGGCGCGATTCGCCGATGGCCTGGTGGGTGACTTCGATCAAGTGGCTGTGATCCTGGGCGCGAATGATCTGCGGCACGGTAATGCCGGCGCCCGCCAACGCGTCCATCCACAGCAGCTCGGAACGCAACGCCGCCGCGCAGTGATAGCCGTTGCGATGGATGCGCAGGGCGACGCGCTGACCGTCATCGCGGCGCGCCGAGAACACCGCGTTCTCGCGGAATTTCACCAGCTCGATCTCGCCGAACTGGCCGTCCCAATGTTGCAGGGCATGGCGGGCCAGATCGTGCAGATGGGCAACTTGCTGGTCGTGGGGCAGGGTGTGGAATGCAGTCATGGGCGGGCCTCAAATCGCGCTGAGCGCGTTATCCAGGGTGCTGACGAACAGGTCGGCGTGCTCGCGGCCGAACACCAGTGGCGGACGCAGTTTGAGAATGTTGTCGCCGGCGCCGATCTTGCTGATCAGCACGCCGTTGTCGCGCATGTCGTTGACCACCTTGCGCGCCTCCAGCCCGGCCGGCTCCTTGCTGGCGTGATCGCGCACCAGCTCCATGGCGAAGAACAACCCCTTGCCACGCACGTCGCCAATAATCGAGTGCTTCTGCGCCAGGGCCTGCAGGCGTTGCTGCACATAGGCGCCGACACTCTGGGCGTTGTGCAGCAGTTGTTGCTGTTCGATCACATCCAGCACCGCCATGCCGACCGCAGCCGCCACCGGCGAGCCGCCGAAGGTGTTGAAGTACATGGCGTGACGGCCAAACGACTCGACCAGCGCCTTGTGGGTGATCAGGCCGGCCAGGGGGTAGCCGTTACCCATGGGTTTGCCCAGGGTGACGATGTCCGGCACCACGCCATGGGCCTGATGCCCCCACAAATGATCGCCGGTGCGGCCGAAACCGGACTGCACCTCATCGGCGATAAACAGCCCGCCCGCAGCGCGGATCAGTGCCGCGGCCTTGTTGACGAAACTGGCCGGGACCCGTGGCAAGCCTTCGTTGGCGAACAGGGTGTCGATCAGCAGCGCGGCGGGGCGGATGCCCTGGGCCCGCAGCGAAGCGATGGCGGCGGCGATGTTGGCCGCGTACTGCTCGGCCAACTGTTCCTCGGTGGTGCCGGCCGGCGCCCGGTACAGGCACGGGATCGGCACCGCGCGGGCGTGGGCGGCGAAGGGTTCCGGCGAGGGCAGGGCGGTGGTGACTTCGGCCAGCGAGGCCGAGTTGCCGTGGTAGTTGTAGTCGCTGACGATGATCCCCGTGCCGCCGCTGGCAAAGCGTGCCAGGCGCAGCGCCAGTTCGTTGGCTTCGCTGCCGGTGCAGGTGAACATTGCGGTGTCCAGCGGCTCGCCGAAGGTGGCGGTCAGGCGCTCGGCGTAACGCACCACCTGTTCGTCGAGGTAGCGGGTGTGGATGTTCAGGGTCGTCGCCTGACGGTGCATGGCTTCGACCACATGGGGGTTGCAGTGCCCCACGCAGGGCACGTTGTTGTAGACGTCGAGGTAGCGTCGACCATCGACGTCGAACAGCCACACGCCTTCTCCGCGCACCAGGTGCAGGGGGGTGTCGTAGAACAGCGGCGAGGCGCTGCCCAGCACGCGATGGCGGCGTTGCAGCAGAGTCGGTTCAGGCAGCATGGTCAGGAGTCTCCAGGACGGCGGTTGGCGCACGGTTGCGCAACAGGAAATTGAGAATGCACAGGCTGAATATCGCGGCGAGGGCGATCAGCATTTTGAAATCGAGCTGGAAGCAGGCGGCGATCACCACCAGGGTCAGGGCCAGGCCGAGCCATGCCACCAGCTTGCCGCCGGGCAGGGTGAAAGGCCGTGCCAGCTCGGGTTGATTGCGCTTGATGTGCAGGTACGCGGCAAAAATCAGCAGGTAGCAGACGTTGAGCAGCAGCACCACGGCGAGCATCACGGTGGCCGGGTCGACCGCCGACAGCGGCAGGCCGATGGCGCCGATCAGCATCAGCGCCGGGTACGGCGTGCCGCGCTGGCCGGTCTTGCCCAGCCAGTGCGGGAACAGGCCGTCGCGGGCCATGGCGAACACCTGGCGGGAGGCGGCGTACACCAGCGAGAAGAAGGTGGCGATCAGGCCAAACACCGCACCGCAGCCAATCACCTTCGCCAGCCACGAGTCGTCGCCGAACGCGCTGTTGCCGGACATTGCCGCGTACAGTGGATCGCCCGCCGAACCCACCAGCTCGACACCGCCGGCACCCGGGGCGCAGACCAGCACCACCAACGCGGTCACCAGCAAGGTGCCGATCGCCGCGAGAATCCCCCGTGGCATGGTGCGCCCCGGGTTGTGTGCCTCTTCGGCAGCCGAGCCGGTCTGCTCGACGGTGATGAACAACCAGATCGCAAACGGCACGCAGGCGAAGATCCCGCCGAGGCTGACCGGGGTGGCGACGTTGGCCGGCAAGGTCAGCAGGTTGCGCAGTTCGACATGGGGTGCCATGGCCACGCCGAAGGTCAGCAGGGCGACGACCGCAATCACACCCGCAATGAACGTCAGGCCCATGGCTTCGCCGACACCGCGCATGTGAATGCCGAGGATCACCGCGAACAGGGCGATCTTCACCGGCCAGCCGCCGAGGCCGAAGATCGATTCGGTGTAGGCGCAGATGAAGGTCGCCGCAGCGCCGGTGCCGATGGTCAGCGCCAGAGCACAGGCGACGCCCACCAGGTAACCCACGAACGGCCCGAACGCGCTTTGCGCATAGACGAACACCCCGCCCGCACTGGGCAAGGCCGTCGATAGCTCGGCCACGCACAGCGCCAGACCACCGCACAGCAGGGCCATCAACACGGTGGCGATCAGCATGTTGATCCAGCCGCCGGCCATCAGGCCAAAGTTCCAGCCGGAAAACTGCCCGGCCACCACCAACGCAATTCCGAGGCCGGCAATCTTCGGCCAACCCAACGCACTTTTCTTGAGCACAAGCGTCTCCCGCAGCCCGAAGGTCGATTTGTTTTTTTGATGGGGAAAGAAGGGTTCAGCGCCCCCGGGTGGAGGGCTGACTGGATACTACGTCGGGGCTGCGGCGCGGGTTGTTAGTGTGCGTGCCAGGTGGTTGGTTGTGGGTGCCAGGATTGGAAGGCTTGTCGACACGCCGTGGCGCCTGGTTCGCTGGCTTGCCAGCTGCTACAGGTTTTGTGGTGATCACGAATCCAGTGGGCCTGCACCTGATCCTGTAGGAGCTGGCTTGCCAGCGAACCCATCACCTCGGTGTGTCAGGCTCACAGCCAACGCCGGCAACGCTTCAAATCCGAAAACTCCCCACCAACTGATTCAACCGCCCGGCCTGCTGCTCCAGCTCGGTACAGGCGCGCAAGGTCGCTTGCAGGTTCTCCACCCCCTGCTGGTTGAGGGTGTTGATCTGAATGATGTCGACATTCAACGCCTCGACCACCGCCGTCTGTTCCTCGGTCGCGGCGGCCACCGACTGGTTGACGTTGTCGATCTCGCCAATGCGCTGGGTGACGCTCCCCAGGCGCGTGCCCGCGAGGTTGGCGATGTTCACGCTTTCTTCGCTGTGCTGCTGGCTCTCGGTCATGGTCGCGACCGATTGCTGTGCGCCGATCTGCAGGGCCTCGATCATCTGCTGGATCTCCAGCGCCGAGGTCTGGGTGCGTCCGGCCAGGCTGCGCACTTCGTCGGCGACCACTGCAAAACCTCGTCCTGCCTCCCCGGCCCGCGCGGCCTCGATCGCCGCATTGAGCGCCAGCAAGTTGGTCTGCTGGGAGATGCCCTTGATCACTTCGAGGATCTGCCCGATGTCCACGGTCTTGTCATTGAGTACTTCGATGTTGGCGCACGAAGCGCTGATCTTGCCCGACAACTCGTGCATCACCTCAATGGTGCGCTGCACCACCTGGCGCCCGTCTTCGGCTTGCTGGCGTGCGTTGGATGCCTGATGCGAGGCGTCGGAGGCATTGCGCGCAATCTCCTGGGCCGCGGCGCCCAATTGGTTGATCGCGGCGGCGACGCTGCTGGTGCGGCTGGACTGGTCGTCGAAATTCTCCAGCGACGAATTGGATGCCAGCAGCACCCGCTGCGCACCGGCGTTGACGCCCTGGGCCGCCGATGACACTTCGCGCATCGACTGCTGGATGCGTTCGACAAAACGATTGAAGGCGGTCGCCAACTGGCCGATCTCATCCCGCGATTGCACGTGCAGGCGGCGGGTCAGGTCGCCTTCGCCAAGGGAAATGTCCTCCATCACCCGCGTCAGTTCTTGCAGGGGGCGAGTGATGCGTTGCGCGGTGTAGCCGATCAACAACAGGCCGAGCAACGCCGAACCGCCGCCCAACAGCAGTTCCAGGACGGTGCTTTTTACGGCTTGATCGTCGAGGGCGGTGCGCAAGCTGGTGACCGGCGCCAGCAAGACGCCCTGCGGCACACCCACCAGCACACCCCATGGCGCAGCACCGGGAATCGGCGCCAAGGGTTCCAGCACCTTGATCTGCTGCGCATCGACCAACACGGTCGCCTGACCCTGCTGCAGGCTGTCCAGCACCTCGCGGTTTTCCATCGGCTGACCCAGCCGGCTGGCGTCCTGGCTGTTGGCGGAAATCACCCCGCGTGGGCTGATGATGCTGATCTGGCCGCTGCCGTCGAACAGTTGCCGGGCGCTGGCCTCGGAGTTCTGTTGCAGCGCGGCGAGGTTGATGTCGAGGCCGACCACGGCGATCACCTTGCCGTTTTCCAGCAGCGGGAAGGCAATGCTGGTCACCAGCTTGCGCGTGCCCGAGGCTTCGTCGAAATACGGCTCCAGCACACAGGCCTGACGGCTGTCGCGAGCGCAGGTGTAGAACGCGTTGTAAGGGGCGCCGCTGGGGCCGGGCGCGGTGTTGGCGAGCAAGCCTTCGTCGCCGATCACCGCTTGCAGTTCGCCGGGTTTGCCCTGCACCCAGTACTGGGCGAAGCGTCCGGTTTCGTTGCTGCCCAGTTCGGCCTGATTGGCGAACCCGGCATCGCCGCCGTCGAGGGCATCGGGTTCGAAAATAACATAAAGCCCGAGCAGGTCGGGCTTGTCGATCAGGGCCTGGTGCAACTGGTCGCTCAGTTGCTGGCGCAGTTGCGCGCGGTCCAGGCGGCCGTGTTGGTGCAGTTGTCGCAGGTACAGCAGATAGCGGGACAGGCCCTGGCCGTATTCGTGGGTCTGCATGAAAGTGCGTTGCACGTGCATGGCTTGCACGTTGCCCAGTGCCTGCATGTGCTCGCGGGCGGCCTTGGCGAGCATCTCGCCGCTGGCCGTGGCCACGTGCTGGCTGCTCTGATGGGTCTGGTACAGCGACAAGCCCATCAGCAAAGCGACCACCAGCACCAGGCAGAGCCCGGCGAGAAGGGTGATCTTGCGACGGATCGTCAGGAGGTTGAGGTGCATGGCAAATCCCTTTTTGCCTTGGGGCAACGGATGCGCCGTTGCCCCAGGCGGCCGTTAGAAACCGGTGACAAACAGCAGTTGGCCGTAGACGTTCTGGTTGTTGTTGCCCAGTTGCGTGCCGCCGTTGTCGAAGCTCTTGTCCGGCTGGTAGAAGCCCACCAGCGGCATCACGGTCAGGTGGTCGTTGACGTGCCATTCGGCGTACAGGTCGACTTCGTGGCCGTCGGTGTTGCCCAGGTTTCGGTCGATGGTGTCGTAGTTGAAATACAGCGCGCCGAGGTTGAGGTTTTCCAGCGGCGAGACTTTCAGGCCGACGTTCTGGATCCGCGAGTTGTTGTTGAACGGCCCGGCGTAGTTGCCTGCCACTTCACCCTGGAACCAGGTGCCGTAGCCACGGCTCATGCCGTAGAACAGGGTGTCGTAGTTTTCCGAGAAGCGGCTGTAGCGGTAGCTGACATACGGCGTCCAGGGCGCGGCGGAGAAGGTCCATCCAGCTTCCAGGTACCAGGCGTCTTCGTTGCTGGCGTGGGGCTTGTCCTGCTCGGCGTACTCGCCGGACAGGAACAGGTCCTTGACCCCGGCGTTGCCGGTGGCGCGCAGGCTGTAGGTTTGCATGCCGTCGCGCTCCAGTTGCAGCGGCGAGGCGTACTGTTCGTCGATGTCGGTGGTCTTGATGTAGGTCAGGCCCACGGTGCCGGCTTCGGCCACGTGCTCGAGGGTGCCGGCGTACATTTCGGTCATGGCCTGGGCGCGGTTGTTGGATTTGAGCCACATCAGGTCGCTGCGCCAGCCTTCCTTGCCACCGAGACGCAACACCGCGGTTTCGTCGAACGCCTTGCGTGCCGCCAGGTAGTACGAACCGCCACGGTTGAACTCGCCATCGGCCAGGCCCTTGCCCATGTTCAACGCGTCGCCGTTGATGAGGAAACCGTCACCGATCGCGATGTTCTGGCGGCCGAAGGACAGGTCGACGCCATCCTTGCCCAACGGCGCGAACAGTTCGTCCGAGCGCCAGCCGAGGTAAGCGTCTTCAAACTTGGTGGTGCGCTCCGAGCCGTCGCTGAAGCCGGCGGCATCACCGTCACCCCAGGTGCCGGAACTCAGCAGGTTGGCCGCGCCGTAGCCGGTGCCCACACCCGCCAGGCCCTTGTCGAAACTCAAACCGTACTTGATGTAGCCCTCGCGCCACGACGAGGAACCTTCGCTGAGGCGGCCGGACGGCGCGTAGTTTTCCTGGCTGTGGAAGATCCCGAACGCCGCTTCGAGGGTGGCGTTCAAATGACCGTCGTCGTTGCCGTACAGCTCATAGGCGTTGGCCTGGCCAGCACCGATCAACAGCGCGAGGGTCGAGAGACGAAACAAGGGGGACTTGAGCATGGTGGGGCATCCGTTCTTATTCTTGAGCGTGGGGTTGCGGTCTTTTTAGATACTAAGGCGCGACTTTTCCCGGCCCTTGTCCCTGTTTGCCAATTAGTTGGTTGTGCATGCCAGATTGTTCGCTGGCCTGAACCCTTGGGGGGATTTGGCACAAGCACCAACACAACTGGCACGCAGGGCAAAACCTGCGCTTTGCCGAGCGCCGACAATCGGTCTCAACCTGCCGAAGCTCCAAGGCCTCGGCATTTTTTGTGTTGGTGTTCGTCAGTCGGCGAGCGCGCGGATTTTCAAGGTTGTTTTCCTATGTTCACCCCACTGCGTTTGACCCTGATCGGTTTGCTCTCATTCACCCTGGCCCAGGCCGTGTCCGCCGCCGAGTGCGCCACCGATACCAGCCACGGCGCGCAGGTTTTTGCCGCCGAGTGCGGGGTCTGCCACGCGGTGAGCAAGGGCACCACCGGGATGATGGGGCCCAACCTGGCGGGCGTGTACGGGCGCAAGTCCGGCTCGCTGGCCGGCTTCAGTTATTCCCAGGCGATGCGCGACAAAGACGTGACCTGGCAAGCCGAGACCATCACCCAACTGATTACCCAGCCCCAGGCCTTCGTGCCGGGCACCTACATGCCCTACATGGGCCTGGCTTCGGCCGATGATCGTCAGGCGGTGGCGTGCTTCCTCAAGCAACAGCACTAAACAGCCGGATTTCCCCCCTTCGAACTACAGGTGATTTATGAGCAACGTTGAAATCCTGCCCCAGGTAGCGGCCTTCCTCGACCGCGAGCATGGCTGCTTCATCGACGGTCAGTGGGTGATGGCCGAAGGTGAGCGCATCGCCGTGGTCAACCCGGCCACCGGGCAAACCCTGTGCGAAACCCTCGATGCGCCACTGAAGCTGGTTGAGCGTGCGGTGCAGTCCTCGCACAAGGCCTTCAAGTCGGCGGTGTGGTCGGGCCTGCGGCCGGCGGACCGTGAGCGGATCCTGCTGAACTTCACCCGCCTGGTGGAAGAGCACGCCGAGGAACTGGCGCAGCTGGAAACCCTGAGTCAGGGCAAGTCGATCAACATGGCCCGGGCGCTGGACCTCAACGCCACCGTGGAATTCATGCGCTACATGTCGGGCTGGGCGACCAAGATCGAAGGCCAGACCTTCGATGTGTCGATCCCGCTGCCGCCGGGCGCCAAGTTCACTGCGTTCACCAAGCGTGAGCCGGTGGGGGTGGTGGTCGGTATCGTGCCGTGGAACTTCCCGCTGCTGATCGCCGCCTGGAAACTGATGCCGGCGCTGGCCACCGGATGCACAGTGATCATCAAGCCAGCGATGGAAACTCCGCTGACCGCCATGCGCCTGGCCGAGCTGGCGCTGCAAGCCGGAATTCCGGCTGGTGTGTTCAACGTGGTCACCGGTGGCGGCGCCTCGGTGGGCGGCGTGCTGACCGCGCACCCGCTGGTGAGCAAAGTTTCGTTCACCGGCTCGACGGCCGTGGGCAAGAGCGTCGGTGTGGCCTGCATGGCCAACATGACGCGTTTCTCCCTGGAGCTGGGCGGCAAGAACCCGATGATCGTGTTGGCCGATGCCGACATCGAAAAAGCCGTGCAGGGCGCGATCCTTGGCGGATTGCTCAACAACGGCCAGGTCTGTGCAGCCGCGTCGCGCTTCTATGTGCACCGCTCGATCCACGACCAATTCGTCGAAGCCCTGGCGGCGGCGGTTGCAGCCATGCCGATTGGCGCCGGGATGAACTGCGAGGCGGCGATCAACCCATTGGTCTCGCGCAAGCAGCAGCAAAGTGTGCTCAAACACATCGAACTGGCGCGCAGTGAAGGTGCGCGGGTGGTGACCGGTGGTGAATTGCTCGAAGGCGATGGCTTCTTCGTGCAGCCGACCATTCTTGCCGACATCGACCACAGCATGGCCGTGGCCCGTGAAGAAGTGTTCGGCCCGGTGCTCGGGGTGATGCCGTTCGATGACGAGGACGCGGTGATCGAGTTGGCTAACGACAACCGTTATGGCCTGGCCGCCAGCCTGTGGACCAACGACCTGGGCAAGGCGATGAACCTGGTGCCGCGCATCGAAGCCGGCACCGTGTGGGTCAACGCCCACGTGCTGCTCGACCCGGCCATGCCGTTCGGTGGGGTCAAGCAATCGGGCATGGGCCGCGAGTTCGGCCGTGCGGTGATCGAGGCCTACACCGAGCTCAAGTCGGTGTGCATCGCCCATTGATGATGGCGCCTGCCGGGTAGCTTACCCGGCAGGTTTCGCCAGCTGAATCCCCGCCGCCCCCAAGCGCTTGAGAATTTCAAACAGCAACTGGCTCTTGATCGAGCCCACCGTACGCGGGCTGGCGACATAGCCGGTGACGGTCAGGGTGATGCCTTCGGGCTTGAGCTGGCTGAAACGCACATACGGCGCCGGTTTCTCCAGAATACTTTCGTGCTCGGTGTAGGCGTCATGCAGCAGGTTTTGCACTTGCTCCGGGTCGATGTCCAAGGGCAACAGCAGTTCCAGACTGACCACGCCCTGGGCGCTGCCGCCGAGGGTGACGTTGCGCAGATTCTGCGAGATCAACTGCGAGTTCGGCACGATGACGATGGAGCGGTCGGAGAGCTGGATCTCCGTGGCGCGGACGTTGATCCGACGGATGTCGCCCTCGACTCCACTGATACTGATCAAATCGCCGACCTTCACCGGGCGCTCGGTCAACAGGATCAGGCCGGAGATGAAGTTCTTGACGATCTCCTGCAGGCCAAAGCCGATACCCACCGACAGGGCGCTGACGATCCACGCCAGATTGGTCCACTGAATCCCCAGCGACGACAGCGTCAGCAGCACCACCAGGGCATAGCCGAGGTTGGCGAACAGGGTGCTGAGGGAGGCGCACATGCCGGGGTCCATCTCGGTCTTGGGCAGAAACTCGTTGTCCAGCCAGCGGCGCAAGGTGCGGATCAGGTAGATGCCGATCACCAGGGTGAGGAACGCCCGCAGCAGGTTGTCCGGGACAATATTGAGTTTGCGCAGGCCCTCGCCGCCGAGGATCGACAGGGTGTTGCTCACCAGCTGTCCGAGGGTGGTGCCGACGCCGCCGACGAACAGCGCGATCACCGCAATCAGCATCAGTACCGCACGACCGCCGCCGGACAGTACGGTGCAGATCTGCTCCAGGCGCGGATTGCCGATGCCGAGGATTTGCTTGAGGGTCTTGCCCGCCGGGTTTTTCGGTGAGAACACGTACTCGCAGGTGTCGACGTGCAGTTGCGTCAGCAGGTAAAAACCGGCGGAGATGATGAACACCCAGACCAGCTCGTAGGTGATGAACCGCGCCATCGTCACGTAGCCGATCAACAGGGCCAGCAGTGACACGACCACGGCGATGCCGGTGAAGGTGTAGATCAGCCCGGCGAAGGTGGTCACGCTGTCGCCAGCTACCCCGGCCAGCGCCTGCGCCCGGCGTATTTTGCTGACTTTGAGCAATAGTGAGCCGATCACCAGCGCCACCACCAGCGAAACGATGCCTCGACCGAACATCACCACGTCGCCACTCATGCCGGTGACATTGCTCATTTGCACCAGGGTGACCAGCACCAACAGCAGGCCGGCGAGCAATCGGGCATAAGGCGCCATGGCCAGCGCGACTTCGTCGGAGATGTCAGGCAGGCGCCAGGACGGGTGTTTGATCGACAGCAGTGCCCGGCTCAATCCGGTGATCAGCACGCAGGTGTAGGCGAGTTTTTCCAGGTATTGGGTCAGTTCCGCTATTTGCGGCGGGTAGGGCACCTGGCGTGTGGCGGCGTAGTGCAGCAGCTGCAGGGCGGCACTGGCGGTGAGGAGGGTCGCCAGCACCGAGGCCAGGGCCAGGGAGCTGCGGCGCAATCGGCCTTCGGGCATCCGATGAATGCACAACCACGCCAATCCTCGCCCGGCCAGCCTGCGGCCCAGGGTCCAGACCGCCAGGGCCAGCGCCAGCAAGGTCAGGGTCAGCAGGCGTTGGCCGGGTTGCCAGGCGGCCGCGTGAGTGACCGCGAGTTGCTGTATCAAAGCGACGAAGCGTTCAGCGTCGACGGCGGGGAAATCGAACAGCGGCGACCAGAAGTTTGGATTGAGAATGCTGCTGGTCTGCTGCGTGACCTCGACTTCCAGCAGGCTACGGCGGATGCCGGCGATTTGCGGAATCAACTCGGCGGCACTTTTCTTCAGCACGTCGAGGGTTTTCAGGTTGTTGTCGATCTTGTTTTTCTGTTCGCCGAGGGTGTCTCGTTGCGTGGTGATGGCAGAGGTCAGTGTCGGGTTCTCGTCCAGTGGCACCGGCCCCAACACGTTCATTTGCGCTTGCAATTGCGCCTGCGCCGGCAGCAACGAGGTGGTCAGGCGGTCGATGTCCTGGATCAGGGTCTGGGCCTGGTCCTGCGCGCTTTCCAGCTGGGTGTAGTTGTTGGCCAGGGAAACCTGCTGCTTGAGGGTGTTGAGTTGGCTTTGCAGGGTTTGCAGGTCGCCCTCGGGTAGGCTGGCAGTGGAGATAACGGGCGTCAGTGTGTCGGACATCGGTGCGGCCGACAGCCCGGTGACATTTCCCGCCATCAGCGTGAAGGTGATGTAAATCAGCAACTTCAGGGCATTGCGCATGGGCGGGCTCGACTGATTGTGGCGGCATCTGGCTAATCAGGTTAGGCCATGGCGCCCATCGTCGAGGGATTTTTGCCGGCGGCTTGGTAATTCAGGGTTTGCGCTGGAAGCAGAACCTGTAGGAGCCAGCTTGCTGGCGATGGACGTGAACGATGACGCGTTCATCCTGAATGTCCGCGGCGATCTCGGGTTCATCGCTGCGCTGCGGCGTCTCGACAAGCCAGCTCCTTGCAGAGGCCCCCAGCTTTGTACTGCACGATTCACTTGAACCTTCGACCACCGCTGCACCTCTACCGAGATATACCTATCGGAGAACGTCATGAGCCGTGCAGAGCGATCAAGCGCGCTTGAGGCCTGTCGTCAGTTGGTTGTTTCACCACGGGTCCAACGCGATGCGGCGCAGCAATACGAGGAATTGCTGCGCATGGCGGACAAATGCCAACGCAGCGGGTTGATCAGCGTGGGTGAAAGGAACGAGCTGATTTTCGAGGCGACCCGAGATTACGCGAATGCGGTCGAGGCCATGGCGCTGGAAGGAGAGCCCGGCGTTCGATCTGTACGCTATGCTGTGCCGGCTTGATTTTCAGCATACGCACAGCAACCTGATAGGGAGAAGGAGCACTCATGGGCTTTTCAGTGGAAGAAAAACAGCAGTTGTTGAGCGTCAAGGGCGTCGGCCCGACCGTCGTCAGCAGGCTCGAGCAGATGGGTTTTGCCACTCTTGCGCAACTCGCCGAGGCCAATGCCCTGGATATTGTGACCCAGGCCGCGGCGATTGTCGGATCGACCTGCTGGAAGAACAGCCCCCAGGCCAGGGCCGCGATTCAGGCGGCGATTGCCAAGGCCCGCGAAGTCGAGAGCAACCCGGCTCTATAGCCCGCTGAACATGCCGATGATCACGGCATTCACCAGGTCAATGAAGAACCCGCACACCAGCGGCACGATCAGGAAAGCCTGGTGTGCCGCGCCGTATTTCTGCGTCACGGTGGTCATGTTGACGATGGCCGTGGCGGTGGACCCCAGGGTAATCCCGCCGAAGCCGGAAGCGATCACACTGGCTTCATAGTCGCGGCCCATGCAGCGGAACACCACGAAGTAGGTGTAGAGCACCGTCAGCAACACTTGCAGGGTCAAAGTGCTGAGGATGAACAGCAGCGCACCGCTGAGTTGCCACAGCTGCAGGCCCATCAGCGCCATGGTCAGGAACATCCCCAGGCAGATGTCGGAGATCAGCGCCAGGCCGAGGCTGGCGCCACTCCAGGTTTTCAGGCGTTGCTCACCGACCACGGCGAGCACGATGTGGTGGATGACGATGCCGGCGAACAGGCAACTGACGAACTTGGGCAGCGTGATGCCGGCATCCACCAGCAGCAGGTTGAGGCCGTAACCGAGCATCAGGGTCAGGTTGAGCCACATCCACGCCCAGAGCACATCGTAATAGTCCAGGGCCTTGCCCGGCTGTTGCTCCATCTGGCCGACTTCCAGCGCCGTGTCCATGGACGGCGTCAGTTGATAGCGACGGATCAACTGGTTGGCGATCGGGCCACCGATCACACAGGCGGCAATCAGGCCGACGGTGTTGCTGGCGATTCCCAGCTCATGGGCGTTGCTGATCCCCAGTTTTTCCACGAACAGCGGCGCCCAGGCCAGCGTGGTCCCGACCCCGCCGGTGAGGGAAATCGAACCGACCATCAAGCCGGCTTTCGGATCGAGTCCGAACGCCTCGGCCAGGCCCATGCCCAGGGAGTTCTGCAGGACGATGAAGACACTGGCGAGCAGCAGCAGGATCAGCAGTGGGCGACCTCCCTTGATCAGTTGACGCACGTCCGACTTCAAGCCGATACCGGCAAAGAAGTACAGCAGCAGGGTGTCGCGAACCTGCAGGTCGAACTCGACCTGGATATTCAGCCCGAAATACAGCACCGACGTTACCGCCGCACAGACAAAGCCGCCGACCACCGATTCGGGAATGCAGTACTGGCGCAGAAAGGTGTTGCGCTGGACCAGGGTCTTGCCGAGGAACAGCAGGAGAATGGCGAGGGTAAAGCTGACGAGACCGTGAACCTGGAAAAGCGGGGAGGTCATCAGGGCCTTCCTTGAAGTCAAACCGGCATTATCAGGATTGGACCATCCAGTGTTCAGACATAGGTCAATGAATGGTCAATCGAGCATAGCAGCAGGGCTCGTGCTCAGCCCTGGCAGCGCTGGGCAATGGTCTGCAGCATGCGCCGGCGAATCATTCCGCTGACGGGGCGTATCAGGTACCAATATGGCCTGAAGCGGCGCAGTGCCGCGGCGTCGAGGCAGTGTACGCGGGTCTGTGTGGTGATGCGGGTCAGGTCCGGGGCCAGTGGTTCACAGGTAAATCCCACCACCAGCTTGACGCTGCCGGGTTCTGCAAAGTCGGCGAACGCCTGGGCATCGGCAATCGTCGATTGACCAAAGTCGGCCTGCCACAGCTTGCCGGCCAGGCCGTAAACCACGGCATGGTCGCTGTCGTGCTCGAGCTGGGTGAAGTTATCCATGCCAAATGACCGGGGTTGCTGCGCCCGCGATCGGCCCATCAGGCGCATGGGCAATTCGCGTAACTTTATCGCAACCTGGAAAAGCCGTTCTTCTTCGGGCCGGTACGCCAACACCTGGGCCATTGCCCTTGCAGGTTCGGCCCTGACCTCCAGTGAGTGGGTTTCGCTGAACTGGTAGGTCGGCAGGTATCTATCGTTGAGTCGCATCCGTGCTGTTCCTCGGGGGAGAGGGGGCAACCATACACCTGGGCGGCCGTTCCTCACAGCCAGCCTTTGCCGCTCATGGTTCGCTGATTTACATCACACTTCACTGTGCGCAGGTCTTCTACACTCACTGCCGGAAAAAGGCATTTGCGCCAGATTTGACGCGCATTTCAGCGCTTGCGTGGTCAGCCAACGAAAAGCGCTTTTTGACACTAGACTCAGATCACATTTTTTCGCCCGGATATGACTTTTCAATGGTGAGGCCCAGGAAATGGCAAAAGACAGCAAAAAAGTTTCAAAAACAAAATCTGCTGAACCCGAGAAGCTGAAGAACAAGCAATACCTCGAAGAGTTGCATGACCTGCACGTCGAACTGGTCAAATTGCAGGAATGGGTAAAAGCCAAGGGCGTCAAGGTGTGTGTGGTCTTCGAAGGGCGTGATGGCGCCGGCAAGGGCGGGACCATCAAGGCGCTGACCGAACGAGTCAGCCCACGGGTGTTTCGAGTCGTGGCGCTGCCGGCGCCTACCGAGCGGGAAAAGAGCCAGATGTACATGCAGCGCTATCTGGCGCACATGCCGGCGGCGGGCGAGGTGGTGATCTTCGACCGCAGTTGGTACAACCGGGCTGGCGTCGAGCGGGTGATGGGCTTCTGCAAGAAAGAGCAGGTAGAGCGCTTTCTCGAACTGGCACCGATGTTTGAACGGACCATCGTCGAATCCGGGGTGATCCTGCTCAAGTACTGGCTGGAAGTCAGCGAAGAGGAACAGACCCGACGCCTCGCTTCGCGCATTACTGACGGTCGCAAGATCTGGAAACTCACTGACATGGACCTCAAGTCCTACAGTCGCTGGTATGACTACTCGCGCGCGCGTGACGATATGTTCATGGCGACCGACACCGAGCATGCTCCGTGGCGGGTGGCCGACTCCAACGACAAGCGCCGGGCGCGCCTGAACATCATCACCGATCTGCTCAGCCGCATTCCGTACAAGGAAGTGCCGCGCGAAAAGCCGGTCTTGCCCAAGCGTCAGAAACCCGCAGGCTATCGCCGGCCGGATTATCCGATCAAGCGGGTTGCCGAGAAGTTCTGACACGCAAACGTCGCGAGTCCAGGCCGGTTGTTGGCAGCCGGCCTGTTGCGTTCGGGGCGCCCTGCGCGCGATGCAGTCAGAAAACCTGCGTGCAAGCCTGGCTGCAGTTCATCGGCGTGAGCTCGTCGAGAAAACCATTCTCGGTGCCGAGGTGGACGCGCTTGCCCGGGCCGAGGCGACGCAGCAAGCCCGCGGTCTGGCGGACCGACGCTGTGGCACCGCAGCGGCCGGCACTTCTGGCATCAACCTTGCTCAACCCCTGTAGCGACCCATTCTGGCCCGGTACGTGGCGGGCAGGCAGTCAGATCCAGGAGGTGTGAAATGATGCAGTGGAGCACTCGCCGATTCTTGGCGACCTTTGTGATTACGTGCCTGCTGGTCAACTGGCTGATTGTCGAGGCGACCCCCTGGCTGGTCGCGCACCTTAACCTGCCGCTGTGCCTGTAATGGGGGTATTCCCCATAAGTGGTGCTAGGTACCGCTGATTTCGAGGTGGCTATCGAGAATGGATTTGACGCGTTCGGCATTGAGTCGCTGGCATTCGGCCTCGGCTTCCTGACGACTGGGATAGTTGGGCTGCAAACGCTGCTTGTCCTGATTGTCGTAAAGATTGAATTCGATCGGGGCGGTCTTGCAATAGAAGCGACCCCCTTCGCGAATCGATTCGGTTTCAATCGGAATTGCAGGCACTACTACGAAGCGTGGAATCATGTTCGCCCCCTCTTGGCATCAAGACCGTATGCCTAAGCAATAGTGGCAACTTGCCTTTAGATCAAGAGGGGCGCCCGGAAATCCGATGAGGTGTCGCTTTATCCAGCTGTGGTGGGCACCGGGTCAATCTTTATCCTTGCGCAGGTGCCGGCACCAGCCGTAAAGAGCCATGGCCAGGATAACCACGAGAATGACAGCAATGGCGATGAGGGCGGCGGTGATCACGAGTGGTGCGAATCCTTGCAGAGTGATCGTCTCAGCTTAGATCCGTGACGCCTTATGGCATGTAGGAATAGTCCTAAAAAGCGCACGCCTGATGAGCGGTAACAGGGCCAGCGCGGGCATGCCGCGAGTTCTGGAAAGGAGAATGGGGCCAAATCCCTTTGGCCTGGTGAAGCGTGCCCGAGTGCTGTGACGAATGCATGACGGTCCTGGACGGCTGCAGGCGAACCTTCGGGATTTCGACTACACCTGTCGGGACCTTGTCGATGGGTTCTGAATAGGGAGTTTTCCGATGCTCGCTCACTGGTTTCTCGCCGCCATACACCTCCTGGCCTACGCACTGGCGCTGTGGGCGGTGTTGTCCCGCGCCACGGCATTGCGCAAGGTCACTGCTGACGGTGGCGGTGCACGCAGTGTCCTGCTCGCCGATAACCTGTGGGGGATGTCAGCGGTCATTCTGCTGGTGACCGGCGGGCTGCGAGCCTTTGGCGGCTACGAAAAGGGCACGGACTACTATCTGCAGCAGCCACTTTTTCATCTCAAGATGACCTTGTTCGTGGTCGTCCTGCTGCTGGAAGTAGCGCCGATGGTGGCGCTGATCAAATGGCGGATCGCCCTGGCGCGCAAGACGCCACTGAACGTGGGGCGCACGGGTTTGTATGCGCGCATCTGTCACATTGAAGCGTTGTTGGTGGTTTTGATGGTCGTCGCGGCATCGGGCATGGCGCGTGGCGTGACATTCGGTTGAAGGTCGCTATCAGCAGCGCTTTTCGACTTTGCAAATGAGAATCGCCTGACAGCGTCGACCGGGGGACCCCGTTAGTATCGACATGGTTTTGCCAGTGCGCAGAATCTTTAGCCAGCCATGGCTGCAGAGCAACTGGCTGGCTACTGATTGCTGTGGGTGTTTCAGGTTTGCGGTTTTTCCGGGGCAGTCAGGCCTGCCTGGATACGCTGGTAGATTTCTTCTCGATGCACCGCAACGTCTTTCGGGGCATTGATGCCAATTCGAACCTGCTGGCCGCTGACGCCCAGTATGGTGATGGTGATGTCGTCACCAATGTTTATGCTTTCACCGACTTTGCGGGTGAGTATCAGCATGATCTTCTCCTTGATAGCTTTGTAAGGCACCTGACTCAAGTGCAGATGTCGGTCATACGTATAGATTAGTGCGAAGTGTCACGGTTTGGGTGCATCTTTGTGACGCGTAGACGGCGCAATAATTCCCGGGGTGCGACTATACAGAGGCTGCAAGCATCATTCTCGTTGTTTTATGCCCTGTTTGCTCGGGATGAGAGTCATTTTTGAGTGATAAGATCTCTTCCTTTGGTATTGCGGGGAAAAACTGTGCGCAGAATGATGTGGGTGATCGCGGTATTGGCTTTGACCGGCTGCGGCGAGCGTGGCGAACAAGCGCCGAAAAAGCCTCAGGCTCCGGTAGTGACTACACAGAGCGAGGCTGCCGCGCCGCAATGGGATGTGTTGGTGCAAGGTTCGACTCCGCAGGCTGTCAGCGATCTCGCCGGGTGGTTGATCGAGCATAGCTTTGTTTCGTACGTAGTCACGCGCGATGGCAAACAACAGGTATTGGTCGGCCCTTTCAGTTCCAAAGCCGAGGCCGAGGCCAAACAGGTGGCTGTAGCCGCGGCGTTGGTCAAGGCGAAGAAGCAGAACATCGAAGCCCGGGTCATCGAGCACAGCGGCGCGCAGTAAAACGCCTCAAAAGGTGAAGGTCGTTGTCCGTCTTCAACGGTAGCGACCCTCATTCCCTGGCAGCCTTAGCCGCAGCGCTTCATGTCGACGGCGCCGACAAACTCGTTGGCGCGACCCATGACGCACGCCACTCGCTGATTGCGCTGCTGCTCCCAGGCCTGCACCGGGTAGGTCTTGTTCCAGGCTTCATACAGTTGCCGGTCCTGCTTGGACAGGCGCAGGCCATACTGCTTGCTCATGTAGAAGTAGGTGCGGGCAATCATCCCGCGGATCGAGGGACGAGGCATGACCTTCTTGGCCTTGAAGTCGACCTGGGTCAGGCAAGAACCGTACTGCCCGCTTTGCACCGGCAACCAGCCAAAGCTGAAGTTGCTGCGATCGCCATTCACTTCGCCAATGCTCGGCACCAGGTTGTGCAAGTCTGCTTCGGCGCGCTGGTAGACGGGATCGTTGCGCGTACAGTTTTTCCGCCCGCCGTCCTGCCAGCATTGACGCTGGTGGCCAATCTGCCAGGCCGGAACGATGTGCTCCCACTCGATTCGGGCTGCGCGGTTGGCGTTCTTGCGAGGAACGTAGCCGCAGGCCGCCAGGTCGACCCGGTTGCCGGTGTATTTGCAGCCGCAGTAAAACTCGGTGGACTGTGGGGCGTAGAGCTTCCAGGCAACCTTCTTCGCTTCGTTGAACGTGCGTGGCGCCTGCGCTTGCGCGCTGACAGCCACCAGGAGCAGCAGTGCAGCAAAACAACGAACACTCATTGACTCAGTCTTCCTTCGGCACGACCCAGAAAATCTGCACGCCGCCATCATCGCGATAGGCGAGGGTGACGTTGTCGTTTTCGGCAATTTCCTCGAGCAGACGCTCCCACTCATCCACAGGTTCGTCGGGAAGTCGGAAGATCAAGGCGGCCTTGGCTTTTTGGGCGTTTGGCGAATTGATGATTTTCTGAACGCGTAACCCAAGCCGTTCATAGGCGCCCGGAGGGTTGCTCGTTGCTGCGGAAGTCGTGGCCACGGGATAGTCCTTATTAAGCTGTACGTGCATACAGTATTTAACTGTAAGCATTTTCGCAACTGCTTAAAATTCAAGAAAATCCTCTGACCGTCACTTTTGGCTTTTGGTGCACGGGGGAAGGTGTTTTTTTCTGCAGGGGAGGAGGCTTGCGAGGGTGGAGATCATCCGCTGGAACCAGCGGATGAGAGAAGCAAGCCTCCAGCCCGTATAGGCTGGAGGCGACCGATCAATATTCCCAGAACATCCGCTGCAGCTCTTTGCTGTCCGAAGTCTTGGTCAGGGCGACCATGGCCAGGATGCGAGCTTTTTGCGGGTTCAGGTCATGGGCAACCACCCAGTCGTATTTGTCGTCAGGCTGTTCTGCGTTGCGCAGTACGAAACCACCGGCATTGACGTGGGAAGAACGAATGATCTGCACACCGTCCTTGCGCAGCGCTTGCAAGGCAGGCACGACGCGCGAAGACACCGAGCCATTGCCAGTACCGGCATGGATGATGGCTTTGGCGCCAGATTGCGCCAGGGCCTTGTAGGCAGTGTCGCTGACGTTACCGTAGGAGTAGGCGATTTCTACGTCAGGCAGGCTCTTGATGGTCTTGATATCGAATTCCGAATCCATGGTGTGACGCTTGGCTGGCAAGCGGAACCAGTAGGATTTGCCTTCAACCACCATGCCCATTGGGCCCCATGGGCTCTTGAACGCTTCGGTCTTGATGTTGACCATCTTGCTGACATCGCGACCCGACTGGATCTCGTCGTTCATGGTCACCAGCACGCCTTTGCCGCGTGCGTCCTTGCTGCCGGCGACGGCTACGGCGTTGTACAGGTTGAGCATGCCATCAGCGGACATTGCAGTACCCGGGCGCATCGAGCCGACGACCACGATTGGCTTGTCGGTTTTTTCCACCAGGTTGAGGAAGTAGGCGGTCTCTTCCAGGGTGTCGGTGCCATGGGTGATGACGATGCCGTCGACGTCCTTGCTGTCGGCCAGTTCGGCCACGCGGCGGCCAAGCTGCAGCAGGTTTTCGTTGGTGATGCTCTCGGAGGCGATTTGCATCACTTGCTCGCCGCGAACATTGGCCACCTGGCTGAGTTCCGGCACGCCGGCGATCAGTTGTTCGATACCGACTTTAGCGGCCTGGTAGGTCGCGCTGTTGGCGGCGCTGGCGCCCGCGCCAGCAATGGTGCCGCCGGTGGCCAGGATGACCACATTCGCCAGCTTTTGCTCAGTGGCGACTTCTTTTGCCTGCAGTGCGGTCGGGAGCAGCAGCAGAAGGGCCAAGGCGCCCGGAACAAGGGTATTGAACGCAGATTTCATTATTTTCTCTCTAGTAGTGATGACGGTGCTGATGCAGGTTCATCTAGATCCCCCCAGGCCATCTGTAGGTCGGGGGTAGCGGGTTAGAGCAGGATCTGTACCAGAGGTAACCAAATATTATTATTATTATAAGTTGTTGAAAAATAACGATAAAAATCACTCGAGTAACGCCGCTGTAACCCAGTGCGTCCGGAAATCCGATCATCTCGCCTGAATACGTTCGGTTGTCCGAAATTTCCTACATGGATTTGGGGTTGTTCCTACGCGACGGCTGGGTTCTCTTTCGCTCAAGAAGCGCTTCCCGCAGCCGATATTTTTCCAAGGATCATATTTTCAAGGAGTTCACAGATGAGTTTGACGGTTGGTTTCAACTCCGGAGGAGCGATCAGTTTTAACGATAAACCTTTGTCCGTTGCGCAGGCGTCCGGCACTGCGGCGGACGCGGTTTCGTCGGATGATGAAGCGGGCGCTGGCACAACCGTTTCCGGCGCTCAACTGCAGCCCAAGGCAAGTGCAGCCAGCGAATCGTCCAGCGGTGACATCACCGTCGAGACCCTCGTCAAGCGCATGAAAGAGTTGCAGAAGCTGCTGGAAAAACAGCAGCAGCAACTGGCTGCTGCCCAGGCTGCGACCTATCCGAACCCTGAAACCAAAGCCAGTGTGGTAGCGGGTCTCCAGGCACAAATTGCCACTACCAACTCGGCGCTGCTGCAAGTGGCGGCGGCGTTGATGAAAGCCGTGGGCAATGCTTCATCGGGAGCAGTGGTCAACACCACGGCTTGATTGGCCGAGGATCGAGCGCCGGTCGGCCAGGAATGCGAAACGGGACACACACCAGGCGTTGACAAATTGGCGAGCAGTTTCCATAGTTCGGGTTACGCAAACGTTTGCGCGCTCATTCTGATGACTTGATTCGACGGTGAGGCACCTTCGGTTCCGTCTGTCATTGTTCAAGCCTGCGCCAGGCGTTGCTCACAATAATCATAAGAACGGAGTGAACCCATGAAGCTGCCATTTGCTGGACGTCTTCTTGCTGTCGCCATGCTGGCTGGCGCCGCGACGGCGTTGCCCCTCTCTTCGGCATTCGCCGACACCCCGGAAAAACCCAAGGTCGCCCTGGTCATGAAATCCCTGGCCAACGAGTTCTTCCTGACTATGGAAGACGGCGCCAAGGCCTACCAGAAAGAGCATCCTGCCGATTTCGAACTGGTATCCAATGGCATCAAGGACGAGACCGACACCACCAACCAGATTCGCATCGTCGAGCAGATGATCGTCTCCAAGGTCAACGCGCTGGTGATTGCCCCCGCCGATTCGAAAGCCATGGTGCCGGTGATCAAGAAAGCCGTGGATGCCGGCATCACCGTGATCAATATCGATAACCAACTCGACCCGGACGTGCTCAAGAGCAAGAACATCAGCGTGCCATTTGTCGGGCCCGACAACCGCAAGGGCGCACGCCTGGTCGGTGAGTACCTGGCCAAGCAGCTTCAGGCCGGCGATGAAGTGGGCATCATCGAAGGTGTTTCCACCACCACCAATGCCCAGGCCCGCACCGCTGGCTTCAAGGATGCAATGGAGGCCGCGCAGATCAAGGTGGTGTCCCTGCAGTCCGGCGATTGGGAAATCAACAAGGGCAACCAGGTGGCGGCCTCGATGCTCAGCGAATACCCGAACATCAAGGCGCTGCTGGCAGGTAACGACAGCATGGCCGTCGGCGCTGTCTCGGCGGTGCGTGCAGCGGGCAAGGCGGGTAAGGTGCAGGTGGTGGGCTACGACAACATCAATGCCATCAAGCCCATGCTCAAGGACGGTCGCGTGCTGGCCACCGCCGACCAGTTCGCGGCGAAGCAGGCCGTATTCGGCATCGAGACTGCGCTGAAAATGCTCAAGGGTGAAAAGGTCGACACGGGCGCCAATGGCGTGATCGAAACACCGGTCGAGCTGGTCACCAAGTAACCCTGTCGGCGACGCAACGGCGCTTGTCCCTGCGGACAGGCGCACGGAGATTTTCTTATGTCACAGCCTGCCTCGAACGCGGTGCTTTCGGTCAGCGGCGTCGGCAAGACCTATGCGCAACCGGTATTGACTGGCATTGACCTGACGCTGATGCGCGGTGAAGTGCTGGCGTTGACCGGTGAAAACGGCGCGGGCAAAAGTACCCTGTCGAAGATTATCGGCGGCTTGGTCACACCCACCACCGGCCACATGCAATTCCAGGGGCAGGCCTACTGCCCCGGCAGCCGAGCCCAGGCGGAAGCGCTGGGCATTCGCATGGTCATGCAGGAACTCAATCTGCTGCCGACCCTGTCAGTCGCGGAAAACCTGTTTCTCGATAATCTGCCAAGCAAGGGCGGCTGGATCAGTCGCAAGCAGTTGCGCAAGGCGGCGATCGAAGCCATGGCGCAAGTCGGCCTCGATGCCATCGATCCGGACACGCTGGTCAGCGAACTGGGGATCGGCCACCAGCAAATGGTGGAGATCGCGCGCAACCTGATCGGCGACTGTCACGTGCTGATTCTCGATGAACCGACGGCGATGCTCACGTCCCGTGAGGTCGAACTGCTGTTCGATCAGATCGCTCGCCTGCAGTCCCGTGGTGTCGCGATCATCTACATTTCCCATCGCCTCGAAGAGCTGGCGCGGGTGGCCCAGCGCATCGCGGTGCTGCGCGATGGTCATCTGGTCTGCGTCGAGCCCATGGCCAACTACAACAGCGAACAGTTGGTCAACTTGATGGTGGGGCGCGAGCTGGGCGAACACATCGACCTGGGGCCTCGGCAGATTGGCGCGACGGCACTGACGGTGAGCGGACTGACGCGCTCGGACAAGGTCTGCGATGTGTCCTTTGAAGTGCGCAGTGGGGAGATTTTCGGTATTTCCGGCTTGATCGGCGCAGGACGCACGGAATTGCTGCGGCTGATTTTCGGCGCCGACGCCGCCGATTCCGGCACGGTGGCCCTCGGTTCGCCGGCCCGGGTGGTGAGTATTCGTTCGCCGGCCGATGCCGTTGGGCAGGGCATCGCGTTGATTACCGAAGACCGCAAAGGCGAAGGCCTGCTGCTGACCCAGTCGATCAGCGCCAACATCGCCCTGGGCAATATGGCGGAGATTTCCAGTGCTGGCATCGTCAATTCGAGCGACGAAATGGCGCTGGCGCAACGGCAGATTGATGCCATGCGCATTCGCAGTTCCAGCCCGACCCAGTTGGTGTCCGAGCTGTCCGGCGGCAACCAGCAGAAAGTGGTGATTGGCCGCTGGCTGGAGCGCGAGTGCTCGGTGTTGATGTTCGATGAGCCAACCCGCGGCATCGACGTTGGTGCCAAGTTCGATATTTACGCCTTGCTCGGCGAATTGACCCGCCAAGGCAAGGCGTTGGTGGTGGTGTCCAGTGATCTGCGCGAATTGATGTTGATCTGTGACCGGATCGGCGTGTTATCGGCCGGGCGCCTGGTCGAGACGTTCGCGCGTGATAACTGGAGCCAGGATGAATTGCTTGCCGCCGCTTTTGCCGGCTACCAAAAACGTGATGCGTTGCTCGATGCAGCAGCGCCTGGGGAGCTTCGATGAAAACTGCTGTGTCTGCTGGCAAACGTAGTGGCAACTTTTATGGCCTGGGCAGCTACCTGGGCCTGGCGGGTGCCTTGCTGGCAATGATTGCGCTGTTCTCTGTACTGAGCAGCCATTTTCTTTCCTACGATACCTTCAGCACGCTGGCCAACCAGATCCCCGACCTGATGGTTCTGGCGGTGGGCATGACCTTTGTGTTGATCATCGGTGGCATCGATCTGTCGGTTGGCTCGGTGCTGGCCCTCGCAGCCTCCACGGTCAGCGTGGCGATCCTCGGTTGGGGCTGGAGCGTGCTGCCGGCCGCATTGCTGGGGATGGCGGCCGCGGCCTTGGCCGGGACCATTACCGGCTCCATCACGGTGGCCTGGCGCATTCCGTCATTCATCGTGTCGCTGGGGGTGCTGGAAATGGCCCGTGGCGTGGCGTACCAGATGACCGGGTCGCGCACGGCCTACATCGGCGATGCCTTCGCCTGGTTGTCCAACCCGATTGCCTTTGGCATTTCGCCGTCGTTCATCATTGCGCTGCTGATTATTTTCATCGCCCAGGCGGTACTGACTCGTACTGTGTTCGGTCGTTACCTGATCGGCATTGGTACCAACGAAGAGGCGGTGCGTCTGGCGGGTATCAATCCAAAACCCTACAAAGTCCTGGTGTTCAGTCTGATGGGGTTGCTGGCGGGTGTTGCCGCACTGTTCCAGATCTCGCGCCTGGAGGCGGCCGATCCCAACGCCGGTTCCGGCCTCGAACTGCAAGTGATTGCGGCCGTGGTGATTGGCGGGACCAGCCTGATGGGTGGGCGTGGTTCGGTGATCAGCACCTTCTTCGGCGTGCTGATCATTTCCGTGCTGGCGGCCGGGTTGGCGCAAATCGGCGCTACCGAGCCGACCAAGCGCATCATCACCGGCGCGGTGATTGTGATTGCCGTGGTGCTGGATACCTACCGCAGTCAACGCGCGCGTCGTCGGAGCTGAGCCATGGCGACTATCAAGGATGTGGCGGCACTCGCGGGTATTTCCTACACCACGGTGTCGCATGTACTGAACAAGACCCGGCCGGTGAGTGACGAGGTGCGGGTCAAGGTCGAGGCGGCGATTCAGCGCCTGGACTACGTGCCCAGTGCGGTGGCGCGTTCGCTGAAAGCTAAAACCACCGCGACCATCGGCCTGCTGGTGCCCAACAGTCTCAACCCGTACTTCGCCGAACTGGCTCGCGGCATCGAGGATTACTGCGAGCGAAACGGTTATTGCGTGATCCTCTGCAACTCTGACGATAACCCGGACAAACAGCGCAGCTATCTGCGTGTGCTGCTGGAAAAACGCATCGACGGCCTGATCGTCGCGTCTGCCGGTGGCGACAGCGGCCTGGCCCAGGGTTTGGCGGGCGTGCGCACGCCCATGGTCATCGTCGACCGCGGCCTGGAAGGGCTGGACGCCGACCTGGTGCGGATCGACCATGAATATGGCGCTTACCTCGCCACCCGGCACTTGCTCGAGCTGGGGCATCGGGATATCGCCTGTATCGGCGGACCGGCACACACCAGCGTGGCGCAGATGCGTCTGGCCGGTTTCTGCCGGGCGTTGAAGGAGGCAGCAGTCGAAGTGCCGAGCGCACGCATGCTCGAAAGCGATTTCACCAGCCCCGGCGGCTACCAGGCGGCAGCCTCACTGCTGGAGAAGAATCCGCCGAGCGCGATCTTTGCCGGCAACGACATGATTGGCATCGGCGTGCTGCGGGCGGCGGCCGAGCGCAATATCCGGGTGCCGAGCGAGCTGTCGGTGATCGGCTTCGATGACATTCAAATGAGCCGCTATGTCTATCCGGCGCTGACGACTGTCGGGCAGTCGATCCTGCAACTGGGTGAAATGGCTGCGCAGGCATTGTTGCAGCGCATTGCCAGTCCGCAATTGGCTACCGGGCAACGGATCGTGACGCCCGACATTGTGTTGCGTGAGTCGACGGCGCCCTTGTCCGGCGTGTTTGATCAGTACCGCTGAAACGACTTGATGAGTAACGATGCATGTCAGCAAAAGTAGCAGTAGTAGGCAGTTTGAACATGGACCTGGTAACCCGGGCGCCGCGCCTGCCCGTGGGCGGAGAAACCCTGATTGGCCATTCCTTTGCCACGGTCTCTGGCGGCAAGGGCGCCAACCAGGCAGTTGCTGCGGCGCGTCTGGGGGCGCAGGTGGCGATGGTCGGGTGTGTCGGCAGCGACGCCTATGGCGCCGAGTTGCTTGAGGCGCTGCTGGTCGAGGGTATTGATTGCCAGGCGGTCAGCCGCGTCGAGGGCGCCAGCGGCGTGGCGTTGATTGTGGTCGATGACCATAGCCAGAACGCGATCGTGATTGTCGCCGGCGCCAACGGCGCACTGACGCCAAGCTTGATCGACCAATTCGATCCGGTGCTGCAGGCGGCGCAGGTGGTCATCTGTCAGTTGGAAGTGCCTGACGCCACCGTGGGGCGCGTGCTGCAGCGTGCGCGAGCGCTGGGCAAGACTGTCATTCTCAATCCGGCCCCGGCCAGCCGACCGCTGCCGGCCCACTGGTACGCCTGGATCGACTACCTGATCCCCAATGAAAGCGAAGCCTCGGCGCTGAGCGGTTTGCTCGTGGACTCCCGAGAGACTGCCGAAGCGGCCGCGAACCGCTTGATCGCCATGGGCACGGGCAAGGTGATCGTTACGCTCGGTGCGCAAGGAGCGCTGTTTGCCGATGGCCAGGGCGTCACGCATTTTCCGGCGCCCAAGGTCCGGGCGCTCGACACCACGGCGGCCGGCGATACCTTTGTCGGTGGTTTCGCCGCAGCGCTGGCGGCGGGCAAAAGCGAGGCTGAGGCGATTGGTTTCGGTCAGATCGCGGCGGCGTTGTCGGTGACGCGGGCCGGCGCCCAACCTTCGATTCCTTCGCTGTCCGACGTCCAGGCCTTTAAACCCTCATGAAAAAGACTCCGCTACTCAACATTGCTCTGTCGCGTCTGATCGCTTCGCTCGGCCATGGCGATGTGTTGGTAATCGGCGATGCCGGTTTGCCCGTGCCCCCTGGTGTCGAGTTGATCGACCTGGCCCTGACCCAGGGCATTCCCGACTTCATCAGCACCCTGAACGTGGTGCTCAGCGAGATGCAGGTGGAAAGCCATGTGCTCGCCGACGAAATACTGCTCAAGCGCCCCCAACCCCAGGAGGCGCTTGAGCAGCTGTCAGCCCAAGGGGTGATCGGCGAGCAGCGTTTGCTCAGCCATGAGGCATTCAAGCAACTCAGCCGACAGGCACGAGCGATTGTTCGTACAGGCGAGTGTCAGCCGTACTGCAACATCGCCCTGATAGCCGGGGTGACCTTCTAAGCCGGATTCGCTTCACTCACGCACAAGGAACGCGCCATGCAACGCTATGCTCAACGACTGTACCTTTTACTTCGGAGCCTGCTGCTTTTGTCCCTGCTGACCGCTACCAGCGCCCAGGCGGCGCCAAAGATCGACCTGATCATCGACACCGACCCGGGCGCCGATGACGTCGTGGCATTGCTGTTCGCCCTGGCATCGCCAGAGGAGTTGAATGTCCGGGCGCTGACCACGGTGGCGGGGAATGTGCGCCTGGACAAGACGTCGCGAAATGCGCGTCTGGCACGGGAGTGGGCGGGGCGCGAGGAGGTGCCGGTGTATGCCGGCGCGCCGACACCGCTGATGCGCACGCCCATCTATGCCGAGAATATTCATGGCAAGGAAGGTCTGTCCGGCGTGACGGTGCATGAGCCCAAGGCCGGATTGGCCGCGGGTAACGCCGTCAACTACCTGATTGACACCTTGCGCGCCGCCAAACCCCACAGTATCACCATTGCCATGCTCGGGCCGCAGACCAACCTGGCGCTGGCGTTGATCCAGGCGCCGGACATCACTCAGGGCATCAAGGAGGTGGTGATCATGGGGGGGGCGCACTTCAACGGCGGCAATATCACCCCGGTCGCCGAATTCAACCTGTTCGCCGACCCGCAGGCCGCCGAAGTGGTGCTCAAGAGCGGGGTCAAACTGACTTACCTGCCGCTGGACGTGACCCACAAGATCCTCACCAGCGAGGCACGCCTCAAACAGATCGCGGCCTTGAACAACCATGCAAGCAGACTGGTGGGGGACATTCTCAACGAGTACGTCAAAGGCGACATGGAGCACTACGGCATGTCCGGTGGGCCGGTGCATGACGCCACGGTCATCGCTTATCTGCTCAAGCCTGAGCTGTTCAGTGGTCGTGAGGTCAATGTGGTGATCGACAGTCGTGAGGGGCCGACCTTCGGCCAGACCATCGTCGATTGGTACGATGGCCTCAAGGCGCCGAAAAATGCGTTTTGGGTCGAAAGTGGCGATGCGCAGGGCTTTTTCGATCTGCTGACTGAGCGTCTGGCTCGGCTGAAGTGAGTGGCTTGTCAGGCCTGTTCGGGGGCTGTAGTGGGGGTCTGCTCCAGCGGATGCTTTTCGAGAAGCTGCGCGATGTAGGTGCGCGCCCCTTCAGTCCCAAGCGACTTGACCAGTAGATCGATACTGATAAGTGCAAGCTCTTCCGGGCTGCCAGGGCTGTAGGAGCTATGGCCCTGTGGCCAGGTGGCTTTTATGTCGGCGACGATACTTACGCTGGTCATGAGGGCGCTCGTGATATGGGAAAAGTCTGAGCGTCGAGTTAACCATTTTGCGCCGCATTTGGCACTCCGACTTAGGCATCAAAGCAGGGCTATGCGACACTTGGTCTTTGTTCGATATTCAAGGACCCCGCTGTGCAGATCGATTTGAACACGCCCGACGGCCTGACCCTCGACGCCGTCCGTCAATTGCTGGCCTCTGCCAGCGACGATGAGCACTGCCAGTTGCGGGTGACCAAGGGCGGTATTGCCTACATTTCGTCGGGCACTGTCGGTGGAACCGACATTGGCGGCCTGTTGTTTCGCCTGGAGACCTGGGCAAAGGGCTCTGGCTATGTCGGACGAGTCGCTGCCAGTGACGAAGTCTGGGTCATGCAGATCTTCAACGCGTTGAAAGCCAACTGGCCCCATCCGGCCTCCGATTACATCGATATCTACTGAGTCCTGTTCATATTCAGTCACGATTGCGCGCTGAACAGGGCAGGGAGGCTCAGGCAAACTTGCGCGCTCGACGTCGTTGAAGGAAAGGTGATGGCTGCGCTCATGAACCAAACGCCTCGACGGTGGTCGGTTGTTGCACGAATTCCGCTTAATTATTGAAAGGAGGCGTCATGCCTTGGAAGCTCGCGTCATTGGGTACTGTGCTGGCGGTTGCCATGTTGGCCGGTTGCAGCACCACGTCTGAATCGGCCAAGGGGCCTGTGGCTGCCGAGGCAGGTAGCGGTCGCTGTGACGCAATGGCTGCCGAGTTCACGCTGGGCAAGAAGGCTTCGCCGCAATTGCTGGAGGAGGCTCGTACCCGCTCCGGATCCCAGAGCGCGCGAATCCTGCGGCCGAACGACATGATCACTCTGGAGTACCGCTCCGATCGCCTGAACCTGAACACCGACGCGAACCTGGTGATCAATCGGGTCAACTGCGGCTGATCGCGGCAGCTTTTCAAGCGCCCACAAAAAACCCCGTCACCTGGACGGGGTTTTTTTAGTGCGCCGAGAAATTACTCTGGGCGAACTTGTGCAGCTTGCATACCCTTTTGGCCTTTCTCAGCCACGAAGGAAACGGTTTGGCCTTCTTTCAGGCTTTTGAAACCGTCGCTTTCGATAGCTTTGAAGTGTACGAACAGGTCGTCACCGCCACCTTGAGGAGTGATGAAGCCGAAGCCTTTTTCATCGTTGAACCATTTAACGGTGCCGGTTTGGCGATTAGACATGGTGTATCTCCAAGAAACATATATTTTCAGTAGTACTGTGCTGCTCAGGCCAACTGGGCACACCCGGATATCATAGTCGAAATGTTCGACTTGGCACCCCCCTGACAGCACTGTTTGCCAGACAGTTGCGCATTCTTTCTGCTCTGGAACGGCTGGAAGCCCCGTTTTACAAGGGTTTCAGCCGAAAATAAAAGCCATAAAAAAAGCTGAAAAACCTGTCTGAAATGTGGTTTTGGGCAGTTTTTTCGTCAGTTTTGGTAGGTCGGGGCGGAAAAACTGCTTGGAAAAGTCGTTATCGCTGGGCCTTGCAGGAGGCAATCGCGGCTTGTGCTTTCTGAACCAGTTCAGGCGACGGAGCTTTGTCTTTGCTCATGAGTTGCTTGATTTCTTCGGTGGAAAACTTTTTATCCAGTTCGTTGGCGCCGCATGCGCAATGCTTGTCGGCGTTTGCCTTGCCAATGGTTTTTTCGGCGGCGCCGCTGCAATCTTTCATGAAGTCAGCGCGCATCCCAGCCGGCCAAGCCGCATGGGCACTCAGCGGCAACAACATGGCCAGCGGCGCGGCCAAAGCGAACAGTCTCGTAAGACGCATGAGAAGAACTCCTGTGGGTCGGTAAAGTGTCGCGATTCTCAGGGCATTTGAGGGGCTTCGTACATCCCAAGTTCAGTTTTTGCCGGCAAATGCCCTGAAATCCGCTGTCGCGCAACGAGCGCGCAGCGATGACCGTTCATCTGTGCTAGGATTGGCCGCTTGGATATTTTCAGGCGCTGGAGATCTGTTCTCCTGCGCGCTCAATGTTCGAATAACCCTGATTTGATCTCCAGTCACTCTGGTTCGGTTCCCGGTTGGCCGCAAGGCTCCTGCCGCTGTAAGGCAGGCGTTCATCATTGAATGGCCTGGACTGAGTCGCGTACTGGCTGCTCATCCCAACCCACGTGACCTTTGGTAGGGGTCACCACTAGGAGAGGAGGCGCCATGCCCACTATTACTCTTCCCGACGGCAGTCAACGTTCGTTCGATCATCCGGTATCCGTAGCCGAAGTCGCCGCTTCCATCGGCGCCGGCCTGGCCAAGGCCACCGTGGCCGGCAAGGTCAACGGCAAGCTGGTTGATGCCTGCGATGTCATCGACAGCGACGCTACGCTGCAAATCATCACGCCCAAAGACGAAGAGGGCCTGGAAATCATTCGCCACTCTTGCGCGCACCTGATTGGCCATGCGGTCAAGCAGCTGTACCCGACGGCGAAAATGGTGATCGGTCCGGTCATCGAAGAAGGCTTCTATTACGACATCGCCTACGAGCGTCCTTTCACTCCGGACGACCTGGCCGCCATCGAACAGCGCATGCACCTGCTGATCGAGAAAGATTACGACGTCATCAAGAAAGTCACTCCGCGTGCCGAAGTGATCGATGTGTTCTCCCAGCGCGGCGAAGACTACAAGCTGCGCCTGGTCGAGGACATGCCGAACGAGCAGGCCATGGGCCTGTACTACCACGAAGAATACGTCGACATGTGCCGCGGTCCGCACGTGCCGAACACCCGTTTCCTGAAGTCCTTCAAGCTGACCAAGCTTTCCGGTGCCTACTGGCGCGGTGATGCCAAGAACGAGCAGCTGCAGCGCGTCTACGGCACTGCCTGGGCTGACAAAAAGCAGCTGGCGGCCTACATCCAGCGCATCGAAGAAGCTGAAAAGCGCGACCATCGCAAGATCGGCAAGCGCCTCGGCCTGTTCCATACCCAGGAAGAAGCCCCGGGCATGGTGTTCTGGCACCCGAACGGCTGGACCCTGTACCAGGTGCTCGAGCAGTACATGCGCAAGGTGCAGCGCGAAAACGGCTACCTGGAGATCAAGACGCCGCAGGTGGTTGACCGTAGTCTGTGGGAGAAATCCGGGCACTGGGCCAACTACGCCGACAACATGTTCACTACCGAGTCGGAAAGCCGCGACTACGCCATCAAGCCGATGAACTGCCCGTGCCACGTGCAGGTGTTCAACCAGGGCTTGAAGAGCTACCGCGAACTGCCGATGCGCCTGGCCGAGTTCGGTGCCTGCCACCGCAACGAGCCGTCGGGTGCCCTGCACGGCATCATGCGCGTGCGTGCCTTTACCCAGGACGATGCCCACATCTTCTGCACCGAAGAGCAGATGCAGGCCGAATCCGCTGCGTTCATCAAGCTGACCATGGATGTCTACGCCGACTTTGGCTTCAAAGACATCGAGATGAAGCTGTCCACTCGTCCGGAAAAACGCGTTGGTTCCGACGAATTGTGGGATCGCGCCGAATCGGCACTGGCCGCAGCGCTAGACAGTGCGGGCCTTGCGTACGATCTGCAGCCGGGCGAGGGGGCTTTCTACGGTCCGAAGATCGAGTTCTCGCTAAAAGATTGCCTTGGTCGTGTCTGGCAATGTGGTACCTTGCAGCTCGATTTTAACCTGCCGATCCGTCTGGGAGCCGAATACGTCTCCGAAGACAACAGTCGCAAGCACCCGGTCATGCTGCACCGGGCGATCCTCGGATCCTTCGAACGTTTCGTCGGAATCCTGATCGAGCACTACGAGGGCGCGTTCCCTGCGTGGCTGGCTCCGACCCAGGCAGTCATCATGAATATCACTGATAAACAGGCAGATTTTGCGGCTGAGGTTGAAAAAACTCTCAACCAAAGCGGTTTTCGTGCCAAGTCTGACTTGAGAAATGAAAAGATCGGCTTTAAAATCCGCGAGCATACTTTGCTCAAGGTTCCCTATCTCTTGGTTATCGGAGATCGGGAAGTCGAGATGCAGACTGTCGCTGTGCGTACTCGTGAAGGTGCTGACCTGGGCTCGATGCCCGTCGCCCAGTTCGCTGAGTTTCTCGCGCAAGCGGTTTCCCGGCGTGGTCGCCCAGATTCGGAGTAATTATTATTAAGCGTGAAATGAGACAAGATAAACGAGCTGCACCGAAAGCCCCGATCAACGAGAATATCTCGGCACGCGAGGTTCGGTTAATTGGGGCTGAAGGCGAGCAGCTTGGGATTGTGTCAATTGAAGACGCGCTTCTTAAGGCTGAAGAAGCCAAGCTCGATTTGGTGGAAATTTCCGCCGATGCAGTACCTCCTGTTTGCAAGCTGATGGACTACGGCAAATCGATCTTCGAAAAGAAGAAGCAGATTGCTGCGGCCAAGAAAAATCAGAAGCAGATCCAGGTTAAAGAAATCAAGTTTCGTCCAGGGACGGAGGAAGGGGATTACCAGGTAAAACTACGCAACCTGGTACGTTTCCTGAGTGACGGGGACAGGGCCAAGGTATCCTTGCGATTCCGCGGCCGTGAGATGGCCCACCAGGAGCTGGGGATGGAACTCCTCAAGCGAGTTGAAGCTGACTTGCTCGAGTACGGTTCGGTCGAACAGCATCCTAAGATGGAAGGACGCCAGCTGATCATGGTCATCGCCCCGAAAAAGAAGAAGTAATCAACAGGGCACGGCAGGCCTTCTGATTATGTTTATCAACTGAATGCGGAGTATCCGAACATGCCAAAAATGAAGACCAAAAGTGGTGCTGCTAAGCGGTTTCTGAAAACTGCTAACGGTATCAAGCACAAGCACGCTTTCAAGAGCCACATCCTGACCAAAATGTCGACCAAGCGTAAGCGTCAACTGCGCGGTAGCAGCTTGCTGCACGCATCTGACGTGGCAAAAGTCGAGCGCATGCTGCGCCTTCGTTAATTTTAGTCAAGAATAGAGGAAGTAACTCATGGCTCGTGTAAAGCGTGGCGTCATTGCCCGTAAGCGTCACAAAAAAATTCTGAAACTTGCTAAAGGCTACTACGGCGCTCGCTCGCGCGTATTCCGTGTTGCCAAGCAAGCGGTAATCAAGGCAGGCCAATACGCCTACCGTGACCGTCGTCAGAAAAAACGTCAGTTCCGCGCTCTGTGGATCGCTCGTATCAACGCTGGTGCTCGTATCAACGGTCTGTCCTACAGCCGTTTCATCGCCGGCCTGAAAAAAGCGTCCATCGAGATCGACCGTAAGGTTCTGGCTGATCTGGCAGTGAACGAAAAAGCGGCGTTTGCTGCGATTGTCGAGAAAGCTAAAGCCATCCTGGCTTAAGTACCCCCGACAGTCACCAGGCCTCACCTCTGTGGGGTCCGGTGTTAAACGTCATAAATAGGGGAAGAGCCTTCAAGCTCTTCCCCTATTTTGTATCTGGAGTCTGTACATGGAAAACCTGGATGCGCTGGTCTCTCAAGCACTAGAGGCTGTGCAAAGCGCTGAAGATATCAATGCCCTGGAGCAAATCCGGGTTCACTACCTTGGTAAAAAAGGCGAATTGACTCAGGTGATGAAGACCCTGGGGAATTTGCCGGCAGAGGAGCGTCCGCAGGTCGGCGCCCTGATCAACGTTGCCAAGGAGCGTGTCACAGAGGTTCTCAATGCGCGTAAGGCGCTGTTTGAAGCGGCCGACCTGGCAGCCAAACTGTCCGCCGAGTCCATTGACGTGACCCTGCCTGGCCGTGGCCAGACCTCCGGTGGCCTGCATCCGGTTACCCGGACTCTGGAACGTATCGAACAATTCTTCACCCACATCGGCTACGGCATCGCCGAAGGCCCTGAGGTCGAAGACGATTACCACAACTTCGAAGCGCTCAACATCCCAGGCCATCACCCAGCCCGGTCGATGCATGACACCTTCTATTTCAATGCGAACATGCTGCTGCGCACCCATACCTCGCCGGTACAGGTCCGCACCATGGAATCGCAGCAGCCGCCGATCCGCATCGTCTGCCCAGGCCGTGTGTACCGTAGCGACTCCGATATCACTCACTCCCCGATGTTCCACCAGGTCGAAGGCCTGCTGGTCGACCGCGATATCAATTTCGCCGACCTGAAGGGCACCATCGAGGAGTTCCTGCGGGTGTTCTTTGAAAAAGAACTGGCCGTACGCTTCCGTCCTTCGTACTTCCCGTTCACCGAGCCATCCGCTGAAGTCGACATGGAATGCGTGATGTGCAGCGGTAAAGGCTGCCGTGTCTGCAAACAGACCGGCTGGCTGGAAGTCATGGGCTGCGGCATGGTTCACCCGAACGTGCTTCGCATGTCCGGCATCGACCCGGAAGAGTTCTCCGGCTTTGCCTTCGGCATGGGCGTTGAGCGTCTGGCCATGCTGCGTTACGGCGTGAACGACTTGCGTCTGTTCTTCGACAACGACTTGCGGTTCCTCGCGCAATTTCGCTAGTCGTAACGAATTCTTAGGAGAGCAGGATGAAATTCAGTGAACAATGGCTGCGTGGCTGGGTAAGCCCGCAGGTAAGTCGCGACGAGCTGGTTGCTCGTCTGTCGATGGCCGGTCTCGAGGTCGATAGCGTTACCCCGGCCGCCGGTGTTTTCAAGGGCGTGGTAGTGGGCGAGGTGCTGAGCACCGAGCAGCACCCGGACGCCGACAAGTTGCGTGTGTGCCAGGTCAGCAATGGCGCGGAAACGTTCCAGGTAGTCTGTGGTGCGCCGAACGTGCGCCCGGGCCTGAAAATCCCGTTCGCCATGATCGGTGCCGAACTGCCTGGCGACTTCAAGATCAAGAAGGCCAAGCTGCGCGGCGTCGAGTCCAACGGCATGCTCTGCTCGCAATCCGAGCTGCAGGTGGGTGAGGGCAATGACGGTCTGATGGAACTGCCGGCCGATGCGCCGGTGGGTGAAGATTTCCGCGTTTACCTGGGCCTGGAAGATGCCAGCATCGAGGTCGACCTGACCCCGAACCGTGGCGACTGCCTGTCCCTGGCCGGCCTGGCCCGTGAAGTTGGCGCGCTGTATGCCGCTCCGGTCAGCCGTCCGTTGGTGGCCAGCGTGCCGGCTGCCCACGACGAAGTGCGTCCGGTCGAAGTGCTGGCGCCGGCTGCCTGCCCGCGCTACCTGGGCCGGGTGGTTCGCAACGTCGACCTGTCCCGTCCTACGCCGCTGTGGATGGTCGAGCGCTTGCGTCGTGCCGACGTGCGCAGCATCGATGCGGCCGTCGACATCACCAACTACGTGATGCTTGAGCTGGGTCAGCCGTTGCACGCCTTCGATCTTGCCGAAATCAACGGCGGCATTCGCGTGCGCATGGCCGAAGAAGGCGAGAAGCTGGTATTGCTCGACGGTCAGGAAGTCAGCCTGCGTGCCGACACCCTGGTCATCGCCGACCACACCCGGGCCCTGGCAATCGCCGGCGTCATGGGCGGCGAGCACAGCGGTGTTAGCGCCACTACCCGCGACGTGTTCCTCGAAAGCGCCTTCTTCGACCAGATCGCGGTCGCCGGCAAGGCCCGTTCCTATGGCCTGCACACCGACGCTTCGCACCGCTACGAGCGTGGCGTGGACTGGCAACTGGCCCGTGAAGCCATGGAGCGTGCCACTGGCCTGCTGCTGGAGATCACCGGTGGCGACGCTGGTCCGATCATCGAGACCGTCAGCGAGCAGCACCTGCCATCGATCGCCCCGATCACCCTGCGCGCCCAACGCATCACCCAGATGCTGGGCATGGAAATGGATCCGGCCGAAGTCGAGCGCCTGCTCAGTGCTCTGGGCCTGGCCATCTCCGCCGACGGGGAAGGGCAGTGGCGCGTAGAAGTGCCAAGCCATCGCTTCGACATCAGCCTGGAAGTCGACCTGATCGAAGAACTGGCACGCCTGTACGGCTACAACCGCCTGCCGGTCCGCTACCCGCAAGCTCGTCTGGCACCACAGGCCAAGGCTGAAGCGCGCAGCGAACTGCCTGAACTGCGTCGCCTGTTGGTAGCGCGTGGCTATCAGGAAGCGATCACCTACAGCTTCATCGATCCGAAACAGTCCGAGCTGTTCAATCCGGGCGTGGAGCCGCTGTTGCTGGCCAACCCAATCTCCAACGACATGGCGGCCATGCGTTCGTCCTTGTGGCCGGGCCTGGTCAAGTCGCTGCAGCACAACCTGAACCGTCAGCAGGATCGCGTCCGCCTGTTCGAAAGTGGCCTGCGCTTTGTCGGTCAACTGGACGGCCTCAAGCAAGAGCCAATGCTCGCCGGCGTGGTGTGCGGCAGCCGTCTGCCGGAAGGCTGGGCGCAGGGTCGTGATGGGGTCGATTTCTTCGACATCAAGGCTGATGTGGAAGCGGTGCTCGGCTTTGCCGGTGCACTGGATTCGTTCACGTTCGTCCCAGGCAAACACCCGGCGCTGCACCCGGGGCAAACTGCGCGCATCGAGCGTGAAGGTCGCGAAGTCGGTTACGTCGGCGCCATCCATCCTGAATTGTCGAAAACCCTCGGTCTCGACCGTCCGGTGTTCGTCTTCGAGCTGGTATTGGGCGAAGTGGCCTTGGGCAAAATGCCAAAATTCCACGAGTTATCGCGCTTTCCTGAAGTTCGTCGTGACCTCGCACTGCTGGCCGATGCCGGCGTTGCCGCCAGCGCCGTCATGGAGGTAATCCGTGAAAATGCAGGCGAATGGCTGACAGACCTCAGGCTCTTTGACGTTTATCAGGGTAAAGGCATTGATCCTCATAGAAAAAGCCTTGCCGTTGGCTTGACCTGGCAGCATCCATCGCGCACTCTTAATGACGATGAGGTGAATACCACGACGCAAAACATCCTCACCTCGCTCGAACAAAGGTTGAACGCCACGTTAAGGAAGTGACGTATGGGGGCTCTGACGAAAGCTGAGATGGCGGAACGTCTGTATGAAGAGCTGGGCCTGAACAAACGGGAGGCCAAGGAATTGGTCGAACTGTTTTTTGAAGAAATCAGGCACGCGCTCGAAGACAACGAACAAGTCAAATTGTCCGGTTTCGGCAATTTCGACCTTCGGGACAAACGCCAGCGGCCTGGCCGCAATCCGAAAACAGGGGAAGAAATCCCGATCACGGCTCGCCGTGTGGTCACCTTTCGTCCAGGGCAGAAGTTGAAGGCCCGAGTTGAGGCTTATGCTGGAACCAAGTCATAACGACGAGCTTCCCGTCATCCCAGGCAAACGCTACTTCACCATCGGTGAAGTCAGCGAGCTCTGTGCGGTAAAACCGCACGTGCTGCGCTACTGGGAGCAGGAGTTTCCTCAACTCAACCCCGTCAAGCGCCGCGGAAATCGCCGCTATTATCAGCGCCAGGACGTGCTGATGATCCGGCAGATCCGCGCGTTGCTCTACGACCAGGGGTTCACCATCGGCGGCGCTCGTCTGCGTTTGTCCGGCGATGAAGCCAAAGACGACACCACCCAGTACAAACAAATGATCCGCCAGATGATCTCCGAACTCGAAGATGTACTGGTGGTCCTCAAGAAATAAAAACTTGCTTTAAATACTTCCAGTTTTCAAAAGCTTGCGATATATTCTTGAGCGTTCTTCGAGAACAGCAACAGGTAACACGCCTAGTCGGGGCGTAGCGCAGTCCGGTAGCGCACTAGCATGGGGTGCTAGGGGTCGAGTGTTCGAATCACTCCGTCCCGACCATATTTTTCAATGACTTAGCCCAATCTTCATCGGTTGGGCTTTTTCATATCTGAAAAAATACTCCCACATTTACTCCCACGGATATCTTGGATCTCGGTAGCTATGCCATCTGAGAGGTGTTTGTTGGCGGTGATGCAGAATTGCCCTACCTGCTGGGGCAAGACTGCCCCAACATAGATAGGTAGATACCCAGCACAGACGGTCGTAGCTTTGAAAGCTCTTTGGGTCAGAGTTTTTTCGGCAGATGGGTCAATTCTTCATCAACGCCTACAGGCAACGCCATAATCAGCTCTTAATACATCGAAATGTCGCTTTACAGTCAGGAATCTTTGCCTTAGATGGCCTTGAAACCGATCTACTTTTGGGTTTTGTGAAATGGTTACTCCGCCGGATCGAAAAGTCCTTTGAGCCGGCGCAGTCATTTGCCAGTGCCTACCAGCGTTCGGCGAGGGCGGGGCGAAGGCTTACTAGGGCAGGCGGCAGCTCCTGATGACAGACCAGGCCTAGGTACGTCGCCGCTCGGGTGGCACCCACATACAGGAGCCGTTCGAACAGCGCGGGTTTGGCTCTGACAAGCTCGTCCAACCCGATGAAGAACACTGCTTCGAATTCGAGGCCCTTGATGTGCTGGACATCGAACACGCGAATATCGGATTCGTTGCCCAATGACTGGCCATCTACGCACGGAGTCGCGCGCAGGCTCCGGCTTTCCAACTTGTCGGTCAACGCTTGAGCTACTGGTTTCACATGCGCCTCCGAGGTCACCAAAATGGCAATCGTAGGAACAGCTTCGCCCTTGGCGCGGATCTGATCTTCGATCTCGAAAATCCTCTCGGCTACCCAAGTGACGACCTCTTCACCCTCAAGGTTCTCCCCGAGCACCGGCTTAACGCCTTCGTGAGAAGAGTGCTCTGGTAGGCGACCTACCGCCTCGGTGTCTCCGTCCATGAGTCCAAGCAGCTTGATGGCAAAGCTATTCAAAAGGCGGCTCTGACGATACACAGTATTGATTCGGTGAGGCTTGAGGCGTGGCGAGATCCACTCGAGCTGATCTATGTGCTTGAGACCATTCCCAGTGATTCGTTGATTGAAGTCTCCGCAAGCGAAGAACGACTCGATCGCCGGGTCAGTCAGGCTCTCCATGCATGCCAGCTGGAGGGTTGAAAAGTCTGTCGCTTCGTCGACTAAGACCTGCTGCAGGAACTGGCTCGAGATTCTAGCCAGCTCCGTAAAGCGAGGTTCGTCGAGGTGCCGCTTAATGAAGTCCTGCCGAATGAGCTCTCGAGCGGAGCGAAGCATGAGGAGAAGAATTGCATCAAGCTCAGTCTCATCAATGTGGGAAGGCTGCTCTGGTCGTTGATAGCCGTACCGATCGAACGCCAAGCAATCGCGGCGGAATGCTCTGTAGCTTGCGGGTACATCAAGTAAGTATCTCTTCCATGCGTCTCTGAAACGCCGCAAGGCGTTCTGGAAGCTCATCTCTCGTCCAAGCGTTTTGAGCCATTCATCAGAAGGCACCCGGTCACCGAGCCAGTCTCGGATCTGCGTCGCTCGGCTTGTCTTTCCTAGATTGCTGTTGCGATAGCGAGTGCGTGCATAACTCTGGAGAAACTTTTTGTAGGCCTGGAAGGCTCTGAGTTCCGCGGTATGAGTGGGAGTAGGTGTCATGTCCTCTGTGGCGTCGTCATCAAACTCAGCCCCATCTTCGTCGTCATCATCGTTTTGACCGAGGCTTTCGAGGAATGTAGCCATCTCCCCGAAGACAGCTTTGTTACGGTTGTGAAGGAGGTTGCCTTGCTGCTGGATCAACTTGTCTGTGGTTGCACGACTGGATTTGATCATCGGATCAATCCGTGCCTCGAGGTTGTTCCATTCGGCGTAAGCGCTGAGCAGTCCCTCTGGTCGGAGCTCATTTGCCGTGGCGTACAGTTTATGCACCACTGCATCTACTAGGTTAGGAGCCGAATCTCTCAGCAGAACTGCTCCCTCTTGGAGGGAGGAGAGCAAGCGGTTTTGGTGTAGGGATTTGAACTCTGCGAACCACTGGCGGGGATCGTCGTTGATTTCTAATGGAGCGAAATGACGATCCTCTTTGAGAATGCATGTACCGCCGTTACCCGTCTTGAGGATGCCAAATGCTGATCTAGCCAGTTCGTGCCGGCGCTTGCTCCAGGTTTTGATATGTTCATCGGAAGCTGGCACATTCTCACGACTGAAGGCCTCTTTTACGTAGTGCTTCAACAGCTCTGAAGGGGTGAACATCACCCACCGTGAACGTCTTGATTGAGGGCCTAGTAGCAGTCGCTCGTCCTGGCTAAGCGCCTCCCAATCGAGCTTCTGGCCGAGCCGTTTGATCAGCGTTGTTGTTTTACCTGTGCCTGGAGGGCCCAAGATAATCAGCTGGTGATCAATGGAAAGACGGAAGACCTCGTCTTGAAATTTGTCGAGAATTGCTTGGTCTCGCAGGGCCATAGCCTTTCTAATTTCGTGGCGTACACCTTTGCGGATTTTCTCAATTTCAGAGTGACCACCCAGCATTGCTAAGAATTCATCGCCATCGTCTGGCTGTACAACCTTCCGAAGAGAGGGAATCGTCTGCGGGGCTGAGCTTTCTTGTCGCCAAACGCCGTCGATGGAATCCCACAGCTCAGCGAATTTCTGCGGCTTGAGTTCTAGCTTGTCTAGGATTCGAAAGCTGACTTTCTTTCCCGCGATCTCTAACTCGACGTCCTCACCTACGTCGTGAGCAGCCAGTCGCCCGAAGGGGGTGCGATACCCCGCTAGCTTCCCCCGATTGAGGACGAATCCTCCAGTCGTGCGGCAGATGTAGTAAGTCTCAACCTGACCCCTATCGTTCTCCACAACTATCCGGGAGACTGCAGGTTCGCGGACGAGGCTCGCTAGCGATTTAGTTACGTCGTCAGAAATGGATGCTATCTGCTCCACTGCTGCCGAGCCGGTGAAGGTATTTACGACTGCCAAGGCATCGGAGGCCTCGCGACTGCCCGATGCGAGTTGTTTGGAGGCAATCTGTTCGATTTGGTGGAACGAATCTAGGGCGTCGTTGGCAAGATCCAACGCATCAGTGGTACTCATTGAAGCACTCCCTGTTTCAAATAATCACGACTACGCCTGCCAAAAATGCATGTGCGTAGCTTTATATGCTCATGCGGCAGATGTTCATCTGCTGCTCCAGATCCTAAATCCTGGCGCCTTTTGTTGCTAGCAGATTGCCATGAATGAGTACATCTATGTAGTCAGCGTCTATTAAGGCGTGGAAGAATCCGCTTATGGAGAGGGATCGGCAATATCCAGACTCCGCAGAATTTGGAATGTAGGCTTAAGCACTGCAGCGCTTTGACAAGACGGCCTATCCTTGGGCCGCTTCGCCGGGCGTTGCGGCTATTCCAGGCCAGCAGAGCGACACCTGCGCTGGATGGGATCGTCGCGGTGCAGGCAGGTTCGTCGCCGAATGCCGATGATCCCGACTGCAGCTTCTATTTTCCGGAGCTGCACCTGGGCGCTTGGCCTACCCCGACTTCCTTCACCAACACCTGCAAAGGCGAGCGGCTGCAAAAGGCACAGGCACGCTTGAAATCATCAGCCCGTTTTTGCCGAGAAGCCCACCAGTGGGAGCATCCAGGAGCTGATGAGCGAGTTCGCGACGGTATCGATACAAGTTTGCGAGATATGAGACTATGCTATCCATTTTACTGGCACTGTGCCATTTTTTGTGAGGTGCAAGCGAGTATGGCACGAGTCCGTAGAGGTGACGGGGCGGCTCGGCAAACTGGCTGCCTTAAACCTGCGTTGGAACGCCAACCCGAATACCGGTGACAACAAGGCGCTGGTGTACGAGGGCGTGTCGATGCTGGGTGCTGAAGAGCGCAAGCATATTATCGAGGCCAGCCTGGCGTGATGGGCTCAGCCTGTGTGAGGCAATGCGGCGGTGTGCTGGCCTGTTGATGGGAGCTGGCTGGTGAGTAAAGGGCGCGTCTGGCTTTACCCACGATTCGTCAGTGTATATGTTGTCAGGCATCGCAAAATGGCAGATTGCGGTATACCAGGGATGGCCCTCCGAATGTGCCGCGGCAACTGCCGCATACCGCCGCGCCACCCTCCGACCCCGTCTTAATTGCCACCCCAGTTTGAATTGGGCTGGCCCGCACTATAGCAGGCGGCTGCGGAGTGCTGTGCATGAATGAGTTGAAGCAGGCCCTTCCGGACATCGTCTTAGAGCGGGATCGTGTGCGCTTTGATGGAACGGATGCGGAGATTGAGCGCTACTACGCCACCGGCGAGCCAACCACCTTATGGCAACTGGATTATCGTAACCATACGGAAGAAAAGTCTATTGATACGGGCGTTCTGGATGCATTGAAAAAGGAATTCGATCTGTATGTTTGATGAAATCGATCTTCCGCTGTCGATTAATACTTCTTCCGAAGATCCCAGCGCGATCTTCTTCGACCCGGTTCTAAAGAGAGCAGTCACCTACGACGTAGGTGTGGGGTATTTTACCTCCGGCTGGATTGCGGATACCGCTCAGGGTATCTCGCAGTTCGCCCGGTCCCGGGGCAAAGCTCGATGGATTGTCGGCCACGAGTTGCAGGAGAAGGACCTAGACTGCATCGTGAATTCGAAAGCGATGGCGGATAAGGAGTTTCAGGCCAAACGGATTTTTGAGGAAGAGGTGGATCAGGTGTTCTCGGCACTCAAAGAGGACGCCCGTCTAGCGCTGGCTTGGCTGATCAGAGATGGCATTGTTGAGCTGAAAGTGGCAGTGCCCACCAATAAGCTGAGTGGGATTTACCATGCGAAAAATGGCATCTTTTCGGACGAGGCGGGCAACGATATCGCCTTCAGCGGCTCGTACAATTTGACCTCCAGAGCCTCGTCGAACTGGGAGACCATTGACATTTATCGGTCGTGGGCGAGTGAGGAAGGTCGCCAGCGGTGCGAGAAAAAGAAGCGCGAATTCGAGAGCACCTGGCAAGGTAGAGACCCCAATCTCCTGATATTTACACCCACATCCACGACGCTGGATAAAATCAAAGCTTATGCCACGACGGGCTCTCGCCCTTACAGCTTGCCATCTGGCCACCCGGCCGTCCCCCAAGCCATTCAAAATGAAGAGGGAAGGATCCGGGGGTACCAGGAAAAAGCCATCAAAGCCTGGTTTGTTCAGAATGGGCAAGGGCTGTTCTGCATGGCCACCGGAGCCGGCAAAACCATCACCGCCCTGACGGCGACCACCCGGCTATTGGACCACTTCCGCACTCAACAAGCCAAGCTTGTCATCGTTATTACCGTCCCCTACTTGCACTTAGGGGAGCAGTGGGCGGACGAAGCGGCGTTCTTTGGCTATGACGCGATCAAATGCTACGGGGGCAAAGACAAGTGGTTGGGTACTGTGCAGTCCGCCTACAATCAGCTGCTGTCAGGGGGCCGTGACCATATGGTAGCCATTGCGGTCAATGACACCTTCAAGAACAGCCAGTTCCAGTCGTTCCTTGATGGTATCCGTGCCAACTTGTTATTGGTGTCGGACGAGGTGCATAACATGGGCGCTGAGAACATTGTCCAGAAGCTGCCCCAACAGGCGCGATTCCGAATTGGGTTGTCGGCCACGCCCATCCGCCACAACGACCCCTTTGGCACCAAGGCCATCTTTGACTACTTCGGTGAGCCGGTAATTGAGTTTGACATCAAGGACGCCATCGACGCCGGCTTTCTGTGCAAGTACAACTATTACCCGATCGTCTGTGAGTTAGATCCGGAGGAGCTGGACGAATACATCCGGTTAAGCAAGAAGATTGCCCGGCTCATGGCCATGGGGAATAAAGACGATTTTTCGACCAGCCTAAAGCTCGAGCTTATCAAGCGCGCCAAGCTCACCGGCAGCAGTGGGGGCAAAAAGCGCAAACTGAAACAACTGCTGAACGAAAGTCAGGACCGACAACACACCCTGATCTATTCCAGTGAGGCCATCAACGACGGCGAACGGGATATCGACCGGATTGTTCAGATTGCCGGGAGGGACTGCCAATGGCGCGTGGCCAAATTCACGGCCGAAGAAAGCAAAGAACAGCGCGCCGAGATTCTTGGCAGTTTTAAGGCTGGCGACATTGACGCCATTGTTGCCATTAAGTGCCTCGATGAGGGCGTTGACATCCCGCAAACGAAAACCGCTTACATCTTGGCGTCCTCGACCAACCCCCGTCAGTTCATTCAACGACGGGGACGGGTACTGCGTCAGTACGACGGTAAGGGCCATGCATCCATCTATGATTTTATCGCGATTCCTCCCCTAGACAAGTTGGGGGAGGACGCAGAAACGTTCAATATCGAAAAGAGCATGGTAGAGCGTGAGCTTGATCGAATTAATGAGTTTGCCGAGATTTCCGAAAACTACGGACACACCCTTTCCACCTTACGCGACATCCGAAAAAAACTGAAACTGTTAGGTGCTTAATATGAAGAAGCCCAATGAGGTCATCAAAGCTGCTTCTCCGGAAGTCCAGTCGGTTATCAATCAAGTCCTGAAAATTCATCAAGAAGGCAAGCATTACAGAGATCTGCCAGGGGACATGGAGCGGGATTTCTGTGAGCGCATCATCAAGGTGATTAAGGACGAAGTGAAGGCATGAAATTAAAAAAATTAACCATCAGGAACTTCCGGCAGTTCTATGGCGAAGTGTCGATCAGTTTTTCAACCGATGACAAGGCCAGCGTCACGGTCATCCACGGAGAAAACGGTGCCGGCAAAACCTCCCTGTTGAACGCCTTTAAATGGGTGCTCTACGGAACCACCGATTTCGATACCAACAACCAAAACATTCTGAGTGAAAGAGCTATTGCGGAAGCGGGCCAGGACAGCCCGATCATCATGTCGGTGACGTTGGAGTTTGATGATGACGGATTCGCCTACACCGCGCACCGGGAGCAGAAATTTGTCAAAGGAGCGGGTTTGCACGCGGAGTCCTTGGGCCCCTCCGTACCGTTACTCAATTGGATTAATTCTGCAGGCCTATCCGGTCGTTCTTCGAACCCGGGCAGCCAGCTCAATCAAATCTTGCCGGAAGATATGCACGGCTATTTTTTCTTTAACGGGGAGCGCATCGAAAAATTAGCCTACAACAGTGCCTCCACTCAGGTCAGAGAGGCTATTAAGTGCCTAATGGGCCTGAATATTCTGGATCGTGCTGAAAAGCAGCTGAAAGGTCCGGTGATCCGGCATTTCAACAAAGAAGCCAAAGACAGTTCTTCTGGCAATATGACGGTGTTGCTGGAAGAGCAATCGAAGTTGACGGATAAAATCCAGCAAAAAGAAGACGAGATCAAGGGTTGGAAAAGTACCCTGAGTGAAATTGACCTAGAGATCGAAGCCATCGATAAACGGTTACAGTCGATCGAGGCGATCGCTGAAAAGCAAAAGCGGCGAAAGATGCTTGAGGAGCAGCTCGAGCAAATCATAATAGATAAAGCTGACGCCTCGGCTGCGCTCAACAAAAACGTCACAGAACGGGGCTTCCTGGCGTTTATTGATTCACAACTGACCGGGGTGAAACAATATCTGGATGAAATGCGGATCCGGGGGGAGATACCCAGCAAGATAAAAGCCACTTTTATCGATGATCTGATCGGTCTGGGTAAGTGCATCTGCGGTCAGCCGCTGGAGCCGGGAAGTGACTGTGTGATGGCACTTGAGTCGTACAAAACCACTCTCAAGGATAATGGCGTTGAAGAGCAGTTCATGACGCTGTTTGGTCACATGTCCCATTTGCAGTCCGAACGTAAAGCATTGTTCGCCAACATTAATGAGTCGATGACTAAATTGACCGAGCTGGACGACCGGCGAATGAACTTTCTGGGGCAAATTGATGAGCTAGGCGAAAAGATTAAGGGCGTAGAGGATTCCGCCGATTTGGAGGAGCGGCGAGTGGGATTAAAGGCGGATAGCCGAAGACTCAACGCCAACTGCGCCGTCGGCGAGCACGCCAAATCCGACTGGGAAGAGCAGCTAAAAGACAAGGAAAAGGAAATTGAAAAAGAACTCGCCAATTCCAATCAGGCGGATTTGAGCCAGCGCAGAAAACAGCTGGCAAAGGAAGTAGCGGAGACCATTGGCGAATTTCACGAAGCGATGGCCCACCAGGTACGCTTAGATTTGTCGAAAAAAGTCGATGACACCTTCCGGAAAATCATGAAGAAAGATTATTGGGCGGAGATCGATGAGGGCTTTACGCTCAAAATATTTAAGAACATCGAAGGGCACGGTAAGCAGCCGGTGTGGGAGAAATCCACCGGTGAGAACCAGGTTACAAGCCTTTGTTTTATTAGCAGCGTCGTTAACAGCGCTAAAGAGCGGGTCACTAAATCGGGTGGGTTGCAAAAGGGTGGCATTTATCCAATCGTGATGGACTCGCCGTTTGGTGCGTTGGACCCTGAGTATCGCCAAAAAGTGGCGAACTTCATTCCTGCCCTTGCTGACCAGGTCATCGTCATGGTGTCGAAATCTCAGTGGCGCGGCGAGGTGGAAAGAGAGTTATCCAAGCGCCTGGGTAAGCAATACACGCTCACATATCATAAGCCTAACCCAGGCAGTGATGAAAAGTTCGAATATACAAAGTTGGAGGAAGGGTTCTATGGTTGATCGCGTCCGGAAACCAGCTAAACACACCGACACCTTAAGTTATCTGAAGGATGACGTGGGTGTCTTCGCCTCCTTTAAGGACGCCATGGTGTTTGCCGCGGCCTTGGGTTTTTCCAGAAAAAAGTCGGTGGCGTTCGACAAGTCTAGCGAGCCCATCCCCTTGTCGGTGTTTCGGGGGGAGTACGACGACGCTTTTATGAACGTGCTGGCCCTGTTCGAGCATCAGGATTCCAGTTACTTGGAGCCTGAGGGCGATAAATTTGACGCCAAGATCAAGCTCTTCGAAGAATACGCCTGCGGCGGTTTGGATATTATCAAAAGCACGATCATCGACCCGGGACTGGATGCACAAAGTGCCATCATTAGGCTGATTCTCGACGAGCAGGCCGAGCACACGATCATTGATGATATTACGGCGCTGGGCGCCTAAGGTCCGGCCTCCGGCTCCAAAACTGCAGAGTGCAGTGGGGCTTGCCGGTGACGTGGGAATGACGTAGGGAAAAAGTTTGAAAAGATTTAGCTGGGCGAAGTGTAAATCAATGGTTGAACACGATAGTCAGAAAATCAGAATCATAAATGATATTCGGAAAGCACTCGTTAGAATGTAGTCTTAGTGTTTTTCAATTGAGCTTAACGCCATATAGGCTCGTTAATGGTTGAGCCCACCGCTGAAGGTGGGCTCTTTTTATTTACTTGCTATCAGCAAGGCTACGTCTTTCAGGGAGCGTACATGTCCCATTTTATGCAAGCCTACCTCGATGAGAGATGCGACATGCCTGACGGGATCCCACTCTAGAGCACTTTGATGCGTGAACTGCCTGAGTAGTGCTTCATAGATATCCAAGTGCTCGCCAAATAGAGTTGGGGCGTTAAATTCCTGGCCATCCAGGTCTGACACACTTGCATTGCCAAGCCCATTCTCGTCAGCGAGTGCAAGCGCGATCGCAAATCTACTCAAAATATTGGGCGTCAGGCCTGTCTTCGATTTTAGGTACTTCAGCTTTGCAGTGGATGAGGCTGATATTTTAAATTTGTGCGGAAATACGTTCATGCGTTTTGTGCCCACCGCCAGAAATAGCCTTCCTCTGCTTGAGTGGACCGGGTTTCTGGGTTGTATACCAGATGATAAGAGTGCGAAATACTTCCCTGTAGGCCTTCATAGAAGGCGTAATCAATTTCCGTATCCGTCGAGAGAATGATGACTTGGTGACTTGTTTTAGGGAAATAATTTTCCACGAGCTTTTTCCGATGAACCGAGTCCAGTCGGCCCAGTGGTGTGTCGATCACAACTGGCAGGCTTCGCCCTGAAGTGCGGGCCAGCGCTTCCAAGATCGAGATCGCAAAGATTTGCTTCTCGCCGGCTGACAATTCTTCTTTACGAAGTATTACGCCTTCATCGTCGATCAGTACGACCTCGAAGGTGTTTGGATCGATCTGAATGCTGAGATTCCGATCCTCTTTGCGAGCCAGGCCATTGAATGAGGTGTAAAACTGCGACTCGAGCTCTTTGAGTTTTTCAATTCGAGCGCGAGTAGAGAACTCTTTCAATACATCTTTGGCATTCTGTGCAAGACCGGTCAGGCGCTCCTCTTCCTGGGACTCCGCTATTTCGGTGTAGAGATCGTCTAACTGGCGTGCAGCCACCGAGAGACGTGCGAGGAGGGCCTTTGCCTCTTCAGCCAATACCGATTTCTGCTCCTCAAGAGCGGAAAGCCGTCCTTGTAGCTGCCCTTGTTTGTTAAACAGTGGGGTCAGTACTTTTTCGTCGGGCGCCCTAGCGATATTTTCCCGGGCGGATTCGATCTGGCTATCGGTTTCCTGAAGCGTCATCACTAAGTCAGCAGCACGCTGTTGGAGCGAGCCAACATCGTTCTGTAGGCGATGAGTGATGCTGAATCGTTGAGTATCCGAGAGCTCGTGTACTGGAGCTTGTTGTTCAGCGCTGTTCGCGACCTCTGAGCCGAATGTCCTCAGAAAAATATCTTGAAGGGCAGGGAGCTGATCCTTTGTCATAGCGAAGGCAGATTCGACTTCTGCTAGAAAATTGCTCTGCTGACGTTGCAAGTATTCGGAGAGTACCTGTGTTTTTTCCGCGCGTTGCTCAGCGTCTATTTGCGCTAGCAGTTTCTCGTTGAGACTTTGAGTTATAGCGAAAGGTAGCAGGCCGCTGAGCATGTCATGCAGGGTGTGCTCTATAGCTTTTTTGTCGCTAACCAATGCATCGAGGTTGACCGTTTCCTCTTGCCTGGAGGCGCTCCAGGCGCCACCGCGTGCATTGATGCTCGCTTCGATGTTGCCAAGGTTCTTGTTGGCCTCGACAGTATTCACGCGCATGAGGAGAAGCTTTTCGCGTACTTCTGCCAGTTGCTCGTTCAGATCGTTATATGTCCGTTCTGCTTCAACAATTTTTTGCTTGCGATCTTCAGAAGCCTTTTTGATCGAGCGCCCTCTAATGATAACGGAGAGGTCGGAGTGCAATCTATCGATGAGATCCAAGCCCAAAAGCTTGTTGATCGATTCACGCAAAGCATCTCCGGATGTTTCTTCGGCAAGGCTCGCGATTTTTTCGCCGTCGAAGAAAAACAGCTCAGAGACGCCGATCGGGATCAGCTCGTTGAGAAATGCTTGTGCCTGATCATAGGAAAGCTCGGTCAGAGGGTGCCCGTCCCTTGAAATGATCAGGCCTTCTTTTACCTTGCCAGCATGGTCAACAAACCAATCGCGTGTCAGTTGATAGCTTGAAATAACACCATATTGTGCATAGCGAAAAGTCAGCTCGACAGCCGATCGCGTAGGCTTGGCGATGCTGTTGTGAGCTCTGTGTATGCATTCACGAAGATACTGATGGTACTCGGCAACCGTTGCGCCGGAGCCCAGTACGCCTTTGCCGTACAAGGCAAGCTTCAGCGCGCTCAGAATGGTCGTTTTGCCGCCGCCGTTTAGGCCGCCAAACAAAACAATAGGCGCGTTTTTGCCTCTTTTGATCTTCGGAACCAGGTCAAAGTCGTGGGCTCCGCTAAACACGCGGAAATCTAGTACTGAAAGAGAGTCAATAATCATTGCAGCAAGCCATCTATGTCGGCTTTCAGAGATTCGAAAGCAGTCTTGTACGTATCGGTAACTTTAGGTACGGCGCGTCGTTCCATCGCCTCGTCCAATCCACCCCAGTCTTGCTCCAGGACTTTCTGCAGCTCGTCCAGAATGCCTTTTCGGCGTGAAAGCCCTGAGAATGACAACTCTGTATCGATGAGTTTCATGATCAGCACTGCTGGAACGCCGCGCTCAGCCTCGAGTGCGTTGAGAATGGCCGCATCAGGTTCAGTAAACGCGCCGGCATCATTTTTGATCCACTCGACTGTATCTTCGGGGTAAACCTCTCCGTAGATTTTAGGAAGCGAATCAATCCAGTCCGGTTCGTTTGGATCCTTGAGCCACTGTTGGCGAATCACTTGCAGCTCGTCGCGGCCGATCAGCTCAATCTCGCGATCAGTCTCACGAATACCCTTCTCAATTTCCAAAAGTAGCTTCAGCCACTCTCGACGATATTTCATCCAGTACGGACCAGGCACGTGCTTGGCGGCGGTATTGGAGTCGTCATCGATAGCCCCTCTTGCGAAGGTCACTTTCCCGGTACGGCGTTTGTAGTTACGGAATTCTGTCTTATTTTCGGGCAGCGAGCTGGCGTGCAGTTGGTTGCGGAACTGGAGCAGCGGTAGCATCCAGTCCTCTCCGCTGTTTACGAGTCCTTCGATCGCTTTGTCGTGTGTCACAACAGTGCAGGTCCAGCATCCGAAACGCGAGTTTCCGCACGATGGTGTATTGGTATCGATGACGAGCGGGCACTCTCCAGCATTGGAGTCTTTGTAGAGCTCAAACAGTACTCGGTTGGAGCCACCCCAAGGCCTTGCAGCGCTCATGAGGTATTCCCACACATCATCAGCGTGCCAAAGCTCAATGGGCATGTAGGTATACGCATTGTGCAATGTCGTGTGTCGACCCAGTGCAGAACCATCGATTTTGTGGCGTGTGATTACCTGGGCACGCGTGGAGCTTTCTTCTCGCCTGGAGCCAAGCACAACCACGACTTCACCGAAGCGAGCTACCTTATCCTTGATAAACTCGCTCACAGGGTCAATTTTCATCCGCTCAGTACACCAGCGGAATGCTTTGGTTGGGGCAGGGTAGCCTTTGCCCAGCAGGTTGGCCCAAAACGTCTCGCCGACTTTAGGAGTGACAGAGTGTGCTGTCATGGGTAGTTGATCCTGAATCGCCTGGGCGTTCACCGAATCAAGCACCTGGCGGATCATGTCGACGACTACAGGGGTTTCCACTCGAGTGTCGGAGGAAACCACGTACACATGCTTATGGCGTTCCTCAGGCGGCAACATCTTCAACGCGTAGTATGTGAGCGAGAGAATCACGGTGGAGTCTTTACCACCGCTGAACCCTACCACCCAAGGGCGATTATCTGCCTTGTAAATGCTCTGAAGCTCGCGGACAGCGTCCGCTAAAGGTCTACCAGCAATGATCGCTTCTTGGACGAAGTCATCGTGTGATGGATAGAGAAATTGATCATTACTCATTTTTGAGGAAACCTGTTTTCTAACTCGCGTTCAACCGTGGACAGCGGGACACCCAGCTTCTTCTTGATGAGACTGGCGGTGAGTGCAACGTTCGTTGTGGCTTTGGAGATCCGGCCGTGAACCATGGCCCGGCCTTCCCATTCAGGATTGGCTCTGGACCAGTCGATGGTGCGCAGTTGGCTGATGGTTTTTTTCCACTCGGATTCTTTGCGGATAATCAGCTCAGCACCGACGAGTCCCATCGCTTGCAGCAACACGCCGTGGGCATGGATGTAGTTGTCACGTAGCTCAGACGTCGACAGCTCTTTGTTTTTGGCCCTTATCCAATCGGGCATCTGTAGAGATACCTCTTCCCAGAAAGATTTTGCGAGCTCTCTCTCGTTTTGCGCTATGAGATCACCTTTCCCTTTTTTCAAGAGGACACGGGACGCATTTTTGATGGCGCTGAGAGTAAAGAGCTTGGAACTGCGAGGGGAGAGACTGGACTTCTCCAGCTCAGTCATCCTAGAAAAGACGTCTACATTTTTTGCCAGATACCTGGCCAGATCAGAAATCTGATCGCGGTGGTCGTACAGGGTGCTGATTGAGTTGCTCGGCCGTACGGCATGCTTGTTGAGGTCGGCGAACATTTGCTGGCTGCGATTGAGCCCTTCATCAATAAAGAAAAGGACTGGGATGTTGTCGTGGCCAAGCTCTGGATTCTCACGAATTGCTTGCTCGATGGCTGCGCGGCGATGCTGGCCGTCGTTGATCAGGATCGGAGCCTCCATGGGGATTGTGAGCGTGCCGATGCTTTGCCCCAGTCCAGTGTCGGAAGCAGGGGTAAATTGGACTACCCCATCAACTGAAGCGGTGATTGCAGAAAGGGTGTAGTCATCGCGATTATCAAGCAAATATGCGGAAATCTCAGGAACTCTAGCCAAGTTCAGCGTGCGCTGGGCGCGCAAATCCGCAGGCACGTTTTCCTCGTTGAAAATGAAGATTTTCGGCACGAGGCGCATCGGGCACATCGCTATGTAGCATGGCCTACCGGCTTGAATGCCTCTGACGCAGGGGAAGGAGTGGATATAGGTCGTCATGTGTTCGCATGTCTTTTCTCAGCAGGTACGTTATTTTGCATATTTTTAACATACACGCAAGGTTGGATACCACGACGGTAGGTCTTGCAGCTTGCCTATGAGCGGGAGGTCGGTCAGTGGGGTGTAAGCAGCGGAACGTGAGTGTCGCAGAAATCATGCCGCGCGGCGCGGCGCTGAGACAAGAATGATCGTATGTAAGCTCCTGTAATGGCGGTGCGTTAACCTCCATTGCTTTGCGCCCATTTAACCTGCTCGAAGCCATCGGTTACTGTCGTCAAGGCACCATGAAGGAGGTCAGTTGATGAGCTTGCAGCGCTCGTCGAATGGCTGCGGGGACTTCCCATTGTGGGTCCTTTATCAAGTGCTTTCGTGTTTGCATATATACATCGCGCCAAAGAAAATTTTGCTGATTCGCGGCTTTTTCAATTTTGAGAATTTGTCTGATGACCGCGCGGGCAAACTCATTCGCCAAACTGGCACTTGGTTTGACGTCACCATGGGTGTAATGAAATTTGTTGCGCAGGTCGATGTAAAACTTGCAGGTCAAATAGTCCGCGTTCTGTTCTAAGTTGAAGTAAGTACCTATACCCTTAAACACGGGCGTAAAACCCAAGATACGCTGGTTGTTGATCATATACGAATCAAGGCTTGTCCCGCTTTTTGTATGTAAGCGAATCGTCGCATTGTCAAGAAACAGAGCTCCCGATGTGTAGCACTCATATGCTCTAAAAATGTGCATAAAAGCTTTGCTGAACAGGTTGCGCTCTATGGCGAGCTGATAGGCCAAGTAGTGCAAAACCGACATCACTTTGTAGATACAGGGAAATCCATTTTGCAGCGCGGCCGTCGCTTGGATGTTCGCCAAATCTGAGGCGCTGCTGGGGCAAACTGCCAACAGGGTGTTGCAATGAGTGATCAGGTCTGTTAGCTCTTCTTGGAGCAGCGTAAAAATAGGCACGAGTCCAGTAAGGTGGCCAAGGAATGCTTGGAGCTCGTGCAGCTGTAGCGCATCGAGATCGCTGCCGGCGCTTTTGCTTTTCAGCTGCTGATCTGGCAGAAAGCTGTAGCCAATAAGTAAACGGCACACCAATCTAGTTACCTCGTTGTGCTGCGCACAAGCTGCTTCTACGACACTTTTGACTACCGGATGCAATCCCTGCATACCCGGCTCATAGTAGACGTGCAGATTGGCGTCAATCTTGAAACTGGCATCGCGTACTTGAGGTACTAGCGCCACCTTTCCCGTATCAAGGCATACTTTTAAAAAGCGGCGATTGGCGTCTTCATGTAGGTAAGCATGGTCAAGGAAATGTTCAACGGTCAACAGGAGGGCGTTGCTAGATGCCAAGACACATATCGGGCGGGCCGCAATTGTTGCATGTACGTATTGCGACAAATCGGTCAACAAGCGCTCACTATCCCCTACGAGGATGAACTCCTCATATTCTAGCACCGCCGCGCTCAGCAGTTCGCGGGGGCCGGGGGCGAGTGCGTCCCCTTCGACAACGGCGAAGTAGGTGTCCTTAGAGCTCTTCATCAAGCTCTTCACTCTTCGAGTAAAGGAAGTCTTTAAATTTCAAGGTGCGGGCTAAATCGTCGAACGAGTCCTTGAGATTCTCAGCAATGAGATCATCCACCAGACGATCGAAGGTGGTCTTGGATGAATCCCCTGCCAGCTCTTTCATTTCTCTCGACTTGTCCAGTTCGGCGGCATGCAGCCGTTCCCGATCGATTGCCGCCAAGCTAAAGTTGGTGCGGTAGGATTTTTCGAAAACCTTACGTTTATCGTCGCGCATCTGCTTGATGAAGCTGCCGACTTCCTCCTTGGCCAGCGCCGAGATCACGCTTTTTTCCTTGGCATCTTCACAAATTGCCTTCTCGCCATTGGATAGGAGCAAGCGGACAATCTGGCGCTTGGCCGACTTGGTCACCTTAATACGAGAGCCACTGAAAATTGTATCTTGCAGATACAGATGTCGGTCGTCGAACAGGCCTGCCTTGACCGCAAATGAGTGCTCAACAAACTGTTTTATGTAGTGCGCGGCGCGGTTCACAGGTATATCGTGAGCCACAAACTTTGAGCAAAGCAGCGACCAGGCCTCAATCATGGCTTTCTGAAAAATAGCCTTCCGCGAGAAGTCGGGGATGATGCCAGTAATCAATTGCCCCAAGTCCGCACGTACATGAGCATGCATGGCCTGCGCCGGCTTGATGAGCATGCCGTTGAACAGCACATGGTCCTTCACATTGGAGAAAATGTTCTGGTCACTGCGTCGTTCGCGGCGTATCTCGTCTTCTGTATTAACGAAAAAGTCCTGGAATTCCTGGCAATAGCGCGAGAAGAAGGTGGTGTTAAAGAACATCTCGATGAGTGAAGGGGTGATTGTCTCGTTGACTAGTCCTACTAAACGCTCGCGATGGCGGGACAAAAAGTCACGCCAAGGGAAATACTCCGGCGCGCTCTTTTCTTCGTCGTACTCATCTGTGCCAAAGTCGAATTCGCTAGCACGCTTGTCAATCCCCAGTATGGCGGCGAGCAGTCGAACACCACTTTTGGTTTTGAAAATTTCTTCGAATGCATTATTGATAACGCCGATGCTGGTCAGGGTGTGCTCGCGCGAAATTTCCAATGATTGCTTGTGATTTTTCGTGTTCCATTCTATTAAACCTAAGCCTTCACTATGCTTCTGCTCGAGCACAGCTTTGCAGAATTCGCGACAGATAATCGAACCGAGGGTCTGTTCCGACAAGAGGGTCAGGAAATGACCGCTGACACGCTCCACAGTGGAGTTAACATCGACAAACAGATTGCGCAACACCTCGGGTACTTTAGGTTGGCTGTCTGAATTGTGTGCAATCGAATTAGGCGGATACACAAGACAAATCGGCAGTGTCAGCCCCTCGATCAACGAGCGGTCGTGAGTCATCAAGGTGTTTAGAGCGAACAAGCGATGCTGCCCATCAATGACTACTAATCGTGCACCTTTGACATTATCACGAGTCAAGTTGACCTGAATTTTAGCACTGTCGACCGTCACGGAGACCTCATGATCCCCATCCGCACAGCTGAATGTACGCGACTGCTCTTGAGCCATCGCGTAGTTGGTCACCTTTAAAATACCTGGCCACTCGCGAACGTAGAGCTCGCCAACCGAGTCTGCGTCCTCGGAAAATGTGGAGTCGGGGTAGTAGTCATCCAAGCAATTATCATGATCAACGGAGACCACGGCGACCAGCAACGGGGGGAGAAAGACGATGTCTTTCTGCACTACACCCTCTTTTGCGGCGAGGTATTGACTTATCTCGGCGATCGCTCTGTCTTCATCAATGTCACGTTGGATTAAGTAATCAAAATTGAGCTCGGTATTGACGTCTTTTGCGTAAGAGAGATACGGCAGTTCGTCGACCTTGAAGGAGGTCATGAAGTATTCAATAGGAACGGAACCATTAGTCTTGAAGACGCCAAACGCGCCATTTTTTTCGAATTCGTAGCGGAATGGTGCTGCGGCTTGACGTCTGGACATAGGTACTCGCACAGATTTCTTGAATGAATTTGAGGGCGACAAAGGCGCGCGCCTTGGGTCAGCGGGAGCCGGCCCTCGAACGATGGAGCATGGTGATCAAACGTAGCACGTAAGTCTAGCGGTGTAGGTAACTGGCGGTTGGTCCTGACCATCGTCAAAGACCAAGCTACGGCAGGGCGCTCGCCACGGGGGGGCAATTGTTGCTGTGATCCAGCGGCTTGCTGATAAACATTATCCTCTCCGCCAAGACCAGGCTGAAGGATTGCTCCGCATATTTGATACCTTGATTGATCTTGGTGATCGCCGAAGCGCGGCTTTGGAGCAGAGCGAAACGTTCCGAGAAGTGCAGGTCATGGACTGAAAAAATCGGAAGGCCTGAATTGTAAGTGGCAAAAAACAGAGGGATCTTGGACGTTTTCTTGCCAAAGCAATACCCAAAAAACCAGTCGGACCTGGGCTATCGATGCTAGGTCGCTAGCCATCATCAACCGCGAGGAAAGGGTTGTTTGGTGGTATCGATGGTAAAAGTAACGTCGACTCCCCAATCAGGTACCCCTTCAAAGTCGATTTCTTCCTGGGCCCTTGCACGTTGCATATCCAGATGTTTAAACCGTTGTCACGCTTCTTGTGGATCTTCAGTTTTTCGAACTGCTTCTGCACCCAACGCCATTCTTCACCTTGAGAGTCTGCCCCCATTGAGATGCCCGGAAACTCCTGGACATAACGTTGGAAAAGCCCCGGTGTTACTAGAAACAAAGTACCGCTCACCGTGTGAATTTTAGCCTTGCTGTCATTGATCATCAGCTTGTGATTCTGGATGCCTTCTCTGACCCAATTTAGGAATGCCTGGCCAGGGTCATCCGATGGGAGGGGGGAGGTCTCGGGCGGGCGTTCTGACGGCGAGTCACTGGCCTCTGGCTCCTCCAAGTCGAACATATTGAGCAGAGTTCCGAGGCAGTCGGTATCTTCCATCGCCATGGGATCTCTCGGCGAAGAGCTCTGACGCAATCCTGTACTCACAATCTTCGGCGCCGGTGGTGATGCCGAAGCGTCATTCGAGTGGTCATCAGCTATAACGCCCACCGTTCCGCTGAAGGCCTCAGGCCGAATTTCGCTCCCCCAAATCAACGCCGGTTGAAGGCGCAGAAAGGTAAAACGCTGCTGCCAGTTTCCCTGCGCGACAAGTGCAGTCCAGATAGCTTTGCCTTCCAGGGTGGACTCGACCAATCCGTGCGATTGCAGTTCGTCGAACACGGCGATATTGGACGAGGGAATGCCCTCAATTGATTGCGACAGCAAATAGGCTCGCAGCTTGTCGGTGACCGTCTTGCTGACCAGCCACAGCGCGTCTTGAGTCAACCAACCCGCGGCACCTGGTTGGTTGAGTTTCAACTCGTGTTGAACCAGATGACGCAGTCCGCTGATCAAGTGGTGTTGCAGCGAATGAATCGGTGCTTGCAGCGCCTTGCTCGGGTTACCACCGATGTTCTGTGCGGTGGAAACACGGTCGGCCTGCATCACCAACTCACCGAGCACGCCGGCACGTTCGTACTGGCCCGCCAGGACATACAGCAGACTGGCCCACAGTGGCGGAAATCCACTGAGCCAATCGAGGATTGGGCGGTCGAGAATTTGGGTGTAGAGCAAGCCTGCGGCGGCGCCGTGCAGGTGGTAGTCACGGTCCTTGAGGTAACGAAAACGGTAGGGCTGATCCAGGGAGCCCTGCCAAGGATGCCAAACACGGCCATCCTGGCGTTCGACCAGCAGGTCCACGGCGATCTTGCCGATGTCATGCAGAAGGGCGCCATAGGCGATTCCAGCCGACCAGGCATCGGTCTGGGCGGCTTGGTCTTCAGGCGCGGCGCCGGTGGGCAGCAGATAGGATTGACGCAGTTTCAAACTACAGGCGACCAGTTCCAATCCATGGTCGAGCATACCGCCGAGATACGCATGGTGGTGCGTCTCGCTGGCCGGGAGTTGCTGGACCTGTTCGGCGTAGCGATGGATCGGATTTAAATAGAGCTGGATGAACTGCGCGTGGGAGAGGGCGGTGTACTGCCAGATGCGATCGAGCAACTGGCGGCGGTGTTCCGCGGCTAACAAGCTGTGGGCCGACTCGATAGCTAGGTAACCTTCGGCGACGCTCACGGTCGGTGGCGGAGGGGGCTTCTGCCTTTTGTGGCGAAACAAACCGAGCATCGTGACCTCCGGGAAATGGCTGGGTCAGTGGCCTTTTAGCCTTTTCGGATAGAGCTCTTACCCTTGAGCACCCATTCCCGTTCAACCCTTATCCGTCCTTTTGGCTTGTCTCCCTTTGCATGGCAATCGGAATATGGATACGGCTAGGCATCGTTTTGGGCTAGTACGGCAAAGAAAAGAGTCGGTACACTGCGGTGCCTATTTTTTGGGTCTTGCCATGAACCTTACTGACGCCACGCTCGTGCTGCTGCTCGCGGCACGTATCCATGGGACCGACGAAGCCGTCCGGGCCTCGGCGAAGAGCGTGGTCAAGAAGTTACCGCGCAGTAAACGCGATCTGATCTACAAGGTGATCGATAGCCGAAGTCCGCTCGAGCTGGTGGATTTTCTGGCGCAGAACCTGGATGCGGAATGACAGGCTGCGGGTGTGTGCCCATCCCTGACTTTTTGCATCAGAGCCCCGCGGCATGGGTTTTCTGGGCGCAGGAAAAAGGGCCCAACTCGCGTTGGGCCCTGTGAGGCGATTGCAGCGGTGAGGTAACGATCAAAATCCATCATTCATGCATCGTGAGTCATCCATTACCATCTGCTTCAGTTGCTGCTCCAGGTTGAGTACATACTCCGAGGCGCTTCGGGCCTGACCACTGGCGCGAAAGATCGCGCGTTTGTCAGCCTTGAGCAGGCCGAGCCAGGAGTCGATGTAGCCCTCGTGCCGCAGCTCCCCCTGTATACCGGCGTAGGCACATAAAAAAGCAGCGCCCATCTCGGCGATCAACTCCTCAAACGCGTAGCCTGGCGAGCCGAAAGGACAGGATGACGTCACACCCTCGCGTTGCAACCGAGTGTGATGCCCAGTCCAGTGCGTCAGCTCGTGAAGTGCAGTGGCGTAGTATCCACCTTCGTCTTGAAACTGCGCTTTTGTCGGCAGCTGGATGAGATCCCTGATCGGGTGGTAAAAGGCTTCGTTGGCAGATCGATGAACGATGTGTGCCCCCGAACGTAACAGCAGATTTTCCGCAGCGCTGTTGGGCTGGAAGGGATCACTCTGTTCCGTCTCGAGCTGGGTCTCAGTGAGTATTTCGAGCCCCTCCGTTTGCTCGATGTTGAACAGAAAATGTGTCCTGAAAATGCCGAAGTGAGCGACCTTGGGTTGACCGTTTTCATCGAGTACTGGTTGGCCTGACTCGGTCTGTTCCTCGCGCTCCATCGGCTTGTAGAGCACCGCCAGAGTGCTGTGCTCACCCTTACGGATGTGCCCACCGGCCTTTTTAGCTTGGTTGAAAGTCAGCCAACGATCTTGAGTGAACCCCTGCAACCTGGCCTCGGCCCAGAGCAACGGTAAATTGATCCCCGAATAGCGACGCCGCGTGATGGCATTGATGGGGTAGGGTTGATGACTGATATCAACTGAGCCACTTGAGGACCAGGGTTTGATCCAGGGTGCAACGCCTTGGTCTAACGCGGTAACGATCTTGTCTGTCACGTCTTGGTAGATATCGCGCATGGCAATTTCCTCGAGAGAAAAACGGAGGAACACCTTGCCCGTCGGGGAGGGGGCCCCGTTTGGGTGATGGGTTGGATTGATGCAGGTCTTGCATGGCGTCCGAATGTGGAGGTGGGCGCCGCCCATTGCGCTTAGCGCTGGTGTTCTCCTGCAAGCGCTATGAGCAAGGCGCCAGGCTGACCCGGTTCTTGGAGTAGGCTCAGACTCAATTGCAGCAACGGGTCGTGGTCTAAGTAATCGGTTGGTTCAATGTGTATTACCTCGAACAGCACATAAGGTTTGTGTGGATAGGCCAGGTGGGCTTCGAAGGCTGCGCGCAACACGTGGCTCAACCGATCGACCTGCAGCTTCTCAGCGTGATCGGAGTGCTTGAGCAGGACTGCGCGTTGCCACGCGCCAGGGGTGAACACGATGGGCAACCGAAGGCTGTTCAGTGTTTCCGGTGTAAGTGAGTCGGGCATGGTATGTCTCCGTTGAAAACGCGAAGAAACCTGTCCCGTGCGGGAAAAGATTTCCCCGCAGTGGGTTGAAGAAAATCAAGAGGATTTTCCTGACGAGCAGAGCTCGAAAGGCGCTCAGGAGAGCAGTAGGCGTTCATCACCGTAGAAACGGTCACCGTGCGAGCTACCGAACGCTAATCGCACTTGGGGAGAGCCATCATCGAAGTGACGTAGCCTTTAAGGTTCTGGCTACCTGGGCGGGGTGCTGTCGATAACAGCGATCCGTACCTTGTATTTAGCCGGACGATTTGTATGGGTCAATGACTGTAGAGATGCTGTTTCACGGGGCTTGTCTTCTGTCTTCCAGTGAAGATTTTTCGGCTGGGAAAACTGATAAACGGTCAGGCACGGACCGTTTTCAGTAGTAGGCTGTTACTCCTGTCTCAACCATGAAAACGCTCAGAAGAGGGCGAGACCATGCCGACTCAGAACCCTGTTCAGAATTCACGTGCCCACCGCTGGGCATATACCTGTGGCATGTCGATAAAGCGCGGGTATCGCAAGTTGAAAGCGTTTGAGTCCCGCGTGGCTGAGCGTTCGGTGACGGCAGGAATGCCCGCAGGTAAATTACTTGTTCGCGGGAGCTTTCTGATTGCCAAACTGGCAATGATCGGAGGGCTGCTCTTTATCGGTTTCTGGCTGGTCGCTTCTGTTGTGGTGGTGATCGCTGTGATTGCCCTTCTGCAGTCCAAAGTTGTCATCGACACGGATTTTGAAGAGGACAATCCAGGTCCTGACTACCTTGGGGCTAACTCCTATCTTGGCAACTACGATGACAATGGCCATTACATAGGTCATTTCAAATCATCTGATGACGTCAGGTAAGCTTCTTCGTAGCACCCATCAACTGATCCGTTCCTTTGCCCGCTGCACCATGCGCGGCTTTGCTTGCACCACCTAGCATCCCCTCAAGGCTGTTGCCGATTGAGTAGCCAGCCCAGCTCATGGCGACCAAAAACAGTCCAGGCAGCACTAAGAACATCGCCCCCATCACATACTCGATCACCTGCGCGGTGACAGTCCCCTCCATAAACCCGGATGTGGGCAGCGATAACAGCACTTGATTGGACGCCGAAACCTGGTTGTACAAGGTATCGAGCATGCTGGAGTCGACCCAACGAGCCAGTTCCCACCAGAAGGTCAGCATGTGTAAGGTGAACAGCGCGAACGTCACGGTCATGACGGTCTTCAACTGATAGGTACTGACCAGCAAGATCAGCGGCAAGCTGATGATGATGCCCATGATCAGGAAAGCCTGCACCATCGGCAGGGCGGCGCGTAGCGCATTCATCGCCGGGAAGTTGCTGAAGGAGCCGAGGGCCAAGCCGGTATTAGTGGCCAGGTTATTAAGCCCCTGATTGATCGAGCCGCCACGAGCGCTGGAACCATAGTCCTGGTACACCTGTCCGGGCGACATGGACATCGATTGCTGGCGCGGACTGACCAGTTCGCGCAGGGTGGCATCCTCGATCTCGTTGCTCGAGCGGCCAGTCAGCCAACCTTTCAGCTGAGTCAGCAGAGAGGGATCAACCTGCTGGATCAACCGCTCGCGCAAGCCAACACCGCTGTCGCTCCACCACTGCTTGCAAGTGGGGTAGCCCGCGCCATTCTCCAGCCGCGGCAAGGAAACATCGCGGCTTTCGTCATACGGCCAACTGATTCGCGGTGTGCGTGAACGATCCGTGTCGTAGTAGCCGGGCGTGTCGAGAAGATAGCTTGAGCCGATCCAGGACGCGCCGTGACTTTGTGCCTTGTCCAGTTGCGGGCGATTGGTAAACATCCGAGAACGGGAATAGCCATAACAGTCGCGGGTGAAGTCGGCGACTTCCTGCAGCAGTACCTGGCTGTTGATACGCGAGCTGTCGATCTCCATGCGCATCTGCCGAATATCCGGTGCGCAGGGAATGGAGGCGGTGGCTGCGGCGGTTACCCCTTTGCTCAAGGCATGCACTAGAAACCACCAGATCGGTACGTTGGCGGAGCGTTCGCCGATGGTATTGAAGGTCGTCCCCCAGGCGGTTTCCGCTGGCTTGGCCACACTTACGCCGCAGCGCTGACTCGCCGCATCATCGAACGTCATTGACGAGAGGCTCAACGGAAAGACCGGCGCGCAGCCGAACAACACCACGATGTAGGCCAGCCACAACCGGTTTTCGATTCGCGGCACAGAGAGCAATCCCTTGTTTCCCTCATCCGCGCCTTGCTGACGGGCTGACAGCCATTCCTGGAGGATGATCGCGCCGAAGGGCGCGGCAAACAGCCCGGTGTCAGACAGGACGCTCCAGAGTCCGTTGTTAATGATCCAGGCCAGCAGGGAGAGGTAAAATTCTAGGTAGCTGTTGGTGCTCAGGAGCATGGTGGTGACCTCACAGTCGGGTGAGTTCGACGCAGGTAAAGAGCACGAGCCCTAATGTCCCGATGCGTTTCACGCGCAGTCGATCCTGGGGTCGCTGTCGGTAGCGCTGAAGCAAATCCCACCAGAGCGCAAAGAGGGCGCCGTAGAGCAGGGCACGCCACCCCCGTAGATAGGGTCGTACGGATTCAAATGCCTGCTGCCAGGCCTCGAAACTACCCAGCGCAGTGCGGCCGATCCAGGCGACCAGTACAGCGGTCAGGATCATCACTGCGGCAATCCCCAGACTCGAAAGCAAAGTGAATAGCGGTGAGCGTTTCATGGCTCACTTGCGCCTGGCGTCAGCATCATTGAGTCGACCGGGCTCGGGGTCGCCTTGCTCGACGGTACGCGATGCGTCGGCACCACCGGCATGCCGGTCGAGAACCAGGCTGGCGGTGTTGGTGGCGAGCATCTGCCGGACCTGCAGTTCAGTCTGCAGCAGGCGTATTTCGCGCTCCAGAGCGTCGATATTTTTCGTCAAGGCGGTTTGGGCCGGCTCGGCGGAGGCGATGTTCGGTTCGTGACTGCCCGCCAGCAGGGTGCGCAGTAGCAGCAACGCTTTGTCGAGCACGCTGGACAAGGCTGTCTCACTGGCCAGGCGGCGTGCCAACAGATCTTGGTCGGGATCGTCGCGCAGGGCTTCAATCACGCCACGGGTCACCGGCAGCATCGGGCTGGAGGCTTTCGCCAGGTTGTCAGGGGTAGGCCGCAGTGAGCCCGACAACAGCCCTTGCAGGGCCTTGAGACGTTCGCTGTAGGCCTCCTGGATCAGCGGCGTTAACCCACTGCCAGCGGTAGCACGCAGGGTTTCGCAGGCGTCGCAGGTCGTAACTTCGCTCTCGCCCAACACCCGAACGGCCCATTCGGATTCCTCTTGGGGCGAGGTCCATGTCTGGCAAATAGCCCCACCCAGACAATCACTGCTACTGATCGAGGCGCTGTCATCCACCGAACGGTTATGCAGCAGGTTATAACCCGCGCGCACCACGTCGGCGGTCACCCGAATGGGCGTCTGCCCATTGCCTCCAGCGTTCGAGCCGCCGACCCAGGACACGCCATTGTTGCCGTTGCGGGCCTCGGTGTTTTTCACCGCAGCCACCGCATCTCCACCGGTTTGCTCCAGGTTACCCTGCATCTCCTGGTTCTTGGCCAGTGCGCCCCAGCCGGCTTGACCGACCTTGTCCGCCATCTTCTCGGCCATGGCCTGGCAGGTCAATTTGGAACGATCGAAGTCGATACGCCCCTGCATCACCCCGTTACTCAGCAACTCATAGAGTCCGGGGTTGGCGCGCTGAATGATCAATGCTGGCAGCGACATCACCGCCTGGGTCGCGTTCTGCACGATGCTGCCCATGATCTGCTGGAAACCTTCGGTGGCACCGTTCAGCTGGTTTTGCAGGGTATTAGTGAGGCTCATGTTTCCGCACATCATGTTCGCTCGCCAGGACCCGCCGACACCGAGACCACTGGGTCGGTAGAGCGAGCTCGGTGAGCCCACTGCCGAGCCACCACCGATGGTGTACATCACTCGGTCATCGAGCACGTCGCCTTGAGTACCCAGGCGGTAATCGCCCTCGGCGGCGTGGGCATGAGTGGCCATAGCGAGTAGTCCGTAGAGCAACAGACTCATCACGCCCAACCAGGGGCGCGCGAGAAACCGGCTCATGACGCACCTCCTTCGAAGTCGAAGCTGAACAGGAAGGTCTGCCCCTCACGTTTGCAACAGCTATAGGGCCGCCACAACGACCAGGCGTAGCCCCCATCCGAACTCTGTACCGGATCGCTGGGGAAGATGGCGCACGTGGGCTGAACCTGAGGGTAGAGCAATTGCCATTTATGGGTCGAAGCGTCGTTTTCAACGATCGGGCCTGGCGGCCAGTAGCCGTCACGTTTGGCGAGCATGAGCGGTACATACACATGCGGCTGTCCGTTACGGGTGATGACATCGCCGGCTCGTTGCGTCATGACCGCGGCCGCCTTGAAGTCGTCGGGCTGTACCAGAAAGCCCTGCCGGGGATAAACGTTGCCCCACATGTTTCCCGAGGCCTGACTACCGATTTCACGGAGCCCCGACATGAGCGACTCGGGGTAGAAACTTTCCGGGATGCCATGGCGCCAGGCCAGTGAGTCCAGGGTACTCAGGTAGTAAGGCATGAATGCAGTTGCGCCGCTGGCGCAGGCATAGCCGGATTGCGAAGCCAGTTGCGTGGCGATCCTGCCACCGGGGTGGCCGATACCGTCGACGTTCTTGAAGCGGGGCAGGTTGTCGCGGCGGGTGTTCGGGGTGATCAGGTTGCCGCCACCCTCCGCGCCGCTGATGGGAGCGGAGAGGGCAGCCATCTCGGTCCAGGGGTTGTTGCCGGTGTTGGCGTAGCTCGAGACCACCAGTTCAGGAATGAAATGACGAACCTTGGTCGAGGTTTTGACTGTGCAGCCGAAGGGGGTGCAGAACAGCCAGAAACAAATGCCGACGACCCTGTAGTCGAGGCAGTTTTGCGAAAGCACGGAGGACGTGATGCTGGCGGTGTCCAGCGCCACGCTTGGGCCGCACGCCAGCAGGATGCTCAGCGCCAGGGGCCGTAGCTTTGTGGGTGAGATTGACGAGCAGGCAACAGGCATGATCCAGGCTCTCGGTGTATGGCCTGGGCAGGTTCGATTACGGACTGAAGACTGTCAGTGGAAATTATGAAGGCGGATCTATCGGATTTGTGAGCCGTGAGACTATTATTTGACGTGAAGGGCGCTGCGCAGAGTATCGGGTTTTGCAAGTAGCTGATCTGTGGTGATTTCGAGAATATTGGCGAGCTTGCACAGGACCAACAGCGACGGATTGCCCGTGCATCGTTCGATTTGACTGACGTACGTGCGATCCACCTCGGCCATGAGCGCGAGCTGCTCTTGGGTAAGGTTTTTCACGCGTCGCATCAAGCGGATGTTTTCCGCCAGCTGAAGACGAAGCTGTTCGTAGTCTTGAGTCATGCGCGCAAATTGCGCCTTGAGGGACTCTCAATCCACGGGATATAGTCTACATTGGCATTAATCTAGGCCATTTGATGCTCATGCCTGTTATCGAGCGTTCATTTGGCTTCGTTAAGCTTTTCGAAGCTGGACCCAACGTCTAACAATAAATCAGAAATCTAGGGTGTGTATGGACGAAAACTACATTTCAATTCCTGCGGCGGATGGTTGCCCAAGTCTTCTGACACCTTGGGGCAATGAGTTTGCCTCGATGATCGAGCGTGGCGTGCAATGTGCTCAGGCTTGGCTTGATATGCCCGGCGAGATTCCCCTGTGGTGGGAGCTGGCGCAAACCCGCAAGACCTTTCCTGTCGGTGACTGCCAGGATGCCTTCGAAGCCGGATTCCTGTTGAGGATTCAGCAGCGGCTCCGGGGCGTACCGCAATAACCGGTCACTCGCTTTAGAACGCGAGGAATAGATTCCCCTATGCGGGTTCTATTCCTCGCGCTATATCGATCCGTTCAGCTACCCTATACGCCGCTTCCAGTTCTGAGCAGCCGTTCTCTTGCATCAGTGTCCAGCGCTCGGCTTTTTCCTCGGGCTCCGTCATGGCCAGGGCGAGATAAAGACTCGGCGGCACGGCCCGAAACAACGTTTCGAGCTTCTTCGATAGCACGACCCCCTCAGTGTATTTACCCGGCTCCTTACTGGCGGAGAGCAGCAAGGCTTTCTGTGCCGGCGTGAGTTTCTTGAACCGTGCGATCTCTTCGATTTCCGCGGGCGGCATGTTCAAACAAATCCACCATTCGATCATGTTGAGCATGGTCTGCGCGGCAGTGGGAAAGTCGGCAAGGTTTTGCGTCGCCAGCCAGAACCAAGCGCCGAGCTTGCGCCACATCTTCGTGCCCTTGACCACGAATGGCGCCAGCAGCGGGTTTTTGGTGATGATATGGCCTTCGTCGGTGACCATGATGATTGGCCTCCCCAGGTACTGGTCGCGTTCGGCTAGGTTGTTCACGGTGTTCATCAGGCTGATGTAGCTGATGGACATCTGCGCCTCGTAGCCTTCGCGAGCGTAAGTGGCGAGATCGACAATGGTCACATCGCTCTCGGGCCAAGGCGTGCCCTCGCGATCGAACAGTTCACCCTCGAAACCTTGGCAAAACAGGTCGATGGACTCACCCATTTCCTGGGCACGCTCGCGACGCTTCTCCGGCAAGTGTGTGTCAGCGGCGACGCGCAGCAAGGCGTCGCGCACGTTGCGGGTCAGTACCTGGCGACACGCCGCGACACACGTTTGCGCCGCATCGAGAATGCACTCGCGGATCAAGCTGCGATCGGCTCGACTCAGGCGCGCCTCTTCCTTGGCCTCGCCGCCGGTGATCATCAGGCGGGCGGTGATTTCCAGTTCGCCGAGAACATCGCGCTGGTCTTCGCGACTGGTTACCACCTCATCGTCCAGCTCATCGATAGACAGACTCGCTACCTGATCCGGCTGCTCGACCAGGCGCCAAGCGTCGGCGAACGGTGCGAGGCTGACCGAGGCGCCAGGTTTCAATTGGACCTTGTTGACCAACAGGCCCTGTGTCACGAAGTAGTCGCCCTGCAAGCCGAATGAGTTGCCGGCCTCGACGATAAACAGGCGAGGGCGGTACACGGCCATGACCTGCATCAGTAGGGTGACCAGAGTGGCCGACTTGCCGGCGCCGGTGGGGCCGAACAACAGCAGATGACCATTCATGGCTCGGTCCAGGCGTGATAACGGATCAAAACTCAACGGCGAACCACCACGATTGAACAGGGTGATACCTGGGTGGCCGGTGCCGGTGCTGCGGCCCCACACCGGAATCAGATTCGCCAGGTGCTGGGCAAACATCAGGCGGGTGTACCAGTTGCGCGTGTCGCGGGCCGGGTTGTAAGCCATCGGTAACCAACGCAGGTAACTGTTGCAGGCGGCGACTTCATCGCCTTCGCGTACCGGTTGTAGGCCCGCACCCAGTAGTGCGTTAGCCAGGCTGACCGAGCGCTGGTGCAATTGCTGTTCATCGTTACCGCGCAGGTAGAACGCCAGGGTGCCGCGGTACAGCTTGTGCTGGCGACCGATGATTGCACGAGCCTCTTCAACATCTTGGCGGGTCTGGGTCGAGGCCAGGTTTTCACCGATGGCTTTGCGCGCCAGGCGGTTCAACTGCTCCTCAAGTACATCCTGCGGTTTGACCACCAAGGTTAGGCTCATTACCGTACCTTCGGGTAACTGGTCGAACAGCGCATTCATCGCGTCACCTTTGCGGGTTTCTCCGGTGAGTTGACCAATCAAGGGCGCTCGCCGCAGCTTGTCCACCACCATGACCCGATGGGGTTGATCATCGAAAAACCAGAGCCCGTGCTGGACATCCGAGCGCGGTTCGTTGAAGAACAGCCGCTCGGCGAAGTCATGATCGAAGGGCAGTTCCAGCGACTCGCCGTCGCCCGACTCCGGATAGGTCACGCGGCGGTAGAACTCCTCGGGCGCTTCATCGGTGAGCCTTGGTGCCGGATTGAACCAGGGCACTAACCAGGCATACAGACCTCGGCCATCGACTCGCGTTGTTTGCACCCCGCATGCCTGCAACGAAGCAGCAATACGTTCGCAAGCCTGATGCAGGGATTGCACCGGGCTGAGTCCCGTCTCCTCATCGCCAGACCCGAGCCAGCGATAGACCACCAGTCGCACCCGACGGTTATTGCCGCGCCAGGGCAGGCGCGTCACCACCTTATCCTCAAACAGACCACCGGGCTTGGCGATGGCCTTCAGATGACGGCGGCTGAGCTCTAAATACGCCTCGGTGAAGACCGTGGCTCGCGCGCTGTCCTGGATATAATCGGTGAGCCGGGTCAGGTAGGGGGTGAAGTCGTTGTCGTCCTGGCAGAAAAACTGCGCCACCCAAGGCGCTTGATCCAGCTCGTCAAAGCTATCCTGCAGGGCATCCTCAAGGGCATCGCGGGCCGCCATCAGCCAATCGGGTTCGCGCCCTTCAGTGCCGATGGGCAGTATCTCGAACACCGCCCCCACCGAGCGATTGTCATCGAGCAGAAAACACTGCTCGGTGTCGAGGTACTCGACCCACGGCAGGTGATCGGTGAAGCTGGGGTTGCGCGCGTACAGTGCTGCTTCATCGGTCAAGGTGGCGCGAGGGCGCAATGGGCTGCGCCAGGCTTTCCACGCGGCAGTGCGCTTGCCCGCATCGCCGGTACGCACTACCAGTCTTCCTGACGTTCACCCGGCAATGCGTACTGCACCCGTTGGTAGAACGGAAAGACGGTCGAGTAACCCGGGATCGGTGCCTGCTCGGTACCACTCAGATGCGGATACACGTACAGCACCAGATCGGGATTGGGCAGGCGCGGAAACAAATTGTGGATCTCGTTCGCCGCGGTGCGCGTGTACGCTTCCTGGAGAACCACTGAGAAATCTGCCTGGGCCAGCGGGCGGCGCAACTGCTGCCGAGCATCCAACAGTTGCTGCTGAGTGCCTTGCGCACCGGCACCGTTCCAGATGTCCAGCATGGTGTGCTCGCCATGGGGCAGCAGTGTCTCCTTGTCGGTGGAACACCCCGTGAGGACCCAGCAGATCACGCTAATCCAGGTCAGAAAGAGAAGCATGGTCTTTTTCATGGCGAACGCTCCGGCCCCTGGGCTCGTAGTCGATAGTGATCTCATGGTCGAGGTGCAGTGCGACCTGGGCGGCCGGTGGTACGTACACGGCAGCGAAGGCTTCGCCATACAGTTTGTTGACCCACTCGCGGATGTCGCTGACCCCACCGCTGAGAATTGAATTCAGCGCGCTATTGCCACTGCTATTGGTGACCCCGAGCGTACTACCGCCCGAACTGATCACGCTGCTGTTGTTTTGCTCATTCCCCAGCAAGGCGGCGATACCCGCGCCGGCCGCAGTGATCAGGCTCTGGCTGCCGAGGTACTGCTGGGCGTTTGAGCGGCGCTCGCCGGCAATGCAAGGAATGCCATACGGATCGGACAGGTAACCGACTCCGCCACGGATCTTGTCGGTGTTTGAGCTCTGAGTGGTGGAGGCATTCCGGCCGGCTGTTGCCTGTGGCTGAGGCACCGTGCGGATGGTGCCATCGGTAAACACAAAGGTGATCGACTCGACCTGTCCTCGCACGCACGACAGGGTCCAGTCACCGGACGCCGTGCCGCTCATCACGGCGCCCGCGACGTCCGGCAGGTCGATGCCGTTGGCAGTCAGGTTCTCCGGTCCAACCAGCACCTTGAAGGGGTAGGGATCATTCACTGTGCCGTCCACCGGGACTCGGCCGATTAGCGCCGTCATGGCGACCGAGCCCATCAATGTCGCGTTTTCGGGAATCGTGTAGACCGGCTTCGCGCCTTCGGTACGATCAACGGATCGCGTCAGGTCACGCTCATCCTGGGTGACGGCACGCAGCTGTTTCTGGCTGCGATCAATAGCGTTATCGTTCAAGCCTTCCAGTGAGTCGAAAGCGGTAGGGAGATTTAGTGTGGATGCGGTCTTGGTTTTGCTTCGGGCGTCGGTGGACGGAGCATCCGAGGGTTCAATCCACTGCAGCGCATCATTGATAGAGTGTCGCCCTTCGAACTGAGCGCCGTCGCCGAGCTCAAGCCCCAATCCGATCGGCATGTCCTTGCTTTTGCCAGCCAGCCCCGACAACTGTTCCTGCAATTGCGTCAGCAGGCCGCGAGCCTGACGACTGTCTTGTTCCGCTTTGAGTCGGGCCTCGTTGGCGTGGCGGCGGCCTTCGTCGACCTGCTGGGTCACACTGCCAAGCGCGGTCTGGATACGCGAATCGACACTGTTTTCCCGCTCGCGTAGGCGGTTGTTTTCCGTCTGCAGTGAGTCATTGTGTTTCTTCAAACCGAGCATGTCGCTGCGCATGGCCTTCACCTGGCCGACCAGGGTGGCGACCGTGTCGCGTGGGGTATCGCCCGCAATGCCGAGCGACTTGGCTTGCTCGGCGGATAATTGAATATTGCCCTGATCAACTGGGTGCTCTGGAGAAGGTGTGCTGCCACCCGGGACCCAGGTTTTCAGGATGATCAGCACCACGCCCAGCAGCGCAGCCGGTACCAGCCATTTGAGCAAGGCGTTAGCTTTCATCGTCAGCACCTCGCGCAACGGGCGGGAACAGCATCGCTTGTTCGAGGCCGGCACCGCGAGTGACGAGATAGGCGATCGTAGTGTCTTCGGCACTGCCGACCGGCCCGAGGAAAGCATGCTGGAAGGCCGCGGCGAACAGCTTGGCCTGAAGCCGACGCGGATCGAGTTGCACCGTTGCTGGACCACGATTGCGCAACTTCACCGCCGTCACCCAGTAATCACCGAGTCGCCAGGCGGCGATGGGCGTGCTGGACACGTTTTCGGTCGGCAGCAATATCGGCAGTTCGCTGCGCAGCTTGAGCGGTACGCGGCTTACGCCGGGTAGGGATTCTACGGTGCGCAGCGACGCGTACAGGCTCTGTGCGGCATAGCGGGTCAACGCGACCGGGATCGACGTACGTTCTTGAACAGGGGCGGTGCTCGATTCTGCCTCGGCAGCCTGCGCCGGAGCATTCTTAAGAATACGCACGGGCTCCAGCGGTTGATCGCCAGGTGTGGCCGCGATGTCCAGGAGGATGACCTCGCCCGTCGCGACCGATTGCAGTTGCAGGCGGGTCGGTGCAATGGCTTCCGACGCGCGCAGGTACAACGTGCCGCCGGTTGATTGCACGCGCAGCTTGCCCGTCAGGGTTGAGGGCACACCGACTCGAACATCTTCATCGATAAAGACCACCCGCTCTTGATTGATCACCAGAGGGACCGCGAGGGGAAGGCGTTCCCAGTGCATCAGCTCGACGGCCTGCACTGCAGCTTCCCATAACATTAGTGCGACGGTGAGCCCCAGGGTAGAAATCCGCTTCATGGCTCACCTCCAGGCAGGGCGATTTTTTGCGGCGTGCCCTGATAACAATCCAGTGCCAGCCCCCACTTATTGCGTTCGGGATCCAGGTCAAAACGCACCACGCGTAATGGATAACGCACCACCACTCGTTTCACCGGTTCGGCGGCGTAATACTCATCGGCGTTGAGGTCGAGCTTGACCAGCCAGCTGTCGCGATCGAGTTGCTTGACCCTGAGTTCCGGATCTTCGCTGTAGCCTCGGCCCAGAATTTCGTAGACGCCACGCACCCGCTGGCGCAACTCGCCAGCGGCCTTGCGGTACTCGTAGTCGCCATCGAGGAAGGCTTTGCAGGAGGGTGTCAGGTAGGACTGCAAGCCATAGATGGCGCGGCGATAGTCCTGCTCGCCATCTGAGGGCCAGCGGTTGAGCTGGCCAAAGATGTACAGGGCAAAGGCATAGACATTCTCTGAGGGGATATCCCACCACTTGCGCGTGCTGCCCGAGCGCAGATCTGGGGGGACATGCACGGTCAGATCAGTCGGTGCCGAACGCCAGCCGTACCAGAGCCCGGCACAGACCAGGGCAAGGATCATTACCGCCAGACGCAGGCTGAAGATATGCGCCTGTTGGGCATCGACCTTGTTTCGAAATCGGCTCATGGCTGCCACCGGGACAGGGCAGGGCGCAGTCGACGCGAACGGCGAACCGTCCAGGCGCCGGAGTGGAGAATCAAACTTCCGCGCCCCAGGCGCCAACGGCTGGCGAGTACCCATTCGAGTTTGCGGTACAACCAGGTCTCGGGGCGGGCCCGTTTGGCCCGACGCAGTAGCGTGCCACCGGCCAATAACACCACGGCCATGCCTGCGATCATGCTGGTCGGCGCCACGGCAATGGAAGCGGTGGCGATCGTCAGAGGAACGCCCAGCAGCAGGCCAATGATTGCGCCGGTGCCAAGCGCTACCCACATCTCATCATTGGTCAAACCGCGTAATACGGCAGGATCGCGATTGAGCCGCTCCGGCAGAAAGACCAAGGTGCCGTCGGCAAGATGTTCGATTGTGTCGTTCATGCCGTCCTCATAGAATCGCGGCAGCCTTGGTCAGGAACCAGATGATGATCACCACCAACAGAGCACCGATACCGACCACCGCACCTAAGTCTTTCCAGGTCTTGCGTTGGTTCTGCACGTCGGCATAGACAGTCAGGGAATGCCAGGCCACACCTAGAAAAGCGAGTAGGGCGATTAGCAGACCGAGCAAGATGCCGCCGTCGTAGGCGTAGTTTTTGATCGTCTCAATCAACCCGGATCCTTCGCCGCGCGAAGGGGCTTCCATGGTCGGGAGCTCGGCAAAAGCCAGGCTTGGGCCGAGTACCAGCAGCAGACCGATCAAGCGTTGGCTGGCACGATCTCGCAGATTTTTTTTCAGAGGGGTAAAGCACTTGAGCATGGTGGCGATCTCCTGGGTTAGGACAGGGTGAAGAACATCAGGACCAACAAGGTGAGCAGCACGCGTGCGGTACTTCCGCCAAGCGCGCCGAAGCGCACACTGCCGGTGGCCCAACCCCGGTAAGCCGTCCACATCACCCAGGCGCACCACAGCAAAGCCAGGACCAGAACCAGGGAAAGCCACAGCGTCGAGCTGCTTAGCACCGAGAAGCCGGACGCATTTTGGAAGGCAGAGATCTGAGCGTCAGTCATGCTCATGGCGACGGCTCCGCAATCGGAGTGTCGAGGCGGTAATCGCCGACCAGCTCATCGGGGTCGCGGGGCTGAGCACGGGACGGGGATAGGTAGTTCCGCATACCTTGGCGGATGCGCTGGATGTCCTCTGTCAGGCGGGGATAGTCGAAGCGATAGCGTTCGTTTGGTTCAAGGGTACGGGCTGCCTTCGCTCGCGTCGCAAGGCGTTCGATAATGTCGAGCTGCTGTTGGATCAGGCTGAGCTGTTCCTGCTCATGAGCCGATGCGGCATAGCCGCTGCCATGAACGATGTCCAGTGAAAGCAGTAACAAGCAGCGAAAGATGGTAGTTGGCATGATGCTGGCCCATATGGATCTGGGAGCAGAATCAAGTTAGAGGTCGAATTTTTCCGCAAGAAACCTGAGGTCTGATGAATCGCTTTTTCTGGGGAGGTACTGGAGATGTTTACTTACAGCTATGTGGTCCTTCGATCTTTGATGGAGAGAGTGGTTGAGGCTGTAGGGAAATTCCACTCTCGATGAGCTTCGTTGATGACGATATCGTCACAACCCATTTTCCGTGAACGTGAGTAACACCAACAGGCCTGGGCTATCTCCGGCCTTTTTGTTGACGTACTATGTCAGGATTGATGATAAATCAGCATCTAGAGTGAATAATGCCCAAAGCGATTGTTATCGAAGATGAGCAGCTTGAGCATGCTGTTCGGGTTGCGAAAGTTAGCAGCCCTGAGAACGGATGCCGGGATGCTGCCCTTCTGCTTACCTGCTTTGGCACCGGCATGACCGTGACGGAGATTTGCCGTCTGCGTGTGAGCGACTACTTGACGCAATCAGGCGCTGTAATGATCGACTCTCAGGTGCGGGCAGAGATTGCCTACAACCATCGTTCAAGGCCGTTGTGCTGGACCAGCAAGAAATTGACTAACGCTATAGATACACACCTTGCAGAACGCCTTGTACGCGGTCATGGCGTTTCTACCAGGGTGATGGCATATCGTGGCCTCGACCCGGACTCGCCCTTGTTCGTCTCCGGTCGAACTGGTGAAGGGTTGAAAATCAGTGCGCAGCGTCGAGACGGCAAGACCTACTACAGTGCGAATCAGCTCAGCCGGTTATATACGCGCCTGTTTGGCCTTGCGGGGATTGAGGGGGCCAGTGCGCAGTCAGGGCGGCGGACGCTCGCGGTAAAGCTCAAGCGCCGTGGCATCGACTTGAGGCATATCAGCGAGATTTTGGGCATCGAAAGTTTGGAGGCGGTCAAGAAGCTCTGTGCGGGGGATCCTGCCCGCTTGGGCGATATTGTGCGGAGAATTATTTGATGGGCATCAGGATGACACCGGACGAGTTCAAGAAAATACGGATGCAGATCAACAAGCCTTGGAAGGAGTGACCATGCTGACAAATATCATTATCAAGGGATTCAAAAGTTATCGGGAGCAGCGGTTACCGCTGTCGCCCTTGACGCTAATGATAGGCGCCAATGCCTCAGGCAAAAGTAACGCGCTAGAGGCCTTCCGCTTCCTATGCTGGCTGGGCCAGGGTCAGAAGCTGTCGGTGTTACGCCACCGGGTCGATGAGTCTGAGCAGATTCTCCGTGGTCAAATTAAGGACCTTCCCTACCACCAGGGCCGGTCATTCACCTTGGGTTGCGAAACCGACGACTTGGACTGGAATAGCCTAAGTGTTGAAATCGCCCTGCGAGAAGATGAGTTGCACATCGTTCACGAAAGTATCAGCTCGCCTCTCCAAAAATTCCCGCTTTACCGTATCGAGCAGTCCTCTAGCGGTTTGAGTACTGACGTACGCGTTGCGTACAATAATTTCTCCACAGGTGGTAAGAAGCCACAAATCACATGCACTGACCAGATCGCCATCCTAAACCAGCTCGCCAGTTCAGCTTTGTTCGACTCAGGGCACAAGAAAGCACAGAAAGTCATCCCGCAAACGACTGAGCACTTCCAGTACCTACTTGCTAATACCTTGTTCCTTGATCCCGTGCCTGCTCTGATGCGTGGCGATAGTTATCCGGACAAGAAGCTGCGTGGTGACTGCTCTAACCTGTCCGGTGTGCTTTATACACTCTGGCAGGACGAGGAGGCCCGTCCTGCGATCATCGAGTTCATCAAGAGTTTGCCCGAGCAAGACGTAAAGGATGTGAACTTCTTCGAGGATCGCCGCGGACGCGTATCCTTGGAGCTGGTTGAGAACTTCGGATCGGTCGAGCGTAATTGGTCCGTTGAACTGCTCTCTGATGGCACCCTTAGAGTGCTGGCTATCGCCGCTGCTCTGCTGTCTGCACCGGCGGAGTCGACGCTGGTAATCGAGGAAGTCGATAACGGTGTCCACCCGTCACGTGCGCGCCAACTACTGAAAACTATGCGTGAGCAAGCAGAGCTCCGTGGTGTGCGCCTGCTGCTCAGCACCCACAACCCAGCTTTGATGGATGCACTTCCAGATAGTGCATTGGGCGATGTGGTGTTTTGCTACCGTGATCCGCAGGATGGCGACAGCCGCTTGGTACGCCTTGCTGATCTGCAGGACTACGCCGGGTTGGTCTCTCAAGGGCCATTAGGGGAGCTCGTAACCAACGGTATCGTGGATCGTTTTGTGAAATCGCCCGTCACGGTCACGCAGAAACGGCAAAATGCGTTGAATTGGCTCCGGAAAATGCAGGGAGAGGCATAATGAGCTCAATCTGCTTGATCGATACTAGCGTGTTCGTAAACATGCTAAACGTGCCGGGGCTCAATCAGGACGCCGAGCGTGTGGGTGCCGATTTCCTCGAGTATGCAGACAACAGTTGCACGTTTATTCTGCCGATGGCCACTATCCTCGAGACCGGTAATCATGTCGCTCAAAACGGCGATGGAAGACTCCGCCGACAAACAGCACAGCGCTTCTGTGATGCAGTACGCGCCGCGTTCGCCGACGAGCCCCCTTATAGGCTCAGCGAGTTTCCCAACACGAGAGAAATTCTCGAGTGGCTGGCTGAGTTTCCGGACAAAGCTGGCCAAAATAAGTCTGACACTCGAATCGGTGAAGGTACTAGCTTTGGTGATCTCAGCATCATCAAAGAATATGAGAGGTGCTTAGCGCGGTTCCCCATGAGCGAGTTATTCATCTGGTCTTTAGATAGCGATCTAGAAGCGTACCATTACCGACCGAATCACTCTATTCGTCGATGATATTTCTCGGTGAGTAACCGTCCTGCTCAAGGAAGAGTTAGGCTCGATTCTTTTGGCCAAGGATCCATCTGCAAGTTGGTTTTTTACCCGAGGTACGGTATGGCGATCATCGCCAATCTTAAGCCTAAACCCGAAACTGAAGTGACCGAAACCCTTCAATTGGCAAGTGATGACTATCGTCAATTCATCACTAATATCCTTGAGCCTGCAAAGGATGATCTCGAAGCGAAGGTCAAACTGAACGCGGTTGCGCTCCACCAAGTATTTGGAGTGAACCTACTTTTGGCACACAGCGTTGACTACTTACAGGCTGTGAGATCTGCTGATGGGATAAAAGAATCTCGTAAGGATCTGGTAAAAACTTTTGACGAGAGATTCTCGGTGGCCGGCGCATACCTCGGCAACCGTAAAATGGAACTTATTGACGCGATCAACAATGCCTTAAAGCACATCCGGCTCGATACCAAGCGATATGAGAGTGTAGAGGAACGGTATGGGGAAATTTCGTACCAAAGCCTCGCGGAGGATGAGGGCCGAGTTATGTGTCACCTTGAGAACTATCGATTCGACTACTGCCGGGTGGTGCTTTTGCCAGCACTGAAGGCATTATCAAACTGGCAGTTTAAGTGTGTTGAAGATGTTTTGATGTTTGCGAGGGGCGATTTCATAGTTATGGAAAGCTCCTACTATCCTGATATCTATGATCCCGATGACCCTTCAACAGCTATTGATCAGATGATCGAGCTTTGTAATCCCCCATGCAAAAACTGCGAGCAGTCAGCGGATGAATGCCTGTGCTCAAAGTACGTGTTTGCCGGCGCTAGCGGCCAATTTGAACCATCTCCCTCATACCGAAGATCCTAGGGAAATCGCACTAGGGACACCCAAGCCCCGCCGTCAAACGTGGGGCAGGTGCATAGAAAGACGCCCAATTTTGGGTCCGCGAAACCAGCACGGAAAAGACTGCCACTCACTGCCCGCGCTTGCGGGCTTCGGCAGTAGGAGAGGCGCGGTTTTCGCGTCAGCGAAATCGTTGAGGGTCAGCGGCAGATGAACCAGCTCGAAAAAACCATTGTTGACTCAGCGCGTACCCAGCTCATTGAGCTACGTAGGAAGCGACCATGCCATTCCCAAAGATCCACCAGCACAATTCACACGTCACGGCCGATCCGATCATGTCGGACTACGTTCGCGAGCAGTAGCAACGGCTTCATATCGAATGGCTTACTCATGTTCGACCACCAATGTAAGTCGATAACAGGTCGATACGGCCGAGTCCCAACTCGTAGCTGATTTGCACTCGGGCATCCTGATCTAGGCGTCGGTCGAGTTGGTAGCAACGGCCACCGTTGATGGGCGCAAGATGATGAGTGCTCTGCTCATAGCGTTCGCACGCATAGGCGGCCCGAAGCTCGTGGAAGCCTTTGAGGTTGTGCGAATGGAGGATCTCTTGTGCGGGGCGGACGATTTGCCGTTGTAAATCGACATAGCTTTCGTTCGGTGCAAGCAGATTGCGGCTACCGTTGGGTGAAACCTGTTCGGCAAATTTCAGCGCGTCACGAATAGGATCATTTACCGTAATCCAACGAAGCGCCGACGTACGTGAGCGGCCACCTTGGATGCCATCTCGGATGTTGATTTTGCCGTAGTGTTCGGTCTCATGTTTTAGGCGCGGTAGGTCGGCCAAAATCGCCTCGCGCAAGCGCATGCCGGTGGCTCGCGCCAACTGAACGATGGCCGCCGCGCGCGGCATTTGGTGTTCGCAGAGCACGTCGACGATCCGCTTCACCTGCTCATGGTCTTGGCCTTGCGGCGTCGAGCGACGAACACTGGTACGCCGCATTCCCAAGGCCTTACTCGGGCTTGGCACCGCCACAGAGTGATCGCCGCGAAGCGCCGCCATAGTCCGGTTCACGCTGGACAACCGGTTTTGCGCTGTGGCGATGCCGATAGCGCCTTGTTCAACTTGTTGGCGCAGATGCCCTGCGTAGTCCAGCAAGGTCTGCCGATCTATCTGTCGCGCATCGTTAAACCCCGGCCCATCCTCCGAACGACACCAGCGGACAAACGCCTGCCAGCGATCACTGTGCGCCTTGACCGTGGCGTAATGCCCGCCGCCAAAAAGATCGCGCAAGGCTTGCGGTCCGGCATAACTCAGTTGTCGGCCATAGCCAAAATTGCGCTCATCTCGTCTACCAACCGATGCCATGATCAAACTCCTCTCGAAGCCAAACACATGTGAGGGTTGTCCACTAACGCGGGACTGGCGGCTCCTTACGACCGGGAGCTTGGGTCTCTCATGAGCTAGCCTCCTGAACACTTCCGCAGATAAGCATTCGTGTCGCACTCAGAGATATTTTTTGAATGTCGCCGTCGTGATGGCCATGGCGACCCCGAGCATTACGGCGCAAGGCAGAAGTACCGCCATTGGGTTGAGCGAAAAGGGTAGGGACAGGTAAAAAATCCAGGGCACGATCAGCAGTGGGATGACCGCTCGCTTGGCCCGATGATAGACAAAGCTGCTTTCGCGCCCAGCGCCGAATTTACGCAGGTCGCGGCGTATCAAACCATCGATGAAGCCGGTGAACATGGCCAGCAGAAGCAGGGGGGTCGCCAAGACCAGAATGGTCAGACGCACCACGAAAGTGAAAGTGACATACACCGCCGCCAGTACAAAATCCTCGATGCTCACATACAGCTGATTGAGTCCGCTCCAGAAGCCGTTGTCCTGGCTCGACGCCCGCGCCTGCTGGGCGAAATCCGTAAAACCGGTCTTGACCAGTAACCACTGCTGGAGGAAATCCAGCCACTGGACAATCGTCTGTCCAGGCTGTTGGATAATCAGTGAGGATGTGAAGTGCTCACTGAGCCAGCCCAGTTCGCTGCTCAGCATCGCCTGACTGTGTCGCCAGCCTTGATCACCCCAGAACAGCAGCAGACCGGCCCACTCGATCAGAATCGAGAACAGCAACGAGGCGATCAGCAAACCGATGACGTGCAGGACCAGGTTAATCGCCGAGATGATTAGCCCTGGGCGCTGGATGGGTTGCGGTGGAGGGTTCTGAGCTGAAGTCATCCTTCTTGACTCCGCGAGATGCACTGCAGGGCCGACGGCGTCATGGGGCCTCCTGAGCAGGAACACTTGCATCCACCGCTGAAGAAGTGCGTGGAGGCGTAACCCGATCTGGATCGAAGTCGAGCGTTGGGCCGCCGCCACTTGCACTCCACCAGTGACCCGTCTGTTCGTTGTAGCTGGCGCGCATCCGCTGGGTGAGCTCTTGCAGATCCTTGGGCATCGCATCGTCGGGAGAGGGTCTGGGCAGTGGCATACGGACTTTCCAGAGCTGTCCGCCGGCCTGGAAGGAGAACATTTGCCCCTTGGGGAAACTGACGATGTGAGCCGGCTCGATCAGCGGCACACTGGTGCTGCTGACACGGTCCTGCGAGGAGGAGGTGAAGTCTGTATTGGCTTCAGGATCGGAGGTGTCGGTCGCACCCGACACCAGGGTCTTGGTCAGCACGTTAACCTTGGGTAACTGCTGGGTGAGCAGTTCAGCGGTGGCGGTTTCGCGCACGCGGAGCATCTGCAGGGTGTTGAAGTTGCCAATCACCTGGCCAGCTTTGGCGCGGTTGCCGATACGTGCTTCGATATCGCTGAGGGTCTGGGTGTAGGCGGTTACCTGGATACCGGCGCCGCCACCTTTGTTGATCAGGGGGATGAACTCATCGCCCATCAATTCGTTGAACTCATCAGCGTGCAGGTTAATCGGCAGCTTGTCACTGCTGCTGCCTGATGGGGGCAGGCCATGGTCAATGCCATGTTTGTAGATGTGGCCCGCGACCGAGACCAAATCAGCGAACATGGAGTTGCCCACAGCGGCTGCGACTTCGGCGTCGGTCAGCGCATCCAGGCCGACGTAGACGATGCCGCGTTTGCGAATGATCTGCATCCAGTCGAAGATTGGTCGCGGGTCATCTAGGTCGGTGTAGTTGGGGGCCAGCAGTTGGGCGGTCTTGCCGGTGGTGAGTTTCTCCAGCAGCGGCAGCAGCGAAGCAACGATTTTGTCGAAGTAGGTGCGGTCGTAACGTACTGCCGAGCGCAGTCCATCCAGCACCGGATCGAATACCCGTTTCACCGCCAGGTACTGTTCGATGGCCACCACACGCTTTTCGCGTCCCACCATATGCCGGGGAATGTTCTTCTCAGTGAGTTTGCCTTCCAGTTGGACGATCACTTCCCAGGCTTTCGGATCGGTCTTGGCGAAAAACTGCTGAGCGTATTCGATGAACAGCGCGTCGATATTGACCACATGTCGCTGGATCTGCAGGTAGTCCGGACGCCGGCCGAGCTCGATCAGGGCGCGGGCGATGATATTGACGAAGCGCCAGGCGAACTCACGGAAGGCCGCAGAGTTACCTTCACCACTGAGCTGCCCGGCGATGCGTGACGCCACTTCCGAGATACGCCCGAAGCGTCCCACCGCATTGTATCGAGCGGAGATCTCCGGCCAGCCTAGATGGAAAACATAAAACTCCTTATCTCGACCGGCCCGCTTGGCTTCAACGTACATCCGTTTGAGCAAGTCGGCATCGCCCTTCGGATCGAAGACGATAACCACCTCATGTTCGATGCGATGAATGTCCTGGGTGATGTATACCTCGGCAAGTCGTGTCTTGCCGACGCGGGTCGTGCCCAGCACCAGGGTGTGTCCGACCCGTTCGCCCAGCGGTAAACTGACTTCCGTTTCGTTGGGCTCGACCCCATGCAACAGCGGCGAGCCACCTACCGGGGGCAAAGGCCGCAATGGATTGAAGGCACTGTCCCAGGCCGTGACACGGGCCAGTGTCGAGAACGGAAACGGTGCATGTTCCAGGCGACGTTCGAGTCCACGGGCCAGACGGTAGCGGGTCGGTTGGTCGACATACTGAGCAACAGCCGGATCTTGGGCCTCGACCAAGCGCTGGGTGTGCAGGCGGGTCCAGCGAAAGCCGCGCCCCATGAACAAACGCTTACGACTGACCGGAATCTGCCGACTGGTCAGTTCGTAGCGGGGCAGCCGGCGGATATTGCGTCGATAACGCAACACCTCCCAGGCTTGTCGCAGGCGGATCAGGCCGAACAGGGCATAGGCCAGCGCCGCAACCTGCCCGATCTCGGGTGACAGGGCCACGGCCCAGGGCGAGGACATGCACAGCATTGCGGCCGCGATGCAGATCGCTACGGTGTACAGCTCCACCGCTGGCCGGAGCTTGGATTCCATCGCATGCTCGGCCATGACCTGGACTCACTGTTCCAGTGAGGTGGCAGTGATCAAGACGGGGTAGTGCTCGATCTGCAAGCGGGTGGCGATGTCGTTACCGTTGATCGGCAGGATGGTGAGGCCCGGAGCGGCTGTTCGAATCCGCGCCAAAGCTCCGGTATCGGTTACTTCAACCGCTAGACCGGCCGCGCCCATTTCCTGCAGTTCAGTCGCGCGTTGGTGCAACCAAGCCAGTGACTGTGGATCCTCACCGACCAGGAAAAATGGCCGTAAGCCCGGCATGTTCAGGGCGCGAGACGTGATCTGGCCGGGGCTCAAGTGAGAGCTGCGGACGGGCAATATCCAGGCTTCATCGGCAAACGTGGACAGGTCCGCATGCATGGTCCGATCAGGCTGGGTCTTGTTGTTCAATGACGGCCAGGCAACTTGAAAATGGGGTCGGGTGAAGTCGCTTGGCTGATCCCCGGCTACGGTCAGCTCCGGCTGGGCGAAAGGTGCCAAGAGCAGGGTGCAATAACAGACAATGGGGATTCGCTTCATGGTGGTGTGCCCTGTTCAAAGGAAATCAGCAGCTGTTCGAGTCTCTGGGAAAAGCCAGCACGGTAGCGTGCTGCCGGCGCGCCTCCTGCCGGACGGTGATAGCGCCCGGCAGCCATGACCCAATCACCGGTGGCAGCGTGATGCTCCTGCAGAAGTGCGGCGGTCACAGCGAGATTTCGGTAGGGATCAAGGGCTTCGCAAGGGCTGGAAAAACGTTGTCCGTGGTAACCCAGGTTGGTTTGCCCGAGACCGGCATCGACCCGCTTGGCGTCATGTCGGGCGAGAGCCTGAAGCAAGGCGTGACAGGCGGCCTGGCGAGTGGGGAAGCGGTAGGGTGTTCCGGCGATGTTCAGGGTCCAAGGCCAGGGCAGCAGTCGACCACGGACGCGGATACCACTCTCCTGCAGGGCAATCGCGAACAGCACCGTAGAAGGGATGTCGGCGTCATGCGCCGCCAATTGGTAGGCAGGAGGCGGAAGTTCGTCAGCCTGGACGGTGAGCATTGTCAGCATGAGCGCAATACCACTCAGTCGAGGCGTTGCCATTGTCCATTCACCTGTTGAAATGTGGCAGGCAATGGCCCCGGGGCATTCAGGTTGAACCAGCGACCACGGTCATGGTTCAAGGTGATCTGCTGGCGTTGGACCTTGACCGGATCGATGTCCGCTTGCCGAGCCCAGCTACGGACGCGTTCATCCTGGCCTTGGCTGCCCACCAGGTAGATATCGAACGCCGTGTCGCTGCTTTGCAGACGCTGCGCTTCGTCGGTGCACGCCGGGCAGTGGTCCTCCACAAACAGGGCCTGGCGCGGCATGACCGATGAGCTGGCAGGGGGCGGGGACGCCATGCCCTGGATCGGCAGCAGCCCGGGAAACAGCTTGGTCCAGGCCGCGGTGTAAGCGTTTTGGTAAGCCAACTCGCGCTCGGCGCGTTTGGCTTCCAGCGCTACCTGTAATTTGGCATAGCGCTGGCGCTCTTGGTCGGTCTGGGCTTCGACCCCGAGTGCGGTCAACGGATCGAGGTTCGGGCTCCAGAAACCGCGCGGGCCGGCTTGGATCTGTTCGAAGCGCGTCCACTCCTGCTCCGTCAGACCCCAGCTCGCCGCCTGTTCAGAGTCAGAGCGCCCCAGGGGAGCGGACTGCGTGTCCTGGAGCCGTGACTGTGTCGCGACGGGGTTGCCCACCGCAGCGCCCATGGCCAGTAGCGAAGCGACACAGACAACGGTGGGCAGTAGCGCTCTGTTCATCATCACTACTCAAGGGAGGTGCACGGTCTGATCTGGCTGAGCGGCCACCGCGAAGATGGCTGAGTTCGGCTCCAGTATTTTCAGGCGCCAAGCCCCTTGCTGCTCACCGCTATGTAGCAGCCGGACATCCGTGAGCGAGCGACTGTCATGAGGTGCGACCGCCAGAAAGCGCTCACCACCGCGGGACTCGACACTCAATACTGAAAACGGTGGCGAGAGCGGGGTGGGTTTGGGGCGAGCGGTCTTTTTCGGTTTGGTCGCAGAAGACGTCGGCGATGGGGGTGATGGCTGGGTCTTGTGCTCCAGGAGCTGCTGCTCGACCTGTTCAAGGCGTGCGCGCAGCGCTGTCAGGTCTGCCTGGGTGGCGCGGGCTGCGAGACCATCGCGCAGTTCCTGTATCTCTTGCGCCCACTGATCCAACATCGGATCGAGGGTATTGGCCTGTTGCTCACCGGTATCGACCATCTGCTTCAGGTCTTTCAGCGCGTACTGCAGCTTGCCCTGGGCATCCTTGAGTGCGCTTGAATCATGTTGCAGGGTGTCCAGGGTTTGTAGGTGTTGGGTGTTCGTGCTCTGCAGTTCGGCCACGCGTTGATACTGGTTATACAAACCACCGCTCAGGCCGGCGACCGCCAAGCAAAGCAGCCCAATGATGAGGGTTTGAAACGTCGAGGCTCTCATGGGCGTGCCTCCAACAGATGGGGCGAGACGGGTGTGATCAGCGCGCCGCCGGCCTCCGTTTTCTGCTGTTCGAAGCAGACTGAACGGCTGACTTCGTCGGTCATGAGTTGCCAGGCGGGGCCTGCGAGCACTTGGAGCGCGCGGCGCAAAGAGATCGGGCCGAGCCGGTAATGGGCCGCGGGCAGTGGCCGAGTAAACAGCACCCTCACCGACGCGGTAACGGGGCAGAGCGCATAGCCTGAGCGCTGCAATACGTACTGCAACGCCTCCTGCACTGAAGGGTTCAGGCTGGACGGGATGCTCACGTCAATGATTTGGGCAAGAAGATCGCGTTGTTCCGTGGTGGGCTCGGTGCTGACCAGCGTGTAGCGGCCATAACGAAGCTCTGCCGGATGGCTTTCTTCGGCTATGCCCTTCGAGTGCTGGGCCCGATTGGAGCCACTGTCTATCTCTGGATTGGTCGGCCAAGGGGCGGGGATTTGCGCGGTGCAGGCGCTCAACAAACCCAGCAGGCAGACAGGCGTGAAATAACGCTCCATGGAAAAACCTCATGTCAGATTCAGTGCAGAACCTGACATGAGGTGAAGGAACGATTCAGTGAGAAAGTTGATTCAAGGTGGGTCGTGTTAACGCTGAACACGTTGCTATTCATCGAAAATGGCGAGCCCATCCAAGACGGCAGCGTCGGGGTCGAAGATCAACAATCGCACATCCGCCAATGCCGCCAAATACAGTACGTTGACCAAGGCTTCCGGTGTGCCTGCGTCGAGTTGTTCTTGTCTCAAGCTCGAATAACGATTGCCCTCAATGTTCAGCAAGTTCTCGTCCGTCCATGGCGTGCCGATCAGTTTGCAACCGATACCGCAGCAATCTGGCAGGGCAAAGGGTTCGAACAGGAGACCGGTTGGTCTGGAGTCGAAATTGCCAGCCCGGCTTTCCAAGTAGCGCAATGCTTCTTCAGTGAGGTGTGCGGTACTGATCTCCCAGGCTCGACTGTAGTGTCCCGTTTCGAAGCGCAAGCGGTGGACCATGGCCTGGGCTTCTTCTAGGGAGTACAGATCGCCGAGGTGATGCCACTCGTTGAGCATTTCGCCCATCACAGCATAGATCACTTGGCGCACCAGCCCGGTGGACGGGCAGCGTTCATCCAACTCCTCCGGAATGGATTGGCCTTCGCTGTTCAAGGCGAAATCGTCATTGAACAGGCAGGCGAACAGTTGCAGCTCATTGTCGGGCAGATGGGCTTGTGCGTCGTGCACGGGTCGAAAGCAGGGAGGGCAGTCGTTTTCGAAGGTGATCAGTAGCAGCCGTTCGATATGAAGGTTGTCGTAACCGCGAGCAAATGGAGTTGAGGTCGTCAGCAGGGCTGGGGCTTGATGTGTAGGGTTCATGAGGGTTCTCCAGAATGAAAACGAACAAGGCGCCCGAAGACGCCTGTGAGGGTTAAAGACAGCCATGTTCGGCAAGGGAAAGTGGACGACCTTCACCCACGATGAAGTGATCCAGTACGCGCACTTCGATCAAGGCCAAGACCTCTTTCAACCGTGCGGTCAAGACGCGATCCGCCTGGCTGGGTTCCGTACACCCCGAAGGGTGGTTGTGCACAAAAATGGCCGCCGCAGCGTTATGCGCTAGGGAGCGCTTAACGACTTGGCGGGGGTAAACGCTGGCCCCATCAATGCTGCCGTGAAACAGGACTTCGAATGCCAGCACCCGGTGTCTGGCATCGAGAAAGATCACACCAAAGACTTCATGCTCTTGTTGCGCAAGGTGCAGTTTTAGGTATGAGGCCACAGCGTCAGGCGACGTCAGGTTAGGGCCCCGGGCGAACAGCCGACGATCCAGAATATGCAGTGCTTCGTCGATCACCTGGTTTTCTTGGACGATACGATCAGCCTCGAAATCCGAGGTCTCAATCAGTGTGAGTGGGGTGCTCATGGTGGTACCTCCGAAGGGGACAATCAGGGGTACACGCCCGAGAGGAGTGGTGTCCCCAAGGTGGGTGTGGAGTCGCGGGCGTTAGCAGATGGCGCGCTGTTTACAGCCGCGTGAATCGGTGGCGTTGACCGTGTAGGGGCGAACCACAGCCGTTGCAGGGCAATGGGGAAAAAGCTTTTATTCCCCGGCCAGTTTCGGGATCGAAGTCGGCACTGATGGGCATTAACCGAACCAGTTCTCGATGGATGCCGGCGATGCGTTTCTCAATTTCATCCGTCGTGTAATAGAGCGATAACGTGCTGTAGTCCTCGTAAGCAGTAGCGAACAGGCAGTCGTCGCAAAGCCAGAAGGATTCCATGTTGGTTCTCCTGTGCGGATTGAAGATAAGGCGCTCGACGGAGCGCCTTGATGAGGAACATCGTGGACTGTTCAGGCGGACTGAACGGTACGGGTGGCATCACGGCGGGCCGTGCGGGGAGTGGGTGGAGATTCAGGTTCGACCCGAGCCTCTGTTGGGTTTGCGGTCTCCTCAGCTTCGGTATCAGCCGATGAAGGGGATGGCTCACTGTTTGGCGCTTGCTCAGCAGGTGCTGTTACTTCCTGCCTGGCGGGCGCTTTGTATTCGAACGTGCCGTTGACCTTGATCCAGTCAATGAACAGCAAACGACCTTTCAGGCTGGCGCCCGGTTGAACTTGTTTATCACCTTTCTCGTAGAGAAACGGATCGATCCACAGGTCGCCGATACGGAACGACAGCAAGACCTTTTTCTCGGCTTTGACGGCGTCCATATAGAGACGAATCAAGCGTTCAGCTTCACCCCCAGCAACTTTGCAGTCGAAACGGGTGTACTCCACCGCATCGCTGGCACCGTGCAGGGCTGCGATATCGCAAGCCATGAATGGCTGGCCGCGGCGGACTTGTACTTCACGAACACGGTTGAGATAACCGATACCGACGGTGTGCAGATTGAAGTAAGTGGTCGCTTCTTGGGAGTGGTTGGCGTGGGCCATGGTGGTTCTCCTGTTTCAAGGGAAAACGGCGACGCACAGCCCCTGACGGGGAAGTGAGCCTCCGTCAGGGTGGGTAAGGTGAAGGCGAGCGATGAACGACTCGCCACCGGCAAGCCGATGACGATCAGAACGATGCGTCTGGGGAAATAGCGGTGCAGCAGAGGAGCGTCTGCGGTGGTGATTCGCAGGCATGAGGTAGTGGGCATTCATCACCGCTGGAGCGGTAACCGCGCGAGCTTCCGAACGCTGATCGCACTTGGGTAAACCACCACGAATGTGGCGTAACCTTGAAGGTTCTGGCTACCTGGGCTGGGCTGTCAACGACAGCGAACCACGCCCTTTGTATAAGGCTGTCACAGGCGAGCGTCAAGACGCCGCAAGCTGATTTTTATAGCCGGAATACAGTGGCAGTTACTGGCTGAAGAAATTGAAGAGCGGGTCTGGCGGAGTGTCAGGCTAAGAAGAGATTAGCCACCTTTGGCTGTCTGACGTAGTCGGCAAGCTCCTCGCAAAACTTGATTTAGCTGCCCGGTGCTGAACTGGTGCAGGCCGTGGGGCTGGACATGGCCGCATGATGGAAACTCACCCATGTGGGCAATTTTCAGCATTTACCCAAGTTAGCGATTCTGGACGCCTTGGGCGAGCTCGCCCCGGAGGACGTCAGCCGGCTGGCGAAGCTGAAGAAAGCCGACATTACCAGTCAAGCCGAGCGGCTGGTCGAGGGTACGGGCTGGATGCCTGCCATCTTCCGAGTCGGGGAACCGCAGCAGGCCGAGCAGGAAGTAGCGACCGATGCAGTAGTGCCGGAGGATACCGATGACTAGCTGGTCAAGCTACTGCCTGCGTTTCGTGCTTGTGAGGCGCTTGGTGCAGCGTGGTAAGGCGTTGATGGGCGGCGGCTATCGCCAATTGGAGCAGCTTGATGGCCCTGGTGAGGGGCGTTCTGCCTGCGCCCCAAAACGACCCTGAGCGATCGGCCGGCAACTTAGCCCGTCTATCTGATAACAATAGAGAAGGGATATTACCTACGACTCAACCGTCGCTGCTTTCTTCGCTTCGTCTAGTATCCATTGAGCAAACGCTTGTATTGGCTCCCCGCTTAATCCGATCGACTCAGGGAGAACAAGACAGAAGGTTTTGGAGATGGTTGTCCCCTCTGGCCATGGGGCCACTAGTTTTCCTAGCGCAAGTTCGGTTTCAACGTAGAGGCGCGGTACTAGCGCTACACCGAGGCCGGCCAATGCGGCTTCTATCAACATTCCATGGAGATCATAGCGTGCACCGATTGCAGGATTGGTCAATGGGGCTCCCGTCTCCTGGGAGTAGTGTTGCCAAGCCTCAGGGTTCTGTCGTCGGTGCAGGCGCGGTAAGTTGTCCAGTGCGGCTGTCCGTTTGTCTCCTGTCAGAAGTTCAGGACGGCAAACCGGAACCAGCACTTCATGCAACAGACGATGCGTCCGCATGCCCGTCCAGGCTGGATGCTCAAAATGGACGGCAGCATCGAATCCGCTTCCGGCCAGAACGAAGGGTTCCATGCGCTCGGCAAGATGCACCGTGATATTCGGATGCTTTTCCCGGAATCGGGGTAAGCGAGGAATGAGCCATCGCATCGCGAAAGTCGGGATGGTGGCAATGTCTAGACTCGCGCCATCGTTCGGTTGCCCCATCAAGTACTGACTGTCCCGATCCAAGCGGTCAAGCGATTCGCGAACTTGGGCCGCGTAGCGTTCCCCGTTGGGTAGGAGCCGGACACGGTTGCCGACCCGCTCGAACAGCGTCACCCCGAGGAAGGCTTCCAGCCGGCTAATCTGGCGACTGATGGCTCCTTCAGTCAAGGACAGTTCCTCTGCCGCGCGTGCGAAGCTGCCGTGGCGGGCGGCCGCTTCGAATGCTGTCAGTGCCGTGCTACTGGGGATCTTCCTTCGCATGAGCGTTCTCGGTCTGAGGATGGCGATCCAGCTTAGCTTGATCTTTTATCACTGAAGCATACCGAAAAATCGTTTTAGCCGCTGAGATCAAGGTCATACCATGATGGAACATCAATAAAGAGGGCCGGATGCACAAGAAGTCCGGTAGCGAGTAATCCATGATCTATACCGTCGAATGCAGCTTTGCCGACCCCGCCAGCGAAGCAGAATGGAATGATTTCTATAGCCTGGAAAAACTACCCGCGCTAATTTCCGTGAGCGGGTTCCATACCTCGCAGCGCTTCAAGGCGTTGAGCACTGGTTGCCCTGTCTACCTTGCCATGCACTCGATCGACGGTCTGGCCGTGCTTGAGGGCGATGAGTATCGCCAGAAGGGCGGCGGTAACTTCGCACGCTGGCAGCAACACATCACCAATTGGCACCGCAATCTTTACGGCAGCCTTGAGCGTGCGCTTGCCATCGGTGAAGGCGAGCATCTGATCGTGAGCACAGTCGGTCCCGAACCGCTCATCGAGATGGGGCTCACGCCTGAGCAGATGTGGGCCGTCGCATTGGAGAAATGTCCTGAAAACAGGTGGCTGGCGAAGCTGGATAGCGCCATTAGTCTTGGTGTAGATACCCTTCCGAAGAACGTGCATCTCTATGCCCCGATGACCGCGCAATTGACGAGTGGCAGAGGTGCAGAGTCCCAGACGCAGGTGCAGAACCGACATGCCTAATCTGACGATCTTCATCCAGGCGGACGAGATGCCACCCGAAGCAAATCTGGCGGAGCTCACCGAACGATGCACTCGACTTTGCACGGACGTCCTTCAGGCGGCGCTGGACAACGTACATGTCATCTATGTCGCTGCCCACCAGGGGTGTGGGCATCCTGCTTACGCGGAAATCAAATACCGCCTCGAACCGTGCAGAACGCCATCGGTCATGGACGATTTCATGGCGCGACTGGATGAGGCAATAAAACGCCATGCGGGGCTAACGGCGCGCATCCGTTGCTTTGGCTGTCCAGCCGATATCATCTACGCGCGGAACTGATGACGCGCAAGGAGTACCGCAATGAACGACATGAAATTTCCGGGCCAGCAGATCGGCGAGTTTTCTATTATGGCCATCAGTGACGGATACCTTTCCGCAAGTCTAGATCTTCTCTCCAATATCGATCCTACGGAGGCGTCCAAGTTGCAGCAGGACGCAGGTGTGAGCGATCCATTCTCGATCCACATCAACTGTTACCTGGTGCGTGGAATGGGCCGCACGATCCTCATCGATGCGGGGGCTGGTGGTTTCAAGCAGTGGGGCGGCAAGCTAAAGGCGAATCTCGCGCTTGCTGGCGTGCAACCCGCTGACATTGACACCATTCTTCTGACCCATGCACACCCCGACCATGTTGGGGGGCTGCTTGACTCTTCAGGGGAAGCAGCCTTTCCCGATGCAGAGCTAGTCGTCCACCAGCGTGAGGTTTCTTTCTGGGAGGACGATGGCAATCTCAGCCGAGCGAGTGAGCGTGCTCGTGGCAACTTTCTGTTTGCTCGGAAGGTGTTCGATCAGTATCAGGAGAGGGTGCGTACGTTTACTGATAGCGAAGTTCTCCCTGGCATTAATGCCATGCCGCTTCTAGGGCATACCGCAGGGCATTCCGGCTATCGCATCGATTCCAATGATCGTAGTCTGCTAGTTTGGGGGGATATTGTTCATTTCCCCCAGATCCAGATTGCTCGTCCCGACGTATCCATTGCATTTGACCAAGATCCGATTCTCTCCGCCGAAACACGATGCAAACTGCTGGATGTTGTTAGCTCGGACAAAATCCTTATCGCTGGCATGCATCTTGGCGAGCTCGGATTCGGGCACATCAAGCGCAAAGGTAAGCTCTACGAGCTTTTCTATGAAGCTTAGCGACCGGTAGAGATGTCTGGGATCAGCCTGCAGCGGGGAATAAGATCAATGATTCCAAGGTGTTTGCTGCCAGCGATCAAACAAAAAATCGCTGAACGCCATCTGCGGGCACGGGTTCGTGCCGTGCCCGCAGGATGCTGATCTTCGAGGGCGTGGCCTCCCAGTCCGGCAGAACGCGCACCAGCCGCCCTTCGCGCAGATCCTCGTGTATATCCAGGTTTCGCACAGCGAGATACCCATCCCGGCCAGACACCAGGCATGCAGCACGTCGCCGCTGTCGCTGCGCAGCGTGCCGCTCACTGCGACAGGTTTCTCTCGACGGCCCTTGCGCAGCGGCCAGGTGTTTTGCAGTAACCCCGGATAGGCGAACACCAGACAGTTGTGCCGCTCCAGTTCTTCCGGCAGCGCGGGTTGACCAAGTGCTTTCAGGTAGGCGAGAGATGCCGCCAGGATGCGCCAGTTGTCGGCCACGCGCCGTGCCACCAGGCGCGAATCGGCCAGCTCGCTCATGCGGATTGCTAAGTCGAGATCGCCGAGGCCACGAACTTGCTGCCATCGCGGCGTGCATCTAAGAGCGTGGCGATGTGGTCGTGGCGGTGTGCCACGACCCGGCCGGGTTGGTGAACGTCAAGTTTTCGGATGGTCGCTATCTGGTCGCAGGCAAGGAGGTGTCCACCTTCACCAACGACGAAGAGCGCGCGGTTGGTCTCTATGACACCGGTCGTTCTTGCTGGCGGATGCCCTGCAGGAACGCGGAGCCCGGCATGTACCCGCGCTGAATTCTCAGGCGCAGGTGGTGGTGAGCGAACGGCTGGTGATGGGCTAGAACCCTGCCTCGGCCTGCCCCTATTGGCGGCGACATCCGAGAAGCGAGCCTGAACCATGAACCCGCGTATGCCTTTTGTCATCTACATCTTCGTGCTTTGCGACGCGTTCGCTCTGGGCTTCACCGAGTTCGTCACCATGGGCCTGGTGTCCACCATTTCCGCGGATCTGCATGCCAGCATCAGCCAGGACGGCACGGAGGTCACGGTCTATGCGGTGGGCGCGGTGATTGGTGCGCCTGGTCTGACGGCGCTAGTCACGCGCTGGCCGTGCAAGCGGTTGCTGCTGATGGCGATGGGGCTGTTCACGCTGGTCACGCGGTGGTCAGCCTATCCGATGCACTGACGCCCATGTTGGTCGCTCGCTTCGCGTCGGGGCTGGGGCATGGCGTTTTCTTGGCCGTGGCGTCCAGCGTGCCACACCATTGGCGGGTCGGCATCTCGCCGGCGCGGCGGTCGCGATGGCGTTCGGTGGCCTGACCTTAGCTCTAGCGCTGGGCGTGCCGATTGGTACCTACCTGGGCAGCGTGTTGAGCTGGCAGGTCATCTTCATTGCAGTGGCTGCAAGTGGTGGCATCGGGTTTATCGGCCTGCTGGCCCTGATGCCCACGGATCGGGGCGATGCTTCGGTGCGGGCCAACGCGATGGACGGGCTGAAAGCCATATTCAATCCGCGCCTGCTGGCCGGCGCCGGCATCACCGTGCTGGCGTATGCGGGGGCTTTCACACTCTACACCTATATCTCGCCGGTCCTGCTGCGACCGCAAGGGTGCCGATCATGCGGTGATGACCGCCCTGATCGGCTTGGACGTGGTGGTGCTGGCGATCTGGTTCTCGGCCTCATCCCTGCTGCCGATGGTATTGCTGACCGGCCTGCTGGGTGCGCTGACCTATACGGCGATACCTGCCTTGCAGATGTGGGTGATAGGGCTGTCGCATGTCCACGCGCTGCAGGCACCGGCAGTTGCTGCTGGCCTGAACATCGCCGGCTCCAATGGCGGCATCGCGCTGGGTTCGCTGCTGGGCGGCGCCAGCCTGGAGGCGATGGGGCTGACCAGTACGACCTGGTTCGGTGCGGTTGCCGTGGGTCAGAGAATCGTCTGGATGCTCTGGAAAATGCGAGGAAACCACGTTCGACGCAACGAAGTCCCTGGATGAAGGTGTATCTTTGGAGCAACGTCAGCTTCGTTGCTTCGTTGCTTCGTTGCTTCGTTGCTTCGGGCCGTGGGCGAGGAGCTTCACTTCGCTCACGCGGCCGCTTAGTGTTGGTAGAAACCGTCACTGTCCCGGATCCCACGGCGCCTCGCGCCATTGTTCAACCAGGAAATCCACGAAAGCGCCGATGCGGCGTGGTACCGGGTCGCGCTGAACCCATACGGCTTGGATCGGCGTCGCATGTTCCGACCATTCGTGCAGGACGCGCACAAGGGCACCGCTGCGTAGTTCGTCGGCGACATCCCAGGTCTCGCGCAGCAAAACTCCCATCCCGGCAACGCTTCAGACGCGCAGGGCATCGCCGTTGTCGCTGCGCAGATCGCCTACGGCTTCCACCACCTCGGTTCTGCCGCCGCGGACGCTGTGCTTGAGCGTCCAACGGTTCTGTCGCAGGCCTGGATAGGCAAACAGCAGGCATTGGTGCTGATGCAGCTCGCGGGGATGCGAGGGAACGCCCATACCTCGCAGGTAGGTCGGCGCTGCCACCAGAATGCATCGACTGTCGGCCAGCTTGCGGCTGACCAGTCGGGAGTCGGCGAGCTGAACGACGCACACGGTCAGGTCAATTTCACCGTCGTACAGATCCACCCTATGGTCGCTCAACTGCAAATCGAAGCCCCGCCGGGATGACGTGCGCGGAGGGCATCGATGACAGGCGCCAGGTAACGCACTCCCACTCTGCTACGGCCTCGGCCATTATCAAAGTGCGAACCGTTGTTTTGCAGGTGCAGGTGCGGTTGGACACGAATCAGATTTGCCAATTGAAATAGGCGATCAGCTTTACGCACCAAGTGAGCTCAACTCCTTTGCAAGCTCAAGGGGCGCGTTAATGGCGACCCGAACTTGGGGACTATTAAGCAAGTCGCCCCACTACTGCCGATGCCTGAGCCAGGATGTCACAAACACTCGCTTTGCTGTGCACAGCTAGCGAGTCAGCGACCATCTGGCGAGATGAGCGATAACGGCCCCCCCCACACCATTTAAGGCAAGCAAAGTATTGTGTTCCTCGGAGGAACAGGCACCCGTAAATCCGGTTATCTGCCAATGTAACAACCGGGGCTTGCCCGATGGGGAAGGGCATCTCAACAGATGGCTTTATCGCACTAAGATAATCTTAGGGAGCGAGATGTCCATACCCGGCTGCACGGGTGAAGTCGGCCAAATGCCAAATATCACCGTTCGCCCCCCAAGTTCCATCAGCAACATCCTGGATCTGTATTGAACTCAGCAACTGGCGTTGATCATCCGCCATAAAGCTCGATTTTATTGCACCGTGCAACTCACGTACGTAGCGCTGGCGCATCGGGGCATCGAGTACACCGACAGGAACCTTGACAGTCACAATGCACGGCACGAACCGAGCATGGGGATCCATGCCTCCGCACAGCCATTCAACGGCCTGGACTTCATCGATGAGTACCCAGCACAAGACTCGCTGCTGAGGAGCGCTGCCCATCTGTTCATTAATCATCGCCACATCGCTCACGCTTCGAAGCAGTTGTTGGCGCTGAGCTTGGTTGAAAGCGCCGGTAGGTACCTTGATCAAGATGTTTGGCATAGAGAAACCTCGCTGTTAACTGGAGGTGCCATTGGGCCCGTTATCCCTTGATTCGATAAGTGACCGATTCGTCTTCTTTCGGGCATAATCAGACAATGTATGATTTCACTGTTCTGGTCGTTCCCGGGGCGTTCGCCTCGAGCGTCGCAGCCACCCTCGACATACTCGGCACCGCCGCCACACTGGCGCAGCGGCGCGGCCTTGCCGCGCCACGCTGGCGCGTTTGTGGGCCGCAGCCAGGACTGATTACGCTGGGTCAAGGCATGCTGCTGCAGGTTGACGCGCTGGCTACAAACGTCGAGGACAACTCCTGCTGGGTCATACCGGGCCTCGGCATCAGCGACTTCGAGGCGCTGCTGCAGCGTCTTGAAGAAGACTGGGTCCTTCAGACACTGCCAGCGCTGAAGGCACATGTGAATCAAGGCAAGGAGATTGCAGCCTCCTGCTCGGCGGTTTTTCTTCTGCATGCCGCAGGGTTACTGGATGGTCGACAGGTAACGACCTCCTGGTGGCTCGCCCCTTGGCTGTCGAGCATTGCGCCTGACTGTATTGTCGACCCCAACGTAATGGTGCTCTGCGACCCGCCCTTGACGACCGCCGGCGCAGCCTTCGCGCAGACTGACCTGATGCTGCACCTGTTACGCAGGCGCCTATCACCCGAACTCGCCGACTATGTGGGCAAGGCCCTTCTACTCAATGGCCGGCAGTTGCAATCCCCATTCATCACTCCGGCAATCATGGCACAGGGCAATACGCTGGTCGCTAACCTCACCGCCTACATAGAATCACGACTGCCCCATCCGCCCAGTGTCCCGAGTCTTGCGAAGTACGTCGGTATGTCAGAGCGAACGCTGTCCCGGCACCTTCAAAAAGCAACCGGCCTTTCGACCCAGCATTTGATCCAGCGTGTGCAACTGAACAGGGCCCGCGTGCTGCTGGAAACCAGCAGGTACTCCGTTGAATCTATCGCCGAGCAGGTGGGATACCAAGATGCAACGGCCCTGCGGCGACTCATGCGCCGTCTGTTGAATGCCTCCCCAAAACAACTGCGTCAGTAGGCTCTAAAATGGGTGAGAAGGTTCCGGAATAACCAATTTGTTTCGAGCGACCAGGCGCTGCTCGATGACAACATGATTCGCTCCGCCTACCGGATGGAGCAAGCCGACTTTCATCGCGGCCTCAGGTGCTGGCAGAAACTTGGATCATCATTGTCGACAAAGGTGCTTTCGTCTGCGTCGCTGTTCCTGGTTCGATGAGTTTCAGCGGTCAAGGTGGCCCAGTCCTCGCCGTTTTGAAGAATACTGGGGTAACTCTGTGGTGATTTTTTCGCAAATTAAGAAGTGCGACGCTACAGATCAGTCGAAGCCAACCGTTCTATGACACGGACTGCGGGCGCTTTCTGCTGATCCCGCAAAGTTCGCGCATTCTGGGCAACAGCAACAACAGCTAGGTCAACGACGGGTAGAGCCGCGATCAAGTGGTGTGGAGCCGGATCATCCTACCGGACATTTCATCGCTCACGCTCGACAACCTGACCGGCACCGACCCGGTTGGATATGCAGGTCTGGAAGACGACGTGGGGCACCGCTGGGGCCGCATATTCGCCGGGTGCGATAGCGCGCAAAACAGCATTGATCAGGTTGGCCAGGAGATCACCCGCCGCCACATTCATATTAGCCGGCGCTGGCCGAACGGCCGGGCCTGCCGGTTCGTATCATCGCCAACCCGGATCTGGTGCTGCAGCCCTATCAGCCGCTGTTCCTCCACAAGGGAACTTCACGATGAGCACACGCAAACTGCGGCTGGGACCATTGCCCAAGACCGAGACTATCAAGCTAACCTTCGCATGCCCGGCTACTCTGAAAGCCGACCTCAACCGCTATGCCGAGCTGCATGCGCAGACTTACTGCGAAGCGGTCGATGCGGCGACGCTGATTCCGCACATGCTCGGAGATCGAGGATTCAACAGGTGTGCTTGATAGTTCTCAGAGCACGCCTGTCCGGCGCCTCGACCATGGCAGGCAGGTGGACATCGCGATCAGCCCGAGCACTAGCACCGCGCCTCCAAGCACGCCAAGACCGGTGCCGAAGGCCGCGCTGACACCCATTGCCACCAGCGCGGCGCTGCCAATCTGACAGAACCCTACCAGTGCCGATGCGGTAGCCGCGTGCCCATGCTCGCTGGCAATGGCCCCGGACACGGCTAGCGACAACGACGAACCATTGGCGAGACTGACCAGACACATCGGAAGCACCACGGCGGCCGCGCCATGCAGCCCTAGTGCCACCACCGTCAGGAATGCCACCCCGCCAAGCATGAAGCACATGATGCCAGCGGCGAGAATGCGCTCGTAGGGCCAGCGATCAAGCAAGCGCTTGACTAGCAGGTTGGCACCGATGATGCCGGCCGTCAGCGGTAGGTACAGCCAACCGCTTTGCTCCTCACTCAAGCCTTGACGCGCGAAAAGAAACGGCGACTGGGTCAAGTAGACAAACCAGGCGCAATAGATCGCGCAGACCACCAAGGTATAGCGGCGAAAGGTTCGGTCGCGCAGAACATGGATGAGGCCGGAAAAAGGAGAGGCGCGGGTACAAGCAGCGATGGGGAGCGTTTCCGGTAGCAGTGTCATCACCATCAGCAGTGCCACGAGACCGAACGCGGCGACGAACAGGAAGTCAGACCGCCAACCGAACGCCGCAGCCAGGTGCCCACCTATGGCCGGCGCCAGGGCTGGCGACATCGACACCAGCGGGTAGATCACCGTATAGACCTTGGCAGAGGTACGCTTGTCGCAGGTGTCAGCGACCAGTGCACGACCAACGACAAGGCCCGCAGCCGCACCGATTGCTTCCAGCGTGCGACACGCTAGGAACCCGTTGTAGCTGGTGGAGATGGCACAGCCCACCGAGCCGATGATATAGAGGGCGATGCCAGCTAGCAGCACGGGCTTGCGGCCATTGCGATCCGACAGTGGTCCGTAGGCCAACTGGGCAATTGCTAGTGCCAGCAGGTAGAACGAGATGGTCTGTGGCATCTGCCAGTCGGCGACGCCAAACTCCGTGGACATGCTCGGCATGGCGGGCAGATAGACGTCCGACGCGATCAGGCCGAAGGCACTCAGCATGGCGACGGTCAGAATGAACGATAAGCGAGGCATGGCAGTTCCTGGCAGCCAGGCAAGCGAGCTGCGCGTTAAAGGTTCAGTAGGGATGAGCCCATGCTACGGATATTCCTTCCATGTGAAAATGCACAGAACAGCAGCCCATGGCTGCATATTTGCAACATGAGTAATGAGGCAGTGATGAATTGGGACGACGTGCGGATATTTCTGGCAATTCAGCGCGCCGGTACCTTGCGCGGGGCGGCGCAGCAACTTGTCATCGACCAGACCACGGTGAGCCGGCGTCTGACCGGATTGGAGCGGGCGCTGGGCAGTCGGCTGTTCCTGCGCAGCACGGGCGGCTTGGTGCTGACCGACACCGGCCTGGAAGTGCTGCGCATGGGCGAGGACATGGAACGCATGGCCGTCTCCTTCGAGCGCCGCGGCGAAGGTGCCGATGCGCGCGTGGCCGGTGAGGTGCGAGTGACCACCACCGACGCGCTGGCTGTGGACTTCGTGGTTCCAGCCATTGAATACCTGCGCGCCAGCCATCCTGAGGTGCGGGTGATCCTGAGCACTACTACGCGGCTGCTCGATCTGGCGCGGCGGGAGGCAGACATTGCTGTACGTACCCTGCGGCCGGAGCAGCCGGACTTGATCGTTCGCCAACTCAGTTGCTGGGAAGTCGGCCTGTACGCTACCGGAGGCTATCTGGCAAAACATGGCGAACCGCAGCCCGGACAAGGATTTGCGAATCACGATATTGCGCTTTACCAGCAGGGTGTGACCGGCCTGCAGGACGAAACGCTGGTGGGTGAATCCAGGGCACAGGGTCGCGTGGTCGCCGAACTGGATTCGAGCCTGATGCTCGCGACCTTCGTGCGCGTGGGCCTGGCCATAGGCGAGTTACCCGAGTACCTGGCCCGGCGCGATCCCGCGCTGGTGCGGCTATGGCCGGAGCGCAGTCGGGCCAGGCCCTACGAGGCGTGGCTGGTGTTGCACCAAGATTTGGCGCGCACAGCCAGAGTACGTGTCGTCGTGGAGGCAATCACATCGGCTTTCGCCGATTAACGTCAGGCATGGGCACGCCACGTAGTTGCTTTGAGGGGCGACGACCGAGAGGCTACGATGCCTAGACAAACTTGCCATCTGCAGGCAATAGTCCTTGATGCAGTGCGACCTGGCTGTCTTCCGCGATGCTCTTATGTGGCTCCTAGTCCACAAAGCCGCTGCTCCGAAAAGCGGCGAAAATTTGAGTTAACCCCGCGCCGGTATCACTCTCTAGCTTTTCGATAACCCATGAAAAATGTCTTGATGCGAGCCTTTTTTAAGGTCGGAATAGGGTGAAAGTCAGTGGAATAAAGAAAATAAAAAATGAAGAGTGGGCCCGGCGGGGCGCCAGGCGAGGAAGAGAAAAGCCACCTTTGACGGTCTTACGCAATCGACAAACGCCTCGCAACACTTGGTTGATTTGCGCCATGATTCGCCAACCGACCCTTATCGTGGCTTGGGTCGGAATCTGCTGGCACGCATCCGCGCACAAAGGGTGCCCAGTGTTTCCCCGGCGGACTCCGGGACTGAATGCGATCGCCGAAGCGGATGACCACTATTGCCGGGTAGAGGCAACAGTGGTCATCCGCCGCCACGATCAAGTCGAGCACCAAACGGGAGTGGAGTTCCGCAGAAGAGAAGGCTCCGAACTCAATGAGTCCGACCGAGCTACCCGGAGCGAGTCGGTCTTGGGTCGCCATTGGCAATGATCCTGAGGCACTAAAGCAGAGAGGACTGGACGACGTCAAGGCCGCGCGTACACCGTACTCATGATGATCATCCCATGGAGCATCATGTGCGAGGCGTATCCTTAACTAATCGACACAATACCTTTACAGTCGGGGTCTCGGGAGCATGACCAGAACGGCCCTGATTTCCCCTTTCGCCTGCGCATTGAGGCGTTGCAAATGGGGCAGGTCGGGGCGGCTTCGACCGGTATCGCCAAGGTGAGTGCACCACAGTGTTCGACCAATTGCGCAATCCAGTTCGCCTGATTTGCGACGAACGCATCCAGGGTCAGACGTCCCGCTTCGATTTCGTCCAGAGCCTGTTCCCAGATCGCGGTCATACCCGGATCTGCGACTGCTGCCGGTACCGCCTCGATCAGGGTGTGGGCCGCTGCCGAGGCCATTAACGCGCGTTTCTTCTTCAGTAGATAACCGCGATCAATCAAGCCCTTGATGATGCCGGCTCGCGTGGCTTCAGTACCAATACCGGTGGTGTCCCGGAGTTTCTGTTTCAGGCGTGGGTTGTTGACCAGCTTGGCGACGTTTTTCATCGCCTTGATCAGATCACCCTCGGTGAGAGGTTTGGGAGCGGCAGTACGCATCGACTTGAGTTCGACGTCGTCCACTGTGCACTGAGTATCCTGTTGCAAGACGGGTAAGACTTGGGACTTTTGACCGTGCTCATCGTCCTCGGTGTTTTCGGTGAGCAAGCCTTTCCAGCCCTGGACCAGGATCTGTTTGCCAACAGCGGTCAATCGCTCTGCGCCGCATTCCAGTTCGACCTGGGTCCGATCAAACTCATGCTGCGGCAGAAATTGCGCGAGGTAGTGGCTACGAATCTGTTCGTAGACTTGGCGTTCTTGCTCGGACATCCGTACAAGATTTGCCGGCTCGGTGGTGGGGATTATGCCGTGGTGCGCGGTGACCTTGGGATCGTTCCAGGCGCGGGAACGTAATGACTGATCAAGTGTTTCAAATGCGGGCTGTAGTGCGGAATCCGTTTTGAGCAGGGCATCGAATACCGTGGGTACCTCGTCGAACATACTCGCTGGTAAATAGCGGCAACCGCTGCGCGGGTATGTGGTGGCTTTGTGGGTTTCATACAGGGCTTGGGCGATGTTCAGGGTTTCCTGAGCGCCGAGTCCCAGCTTACGTGAGCAGACTTCTTGCAGTGTGCTCAGGTCGAAGGGCAGGGGTGGTGCTTCGCGGAAATGCTCAGTCTGCAGCGAGAGCACTGTGGCGGTCTTACCGCTAGAGATCTCTTTGGCAGCCTGAATGGCCAGCGCCTGTTGCAGGCAACGCCCCGCCTCGTCCCGTCCTGAGCTTGGCGGTAACCACGACGCGATGAATCGCTGGCCCATCGACGATAGGTGCACTTCAACGCTCCAGTAGGGTACCGGGACGAAGCTGGCGATCGCACGATCCCGATCGACCACCAGGCGTAGAGTGGGTGTCTGGACACGTCCAACCGACAACACGCCGTCGTAGCCTGCTCGCCGACCGAGGAGGGTAAACAAACGACTGAGGTTCATGCCGATTAACCAGTCGGCGCGGCTGCGGGCGAGGGCTGAGTGGTAGAGCGGGAAGGTCTCCTGACTAGACTTAAGCGAGGACAGTGCTTGGCGAATCGACGCCTCGTTGAGTGCGGATAGCCAGAGGCGCTGAATTGGGCCTCGATACTTGCAGAGCTCCAGTAACTCGCGGGCAATCATTTCACCTTCGCGATCGGCGTCGGTTGCGATGATGACGGTGGTAGCTTCGCTGAGCAGGTGTTTGATGATTTTGTACTGCGCGACAGTCTTGGGTTTGACCTCAACACGCCACTGCGTGGGAATGATCGGTAGATGATCCAACGACCAGGTTTTGTACTGATCGCCATAGGCCTCAGGTGGGGCTGTCTCTAGCAGGTGTCCGATACACCAGGTGACGGTTATCTCGGGTCCGATCAAGTAACCATTGCCACGTCGGCTGGCTCCGAGAACCTTGGCGATGTCACGACCTTGGGAGGGTTTTTCGCAGAGAAAGAGACGCATAGTACTGCTCCGGGTTGAGTTCGAAGCAGCGTTGTTGGAAACAGCTGTGGCGAGATATGAGAAACCTGAATGGCAGGTTCCTCATATTATTCGGTGAGGGCGGTCTTGAATGGGGGCGAGGCGGCTACCTTGTAGTCGCGTGGACGACAGTGCTTCACGAGCAGCGAGTAATGACAAGCCAGGCACTTCGCGCAAAGGATCAATTTTTATGCCTGATGTCTGTCAGTCCGTAGGTGGTTGCCCACTGCGCTTTCTGGGTTTCGACGCCGGTGAATTGGCCTGTTCTGTACTTTTCCCTACTTGTGTCGCAGATGCCGCGGGTTCACTGGATCGTTCCCGCATAACCACGCTGTGCACCCGGTGAGGCAGAATGCCGACTCGACGGGCCTCGATCTTGAAGGTCACCCGCGCATTATCTTCGCTGTCCTCCCACTCATCGCGTACGGTGCGGCCTTCGACCAGCACACGCATGCCTTTCTGGTACAGCGTGCTCCAGTGTTCAGCCTCGCGGTGCCAAAGCTCGACCGGCGCCCAATAGCCGCCTCGATCCTCATAGATGCCATCGCGTGGCACGGGGTTGTCGAAGTACACATTCAGGCGCAGCAAACGCCGTGGCTCGTCATTGCCTGACGGGAACTCCTGGAACTCTGGCGCACTACCGATGTTGCCTTCGCCGACGAAAAAAGTACTCATAGTGATATCTCCGCTGCCGGTGTGAACTGGCGCAACAGCCGTTCGGCGCTGGCCATTTTGATCGCGCAGGTCGATGCCTGGCGGTAGAGCGAATGCACCACGCTCATCTGCAAGTTCAGTGCAATGCGTTCGCATTCGAAACGGTGCAATCCCTCGCGCACTGCTTGCGGCAGGGTTTTGTTAGAAACCTGGCGCTCCCAGACCGCAACTCCCATACGAGCGAAGTTACGGGTACGCCAACGCATAAAAGTGCTGCCCGAACTGGTGTTCTGCAGCACCAATCGGATATCCAGCAATGAGTAAGGTGGCTTTTCGGTTCGATGTACGACAGCCTCCATCAGATGACATAACTGCGCCTCGATTTCCCTCGCTACCTGCGCCATGTGTTCCAACTCACCCTTACCCTTAAAAGGTTTTAAAAGGCCTTTTAGGGAGGCAGCGTGTTCAAGCTGTCGATAGGCATCCGATGTTAGTGTTTCGAGGGACATTGGTTGAGTCGGGATCAGAGGCTTCATACTTCGTCTTCAGGCTCATCCACTGTCGCAGACGGCTCTACCGCGTCCTCTGCCAACGCGTCAGCGTTATCCACTGCCACAGCACCACGACGAATGATGGGTGGCGCGAACTGGGAGCGGCGATGCCCCTCAAGGATGTCCATAGGGGGTAATCCAAACTTCTCCGTGGCCGCCAGAGCACGAGCGTTGTTCGCCGCCATGTCATCACGAGTGACGCCAGCATGCCGATAGCGCTGCGCCTGACCGAAGAGGCTGCGCAGCAGATGGGCACCGTCGTCTATCCAGGCTTCCATGTCCCTGCGACCTATCAAGGCGGTGTGATGGGCCAACAGGGTGTGGCGCACTAGCGTGTCGTAGTTCGTCAGCAGGTAGACGGCTAGAAATCCTAGTTGGCTGCCGATATATAAGGGCAAGGTGACGGGGTGGATATTGAGGTTATCGCTCATATCGATTTGCGTCGGCAGGTCCTGCCTGATCCGATCCAATTGCTGGGTCAGTTCCAGCATCCCGGTTTTGGCTTGCATCAGTTTTTCTTCGAGCTGCACGATAGCCCAATCGGCATAAGGATCATCCTGGGCTGCGGCTTGTTTGATCAGGTTTGTGACACTGATGTAACCGGCCATGCCCATGATCGAGTGGACGCCTTCACGTGCGGTCCGGCCTTGCCAGATCCGAGCGGCGTGGTGAGTGTGCAGTGTAAGGGTAATGCTGCTGCGCAATGAGCCAAGGTTAAGCTGATAGTGATCGGCCACGGTGTCGTCCTCGCATAGGCTTGGACGGGAACGTTGCGACAGATGAAGGTGAAGGACAGTCAAAAAGCTGAATGCGGACTGTTCGGTTTGGTTCGAGACGGTAACTTTCGAGACGCTCGAAAAACTGATGCCAGTGGCATCAAATCTACTCACGTCCAGGGCGTTTGCCACGTAGCTGCCGCAGTTCATTCAGGCACGCTTGGGCGAGGGCAGAGGCGGGTTCGCCCTGTTTTCTAAGTGAGCGTGGGGGGGAGGGTGGCGGTTCAGCAATGGGTAATGACTCAGCCCGACCTGCCCAAGGGCGGAAATCGCCTTTCAGCGCTCGCTGGATCAGGCCCATCAGATACGCCGCGGGTTTGCGGACGCTGCCTGCCTCACACCGCGCGCCTGCTTCGTTGAGCACCGCCTGTCGATCCGCTGGTTTCAGTTTGCCCAGCGCCACGGTGACCGCCTGACGTTCGCTTGGGCTCAGTTGTAGAGAATCGGGCCAGTGCAGGTTTTTCACCGCTGGGGTTGCGCGCGGTACAGTACAAATATTTTCTTTTAATACAGTACAAGTGGCATTCGGATTCCGAACGGTGCCGGAAACATTGGCGTTCAGACCCAGTTCGGAATTCGGACTAGGTTTCACACGACTCCGAACGCTGTGACCACCTGCCAGTTCGGAATCGTGTAACGCTTCATCGGTTGCCCGATCTAATTCTTGGTGTGTCCAGTGTTCGCCCCAGCTCTCGAGTCGTGTAGGCAGTCGACCTTGATCTATATCCGTGTCTTGGCGGATTTCCTCCAAAACATGCTGAGCGACAATTCGCACCGCCTTGGTCGCGTGAGAGAGGGCACGTCCGACCAGCTCCAGATAATCCTGATCCAGCTCCAAGGCTTCGGCGGGGGTTAACGGTTTATCGTGCAGGACGTACAGAGACCCCTCTAGGCGCCCGCTGAGCTGATCGCGGCCACGACTCACCATGCTAAGCCAGCGCGTCAACCTGAGCATAATCAAGACGCGAGCGATGGTCTCACGGGAGGCTGACGCACCGTAGGGCACGCTTGACAGGTAAGGTTGCAGGTCTTCATAGCGCGGTGTGACCACGCCCTGACCTTGCAGCATGAGTCGAAATACTTGCCAGGCATTCCGTTCCAATGGCGTTAGCCGACTATCCAGCAGCAAGCGACGCGGCACGACTTCGTGAGATTGGCCACTGAACAAAAAGCTCGCCTGCAGGGCCTGGTTGGAAGGAGGTTCAGTGGTGGGGCGTGCGGGCCAGCGTTCACTCAGCTGCTGGGTGCATTGCTGCAGGACACGTTGCCAGCGACCGGACGAGGCAGTGTTCATGTTCCGTTGCTGTAATGGTCGATCTGCTGCCAAACGATGGTCAAGCTGATCTGTTGCTCCTCCGCCAACATCATCATGGCGTCGAGCTGATCCTCAGCACCGTCCTGATCGCGTAGTTGGCACCAACGCTGCCAGAGTGCATGCTCCTGCGCCTCGCTCAAGTTCTGAGGGCGGCCCTTACGGGTTTCTATCTTGAGCAGACGTCGGCGAAGGGCGGTTTCCGAATGCGCCAAACCGAAGTACTGGTACATGATGGTACTGCTGGCACCGAGCTTGAGCGCTCGGTTGATCAGGCGCTCGTTCTGTTCGTCACGTTCGGCCTGGTCGATCAACCGATGCAATACCGGCGAATCAATCTTGACCTCAACCCAGGGGACAGTGGCATGGGCCAGGCGTGACAGTGTGGTCGGCGGTAATGATTGCAACAGGTAGATGTCCTCTTCACCCAGTCCGAGTGCTTTGCAGCGATGCAGATTACCCAGGCGCAACTCGTGAAGGACCTGGGTCAGCATGGCCTGGTTGAGCACATTGAAGGACAAGTTCATGGTAGCTCCCTTGGCGAATGGTCTTCATGGGTAAGCGTTAAGTCGATCAGGCGCCGGGCTAAGCGAATGAGGCGATACAGTTTGATTAACAGGTAGTCGGGCAGTCGCTCCAGTCCTACGTCCACGGCTGGACGATCTGCCAGCGGGAGTTGATAAACCCCCAACAACAGCTGCCCGAACAGAGCTGAGGGCAATTGCTTGCGATCCTCCCAGTTCACTTCGTCTTGGGCACGCAGCAGGGCCAAGAGCAATAGGTGAACGCCGGCCGCACGAGGCGCAGCAAGATTAAGTTGCTCGATGTTCAGGGCAAAGCCCAGGCCATTTTTTTGGTCGATGATGCTCTCGGGATGTCCGGCATAGGCCGCCATTTCCCGAGCCAAGCCGGCAATGGCTAAACGCAGTTGTTCGGGGGTATCCAGTGTTGGTGCGATGATCCAGATGTCGTCGATCGGGCAGGTTGCGACGGTCTGTCCTGGTTCGGATGCAGTGGCGCGATCAATCTGTCCGCGGATCTGCTGGACACGTGACGGAGGGCTGACTGCTGATACGACATTCGTTACGGGCAGCGTGAGCTGTTCCTCTCGCTCTGTTTCGGTCTGCGTCCCGGTTTCAGCTGATTTGGGATGCGGCTCGGGTGGAGGAGGCTCGGCCGCGGGCTCATCAACGCTCGGCAGTAGGTTGTTCTGCGGTGGCGTGACGACTACGCCGGGCGTCTGGATAACCCGTTGGGTTTCGCCCAGCTCCAGGACCAACATGCGGTAGGACTGTCCGAGTAAGCGACTCATGCGTTCGAGCAGTTCATCCTGGATTTGCTCAAGGTCGAAGGACTCTGGGTCGGCATCAAACTGCCCTAAGGTGTCGAGCCAAAACTCGGGGAAAGCGACGGCGTCGGTTGGATAACGATTCCAGGTTCGTTCAGCCTGGCTACGCAGACCAATCAGGCGTTCAATTTTTGGTTTCCCCAATCCGGCGTATAGGGTTTGTGGAATGGCGGGTAGTAAATGTTCAAGGGTGTCCAGCATCCGACTGATGTGCGACTGCGAAATCGGATAGCCTCCAGCGGCAAGACGTCGTGCCAGCTCACGTTGCGAGAGTGTTGCGCCATCTGATTCAAGCATGGTCTTGAGTTTGGCCACTGCCTGAGCACGCTCGATGAAGGTGAGCTGACCGTGCAGATCGCTTTCGGCCAGATGGCCGAGTAGGGCGCTGATTTCATCGGTCCAGGGACGGAACAGGCAATGGATGCGGAAGAAACGCTCGTCGCGGGTTTCCTGCCACAGCTCGCCGAGAATCGCCAAGCGCGTATTGCCGCCGTTTCGGATGATGAAATAGGCTTCTCCCGGGCGGCGAGTAATCGGAGGCGGTTGATCGAGCCCGCGTTCACGGATTGATGCCTTGATATCGTCATAAAGCGGGTTACGGATGAATCGCGGGTTGTGTTCGTAGGGCCGCAACTGCTCCAGAGTAACCAGCATAGGCGTATCAGTGAGCGGATCGGACAACCGCTCCAGTTCTGGACCGCGAGGGAAGTGGTCCTGGTGCAGTCTTTCTGTGATTTCTTCCTGAGTTAGCTTCTTCATTGGAGCAACCTCAGTTAACGCCGGGTGCGCAAATGGTCACCAACCTCGAACTTGACGATTTCGGCAGTGCCCGAGCCTTCGAAATAACGAGACAGTTCTGCGAGGAACCCCCCCATGGCTGAGCGCCCGCCTTGTAGACGAAAGACCACTGTGCAGTACTCCTCGCTAGGTGGGCGGCAGGGGTGGATGGATGGTTGAACAATGATAGGAAGCTGGTCCAACATCAAAAGACTCCTTGCCAAACGCAGTTGGCCTCAACGTTGATCAGACACAATGATTGGGCGGGAAATGCGGGTCTGGTGATTTGTCTCATTGAACCTCCGCGCATCGGCTCACCGAAGAGATCGATTTGTGCCACTCCGGAAATAACTCAATGGCCAGCGCTTGCATGGTTTCCATCGCGGATGGCGAACGTCGTTCGCGCGACTGGTGCGTTTCGATTCTATGGACCGGCAGGCCAAGGGAGGCGGCGTTGAGATACGCCACTCGGTCTGGAACTATGGTGTCTAGAACCGAGATATTCGCAGTCTCGGCAAAAGTCTCGCGCAAGCCGCGGATGATCATTCGGGTGTCCACCCGAATCGAATTCACCTGGTTCAGCAGCAGGCGCAACGGTGGCGGCGTAATGCCTAGGTGACGGAATGGTTCGAGCTCACTCAGCAGTTTCAAAGTACCGCGCTGCAGTTCCCGGGCGGCGAGCATTTCCGGCGTGATGGGCGAGAGAGCCAGATCGGAAGCCAGGATGGCCATCTCCAGCAGCACACTACGTGCGCCTTGGGTGTCGATCAAAAGTAGGTCGTAACGGGAACGGAAGGTATCCAGCAGATTGCGCAGACGCAGTCGCCCATCAGGGGCATGCAGCAACAAGGTACTCAGCCGGCCCTGATCATCGTTAGAGAGGATCAGGTCGAGTCCGGTGATCACTGTCTTGGAAACAATTTGTGCAGGCGTAGTCAGGTTGAGTTTGAGTAATTCGTAGGCACCGGCATCAGCCTTTTGGCTCAAGGCATAATAGCTAGAGAGGGTGGGTTGGCTATCCAGATCTAGGAGCAAGACACGCAGGCCCGCGTCTGCGAGAAGGCCGCCGAGGTTGGCGGTCACGGTAGTTTTACCCACGCCTCCTTTAGTGGAAACAATCGATACCACACGCATGACATCAGACCTACTACGCCAACCGCTCGGTGACCCACCGATCGATCTCCAGCGAATCCCACCCAACAGCACGCAATCCAATGCGTTTGGCCTGAGGAAATTTCCCTTCCTTCATTAGATTGTAGATGTGCGCACGCTTGAATCCGGTTTTACGCTCTACCTCCTCGCGCCGCATGATATGGCGCTCGATTTGCGGTTGTGACACTTCAACAATGGGTGAGGTTTGGGTTGACATGATGGTCACTCCTGGCGTCGATTGGCACGTAGTAGGAAGTGACCTGAATTGAATCGCAGAAATTGAAGAGAGTCATTGCGCTGCAATCAGCGTGATTGCAGCGCAATGTTATGTATTAGATTTTTTCTTGATGCTACGGTTGGCTGCCGCAAACTTTTCGTCCAATGTTCGTTTACTCAGACCGGGAATGTCACTGTGGCGCGCGGTCAAAGCATCGACGATTGCGGCTTGGCTCTTAAACACGGAAAGAGGCTTGCCCGCAGGTGACGAGTCCAAAATGGTGTTGAGCAGGGCGCCGATGATTTGTAGGTAGGTGTGTTCGCTCCGCTCGCTAAGACGCCCATTGGAGCTCACCATTGATTTAAGGTTTTCCTGTTCAAGTCCTAATGCACGAAGGTCCGCTCTTACATCTTGGAGCTGACGTTGCAGCGTATCGCGTTCTCGCAGGAGGGCATCGCGCTCGGCCTGGAGGGCAAAGTAAACGCCCAAGCTAATTGTGTCTCGAGTGATGGCGAATGGCTCGAACAAAAAATCAGGTCGTTGATCAGGGTAACAAACCGCCAGCCATTGACGCAGATCTGAATGTCGGACCGTTAACAAATTGGGCTCCACGGTGGTGCCCGATGGCACCGGAATCCCAAAACAGCCATATGGCAATTCGCCATTGCGGACGGCGTCATAAATTAGTTCGGTATTGGTTTGTAGGCATGGCCACTGGGGAAACAGGCGTCTGAGTTCACCTGGGTAAGACCAGGGAGCTTGCAGGATTTGAGTTTCGAAACGAATGAGATTGCACCAGCGCAGTGCTGCTTCAATGGGACGATAGAAGGTTTTAGCCTGTGGATTAATTCTCTGCGACGACATGTGCGATCGGGCCTCCATCGGCATGGACTACCTCAATCGAAACATCTCTACATCGCCTACTTGATAACAGTGGCTGCTATCTGGATTTTTAGCTCGATGAGGTCATTTAATCCATCCAATACCTTATTTTCTTTAACCATTTCGTCCCAGGCAGACACGGCGCGACTGAGAGTACTTCCGCCGCTGTAATATGAAATCGACAAAGTGAAACTTCAGGTAAGCATGCCACCAATCCGATTGGTCAGGCGGTCATGGACCGATTCAAGGTAACGATTTGCTCATGTGTCAAATGGCCGTCATGATCCATAAATTTGGCGATCAGTGCGTCACGGTTTTGCGGCGCTCTGGCATTGTCTGCCGATACCAGCGCCAATCTCAGCTGCGGTAATGTCAGCTCAGTACAGTACGCTGGTGTGCCTGGTTGCTGACGCCACGAATCTTGAAGGTCGCCAGCGGCGAGCGCGAGGAATCCCGTATCCTCAACAAGATCTTGCGCGATTGCCTCAGCATAGGTATCTCCTCCAGCTACAGGTAGGGCAATGCGTGTCGAAGATACAGTTGGTTGCCGATTGTCGGCAAGAGTCGCTGCGAGGACGGCGTTCCAAGCCTTAATGACCGGGCGGCCAATCTGCTCGCTTACCCAAACACTCTCAGGCTTGCCGTTGTCGACTTCTTTGATTGCCCCATCGCGTCCCGGATAGTAATTGGACGTGTCAATGACGACGGTTTTCTCAGGAACACTGCTCAACGTCTGTTTGAGATCTGGGTATTTTGCGAAGGGGATCGAGAGGATCACAACGTCTACCTCGGAAACAGCATCTTCCTTGGTCACCGCGTGTACGCCGATCTCATTGGCAAGGTTCTGAATGCTCTGAGGGTCTTTCGAGTTTGCCAATTTAACTTCATGGCCGCACGCAGCGAGCTTACGGGCAAGGGTAGCCCCAATACTGCCGGCGCCGATAATTCCGATTTTCACTTCAATAACCTCCTTACCTACAACCAATACTCAAGTGACTGCTTGGCTGGGTGTGCGAATGAATTAAGCGTGTCGCGAAGCCGCTGCGATCTGGGGTGTGCACGCATGTCGCCTGACTCAGGTCATTACGACTCTTCAAGAATGAAAGGTAACGCTGTCGGTAATCGGCACACGATCCATATGCATGCGGTTGCCTGGAGCGCTCTCGTCCGGGTAGCCGAATGACATTCCAAACAGCATTTTCATTTCTTCAGAAATGCCTAGCGCCTCTCGGATCGTAGCTGCATAGAAACCAAGCGAGGTTTGCGGAATGCCGCCTAACCCTCGAGAAGCAAGTGACAGTAGGAAGGTCTGCCCATACATACCGATGTCGCCAGCAGTTCGAACATTGTCACCAAACACTGGCATAAACAGAAAAACGGCCTGGGGGGCATTAAAAAAGGACAAATTCAAGGCTGCCGCGCGCCGGCGCCCCTCCTTGTCCTCACGTATGACGTTCATAGTCTCGTAGTAGGCTTTGCCTTGCGCATTCTTGCGGCCTCCGTAGGGGCCGTAAAAAGCATCCATATCGAACGAAAAGTCTGGTGTGAATTCGCCTGCAGTATTTTTCGCGTGGAGAATTTGCGAAAGCTCTTTCAGTTTTTGGCCTCGAACGATGTGTACATCCCAGGGCTGGGTGTTGCAGTTGGAGGGAGCGCACTGGGCATCCTTCAACACCTCCTGAATGATGTGATCGGGCACAGAGGTGTCCAGAAACCCACGAAAAGACCGCCGGGTACGAGCCGTCTTTTGGAATTGAAGGGTGTCATCCACCGCTGTATCAGCATCGAATCTAGCAATTGAAATAGTCATGATTTCCTCTTTGGGCAAGCGTGAAAAATACTCAGTCGGTGGCCGGATGACCGAGCGCATCGAGTGTTTGTCGAAGCTCATCGATACCCTGCTCATCAAGCTGGCAAGCTGACTTAATTTTGCTAGTGATTCCCCGAATGTCAGCTTCCAACATGCGGCTATTAGGCGTCAGATCGATCATCACGCGGCGCTCGTCGATAGGATCCCGTGTGCGGCTGACGAGTTCGGCAGCCTCAAGCCTTTTCAGCAATGGCGTTATGGTTCCAGCGTCCATCGAAAGCCGGGTTCCGAGTGCACCAACAGTGAGTGGCGAACCGTTTAGAAGCTCCAGGATGACCAGGTACTGAGGGAAGGTTAGGCCCAACGGCTCCAGATAGGGTTTGTGCAATCGCACGACCCGATTTGCCGCCGCGTAGAGTGAAAAAGACAGCTGGGTACCTACCCGCTCCCGGTTTGAGGTCATTTCATAGCTCGCTATTATATAGTGCACTATATATTCTAGAAGGAGAGTTGCCCTGTCAACCGACGCCTTCGGCGCTCGACGAATGGCTCATCTAGCTAAGTGGAATATGCCTTGCTGTTACTGTGATTTGAGGCGGACGCCTGGTCATGCGGTAGGGAATGGCCACTTGCCAGATGCGTAGGCCAGCGATTCAGGCAGTATCGAACTGCTCCGCTGGTAGCCAAATTTATGGGCGTGAGATTGCGCACCGCATCCATCTATGCGCTCCAATTGGATGATCAGCTTTCCCGCCCTTTTCCCAAGATGAATAGGAGCAATAAAAAAACTGTGCGCCCAGTAGGCAGATGCTAGCTGCTTATTTGGACGCATCAGGTGTGTCCACAAGGTAAACGTTACTCTGCTGGTGGTTTGTATCCGGCGAGCATTTTCAACACCTCATCATGTGAACCGCTCGCTTCAGCAAACCGTAATGGCTTGGCGCGCTCGACTACGAGTTCTAGTGGGGTCGGAACAGTCTTGAGCAGTTCGAAGATTTCATCCAAAAAATCCTCCAACGGCATCGCGTGCTCGTCATTTTCCTGCCCAAGTAAGGTGGTACGTACCCCCGGTGGCGCAAGCTCGATGACCTCGACTGGCGAGGCTTCTAGCTGCACTCGAAGACTTTGAGTGAACGAGTGAACCGCCGCTTTAGTTGCGCTGTAGGTCGGTGTGGCTGGCAGCGGTACGAATGCTAACGCCGAGCTGACATTCACTATCGTTGCACTGGTCTGCTTGATCAGATGGGGAGTGAATGCGTAGACCATGCGAATCGTGCCAAGTAAGTTCGTCGTCACGATATCCTCGGCTGTGCTCAGGCTTCCCGGATCAGTCAGATCCTCCCAGTGCATGATCCCAGCGTTGTTTATGAGAACGTTCAGATTCGGATGGCTGATCGCAAGCGCTTCGCTGGTGCGTTGGATGGATTGGGCATCAGAGACGTCCAGCAATACTGATTCAATGCCAGGGTGTTCCGACACGATCTTGTCGAGCAGAGACTTGCGACGTCCCGCGATGATGACTTTGTTGCCCGCTTTGTGAAGTCTTAGCGCCAGACCTAGGCCGATGCCTGAGGTGCCGCCAGTAACCAGAATCGTGTTGCCAGTGCTGTTCATAGTAAACTCCAGAAACGATGCCTAAGCGGACAGTTGTCCACTTCCAAACCGTACCGGACAATTGTCCGATTAGCAATGCAGTGAAGGAAAATTTTGTTCATGACTCACGATTTGGTTATGCGTTCTGACGCCAAGAAAAACCGGGAACGGATTCTGGAGGTCGCAGTAATAGAACTGACGAGCGATCCAACGATTCCGTTAAGTACGATTGCGAAGAAGGCAGGGGTAGGCCAAGGCACGTTCTATCGTCACTTCTCTACTAGGGAGAAGTTGGTATTCGAGGTCTATCAATTCGAAATGCAGCAGGTGGCCTCCTTGGCGGAAGAGTTACTTGCGACAAAACCACCTAAGGAAGCCCTCCGAGAGTGGATGGACTGCCTCGCTGAATATGCAATGACAAAGGCAGGACTCGCTGCTGCGATCCAACAAGCTGCTTCGGTTTACGAGTTCCCAGGGAAGTCAGGATACGCTCCAGTCCAAGCAGCAGCCGAGTTGCTTTTGAGGGCTAATGAGAAGGCCGGGACGATTCGTAGCGGCATTACAAACGACGACTTTTTTCTAGCCATCGCGGGAATATGGCAAATGGATGCCCAGAGCGAATGGCGCTTACGTCTCGCCAGATTGATGAATTTGGTGATGGATGGTCTGTGCGCTGGCAGCCCCGAAAGCCTGAAAAAGAATAATGCCTAGCATCAAAATCAGGACGCGCGTCGGCGAGAACAGTAGGCGGGGAACACAGGCAAATAGTCGGTTTTATTTGGAGTCGCTTAAGCTTGAGTAGGTGCTCCAAACTACAAGCCGCGCTCCATCCTGTGCTGCGGCCATACTGCCAGCGTCCTTGTCGTCACTGCGTCCATCTGTGTTCTAACCCGTGAGTATTCACGAGGTCTCTCGGTTGCCGTCCTTCGAGACCCGTAAGCAAATTTTCCAGTGCACGCAGTGCCATCGCATTGCGCGTATCGCTTGTTGCAGAGCCGAAATGAGGGTAAGCACCTAGCGAAGACGCCTCCCTGATGCGTCAGGGGCGATGCCCTTTACGGCTTGTTAAATTATTCGAGGCGGTAATTCAACCAAATATGGTGCGTTCCATCGGTGTCAATTGTGATCCCTCCTGACCCTGATATCCCTTTCAAACCACCCGTACCACTGCCTCCAACTATGCAGAAAAACTCATCTGCACGATCAATTCCGGTAGTGGAGGCGGAATGAATGAAGTTAAAGGAACCCTCTACCCCATTCACCGTACCCTTGAAGCTCTCCATCGCGATGTAGCTGCCCCTTCTTGACGCTTGGTCGAACGCCGCAGTAAAGGCTGTTGAAGAAATACCATCGATAGCTCCTGTATAGGACTTTTCCATGGAGCTGATCGACACTGGTAAGCCTGTTGTAATTTCGGGCGTGGGAGTCAGGTCAGTTGGTCTGAAATTCTTGGCGGAAAAAGTGGCTCGCGCTTCCATTCGGATCAGTCCTGTTCCATATGAGTTGAGCGGTCATTCTAATGCAAGAGCACCCTCAGGTTGAGGACGTCATGCCGAGACCCAATGCTGTGGCAGCAGTTGGTCGATCTCACTCGCTCGCTGCGTCGGCAGGCGCGTCAGCACATCTTTGAGATACGCATAAGGATCATGCCCATTCATGCGGGCTGACTGGATCAAGCTCATGATTGCAGCTGCCCGCTTACCGCTGCATAGCGACCCGGCGAACAACCAGTTCGAGCGTCCAAGTGCCCACGGCCTTATCTGATTTTCGACGGCGTTATTATCTATGGGCACAGCCCCGTCCTCGAGATATCGAGTCAGTGCCGTCCAGCGTTTGAGGCTGTAATCCAGAGCTTTCGCGATAGCCGACCCTTCGGGCACAAGATCGCGCTGGGCCAACATCCAGGTATGCAGTGCGTCGATAATGGGGGCCGCTTTTTCCTGGCGTATTCGCCAGCGATTTTCGTCGGTCATTTCCCGCGCTTGCCGTTCAATTTCGTACACCCCGCCAATTGAGTGCAGCGCCTGCTCAGCCAGTTGGCTTTTATTCGTCGCGTGCAAATCGAAAAACTTGCGGCGGGCGTGGGCCAGGCAGCCGATTTCGGTGATGCCTTGCTGGCAGCTGGCTTTGTAGCCGGCAAAATCATCGCAAACCAGCTTGCCATTCCACTGGCCAAGAAAGTTGCGTGCATGTTCGCCCGCACGGCTTGGGCTGAAGTCGTACACCACTGCCTTGAGCGCCGAAAAAGGCGTAGTGCAGTAGGCCAAGACATAAGCGCGATGAGTTTTCTTCTCGCCCGGCGCGAGCATCTGCACCGGCGTTTCGTCAGCGTGGATTACGCCTTGAGCAAGCACTGTTTCGCGCAGTGCGTCGACCAAGGGTTGGAGCTGCACGCCAGTTTGGCCGACCCACTGCGCCAGTGTCGAGCGGGCGATAGCCAGGCCGGCGCGGCCAAAGATTTTCTATTGCCGATACAGCGGCTAATGGTCGGCGAACTTGGCTACCATCACGTGAGCCAGCAGCCCAGCGGTCGGGATGCCCTTGTCGATTACCTGGGCCGGAACCGGAACCGGAACCTGAGTCAGCGTTTCACATTTGCGGCAGACCCATTTCCCGCGCACATGCTGCTCGACGGTGAGCACGCCCGGGATGTAATCCAGCTTCTCGCTGACGTCTTCGCAGATGCGCTGGAGCTGGCAGCCGCAGGCGCACTGGGTGGTGTCGGGTTCGTCATAAATCACGGTACGCGGAAACTGCGCTGGCAAGGAAACACGCTTGGGCTGATTGCGTGGCTCGGCCGGCGCAGCCAGCGGATTCAACGCCTTCAGTTCGTCTTCGATGGCCGCGATGTCGGTGTCGAGCAGGTCGTCGAGCAGGCTGCCTTGGGCAGGGCTCAGTTGCTCACTGCGCTTGGCAAACTTGTTACGTTTGAACCAGGCGATTTCGTGGGTGAGCTGCTCGATGATGGTTTGGTCGCGGTCGTTCTTCTTGCCCATCCGGTCGACTTGCTGCCCGAGAGAATCCACCTGGGACAGCAACTGCGCCGCGAGGGCACGCAGTTGGTCAGGGGACATTTGGTCGAGATTGGGCGATGAAGTCATGCCGCGAATTTTGCCAGAGCAAGCCGTTTGCGGCGATAGACCAATGGGCTAATGGCGGGCGTTAGAGCAGTGTGATTGCACCGCCAGCCCCAACGCGTTGCCAAGGCAGACCGAGCACCAAGGCCTGAAGTTGCTCTGTATCCAGCTCCACATCGCAGCCATTTCGAATACCCGGCCAGTGAAACTTGCCTTGGTTCAACCGGCGAGCAGCCAGCCAGACGTCAATCCCGTCATGCACCAGCACTTTCATACGAGTGGCGCGGCGGTTGGCGAACAGATAAGCACAGTGCGGATTCGCCGCACCGAACACCGCGATCACCCTGGCCAGCGCAGTTTCAGTGCCGGCACGCATGTCCATGGGCTCGGTGGCGAGCCAGATGGCGTCGATGCGAATCATTGAGTGAGTCCACGGACAAAGCGGGCGCAGCCTCCAGGATCGGACGTTGGCCATTTCACTGTGATCGATTGCTCGCCAAGCGGCAACTCAATGGTCGCCAACGCTTCCACCTGCCGTTTAGGCGTAGCTTTCAACGGAACGAAAGCCGGCAACGCCGCTGGTAGCTGATCTCGAAAAAGTGGTAGCCACTTGCGGATAACGTTGGCATTGATGCCGTGGCTGATGGCAACGCTGGATAGTGTTGCGCCTGGTTGCAGACACTCCTGTGTCAACACCGGTTGAAAACTGACCCACCTCAACATCGGCACTAATCTAGAGCAGGCAATGGTTTGCGAGGAATCAGACTGGGTCAGTGACATCTCGGCAACTAGGTCAATTCGGTGTCGGCGCCAACAATCAGCAGTTCCTCTGCGGCGCGCGTGAAGTTGCAGCGCCTATCCATCGACGTTCTGCGGGAGATGTCCAGGTTGACGCCCAAGGCCAGCCCGCTTTCTCCAGCAGTGGGCAGTGCATTGCGTAGCACTGGGCGGCGATGCTAGAGGCGCGTCTAAAGCGCCGTGGCAGCTATGCTTGAGTATGCCGCTGTCAGCAGGCTGATGGCGAGCAGGGCGGGCAAGCCCCATAGCGAGCATTGGCGTACTATTTTACCGGTCATCCCGTTTTCCCCTTGGAGCAAGCGGCTGGAGGTGTGTGGCTGTGCTGTTCCGTTTAGGCGGTGTTGCGGCTGCTCCTCGCAAACTGCGCAGTTAGAATTCTGTCCTCATTCTGGAGAGCCAAAATGGTCAGCAAAAACATAATTGGGTACGACGGCGGCGAGCTGGACGCTGCGACGTTCCTCGATAGTGCGGTGGGCGGTGTTCATTGCACCCCGACGAATATCCGGCGGGAAAGCAGGGCGAAGTGTTGACGGTCGAATTCAGGCTCATGGGCATTCCTCGCCTGCGATTGAACGGTGGAACGGGGTCAGCCATAGCGAGGCGTTCTCATTCCAAGTGGCGCCCGACGATCTGGCCGAAATGGATCGCTTGTGGAATGCGATAGTTAGCAACGGTGGCGAGGTGAGCGCCTGCGGCTGGTGCAAGGACAAGTGGGGGGGGCTGTCGTGGCAGATCACGTCGCGTGTCCTCACGGCCGCATTCACCCATCCCGATCGGGCGGTGGTCAAGCGTGCGTTCAACGCCATGATGCAAATGAGAAAAATCGATATCGCGGCGATCGAAGCGGCGGTCAAGGGTTGATTCGAGCAGCCCGGTTCGGATCACCCTTCCTATTGTCGAGCAGCAGGGGCTGATCGCGGGCGTTGTTGCCCTCGCGCCTGAACAGCCCACGCCCCCTCGCGCATAATCCCTCTTCGAATCCCTGTCAGTCGCCCGGCTGTCGCCAGGGTCCCCTCTCATGCACCATTTTTGACCGCCCAACCGCGAGTGGATTTTTCCGCTTGCGGGTAAAACAATATGGTTATATCGTAATTAGACATCAACTATTGCATAGAGATAACCATGTCAAACATTGTGCTAGAAACTCAAGGTTCCGTGGCAGTTATCACCCTCAATCGCCCGGCAGTCTTGAATGCATGGACCACCGCCATGCGTGACGAAATCATCGACGCCTTGCTGGCTTATGACGCCGACGCGTCGATCAAGGCAGTGATCATGACCGGCGCGGGGGACCGTGCTTTTTCGGCGGGGCAGGACCTCTCCGAAGCCCATGATTTTGATGGTGAGCGCGCAGTGCAATGGGTCGGTGAGTGGGAACGCTACTACGCCACCTTGCGGGGGCTGTCCAAGCCACTGGTCATGGCCCTGAACGGCACGGCGGCAGGTTCCGCCTTCCAGGTTGCGCTGCTGGGGGATATCCGGGTCGGTCATCCGGGCGTGCGCATGGGCCAGCCGGAGATCAACTCGGGCATTCCAAGCACCACCGGGCCGTGGATCATGAACAGCATGCTGGGCATGTCGCGCACCATCGAGCTGACCCTGACCGGGCGTCTGATGGACGCCGAGGAGTGCCACCGCATCGGCCTGATCCACTACATGGTGCCGGCCGAACAAGTGTTCGCCAAAGCCCTGCAGGTGGCCAACGAGTTGGCCAACAAACCGCCGGTGGCCATGCGCCTGGACAAGCAGCGTTTCCGCGAAATGAGCGACCCCGATTTCAAGAGCGCCATCGAAGCCGGCCAGCGCCTGCAGAAAGAGGCGTACGACTCCGGTGAGCCGGCGCGCATGATGGAAGCGTTCTTCCAGCAACGGGCCAAACAGGCCTGATTCACCCCTGGTACTCGCCGCCGGCCTAGTGGGTCGGTGGCTACAACAATGCGCACGGCGGCGGCAACGTACCCTCACCGGCAACCCCCACGACCTTGTGAACTGCCGATGTCTTCGCCTTTTATCGATGCTTTCGTTTTTCGCAGGAGTCCTTCATGAATAATCCAGAAAGCCCTGACCGTCGAAATCTGCTCAAGGCCGGCATGACCCTCGCACTGGCCTGCAGCCTGCCGAGCGTGGTCCGCGCCAGTGCGCGGCAAATTATTGTTTCCGACCCCGGAGGCCCCTACACCAAGGCCTATCGCATCGCGTTCTACGACCCCTTCGAGCAAGCCACCGGGATCAAGGTGATCAGCGTCGCCCGCGAAGCACAGCCGGTCGCGCAGCTCGCGGCCATGGTCAAGACCCGCAACTTCGTCTGGGATGTCACCACCCTGACGATCTCGGCCGACATCCCCTACCTGGAGAGCCAGGGCTTCCTCGAGCCGATCGGCTTGAGCAGCGAAGAGTTTCCGGACCTGCTGCCGGAGGCCATTACCCCGAACTTCCTCGGCGTCGATGTGTACTCCACGGTATTGGCCTATCGCACCGACACCTTTGCCAACAACGCCCCGCAGTCCTGGGCGGATTTCTGGAACGTCGAGAAATTTCCCGGTCGCCGCTGCCTGCGCCGCAGTCCGCTGGACACCCTGGAACAGGCCCTGCTGGCCGACGGCGTCGAGCTGGACGCGCTGTATCCGCTGGACGTCGACCGGGCCTTCAAGAGCCTGGACCGGATCAAACCGCACATCGACCTGTGGTGGACCTCCGGAGCCCAGGCCATGCAAGCGATCCAGAGCGGCGAAGTGGACCTGATCTCGATCTGGAACGGTCGCGCCCAGGCCGCGCTGGAGAACGGTGCACCGGTGCAGATCGAGTGGAACCAGGGCCTGTACTCCATCGAAGGCTGGGCCATTCCCAAAGGCACCCCGCGCGCCGAGATGGCCAAGCAATTCGTGCGGTTTTGCGCCGACGCCAAACGCCAGGCCGCCTTCACCAATGACCTGGCCTACGGTCCGACCAACCGCAAATCCTTCGAGCAGATCCCCGCCGAACGGGCCGCGCTGCTGCCCACCGCGCCGCAGAACCTGAAGAACATGCGCCTGCCCAGCCCGCAATGGTGGGAAGCCAACCGCACTCAGGTGACTGAACGGTTTAACGCCTGGATCTTGTCGTAAGGGAGTCGTTGCATGAGCGTAAAACTCGAAACACGTGGCCTGGGCAAAACCTATGGCCAGTTCGTCGCGCTGCAGCCCACCGATATCCAGGTGCGCGAAGGGGAGTTCCTGACGCTCCTGGGGCCTTCGGGCTCAGGCAAGTCGACCCTGTTGCAAATGATCTCCGGGCTGGTGCCACCCAGCAGTGGGCAGTTGCTGATCGACGGCCAGGAGGCCACCCACATCGCTCCCGGCAAACGCGGAATCGGCCTGGTGTTCCAGAGCTATGCGCTGTTTCCCCACATGAGCGTGCGCGACAACGTCGCCTACGGTTTGCGCATGCGCAAGTACCCCAAGCGCGAACTGGAAACCGCGGTCGATGCGGCGCTGGAAATGGTGCGCATGCACGAGTTCGCCCATCGTTATCCCAGTGAACTTTCCGGTGGCCAACAACAGCGTATTGCCCTGGCGCGCTGCTTCGCCTATCGGCCCTCGGTGATCCTGCTGGACGAACCACTGGGGGCGCTGGACAAGAATCTGCGCGAGCACATGCAGCTGGAAATCCGCCGCATGCACAAGGAGCTGGGCGCGACCTTCATCTACGTGACCCACGACCAGGAAGAAGCGCTGACCCTGTCGGACCGCATCTGCCTGATGAACAAGGCACGCATTGAGCAACTGGCGACTCCCGAGGAGCTCTACGACCGCCCGGCCAGCCTGTTCGCCGCCGAGTTCATCGGCCACTCCAACGTGCTGCAGGGCAAGCGCACCAGTGCCAGCCAACTGCACGTCGAAGGACGCCTGCTGGAACTCAGCGGCTGCATAGGCCACGAGGTGTCGGCCAAGGTCGACAGCGCGGACCACTTCGTCCTGGTGCGCCCGGAAGCGGCGCGCCTGACCGAGCCGAGTGCCGGCCTGCTGGTGGGCAGTGTCGACGAATGCGTGTTCCTCGGCAGCGATACGCGAGCGCTGATTCGCCTGCCTTCGGGCGCCCGGTTCAGCGTGCGTTGCGCGCGCCACATCAACCCGCGGGTTGGCGACGCCGTCGGCATCACCTGGGACGCCCACCGTGCCACCTTGTTGCCTGCGCAGGCGCAGCCATGAGCCTGCCTAGACGGCTGTTGCCGGCGATCCCGGCCCTATTGTTCCTCGCGGTGTTCTTTCTGTTGCCGGTCGCCGAAATGCTCATGGGCAGCTTCCAGGACAGCGCCGGCGACCTGAGCCTGAGCAACTTCGAACGCATCGCCTCGACGCCGGTCTATGGCCGGGTGCTGGGTATCACCTTCTGGATTTCGGCGTTGACTGCGATCCTCTCGGTACTGCTGGCCTACCCGGTGACCTACCTGCTGACGCGCTTGTCGCCCCAGGGCCGCGAGCGCTGGATGCTGTGGATCATGCTGCCGTTCTGGACCAGTTACCTGGTCAAGACGTACGCCTGGATGCTGTTGTTGTCGCGCAAGGGCCTGGTCACCAGCCTGGTGGCGCAGTTCATCGACAATCCGTCCGGGATGGTCCCGGCCTTGTCCGGCGTGCTGATCGGCATGGTCCACTCGATGCTGCCGCTGGCGGTCATCACCTTGCTGCCGATCATGCGCAGTATCGACCAGCGCCTGGCACCCGCCGCGCAAACCCTCGGCGCCAGTGGCCCGATGAGTTTCTTCAGTATCTTCCTGCCCCTGTCGGCGCCGGGTATCGCCGCCGCTGCGCTGCTGGTGTTCATTACCAGCCTGGGCTTTTTCATCGTGCCGGCGCTGCTGGGTTCGCCGCGGGAAATGATGGTCGCCCAATTGGTCATCTCCTCGGTACTCGACCTGTTCGACATGCACTTTGCCGGCGCGCTGTCGGTGGTGCTGCTGATCTGCTCGTTGTTGGTGTTCGTGATCTACGACCGGGTCGCGGGGTTGTCTTCCCTCGGCGGCGAAGCACCCAAGGGCCGGCAGTCCGGCCTGGGCCTGCGGCTGTTGTTCGCCATCGGGCATTTCTGTTCACGCTTCAGCTCCGGGCGCCCGCGCGGTGGTGATGGGGTGATGCTGCCGGGCTACAGCGTGCTGTTGGTGTTGCTGCTGATCCTGCCGGTGCTGGTGGTGATTCCGCTGGCCTTTACCAGCAGTCCATTCATTGCGTTCCCGCCCAAGCTCTACAGCTTCAAGTGGTTCATCGAGTTCTTTACCTCGCCGGTATGGCAGGCGGCATTGCTGCGCTCCTTTGGCGTGGGGGTGGCGACGGCGTTGCTGGCGCTGGTGCTGGGGTTTGGCGCGACCATGGCCATGACCCGCATGTCGGCGCGCTGGCGCAAGGGCCTGTTCGCCTTGTTCATCGCGCCGCTGATCGTGCCGCGCATCGTCATCGCCCTCGGGTTGCTGTACCTGTTCTCCCGCCTGGGCCTGGCCGGCAAGGACCTGGGCCTGGTGCTCGGGCATACGGTGCTGGCGTTGCCCTACGTGGTGGTGACCCTGGCGGCGGCCTTTCGCCAATACGACATGCGCCTGGACGATGCGGCCCGGATCCTCGGTGCCGGGACCTTCACCAGGTTGCGCACGGTGACCCTGCCGTTGATGGCGGGCAGCCTGATGTCGGCATTCCTGCTGGCGTTCATTACCTCGTTCGACGACCTGACTGTCGCGATCTTCGTCAGCGGCGGGATCAACACCACCTTGCCCAAGCAAATGTGGGACAGCATCCAGTTGGCGCTCACGCCGACGCTGGCGGCGGTATCCACCACGCTGCTGGGCTTCATCGTGCTGTTCGTGGTGGTCGCCCAATGGGTCGCGCGACGCTCTCTTTCCAAACGCCAAGGCTCTTGAACGATGCAAAACTTTCCTAGCGAATTTTTCCCCCAGCGCATCACCGACGACCCATTGACGGCCGCGCCGCTGATTCATGCCGGCCTGATGAACGATGACAGCCGGGTGCGTATCACCTTCGAGGGGCGCTCGCTGCAAACCGCCGAACTGCGGGCCCGGGTCGCGGCCCTGCAGGCGGTGCTGGCCGCGCAAGGGCTGCGCCCCGGGCAACGGGTGGCGGTGATGCTGGGCAACAGCGACGAGCAGATCGTGTTGATCTACGCGTTGATCCTGTCCGGGCTGGTGTGGATTCCAATCAATACCCGGCTGCGCGGCCCGGGGCTGGATTATCCGTTCGAACACGCCCGGCCCGAACTGGTGGTGGCGGACGCCGAGTTCGAGCCGCTGCTGCGCCAGGGTGCGGCCGCTGCTTTACCGTACCAGTCGATCACCGCCTTGCAGCGTGCCGCCGAGGAGTATCCGGATGCGCCGTTGCAATGGCTGGACAGCGCCAGCGATGCGCCGCTGTGCCTGATTTACACCTCGGGTACCACCGGTGCCCCCAAGGGAGTGATCTTTACCCATCGGATGATGCGCATCGCCGGCGAGGCAGTGTTGCTGGTGGCCGATGTGCAGGCGGGCGATCGCCTGCTGTTGTGGGAGCCCCTGTGCCATATCGGTGGCGCGCAAATGTTGTTGCTGCCATTCCTGGACGACGTCCAGTTGAACGTGGTGCAGCGTTTTTCCGCGAGTCGTTTCTGGGGCCAGTGCGCGGCGGTCGGGGCCACGCAGTTGCATTACCTGGGCGGGGTGCTGGACATCCTCATGCAACAGGATGCCGCCACCTGGCCGACCGCGCATAGCCTGCGCACCTTGTGGGGGGCGGGGGTGTCCCTGAACAACTGGGCGGCCATCGAACAGCGTTTCGGCTGCCAGTTGCGCGAGTGCTACGGCATGACCGAATGCGCCAGCTTCGCCACCCTCAATCGCAACAACAAGCCGGGCTCTGTGGGCCAGCCGCTACCCTGGTTGACCCTGGAATTGCTGGACGCCGAAAACCAGCCGGTCGGTATTGGGCAGTTGGGCGAGATCGTGCTGTCGAGCAGCGTGGAGGGCGTGTTCCTGCCTGGCTACCTGGATAACCCTACGGCGACTGCCCAGGCGTTGCGCAACGGACGTTTGTACACCGGTGACATGGCGCGCCTGGATGCCGATGGCGACCTGTTCTTCGTCGGGCGCCGGACCGACAGCATGCGGGTACGCGGCGAGAACGTGTCGGCCTGGGAAGTGGAGCGGGTGTTCAGCAGTCATCCGGCGGTGCGGGCCTGTGCGGCGGTGGGGGTGCAATCGAGCATTGGCGAGCAGGAAATCCTCCTCTATGTGCAGTTCGAGGAACATGCGCAGGTCGACTGGCCCGCCATCGTGGAGTGGGCGAGCCAGCGCCTGGCGTCGTACCAGCAGCCGCGGTACTACCGGGCAATCGCCAGCTTCGAGATGACCCCCAGCGAGCGGATCAAGAAACACCTGCTGGCGCGCACCCTCGACGGTGCGTGGGACGGGCAGGGGCAGCGGGCGTAGAGGCAGGTTCAGGCGGGGAATTTCACTAAGAATTCGTGCCAGGTGACAGGCTGTCAGTGAATAGCGATAGACTGTGTCCAGCAAACCGCATTCTTTCATTTCACGACGCGATGTAAAGCACCCATGGCCAACCCCCGCCCGCCGAAAAAACCGGCAACTGATCCCACCGCTTCCTCGCTGTACGTGCAATCCGTGGAGAAGGCCATGAAAGTGCTCATGGCCTTCGATGGCAGCCAGCGGCAACTGTCGCTGTCGGAAATTGCCGGGCTGACGGGCATGGACCTCAGCGCGGCGCAGCGCTTCACCCATACCCTGGCCACCCTGGGCTACCTGAACAAGGACCAGGGCAAGAAGTATGAGTTGTCCCCCAAGCTGCTTGATTTCACCTTTCATTACCTCAGCTCCAGTGAGCTGGTGAACCGAGCCGCGCCGTACTTGCAGCAGTTGAGCGCGGAAACCGAGGAGGCGACCAACCTCACGGTGATGGACGACACCGACATTGTGTTTGTCCAGCGGATCGTCAGCCGTCATGTGTTCAACGCCAACGTAATTGTCGGCACCCGCTTGCCAGCCTGGTGCACCGCACCGGGCCTGGCGTTGCTGGCGACCTACCCGGATGACGAGGTCAACGACATCTTCGACCGCAGCCAGTTCGTCCAGCACACCCCGGCCACCATCACTGACCGTGGGCAGATCTGGGCCAACGTGGAGCAGGTGCGCCAGCAGCGGTTTGCCCACGTCGAGGACCAGTTTTTCTACGGCGACGTGTCCACCGCGGCAGCCATTCTCGACGGTTCCGGGCGCGGGATTGGCGCGGTCAACGTGGCAGTGTCACGTTCACGCTGGGTCGCCGAACGGGACATGCGCCGCTACGCCGACCTACTGATCTCCACCGCCTCCTCGATCTCCGCGAAACGCAAAAGCTGAGTCCCAGCCACCGGTTTTGCATACCCCCGCTAGCCCTGTAGGAGCGAGCTTGCTCGCGAAGGACGCATGAGCGCCGCGGTGAATCAGGCTTGGAACGTCATCGTTGACGACCATCGCGAGCAAGCTCGCTCCTACAGTGATTTTGGCTGTTCGCAGATTTTGCGTACACCCATCGAAATCTGTGGGAGCGGGCTTGCCCGCGATGGCGGTGTGTCAGGCACCATCGATATTGATTGTGCTGGCCCCATCGCGAGCAGGCTCGCTCCTACAGTGGTTTTGTGGTGCCCGCAGATTTTGCATACACCCATCGAAATCTGTGGGAGCGGGCTTGCCCGCGATGGCGGTGTGTCAGGCAGCATCGATGTTGACTGTGCTGGCCTCATCGCGAGCAAGCCGCAAGCGGGCGCTCGCTCCTACACCGCCGATAACGCCTGGGAACGGGCATGGGCTGCCTGGGTTGCGGTTTTAATCAGTTGGCGCAGGGCCTGGTTCTGTTCGAACACGCTGATGGCCGCTGCCGTGGTGCCGTTGGGGGAGGTGACGGCGGTGCGCAGTTCGACCAGGTCTGCGTTTTCCTGGGTCTGCTGGCGTGCGGCGCCCAGGGCGGTCTGGCGGGCCAGGTTGAGTGCCAGTTGCGGTGGCAGGCCGAGCAGGACGCCGGCCTGGGCCAGGGCTTCGCTGAACAGGTGGTAGTAGGCCGGGCCGCTGCCGGAGATCGCGGTGACGGCATCCAGCAGGCTTTCCTGTTCAAGCCAGTAGCTACGTCCGACGTTGTCGAACAGTTGGCCGACCTGGGCGCGCCGTGTCGCATCCAGCCGGGCGTCGGCGTACAGCCCGGTGCAGCCGGCATTCACCAGCACCGGGGTGTTGGGCATCGCCCGGATCACCGGGCAGCGACGGTCCAGCGCCTGATCGAGGGCGTCGCAGGAGATGCCGGCGGCGACGCAGATGACTACCGCGTCCTGGCAAATCAGGTCCGGCAGGGACGCCGCGACGCTGCACACTTTGTCGGGCTTGACCGCGAGCACAATCAGGTCGAAGGCTTGCGGTGCAATGGCCTGTAGATCCGGGTACAGGGTTGCCCGCAGGCCCGCCTGTGGATGCGGATCGACGGCGCTAACTGCGTCAACCAGACCGTTGGCCAGCCAGGCTTCGCCCATGGCGCTGCCCATGCGTCCGTAACCGATAAAAAGTACGTTCATGCGGTGATCTCCGGATAAGCCCCAGGGCTTGGTTTGACAAACAGGGCGCGTTGCCGCCCGAGCACATTGGCCTTCCTGCAGTCGCGCACGGAGTGCGCACCCAGCAGGGTCATGGCCAGTTCCATTTCGTTGCGCAGCATCCGCAGGCTGTCGTTGGCGCCTTGCTGGCCGGCAGCTGCCAGGCCCCACAGCGGCAAACGCCCGACCATCACCGCATCCGCTCCCAGCGCCAGGTACTTGAGCGCGTCGCTGCCGCGGGTCACGCCGCTGTCGGCAATGATCTGCAGGTCGCCGCCGACGGCCTCGGCGATGGCCGGCAGGACTTGGATAGGCGCGGGCGCGATGTCGAGATTACGTCCGCCATGGGCCGAGACGACGATGGCATCCGCACCTTCGTCCCGGGCAAGCAACGCATCCTGGGGGCTCAACACGCCCTTGATGACCAAACGCCCGTGCCAGCCACTGCGGATCTGCCGGATGTCGTTCCAGGTCAGGCGGTTTTCCAGGCGTACCGCCTCATGGACTGTCTGTTGGGTGACCGCACCGCGAAACTGCGCCGGGTAATGCCCATAGGAAGGCATCCCGCTCGCCAGCCATTGGCGCAACCAGACCGACACCAGCCAAGAGGGATGTCCCAGCACATCCAGCAGCAGCGCGAGGCTGGGTTTCAAGGGAATAGAGAAGCCGTTCCTGACGTTGTATTCGCGTTTCGGACTGACCGGTGTGTCGGCGGTGATCACCAGGGTATCGACCCCGGCCGCCTGGACGCGTTCGAGCAACTGGCGAGTGAGGTTGCGGTCTTTCCACACGTACAACTGGAACCACAGATTGGCATCCGGCACCTGCTTGCGGATCTCTTCCACCGTGGTCACCGACTGGGTGGAAACGCAGAAGGGAATGCCCAGGTCACGCGCGGTGCGCGCCAGTTTTATTTCCCCTTGGAACGACACCAGTCCCGCCAATGCCGTGGGCGCGATGACCAGCGGCATGGCCAGCGCTTGCCCCAACAACGGGGTGCGCAGCTCCGGTTGATCGACGCCATTGAGCAGGGAAGGCGTCAACGTGATCTGGTCCAGGCTGGAACGGATGCGTAGCAGTGCCTGCTCATCCTCACTGCCGCGATCGATATATTCAAACAGTGCCTTTGGCAACCGTTGCCTGGCCCGGGCCCGGTAATCAATAAAGTTCAATAAGGATGACATAAGCCCTCGTCCAGACATGCAGGCAAACGCAACCGAGACTTATAAAGCCCGGTTGTTATTGATTGCCGATGTACGCGCTAAGTTATGAAATTGATGCGGGTTTCAGGAGAAAAACTTCTTCGCGGAAATGGAAGTCGCCACCACTTGAACATGTTGGGCGAGTTCTTCTTCGGCGCGTTCTTTAGTCCAGCGAGTGGTCGGTACCGCGATAGTAATGGCCGCGATTGCATGGCCATGTTCATCCAATATGGCCGAGGCCACGGCAATATCTCCCAGTACGGTTTCATTGGCGATGATCGCGTAGCCGGTTTCAGCCGCGCGCTGCATGCGTTCGAGTAACAAACCCTTGTCGGTGACGGTATGCGGGGTCAGTGCCCGCAGTTGGGTGGCCTCGATCGCCGCTTCCCGCTCTTCAGCGCTGCAGTGGGACAGGATGGCGGTGCCCGAAGCGGTGAATATCGCGGGCAGGCGGCTGCCGACCATGATGTCGACGTTGATCAAGTGCCGGCCCGGATAGCGCCCCACGTAGACCACTTCGTGGCCATCGAGCTCTTGCAGGTTAGTGGTTTCGCCCAGGGTACTGCTCAGGTCCACCAGGTACGGCGCGGCCTTGTGCAGCAACTCATGGGCGCACAGAAAGTTGTAGGAAAACTGCAGCACTTTGGAAGTCAGTGCGTAATCCCGAGTGTTGTGTACGCGGCGTAGATATCCCAGGGCTTCCAGGGTAAATACCAGGCGTTGTGCGGCACTGCGATCAAGCCCCGACAAGGTGGCTATTTCCGAGAGCGGCATTTGTCGTTTCGGATGGTCGAAGGCATGCAGTATCTGAAAGGTCTTTTCAGTAGAGCCGACATACAATGACGAATTACGAGGATCGCCAACTGCTTCTTTTGCAGTTTTTTTTGTGGTTTTGGTTGGGCGAGAATTCGGCATTTGTTGAGCGGTCCATAAATGTCATGACATTGGATTGTGGCATTCACCTGTGCCCTTGCATAGCGCAGGGGCACTGGCGTGGCAGCCGTTGTTTTGAACTAGCGGGCCGCGGTTGGGGCCTTCTCGAACATGTCCAGAAGTTTGCTGTATTCGACTCTCAGTGCATTACGCAGATCTTCCTTCGGCTCACGCAGGGGCGCGAGCAGGGCAGGGGCGTTGACCCCGATCAGGTCCATCACCGACTTCATCGGCCCGGGGTTGGTTTCGGAAAACGCCAGGTTCATCAGCGGAATCAATTGCCGGTGCAGCGCCAGCGCCTCGGCGGTTTTGCCGGCGCTGGCGAGGTCGAACACCCGGCGCCAGGTTTTCGGCAGCAGGTTCGCCGTGACCACGATCCCGCCTGTTGCACCCGCCGCCACTTGCAGCGGGAACAACGTGTCTTCGCCGCTGAGTACGGCGAACTCAGGATCGACGCCGGCGATCACCCGCAGGAAGTGGTACATGTCGGTGTTGCAGGCCTTCATGCCGATGATGCGTTCATGCCGGGACAGTTCGTGCAGCACCCCGGGATCGATCGAGATCCGCGTGCGATAAGGAATCTCGTAGATCAGGATCGGCAGCGGCGACTCATCGGCGTAGCGCAGGAAGTAGTCGCGGATGCCCAGTTGGGTCGGGTTGGTGTAGTAGGGCGTGATCACCAGCAGGCCATCGGCGCCGGCCTTGGCAAAGTCCTGCGCCGCGGTCATCGCGTCGTGATAGCCGGTGTCCAGCACCCCGCAGATCACTGGCATGCGCTGGTCGGCGAGCTTGGCGCAGAGTTCGACGAAGCGCACCCGCTCATGCCTGGACAGGGCACCGTACTCGCCGGTGCCGCCCAACGGCACCACGCCGTCCACGCCTTGCCCGGTCAACCAACTGAACAGCGCTTCGGTGGCGGTTACATCAATCGTGTCATCACTCTGCACCGGCGTGGTAATAGCCGGGAAAATACCTTTGAGGTGTTCAGAACTGAGCATGGATGTTTCTCCTTTGATCATGGGTTACGCGCTCAGCGCGCCAGGCTGCGCTGACGCAGGCGATCGGCGCCGAAAATCAGCAGGGTGATGAAAATCAGCAAGCAGGTAGAGACGGCGGCAATCACCGGTGAAACCTGCAAGGTCACCTCGTCCCAGAACTGCTTGGGCAAGGTGGCGTTGAGGCCGCCCGACGAAAACAGCGCAATCGTCAGTTCGTCGAACGAGGTGGCGAAGGCAAACAGGAACGCGGAAAACATCCCGGCGCCCAGCAGGGGGAAGGTCACGTGGCGCAGGGTTCTCAGGGGGCTGGCCCCCAGGCTCTGTGCGGCCAGGTCCAGGCGCTGGTCATAGTTGCGCAGCACCGCGATCATGGTCATCACCACGTAGGGCACACACACCACGGTGTGGCCAATGATCAGGCCGATGGACGTACCGACCAGCTTCAGCTCGGCGAACATGTAGAACAGGCCGAGGGCGATGATCACTCGTGGCGCGATGATCGGCGACAGCAGGAACGCCAGCAGGATCGCCTTGCCACGGATCCTGCCGCGGGCCAGGAGAAACGCTGCGGGAACGCCGATCAGCATCGACAGAATGCCCGCGCCGGTCGCCACCGTCAGGGAGCGCACCAGGGCCTGGGTCCAGACCGGGGTATTGAGCATTTGCTCGTACCACTGCAGCGTCATGCCCGAAGGTGGCCACTGCAGGCCGGCACTGCTGAAGGAGATCGGGATCATCAGCAGCGCCGGCAGGCTGATCAGCACCAGCACGGTCCAGACGAAGACACTGAGCACCAGCGGCGTGCCTTCAGCGCTCTTGCGCCGGCGCTTGAACGACAGGCGCGCGATCAGCCAGTCGCTGACCGCACCAATGCCCGCCAGCACCGCACTGCCTGCACGTCGCGCCAGGGTGTCGCGGCGGGCTTGGGCGGACGGGTCTTCGCCGGTGAGGGTGGCGAAGCCGAAGATCCGGTCATAGATCACGAAGACCACCAGCACCACCACCAGCAACAGCACGGAAATCGACCCGGCCAGTTCCCAGTTCAGGGTCTGTTGCACCTGATCGATGATCAGTTGGGTGATCATGGTTTCCTTGCGTCCACCCAACAGTGCCGGAACGATGAAGAAGCCGATGGCAGTGACGAACACCATGATGGTGGCGGCGGCCACGCCGGGCATCGACAGCGGGAAGTAGATCGTCCAGAAGGCCGTGCCCGGACGCGCGCCCAGGGTCGAAGCGGCGCGGGGCAGGCTGCGGTCGATGTTCTCCATCACCGCGAGCATGGTCATGACGGCGAGCGGCAGCATCGCGTGAACCATGCCGGTGAGGGTCGCGCCGGTGCCGTAGAGCAGGTTGATCGGTCGGTCGATCAGGCCCAGGGACATCAGGAAGTTGTTGGCCACCCCGTTGCGTCCCAGGATCACCACCCAGGCGAATGCCCGGACCAGGAAGCTGGTCCAGAACGACAGGAGCACCAGGAACACCAGGCGGCTCTTGAGCTTGGCTGGCGCCGTGGAGATCAGGTAGGCCACCGGATAGCCCAGCACCACCGACAGCACGGTGGTGGCCAGGGAGATCTTGAAGGTGATCCACAGCACGTTGAGGTACAGGCTCGAGGCGAACAGGTGCCGGTAGGCGTCGAGGGAAAAGCCCTCCGGCCCGAGGATACTCAACGACAGCAGGCGGCCTACCGGATAGGCCAGGAACACTGCCAGCAGCACCAGCAACGGCGCGATCATCAGGCTGTTCTTGGCCCAGGCGGGCATCGGCGCAGAGGCTGCGCGTGAAGTAAACAGGCTCATGGGAACGCCGCCTTGGGTTGTTCGGTGATGGCAACGGCGTCCGAGGCGTGCCAGGACAGGGAGACCTTGTCGCCGCGCTGGAAGCTCTCGCCATTGACCCGCGTCGGGAAGGCCGAGACCAGCGCGGGAATGCCTTCCTCCTCGGTGCTCATGTAGACCTTGGTCAGGCTGCCGGTGACCATCACATCGCTGACGCTCGCCTGCAGATGGCGCACGTCGCCGGCCGTGGCTTTGGCAATCAGCATGTTCTGTGGGCGGACCATGATGTGGATGTGCGCGCCCGGCAGGTTCTCGCCGTTTGGCGTGGCGCTGGCCTTGATCCCACGGCTGCCGACCAGCACATCGAGCACCCCGTCCTGGGAGGCGACGATCTGCGCCGGCAGCAGGTTCGACTCACCGAGGAAGTCGGCAACGAACAGCGTGCGTGGGCGGAAGTACAGGTCATCGGGGGTGCCCAGTTGCTCGATCTTCCCGGCATTCATCAGGCAGATGCGATCCGACATGGTCATCGCCTCTTCCTGGTCGTGGGTCACATAAATGATGGTGGTTCCCAGCTCCCGGTGAATGCGCTTGATCTCCAGCTGCATGTGTTCGCGCAGCTTCTTGTCGAGCGCGCCCAGGGGTTCGTCCATCAGGATGATCGAGGGGCGATAGACCATGCAGCGCGCGAGCGCGACCCGTTGTTGCTGGCCGCCGGACAGCTCCTTGGGATAACGCTGGGCGATGTGCGGCAGCTTGATCATGTCCAGGGCGGCCATGGCCCGCTCACGGGCTTCAGTCGCCGGGACCTTGCGCATCTTCAGCGGGAAGGCAATGTTCTCCAGGATCGTCATGTGGGGAAATAGCGCGTAGTTCTGGAACACCACACCAATGTCGCGATGATGGGGCGCCAGGTACGTCACATCGTTGTCGCCGATGGACACCTCGCCGCCATCGGGATGGGTGAGGCCGGCCACCAGGCTGAGCAAGGTGGTTTTGCCGGAGCCGGAAGGACCGAGCAGGGTCAGGAACTCCCCATCGGCGACGGTCAGGTCGGTTTGGGCGAGGGCCACGAACTGGCCATAATTTTTAGCGAGCTTCTTTACGGTTAGGCTGGAAGAGGACATGGCGAAGACCTGAAGACAAGGGGCAGGAAATATCGGGCCCGCCGCGTGGCGGACCCGTCAGCGGGGTCAGCTCAGGAGCCATGCGTTATAGCGTTCCAGCGCCGTGCCCTGTTTTTCTGTCCAATACTGGGCGTCGATCGGTAGCCCCTTGGCGATGTGGTCGGGGTAGGAGGGGCAATCGGCGGCCACGGCCGGGTCGATGAAGTCAAAGGCCCGGGGATGGGTCACACCGGCGGGGAAATACTTGGTCAGTGCAGCCTGGCGCTCGGGGTCGCAGGTGAACTTGATGAACTCGCGGCAGGCTGCGGCGTTGGGCGTGCCCGCCAGGATGGCCCAGCTGTCCAGGCCCCAGATGTTCTGGTCCCAGACGATGCCGACCGGGGCATTGGAGCTGCGGGCCGATTGCGCACGCGAGACCCAGACCGGCACCATGTCGACTTCGCCGGACACCAGCAATTGTTCGACTTGCGCGCCACTGGTCCAGAACACCGAGACGTCATTCTTGATTCTGTCGAGTGCCGAGAACGCCCGCTCCAGGTCGCACGGGTAGACGTTGGCCACGGCAACCCCGTCGGCCAGCAGTGCCTGCTCGATGGTGTCGAAGGGGTGACGGCGCAGGGCGCGGCGACCGGGGAAACCCTGCACATCGTAGAAGTCTTTCCAGGAGGTAGGTGCCTGGCGCCCTTCGAAGGCGTCCTTGCGATAGGCCAACACGGTGGTGTAGACGTTGGTGCCGACTCCGTACTCGGACATGAAGTGCTCGGGCATCTGCGCCACGATGGGGTCGTTGCCCAGGCCGTGGGCCTCGAGGTATTTCTTCTGGCCCTGGGTGAGCATCTTGATTGCCGGCTGGCTGATCTTGGCCATGTCCCAGGTGTAGGAACCGGCATCGACCATCGACAGGATCTGCGCGGTCGGTTCGGCGTTGGCCTGTACGCCAATCACCTCGATTCCCGTCGCCTCCTGGAACGGCCGATAGAACACCTCGGTGTAGGCCTTGGTGTAGACGCCGCCATCATCGCGCACCACGATGCGTTTGGTTTGCGCCCGCAAGGACGACCACATGCTGCTCGTCGACAGTGCGACGGCCCCGACCACACTGGCCTTGAGCACGCTGCGGCGTGACCAGTTATTAATGTTGTTGCCCATACTCCTGACCTCTCTTCGCGATATTGTCGATAGTCGCTATCGTCACTAGGGATGTTTGTTGTGGGTTTTATTTTTCAGGCGGTATAAGTCGGCCCGGGTTGAACAGGCCAAGGGGGTCGACGGCGTGTTTGATCGCCCGCATCAGGGCGAGCGAAGCCGCGGATTTATAGTTATGCATTTCATCGAGCGAGGTTTGCCCGACGCCATGTTCGGCGCTGAAGGTGCCGGCCAGTTCGGCGGCCACGTCATTGACCGCACGACGCAGTTCACGGGCGAGGGCTTCGGTTTGCTCGAGTCCGTCCCAGACCGCGAACGGGAAGAACGGAATGTAGTGAATGTTGCCGTCACCCATGTGCCCGACAATCACGATCTGCGCTTGCGGGGCAAGCTTCGCCATCGCGGCGTTGGCCCGCTCGATGAAGGTCGCGATGGTGGACACCGGCACGGCGCAATCGGTGGTCAGGCCGATGCCGCCTTTCTTGTTGGCTTCCGACACGCTATGGCGCAGTTCCCACATGGCGGCCTGCTGGCCTTGACTGGAAGCGATGCTGGCGTTGTCGACGATGGCCTGGTCGAACGCCTGCTCGAGGATGGCCGTAAGGGCCGCCTCGGGTTCGGCGCTGCCCGCGGTATCCGCCAGCTCGATCAGCACGTGCCAGGGATGCCGGGTATCCAGTGGCGAGCGGCGCTGCGGCACGTGCTCCACTACCAGGTCCAGTTGCAACTGGTTCATCAGCTCGAAGGCCGACAGCGATGAGCCCGACAGCTGGCGAGTGAGCACCAGCAGCTCGATCGCTTGGGCCGGGCTGCTGACGCCGACCCAGGCCACTGCGCAGCGCGTGGGCAGGGGATGCAGCTTGAGCACGGCGGCGGTGATGATCCCCAGGGTGCCTTCGGAGCCGATAAACAGATGCTTGAGGTCGTAGCCGGTATTGTCTTTGCGCAGGGCCCGCAGTTCCGAGCAGATGGTGCCATCGGCCAGTACCACTTCAATGCCCAGGACGTTGTCGCGGGTGTTGCCATAACGCAGCACGGAGATGCCCCCGGCGTTGGTGGCGATGGTGCCGCCGATCTGGCAGGAACCTTCGGCCCCCAGGCTGACCGGGTACAGGCGTCCGGCGTCCCGCGCCGCTTGCTGCACGTTAGCCAGGACGCAGCCGGCCTGCACTTCGATGGAGTTGTTGACGGGGTCGACGAGGCCGATGCGGCGCATGCGCTGCAGATTGATGATCACCGGAGCCGGCCCGCTGGAAGGCGGCACCGAACCACCGACCAGGCCGGTGTTGCCACCTTGAGGTAGCACGGGCACGCGGTGCCGGTGACAGCAGGCCACTACCGCTGCCACTTCTGCGGTGCTGGCCGGACGGGCGACACACAGCGCCGCGCCACGGTAGCGCCCACGCCAGTCCTCAAGGGAAGCGGCCATTTCGCCGGCGTCGGTAATCAGGTTGTTTGCACCAAGCAGAGCGATGAGCTCGTCGACCAATGACATTCGCTGACTCCAGTAATCTCAATGCAATTAAAGTAATTGCAAAAAATAGTAGAGTGCTTCTCCCCTCATTGGCAATAGGGATTCTGGGATGTGTCGTTTTTAGATACGCCTGAATGTATCCAGGGGAATCGGTGGGAAGCGCCGCGAAATGCTCCTTCGGCCCTTGAAGGGTGTTTTCGGCATCTACGGTGAGCAATTGTTGCCGCTTACAGAAAACTGACCCAAGTGTTCAACTGCTTCTTCCGAGCAGGAGAACACCCGGTGATCAGCATGGAAATGATGGGAAAAATTCGGCGGATTATTTCCGCGACAAGCTGTCGCTGCATCAGATAGCCAATCGTACGGCTGTCGAGAAACTCCACCCGAAAATGGGCCAGAGCGCACGAAGCAAATTAACCGGCGTACCAGCGCTACGCAGCTTTCAACAACCGTCCCGGTACAACGATGCTCGCGTTTAGTACTTTGAACTCAAGGCCTAGCTCATGCAGTAGGCCGCTGAGTGTGTCGGCGTCTCGGCAGGCGCTGGCGATTCTTTCGGCTTGGTCGGAGGGTATACCGTAACCAGAAATAACCACCGTCACGTCGGAATCATCTCTAGATTCGTCGGTCCGCTCGATCAATATTGCAGCCAGGTCGGTATGCCCATGGCATGGGCGGACGGGCGGACCAAATACTCCAATAAACGCGGCGTGGTTGCACGAAGAGATCACTTTAGCTCGGTGATCCGAGAAGCGGGTCGTCCAAGTGCTCGAGCAAGTTGCAAATCTGAGGGCGCGTTCAGCTCATGACCGTCCCGCGACATCTCGGTTCCAAACGCAGAAAATGTCAGGCGAAAAGCGTTCGTTAATCCCGGTCTGCCTATCGCCGCGGGTACGGTCGACGCGATCATGGACAGGGTCGACCAATTCAAAAACTGACACTCACACAGAACCATTGGATATTCTTCGTTGGCAACCGGAATTATACCGTCAAGTTCCTCTAGCAAGTTGCTTGAGCTTCCATTTATCGAGATTTTGGCACAAGCGTGGCCTGTTCCGCAGTGAATATGCCAGCACTACGCTACGCGAGCACTATGGTCTGAGCCGCCCGATTTCGCGGTCTGCGTTGAAGTCTGCGTGAGTGCGTTTTAAAGAGGTGGCGGTGAAGGAGAGAGATGGATGGTGACTGCTAGTGGTCAAGGCTCGCACTAGTCAGAAGCTGAGCGCGGCGACTTTGATTTGTATAAAGGCGCAGCGCTCCGTTGCCGTCGCATGTGCATCAATGTTGACGTCTAGGCCAGTGCCGTCCCCCGATTATGTGGCGCATCGATATAATCGGGGGATATCATCGAAATTAGAATGTTTACATGTGCGTCAAAGTTGACGGAACAATGAGGATAAACTCACCCATTACTTCAATTTTGCCAAGTCGTGATCAACCGCTTCGAGTTGCTTATCCTGGATGCGTCCGTCGGAAAATGGCTGAATATCCTTTAAAGTCATTCCACGAAACATACTCGCTTGCGGATGATCTGCCAGAGAGGGGAAATAGCGGTCCATCACCACACGTGTCTTGGGATTATCCAGCAGTTCGCTTATTGGCGTTGTCGTTGTGCTGTACGTGGGAGCGTTTTCGGCGAATGCCATCGACTGAAGCGAAAGTCCCATAACAAGCAACACCGCACCGGTAATTTTGGAAATACTCATGATCCTTCCCTCTTATGATTGTCTGATTGTTGAAACACAGTTGAAGTGGTAGTTACTACCACTATTGAAAAACTCTGCTGCTAACATTCGGTGGCCTGCAGCAGCCTGTAGATTGGCGCGCTTGCTCTGTCGACACTAAAAAACGAGCTCTAGCGTCGCACTGACTGTAATCACAGCTTACCTTTCGGCTTGTAAAAAATTGCCTTGGAAACGTCACGGCATGGTTACAAACGGAGCGGCACTTTGGAGTCTGTTCAGGTCCGAAAAAAGAGCCATATCACAGCATCGGCGTGGGCTTCGATGGCTTCTGGTGCCAGTGCATCGCGACCGTGGGTGTACTTCAATTCTGCCGTCAGCAGATAAGGCATCTGCACAACCGAGACGATCATGTACAGAAGCATCAAGGGATCGATATTGCCAATACCGTTCCCTTGCTGGGCATCGGTAATCATTTGCAGCGTGCTTTCATGGGCTGGTCGGATGAAGGTTTGCGCGACCCACTTCAAACGCTCGGATCCAGTGATGGATTCCTGGACCATCAGCCGCGCGTGCTCGGGATGGCGTGCGCAGTATCGAACATAGTTGCGCACGTATTCCTTGAGGTCGTCGAGATTTTTATCCCCGGAGGATAGATCGAGCGGAGGCAACTCTTCACGAAGACGTTGGAACAGGTAAGTAGCGCTTTCCTTCCAGAGCGCATCCTTGCTGCCGAAGTAGTAGCGAATCATCGCGTGATTTACTCCCGCCTGGTCAGCAATGTCCCTGAGGCTGACCGCTTCAAAGCCATGGGAGGAGAACTCTTCGAGCGCTATTTCCAGGATGTGTGCGCGAGTCTGCTCGCTTCGGTCCTGTTTTGTAACCCGAGGCACGTGCATTGCGACTTTCCTTCTGATGGTCGTTCACCTTGGCTAAGCGTTTTTACTCGCCATTCCAGATGTTGACAATGTACACGACAATCGACATATTTATCCAGTCGGATAAATTATTCTTGCAAGACAGCCATGGTTCCTTAGCGGAGCACGTGGTAGACGGCCAGGGCAGACCTGGAAAGTGACCATAACAACAAAAAAGGCGTGTTCTGTTCCGATTGCTTCAGAGCTTGAACGCTGCTGCAGGGAGCAATCAGGTGATGCATCAGTTGAGCGGCTTAGCGCCATAATTAAAAGGTTCCAGCGATGAAAGACATCACATTTCCCTCGCGTCCTGTCTCAGGTGAGCTTCTGCCATTTCGCAAAAGGTGTTGCGTGGTCGCAACATTGGGTTTCTGCGCCCTGAGTGCGGTGATGCAAGCCCAGGCTTCCCCGGCTGCGCCGAGCTCCGCGCGACAAAACATTGTCCTGTTGATTGCCGACGACATGGGCTGGGGTGATCTCTCCAGCTACGGCAACCCAGTGTTCGAAACTCCGAATATCGATCGCATGGCGCAAGAGGGCCAGCGCTGGACCGACTTCTATGTGAGTTCGCCGATCTGCTCGCCGAGCCGTGGTGCCATGCTCACGGGGCGGGTCGAAACCAGAACAGGGCTTTATGGTGTGAGCAATTCGGTGGTGGTCGAGAGTGACCCGAACAGCTTCCTGGACAAGGAGGCCACGATCGCCCAAGTGCTGAAGGGTAATGGCTATAGCACTGCCTTGTTTGGAAAGTGGCATCTGGGAGATGCCGCAGCGGCCTATCCGACCAGGGTTGGATTCGATGAATGGTGGGGAACGCCTATGTCCAACGATGCTTATTTCGTTGGCGGCGTGACTAATGAACAACTACGGAAGCGAGCAATGAGCGGTGAGCCGCTCAAGAAAATCTTTGGCGAATACCTTGCCCAGGCAACTGCGAGTTTCAGCCAGCCTAAGAGTGAGTTGTGGAATACCCCGCTCATCAGCAGCAAGCGGGTAGGGACGGGTACTGACGCTCGCTACGAAGACCAGGAACTGGAGCGTCCCATCGACCAGAAAACCTACAACCGTCGATTGACAGATCAAGTCGTCGATTACGTGGGCAAGAAACACGATCAGCCCTTTTTCGTCTGGGTCGGATACGAAAAGCCGCATTTACCGCACTTCGCCGGGCCCGAGTTCGAGGGCAAGAGCAAGGGCGGACGTATTGGGGATGCCATCGCGGAACTTGATTACAGTGTCGGTCGAGTACTCGAGGCATTGCGAAGTGGTGGAAACGACAAGGATACGCTGGTCGTGTTCGTGAGCGACAACGGCCCTTGGTTATGGTTCGAGGCACTGTCTGGCTCGGCAGGTGTTCTGCGTGAGGGCAAGAAGTCCACTTATGAAGGGGGCGTACGGGTACCGGCTTTGTTCTGGCAGCCGGGTACTATCAAGCCTTCTGTAGTGCATGGCATTGGTTCTACCTACGATCTGCTCCCCACATTCGTGGCGATGGCCGGCGCCAAGTTACCCGTCGCCGAACTCGACGGTGTTGATCTCTCCGTGACTCTCAAAGGCGGGAAGGATAGTCCGCGCCACACGATGCCTTATTACTTGGGCGGCAAGCTGATGGCCTGGCGAGACGGTGATTGGAAACTCAATATCTATGAGGCGAGTGCACATTTCGGTGGACGAAATGGAAAGCTTCCCCAACCGACCCTTTACCACTTGGGTCGCGACCCAGGTGAAAAATATGATCAGGCGGCCAATGAGCCAGCCATCGTCGAACGTCTCCTGCGTAGTGCCTCGGATTTCGAGCAGTCGGTCGCCAAGGCAGAGCCAGGTTTCGATCGGATTCTAAAAGCGTCCAAGTAATTGATTTAGTCCCTTCGAGGACTAGCAGAGCAATCAAGAGGCCACCGGGTCAGGTTCGTGCCTGAATCGCCGGAATTACAACAACAAGAAAAAAGGTTTGAATATGAATGCAATTGGATGCAGGCCGTCCTCTGGCTCCATACGAGCGATTCCAAATCGGCGAAGCGGTAATTGCCAAAATTGGGCCACAGCTGTTGTGGCGATACTTGTCGCGCTGCCGCTCTCAGTTGTACACGCTTATCAATTCAGTTCTGGGGACTGGGGGGGATCTCTCGATACAACCATTTCTTATGGCGTCAACTACCGCGCCGAGGGACAGGACAAGAAGTTGATTGCTGCCGCTAACGGCGGCACTGGAACGAACGCTAAGCGAATCAATTCCGATGATGGCGACTTAAACTTCAAGAAGGGAGAGTTATTTTCTGAAGTGGCAAAGGTCGTCTCAGAGCTAGGATTGAAGTGGCAGGATCAGTACGGACTCTTTTTGCGTGGACGTGCTTTCTACGATTTCGAATTGATGGACGACAATCGTCGGCATCGGCAAATAACAGCGGGTGGATTAGATGAAGCCGGATCCAACGTAGAGTTATTAGATGCGTTTGTGTACGGTAGCTGGATGTTCGGTGAACGTAGTCTCAATGCTCGAGTTGGGCGTCAAGTCATTAACTGGGGCGAGGGGCTGTATTATCGCAACGGTATTAATGCGAGCAATCCCCTCGACCTCAATGCGCTGCGCGCTCCAGGGTCGGAGGTAAAAGAGTCGTTGATGCCGACCTTCAAGATCTATACCTCTTATCAGTTAAGCGAAAGTCTCACCTTTGAAAGTTACTATCAGCCAGCTTGGGCTAACGATAAAACCAAGCTTGACCCCTGTGGCTCCTATTTTTCGACAACAGATGTTTTCGACGAAGGCTGTGATTATCTAGCGGTTGGCGCATTCGATAACCCCTCTGTTCCCGGCGCTTCTCCCTTTTTGTTCGTCCCGCGAGCGCCGGATATTAAAGCGGACTCGGCTGCGCAGTTTGGTGTCGCCTTGCGATGGTTTGCACCAGAGCTTAATGACACTGAGTTTGGACTGTATTACCTGCGTTTCAGCGATCAATTACCGCGGCTTGGCGCGACCGTTTCCCGCAGGTTAGGCGGCCAGCCTGTTCCTAGTACTGGGACCTACTATGCCGAGTATCTGGAAAATCGCGAGCTGTATGGCCTCAGTTTCAATACCACCATTGGGGGCGAAAACATTTTCAGTGGGCAATCGCTTTTTGGCGAGGTGAGCTATCAGCCCGATGCACCCATCAGCCTGACAACCGGCACTATTTTAGCGGCGGCGCTGCTTGATCCGGCAGGTCCCCCCTTCGGGACCAGGGTAGAGAACTACCGAAAGAAGGATATGTATCAGGCTTCGCTTGGGACTATCCGAACCGGACGTGGAGTGCTGGGTTCCAACTCGACGACTTACATCGCCGAACTGGTGGCTAACCGGGTGATGGGAATCGAAACCGATTTGGCCTACGGGGATGTTACAAGCAGCGCTTATGGAGCGACCGTCAGTGCCTCAATGACTTACAACGACGTGTTCAGGGGGATCAACGTCATTCCGTCGTTGAGCAATGCTCGAGCATTCAATGGTGTTGCGCCCACCTTAACCAACGGTCTCAGCGAGCGAGCGTGGAGTACTTCGGTAGCGGTCGACGCGAGTTACCTGGACGCGCTCTCTTTCGGTGTTCGGTATGTCGACTACACCGGCGGTGCTACTGGTGATCGTGATTACCTTTCCTTCAATGTTAAATATAGTTTTTGAGGGCCTATCATGTTCAGATTGGAATTTCTGTCTACCGGCGTGTTGATTTCCGCTTTGCTGGCATCTTCGATGGCATATGCCCAAGTAGATGCAGTTCAGGCTGCTCGACTCGGCAAGGATCTCACCCCGATAGGGGGAGAGAGGGCGGGCAATACTGAAGGAACTATCCCTGCATGGGACGGTGGTCTGGCCAAGCGTGTCGACGCGTACGATTCTGTGGTGGGCTACAAGGATCCTTTTGTCGCCGACAAGCCGTTGCTTACGATCAGCGCAGCCAATGCCGACAGGTACGCCGACAAGCTCAGTCCCGGTCAGATGGCAATGCTAAAACGCTATCCGAAAACCTGGAAATTGTTGGTGTATCCGACGCGTCGTTCGGCTTCCTATCCAGAGAGTGTGTACGAAGCGGTCAAACTCAATGCACTCAACGCCAGACTTGTGGAGGACGGCAATGGTGTTGCCGATGCCAAGAATGTCGTACCGTTTCCTATCCCGCATTCGGGGTTGGAGGTGCTCTGGAATCATCTGATGCGCTACCGGGGTGTGGGTATTAAGCGCAACTTCGCCAGCGCACAACCACAGATCAACGGCGACTATGTTATGAAAAAACTGTCGGACATTATTCTGTTCAATCAGGATGTCACCGACAACAGCAAGAGTAACGGCAACATTCTGGTGTACACGTTGCAGTCGACTCTTGCGCCGGCACGTCAGGCTGGTGAAATAACACTGGTGCATGACACCGTCAACCAAGTGAATACGCCACGCCTGGCATGGAACTATGCAGTAGGTCAGCGCCGAGTTCGGCGCGCACCGCAGATTGCGTATGACAACCCGTCGAATGACGGACTGACGACTATCGATAATAACGACATGTTCAGCGGGGCGCCTGATCGCTATGACTGGCAACTGATTGGCAAAAAGGAAATGTATGTTCCGTACAACAGTTTCCGCCTTGCTTCCAAGACGAGTAAGTACAGCGACATCATTAAACCTGGTCATGTAAATCCAGAGCTCTTGCGCTACGAGTTACACCGGGTATGGCATGTGCGTGGTGTGCTGAAGGAAGGCCAGCGGCACATTTACAAACAACGCGATCTGTTCCTTGACGAAGATACATACCAGATCGTAGTAGCCGACCACTACGACAATCGCGGCGAAATTTGGCGGGTCGCTGAAGCTAACACCATCAATTACTACGATCAGCCTTTGGTATGGGTGACGGGCGGGGCGACGTATGACCTGATTTCCGGGCGTTACAATATCGGCGGCTTGGCTAACGAGGAGGTGCCGTTTGACTTCAATGCATCTTTGTCTCCGGCGGATTTCTCGCCTGGGAAGCTGCGCCAAGATGGTGTTCGCTGAGCGACCAGGGCATGCGCCAGGCTCTGGCGAAGCCATCGACACGTGCTCATCAGGTCTGTATCTAAACGGACGAGTTCATTGAGTTCGCTCAGCGCAAAGAACCGCTGAAAAAATGGGACCTGACATTGCGTAATGAAGATAGGAGAGGCAGTACATGGTAATGCACACCAGTCCCCCGGAAGGCATGGTTTTTCTGTCCGGTGGCATTTTCAGAATGGGTTCTGATCGCTTCTATCCTGAAGAGCGACCTGTCCACAAAGTGCATGTCGATGAATTCTGGATCGATGCTACACCGGTCACCAATCGACAGTTCTCCATCTTCGTGGAGGCCACTGGATACAAGACCTTCGCCGAGCGCGCGCCGGATCCTGAGGATTATCCCGGTATGCCACTGGAGATGGCTAAAGCTGGTTCGCTGGTTTTTGTGCCGCCGAAGCCTTCCGTGAACCTGGTGAGCCCGGCGCAATGGTGGATCTTCCGTTTCGGCGCCTGGTGGCGAGAACCACTGGGTCCGGGAAGCTCGATTGAAGGACTGGAAGACCATCCGGTCGTACATATCGTCTATGTGGATGCTGAAGCTTACGCTGCCTGGGCTGGTAAAGCGTTGCCGACCGAAGCCGAATGGGAATATGCGGCTCGCGGTGGCAACGATGGATTTGACTTCGCCTGGGGTGACTGTCTCGCCCCGGATGGACGGATGCTTGCAAACTATTGGCAAGGCCGCTTCCCCGTTGAGAACCAACTGTTAGATGGTTGGGAAAGGACCTCGCCGGTAGGGACCTTCCCGGCCAACGGCTACGGTCTGTTCGACATGATCGGTAACGTATGGGAGTGGACAGCCGACTGGTTTGCATCGCCCTCGGCAGGATTGCCGCCGACTGCGCATTGTTGCGTACCAAGCAATCCGCGTGGTGGTCGGGAAGAGGACAGCTACGACCCCGATACTCCCAACCTACGCATAGGTCGCAAGGTGGTCAAAGGCGGATCGCATCTTTGCGCACCGAACTATTGCCAGCGATATCGCCCCGCCGCGCGTATTCCGCAAGCCGATGACACTTCAACTTGTCATGTTGGTTTTCGCTGTGTCTGGCGTGCGCCGTCATAGCCTGAAGCAATAGAAGAGAAAAAGGGATGGTCGCTGCGTGGCCATTTCATAAATGGTCGAACATCCCTGGATGGGGGTGACGGTCGGGTGTTCGCTTATCGAAAGCGTTCATCGCATCGATACATCAAGTATGGGAGCGTTCATGTTGAAGAAAAATAATAAGAAGACCGGCCTTGCAGTCAGTGCAAGCCTATTGCTGTCGTTCACCCAGGCTGGGCTTGCCGCTTCAGCCCAACAAGATTCGTCAGCGGATGAGCGAGCCCGTAAAACCGAGCAGAAAATGACCAATGCAGAGCGATATTCGCTCCTCTATAGCCTTATGCCTGTCCATCTTGTGTTCGGAGGGAGGGATAAGCGGGTTTCAGAACAGGTGCCGGTCGGTGCGGGCTATGTACCAGGTGTGCCGCGCTTGGGTGTCCCTGCGTTATCCATGACTGATGCCAGCTTGGGAGTTACCAACCCCCACAACTTCAGAACAGGTGACTCAGCGACGGCATTGCCGGCGGGACTCGCTTTAGGGGCGACCTTCAATCCGGAGCTCGCTAAAGTGGCAGGGGCGATGCTGGGGAGAGAGGCTCGTTCCAAAGGTTTTAATGTACTGCTCGGTGGAGGCATGAATTTGGCACGCGATCCGCGCAATGGACGAAACTTCGAATACATCTCGGAGGATCCTCTGCTCAGTGCACGTATTGCCGCCGGTGCGATCAATGGTACCCAGAGTGAAGGGGTGATCTCTATGGTCAAGCATCTCTCACTGAATGGCAACGAAACCAACAGGCATTGGCTCAATGCCGTGATCGATGCGGCTGAACATCGAGAGTCTGATCTTTTGGCTTTCCAAATGGCGATAGAACTGGCCCAGCCCGGATCGATCATGTGTGCCTACAACAAGGTAAACGGCGAGTATTCCTGTGGTAATGAACATCTGTTGAATGATGTGTTGAAAAAGAGCTGGGCGTATAAGGGCTGGGTCATGTCCGACTGGGGGGCCGTTCAGGACTGGACCTATGCACTTAAGGGGCTTGATCAGGAATCCGGGGCCCAGTTGGACAAGCTTGCCTGGGGTCAGGAGTGGTTCAACGAACCGCTTCAAGCCGCCCATGCCGAAGGCAAGCTACCGGATAAGCGTCTCTCGGATATGGTGCAAAGGATCCTTCGCTCGATTTACGCAGTGGGGGTCGACAAGCCGGTCAAAGAAACTCCTATCGATCTGGATCAGCATAACCAGATTGCACTTGAGGTGGCGAGACAGGGGATCGTTTTGCTGAAGAACGAAGCAGTATTGCCTCTTCAAAGCGAAAAGCCGATGCGTATCGCGGTAATCGGTGGCTTGGCGGACACCGGCGTTCTGTCCGGCGCTGGTTCGAGTCAAGTAATCCCGCGGGGCGGCTTTGCCACGGTCATACCTGTGGGTGGACAAGGGTTGATGGCGAACCAACGGAAACAGAGTTTCCTCCCCTCGGCGCCTAAATCGGAGCTGCAGAAGCTTATGCCGAAGGCTAGCATTACCTATGATTCAGGCGCTTTTCCCGTGGAAGCCGCCATACTCGCCAAGCAGTCGGATGTAGTCGTCTTGTTCGCAACGCGCCACGAGGCTGAAGGGTTCGATAGTCCTGATTTGTCCCTGCCTTTTGGTCAGGATGCGTTGATTGACGCCGTTGCCAGCGCCAATCCCAATACCATAGTTGTTCTGCAGACCGGCAATCCGGTGGCCATGCCATGGCACACCAAAGTTAAGGCAATTGTCGAGGCTTGGTACCCAGGGCAGGCGGGAGGGCAGGCGATCGCCGAAGTTCTAACCGGCCAGGTCAATCCATCCGGCCATCTCCCGATGACGTTTCCAGCAGATATCGGACAAACACCACGACCTGAACTTCCAGGCTTCGGTACGCCGTTCGGCACCCCGCTGACGGTCAACTATTCCGAAGGGGCCGAAGTGGGCTATCGATGGTTTGCAAAGAAGGATGAGAAACCCCTGTTCGCTTTTGGTCATGGTCTGAGCTACACCAGTTTCGCTTTCGATGATCTTAAAGTCAGTGGGGGAGAGACGATCACGGCGAGTTTCACCGTGACGAATACCGGCAAGCGTAAGGGTATCGATGTTCCACAGCTCTACCTCACCGACGCGGCAGGTGACAAACGAGTTCGTCTATTAGGTTTCGAGCGATTGGAGCTAGAGCCAGGTGAGGCTCGTCGGGTGTCGGTCAAGGCAGATCCACGTTTGCTAGCACGTTTCGATACAGCGTCTAATCAGTGGCACGTTAATGCGGGTGAATATCGTGTGGCGCTGGGCGAATCTGCGCAGGCGCTACTTTTGACGGCAACGACAGACCTGGTCGAACAGCGTTTCGTCGATTGATCCCTCCGCGGGCTCACGGCGAGTCGACTGGAGACACGAATACAAGTAGTTATCTGGGTCAGCATCGCAACCCATTCGATTGCTAATACGTTGTTACGGCGGAAGAAGGAAACAATATGAAACCGCGGAAACATTTGCTGGGAGTAGCTATCGCTGCTTTCGCGACGATGCTAAGTGTCAGCCCAATGACCTTGGCAAAGGAAACAGATAAAAAAACACCACCACGCAATATGGTCTTTATTCTGGTCGACGATTTGCGTTTTGACGGTATGGGTTTCTTGCAGCCAGGGTTGCAGACTCCCAACATCGATCAATTAGCCAAGGGAGGGGCTTATTTCCCCAATGCCGTCGTCACTTCGGCGCTTTGCTCTCCGAGCCGCGCGACGATTTTGACAGGGCAAACGGCGCGGACTCATGGAGTTATCGATAACAACAATTCATCAGAGAAAGGTCTGACCTTCTTTCCACGTTACTTACAACAAGCGGGATATCAGACGGCCTTAATCGGTAAGTGGCACATGGGGGCTGAAACCGATGAGCCGCGTCCTGGTTTCGACAAGTGGGTGAGCTTCAAGGGGCAGGGGAACTATTTTCCGACTGACTTCTTGTCACCTGCAGCGATGAAGGCTGGGGTTGTACATACGTTTAATGTCGATGGCAAGGTGGTACCTCAAAAAGGTTATATCACCGACGAACTTACTGACTATGCGATGCATTGGCTGGAGAAAGAGCGCGATACGTCAAAGCCGTTCTTTCTCTATCTTAGCCATAAAGCAGTGCATAATTTCCCGAGGCCTCCGGAGCGTTATAAGGGGCAATATAAAGATGTCGCTTTTAAACTTCCGGAGAGCGCCGCCGATACGCCGGAGAATAAGATCGGTAAACCGATGTGGGTGCAGAACCAGCGTAACAGTTGGCACGGCCTAGATTTTTTCTATCACTCGAATGTGAAGATGACGGATTACTTGAAAGATTACTATGCCACGTTATCCCCCGTGGATGATAGTGTGGGTCGGATTATGGAGTACTTAAGGAAGAATAACCTCGACAATAACACTATGGTGGTGTTCTATAGTGATAACGGTTATTTGATCGGTGATCATGGTTTGATTGACAAACGTAATGCTTATGAGGGTTCGATAAAGGTACCACTGGTGGTGTATGCGCCGGGGCTGATTCCTGCGGGAGTTACCAATCCCGTCAGAGTGCGTAACCTGGATATTGCCCCGACACTCCTGGATGTCGCTGGTGTTAAGGCGCCGCCTCAATTTGAAGGAAAAAGCGTACTGGAGGTGGCGAGTGGACGGCTGCCGGTTGGGGATTGGAAAGTCCCGGATTTTGTCTACGAGTACTACTGGGAATGGACTTATCCGATGACACCAACCACTTTTGCGATCCAGCGCGATCAAATGAAGTACATCCAGTACCAGGGTGTATGGGATATCGAGGAACTCTACGATTTGGAAAGTGATCCGCGTGAGATGCACAATCTGATCGATGAACCACGTTATCTGGAAACCAAGACTGCTCTGCGCAAGGCATTGTTCGAACAAATGGCCAATGCCGATGGCAAGCACGTAGTGCCGTTCACTGAGAGATACTCAAGAGGTGCGGTGCGGCGTCATCGTGAAGGCCCGGGTGCGGCACCGTTTCCCGATCAGTGGCTGGTTGAACCTAACCGCTTGGACCGATTCAACGACCAGCTCGCAGATACCCCGGCCAAGCTAAAGGCGGAGCAAGAGGGGCGGATTTATTTTCCAGATGCAGATGACACACGCTCGCAGCGATAGCAAGTGAGGATCCTACCGAATTCAGCTGTTGTTGATGCAGTTGAATTCGGTTGGAGCGTAGCAATTAGTATTCAATAGTGTGGTTTACCATTAGAGATAATGGAGGGGGCTAATAGATGCAATTTAGTCCCCTGGTTGCTGTGTTCGTTTAGTGCTTTGAACTCTGTTCTCATCAGTATACCGATGCGCCAGGTGCACATTTAGCAACGGCTCCGGAAGTTCGAACTGTATCTCAATGTTGTGAATCAAATCTCAAACCGTGGTGCCAGCGTCTAAACACCTGATAAGGAGCCCCTGATGATTAGTTGTACCCAACTGACTCAGGCCATTGGCCTGGGCTTGAGCCTGCTCGTCACCCAGGCGCTGGCAGCGGTGCCGGCCGATCAGATCAGCCGACTCGACAAGGACCTTACGCCCATCGGCGCCGAGCGTACCGGTAATGCCGATGGCACTATTCCGTCCTGGACCGGCGGTTTACCCAAGGATGTCAGTCGGCGCGACGCCAATGGTTTTCTTCCGGATCCCTATGCCGCCGACAAGCCACTGTTCACCATCACAGCGCAGAACGTCGAGCAGTATAAAGACAGGCTGACTCCTGGGCAGTTGGCGTTGTTCAAGCGCTACCCAAACAGCTATCGCATCCCGGTTTACCCAAGCCGCCGTTCGGTCAGCCTGCCGCAGAAGTACCTGGACAGCACCCGCCTGAACGCAGCCGATACCCACTTGGAGAACAATGGCGATGCCCTGCAGAATTATCGCAGCAGCGGATTGCCCTTCGTTATTCCGCAGAACGGTCTGGAGGTTGTCTGGAACCATATTGGTCGCTACCGTGGGCAGTCCTTCCAGCGTCTGGTGGTGCAAGCCTCGCCGCAGGTCGACGGTAGCTTTACGCCGAGCCTGATCGAGCAGCAACTGGCCTATCCGCAAGGGTTGTCCGATTACAGTCCGGGTGAGATGGCAAACATTCTCTACTTCTTTCGTCAGGAGGTCCTGTCCCCGGTGCGTTTGGCCGGCAATGTAGGATTGGTGCATGAGACGATCAACCAGGTCGAGGAACCGCGAATGGCCTGGCAGTATTACGCTGATCAACGTCGCGTACGGCGTGCCCCTCAGGTTGCCTACGACAGCCCGGGTGCCGAAGGTATGCGGACCACGGATGATTTCGACATGTTCAACGGCGCCCCTGATCGCTTCGACTGGAAGCTGGTGGGTAAAAAGGAATTGTACATTCCATACAATGCCTATCAGTTGGGCTCACCCAAGCTGCGCTATGACGACATCATTAAGCCGGGTCACTTGAACCCCGAACACACCCGTTACGAGTTGCACCGCGTCTGGCATGTAACCGCCACGCTCAAGCCGGGGCAGCGACATGTCTACTCGCGGCGCGATCTGTACATCGATGAGGACAGCTGGCAGGCCGCTGAAGCGGATGCGTATGACAGTCGTGGCAATCTGTGGCGCGTTTCCGAGGGTCATACCAGCTTCTTCTATGACCAGCAGATGCCATTGTTTAATGCTGAGACCCATTACGACGTGCAGTCCGGACGTTATGCGGTAAACGCTCTCTACAATGAACAGAAGAACGCCTACCAGTTTGATCTTGATTTCAACCGCAAGCAGTTCACGCCCAGTGCACTGCGAAGCAGCGGTATTCGCTGATTCCAAGCGTGTAGCCTACGGTGCCCATTTTGGGGCTTCAAAAGGTAGATCCTGATCTGTCTGGCGATGCGCTCAATCATCCGAAACTATCGAAACTGACGTGGAGCTGCGCGCCGTTACTGATTAAGAAAAATGATTTGCAAGTCTATGTGGTTTTGTTCAATCAGCGTCTTTTTGTCTCAAAGAAGCATGGCAAGCGTGCGGTTGTCGTTTAAAAGGCGTGATTCAGCAGTGTTATCGAGCTACTTAAATGTATGGGCGTATTGTCGATCAGCGCCAACACGTCATATCCAGTAATGCAGGTTTGGCGGCTGCTTTGGCAAGAAATTACGGGGAAAAGTCGTGCTTAATGAGCGGGTTGTATCCATTGTGAATGTGGCGGGAAGTTTATCGTGAGTCTCGCTCATCCTACAGGTCCATCGCTTGAGTGCGATTGGGAAAACGCTTTGATCCGACTACTGCGATCAAACAACCATCAACTTTTTCGCTGGACAGAGCACCAGGGGCGCGAGCTTCTTCTGATTCAGCATCCGCGTTGCGAAGCAGTGTTCAGCCGAACGGGTGGGCAGCTTTTGCATTTCCGTCCGCGTGGAGAACGGTCGCTGCTATGGTGTGCCACACGATGGCCTAAAGTTGGGGCAATTCGGGGGGGCGTACCAGTCTGTTGGCCTTGGTTTGGTCGCCACCCTGTAGAGCGTGGTTTGCCCCATCATGGTTGGGCCCGGCTCACCGACTGGCAATTAATCAAAAAACAAGCAGACAGTCAGGGGGTCCAGCTGCATTGGTGTCTGGAACTGCACGATTGGCGAGTGGAACTGAAGGCAGTATTGGGTGATGAACTCCATCTGCAACTCATCACTAGCCACCGTGACTCGGAGCCCTGTCTTCTGAGCCATGCCTTGCATGCGTACTGGCGTGTAGCGGATGTTCTGGAAGTCACCCTGGATGGCCTTGATGGTGCTCAGGTGCATGACCTGTTCACACAGGACGCGTTTACCCAGAAGGGAACCATCAGAATAGTGAATGAGCATCATCGAGCTTACCGACAAGGCGCAGTGATGCACCTCAGCGACCCGGTTTGGCAACGTCGCTTGCGTATTGATGGGGCCAGCAATATGAATACTGTAGTTTGGCATCCGGGGAGCATGCCGCTCAGTGATGTAAGTAGGGTCGAAGGAAGGGAATTCCTTTGCGTCGAGGCTGCGAGATGTTTGGAGGACAGTCTAGTGCTGGCACCAGGCCAAGAGGCCCGGCTTGAACTAAGGGCGAGAGTGGACTGAAAAAGCCCTTCCTTTAGCCGGAAAATTCGATTGTTGGAAAAGGAGCTTGGCACGTACCTGTTTGATCTACATGGCTGCCGGGCAGTCCTTGTTATTGTTTGGGCGATCCACTGCAGGGAGCACTTCGGTCCGTAGTCAATACCATAGCGGAATGCCAGCCACCGCATTGGGTGGCTCAGCCCGGTTGAATCGCCAGGACCTGCGCCTCAAGCCAGGTCAGCGCCGGGTCGTGCTGGCGATGCGTCAGGCGTACCAGCTCCAGATCAAAGGGCGGCAGCGCGAACGGCAGTTCATACAGCTTCAGGGGCAGCAGCCTGGCGAACTGCAGTGCCAGTTGCGTCGGCAACACGACACAGAGTTCGGTCGCAGCCACCAGATGCGCGGCTTGCAGATAATTGGGCGTGGTGTAGACGATCTCTCGCACGAGGTTCTGCTCCGCCAGCCATTGGTCGACCATGCCTCGGGTCTGGCCACCATGGACCCAGACGTGGCGCAATTGCAGGAAGCGCTGCAGGTCCAGGCCGTCATTCAGTCGCGGATGGTCCTGACAGACTGCGACTCGCAGTGTTTCACTGCGCCAGAGCTGGCGGGTGAAACGTGCCGGTACGTGATCGAAACGGCCCAGCACCATGTCCAGTTCGCCCCTATCCAGCGCCTCGGTGGGCAGGTTGGGAGTCAGGTGAGCAACATCAATGCGTAGGTGCGGCGCTTGAGTTTTCAGGCTCGCCAGCAAGGACGGCATGCACAATTGTTCAACGAAGTCGGTCAGGGCAATCTTCAATTGACGACGGCTGCGCTGTGGGTCGAACGCGTCATCGGTGGACAGTGTTTGCTCGATTTGTTGCAAGGCAGCGCGAATAGGCCCTTCCAGCGCTAGGGCTCGAGGGGTCGGACACATGCGCCGACCGACGCGCACAAGCAGGGGGTCGTCCAACGTATCGCGCAAGCGCGCCAAGGCGTTGCTCACCGTGGGTTGGGTCAACGCCAGGCGTTGCGCCGCGCGCGAGACATTCTGCTCACGCAGCAACATGTCGAACACGCGCAGCAGGTTCAGATCAAAGTTTGAAATATTCATGATCAGAATATATGGCATATGAAAATGAAATTTCAAAAATACTTGAAGCCTGCTTAGGGTGACGGCTGTTCATTTTTCCCAATGCAGGAGTACCGCGCGTGAGCACCCCTTTCGATATCCAGCAGGTCGCCGTGATCGGCGCAGGTACCATGGGCCGGGGCATCGTCATCAGTCTGGCGAGCGCCGGGTTGCCAGTGCTGTGGCTGGAGAGCAATACCCAGACACAAAACGCGGGCCTGGCCATGATTGAGCAAACCTGGTCGCAGCAGGTGGGTAAACACCGCATCATTCAGTTGGAGGCGGACGCCAATCTCCAGCGAGTACGCCCGGTGCAAAGTTACGCGGCGCTGGCCGAGGCGGACCTGGTGATCGAAGCGGTGTACGAAAGCCTGGAGCTCAAGCAGGAAATCTTCCGCGCGCTGGACATGCACCTCAAGCCAACGGCGATTCTGGCCAGCAACACCTCGGCGCTGGATATCGACGCCATTGCGACAGTCACCGGGCGTCCACGACAGGTGTTGGGTCTGCATTACTTCAGCCCTGCCCACATCATGAAGCTGTTGGAGATCGTTCGTGGCAAGGACACCGACAGCCAAGTGCTCGAAGTGGCTCGCAGCCTCGCCCGGCGAACCGGCAAAGTAGCGGTGGTGGCGGGCAACTGCCCCGGTTTCATCGGCAATCGCATGCTGCGCAGCTATGTGGCCGAGGCGCGAAAATTACTCCTGGAGGGCGCATTGCCCCAACAGGTGGACGAGGTGCTGCAGCAATTTGGTTTCGCCATGGGCCCGTTCCGCATGTATGACGTGGTCGGCATCGATCTGGAGTGGCGCGCGCGTCAACTGGCCGGGGAGGGCATGGACGCCCCCTTGGTGCAAGTCGACAACGCCTTGTGCGAGCTCGGGCGCTTGGGTCAGAAAACCGGTGCGGGATACTACCGCTATGCTCCCGGCAGTCGGCAGGCCGAGCATGACCCACTGGTGGACGAATTGGTGCTCAAGGTGTCTCAGGGACTGGGCTACCGCCGCCGCGAGATCGACCCATTGGAAATCCTGGATCGCTGCCTTTTGGCACTGGTCAATGAGGGCGCGAAAATCCTCGAAGAAGGCATTGCGGCCAACAGCCATGACATCGATCAGGTTTGGCTCAACGGTTATGGCTTTCCGGTTGAAAGCGGAGGACCGATGCGCTGGGCGGATGAGCAGGGCATGTACTCCCTGCTAACTCGACTGGAACGTCTGCAAGGTCTTTTCGGCGAGCATTGGCATCCCGCCCGACTGATCCCCCGATTGATGGCCAGCGGCAAACGTTTTGCCGATGTCGTGGAGGGCCGCGTATGAACTACCAGGCACCGCTGCGCGATATGCGCTTCGTATTGCATGAAATGTTCGATGTCGCCGGGCACTGCCAACACCTGGGTCTGGACCTGGACCGCGACACCCTTGACGGCATCCTGGAAGAGGCGGGGCGCTTCACCGCAGAGGTGATAGCCCCGCTCAACCGCAACAGCGACGAGCAAGGCTGCCAATTGCTCGGCACTGAAGTCAGCACGCCGGATGGCTTTCGCCAGGCCTATCGTCAATACCTCGACAACGGTTGGGCGAGCATGACCGGGCCGATGGCCTACGGGGGGCAAGGGTTGCCGCAAATGGCGTCGGCCTGTGTCCACGAGATGTTGATGGCGGCGTCATTGTCGTTTCGAATCTATTCAGGGCTGACCGAAGGCGCGGTCCTGGCGGTGCACCGCCATGGCAGCGAAGCGCTCAGGCAAACCTGGCTGGGCAAGATGGTCAGTGGCGAATGGACCGGCACCATGTGCCTTACCGAGCCTCAGGCCGGCACCGACCTGGCGTTGCTGCGCACCCGCGCGCAGCCTCACGCCGACGGCAGCTATCTCATCACCGGCAGCAAGATTTTCATCAGCGGCGGCGAGCACGACCTGACCGACAACATCATTCATCTGGTGCTGGCACGCTTGCCCGATGCCCCGGCCGGCGTGAAAGGCATCAGCCTGTTCCTGGTGCCCAAAATCCTCAGCGATGGCCGACGCAACGAGCTCAGCTGTAGCGCGCTGGAACACAAGATGGGCATCAAGGGCGCATCGACCTGCGTCATGAATTTCGACGGTGCCCAGGGCTGGCTGGTCGGTGAGCCAAACCAGGGCCTGTCCTGCATGTTCACCATGATGAACGATGCGCGATTCCAGGTCGGATTGCAGGGATTGGGGATCGCTGAAGCCGCTTTCCAGGGCGGCCTGGCGTACGCCCGTGAACGCCTGCAGTCACGCTCGCTGGCCGGTGCCGTGGCGCCGGAAAAAGTCGCCGACCCCATCATTGTCCATCCGGATGTGCGCCGCATGCTGCTGACGCAGAAATCCCTCACCGAAGGCTGCCGGATGCTGGGCACCTACATCGCACGGCAACTCGATCTCGAGCACGGTGCTCCAGATCCCGAGGACCGTCGCACAGCCATGCGCCGCGCTGCGTTACTGATCCCGATCGTCAAAGGGTTCTTCACCGATGTCGGCCAGGAGGTCGCCAGCCTGGGCGTGCAACTCTATGGCGGGCATGGCTACATCCGCGATTGGGGTATGGAACAGTTGATGCGTGACAGTCGCATCACCCAGCTCTATGAAGGTACCAACGGTATCCAGGCGCTGGACTTGGTCCGGCGCAAGCTGATGGGCGATGGCGGTGCCGAATTGCACGCGTTGGTCGATGAGCTGGCTCAGCACGTCGAAGCTGCTGGCCATCAACCCCGGCTGCAGGTAATGGCGGGTGCAGTCAGTCAGCGCCTCGAGGAATGGCGCGCATTGGGTAAGACCATCATCGAGGCCTGCCAGCGGGACCCGCAGGAAATCGGCGCGGTCTCTGTGGAGTTCCTCGCGTATTCGGCTTATGTCCTGCTGGCCGGGCTCTGGCTGCAGGCAGCGGTTCGAGCGGGTGAAACCCTGACTAACGGCACCGGTGAAAGCGCTTTCTATCAAGCCAAGCTGCAGACCGCTGACTTCTACTGGCGGCGCGTATTACCCCGTGCAAGCGCACACCGGGAAGCATTGTTGGGTGGCGCGAACTGTTTGATGGCGATGCCCGCGAGCGACTTCAGTTGCTGATTGCAGACGTATTACAAAAATCAGGAGTCGCTGACATGCAGTCTTTCAGCTTTGCCACTACCGCGCAGATTCTCTGCGAAACCGGCGCCGCGCCGCGCCTTGCCAATCTGTGCAGTGAACGCGGTGCGCGCCGTGTATTGATAGTCACCGACCCGGGTATTGCTCGCCTGGGCATGCTCGACGATGTGTTGCCTGGTTTCACCCTCGCAAAAGTTGCCGTGGCGATCTTCAGTGACGTGACGGTGGATCCGAGCGAGGCCTGCGTGCTCGCCGCCGTGGAACGGGCACGGCATATCGGTGCCGACCTGATCGTCGGCTTCGGTGGTGGCAGTTCGATGGACGTGGCCAAACTGGTCGCGCTGCTGGCGCATCCGCAGTGCGACCAACCGATCACCGAGTTGTATGGCGTCGACAAAGCAAAGGGCCAGCGCTTGCCGCTGATTCAGGTGCCGACGACTGCCGGGACCGGCTCGGAGGTGACACCGATCGCGATCGTCACCACCGGTGACACCACCAAGATGGGCGTCGTCTCGTCGTTGTTGCTGCCGGATCTCGCCGTACTCGACGCCGTCTGTACGTTAGGCCTGCCGCCAGCCGTGACGGCGGCGACGGGTATTGATGCCATAGTGCACGCGATCGAGGCCTACACCAGCAAGCTCAAGCGCAATCCGCTGTCCAGCCTCTTGGCGCGAGAGGCGTTACGGCTTTTGGCCGCCAACCTCGACCAGGCCGTGTACAACGGCAGTAACCTGGCCGCGCGCCAGGCGATGTTGCTGGGTGCCTGCCTGGCCGGCCAGGCATTTGCCAACGCACCGGTGGCGGCGGTGCATGCGCTGGCGTACCCGCTGGGCGGGCATTTTCACATTCCTCATGGGCTGGCGAATTCGCTGGTGCTGCCTCATGTGCTGCGCTTCAACCTGCCGGTAGCGATGGCGGACTACGCCGAACTCGCGCAGCCGTTGCTGGGAGAAAGGTTGCAGGCAGGTGATCAGCAGAGTCACGCCGAACAGTTCGTCCATGAGTTGGCGCAATTGGGATCTCGTTGCGACTTGCCGACAAGGCTGCGTGATGTCGAGGTTCCCGGGGAAAGCCTTGCTCAATTGGCCAGCGACGCGATGCAACAGCAGCGCCTGCTCGTAAACAACCCGCGCGCACTCACTGAGGCCGACGCGTTGGCCATCTATGAAGCGGCTTACTGATGACCGACCTCAGGCAGCGCGTCAGCTATCGGCACTTCACTACAATCACCACCCGTTGGCACGACAACGACGTGTATGGACACGTCAACAATGTGGTCTTTTACGGTTTCTTCGACAGCGCCGTGAACCGCGTGCTGATCGAGCACGGCGGACTGGATATTCATGATGGTCCGGTTATCGGCCTGGTGGTGAGCTCCGGTTGCGATTACCACATGCCGATCGCGTTCCCGGAGCTCATCGAGGTGGCGCTGGCGGTGAGCAGATTGGGTAACAGCTCAGTGCATTATCAGCTCGCGGTATTCCGTGAAGGCCAGGCATTGGCCTGTGCGACCGGGCGTTTCGTGCATGTGTTTGTTGACCGTCTTCAACGTCGCCCGGCGCCGATTCCCGAACGTCTGCGCCTGGCACTGAGTGAGCTGGTCAGCGAGTGCTTGCCTTCTAAAAACAAGGAACTTGAACCGTGAAAGACGCTGTGATTGTTTCCACCGCGCGCACGCCGATCGCCATGGCAATGCGTGGCGCATTCAATGACCTCAAGACGCCCAGTATGGCGGCCATTGCTATTCGAGCAGCAGTCGAGCAGCAGTCGAGCGTGCTGGCATTGAGCCGGGTCTAGATCGAAGATCTGGTGCTGGGTACGGCCATGCAGAGCGGCACTGCGGCAATCAACCCGGCGCGTCTGTCGGCCTTGGCGTCAGGCTTGCCCACGTCGGTAAGCGGGCAGACGATCAACCGCCAGTGCGCGTCGGGCCTGATGGCCATTGCCATCGCTGCCAAGCAAGACATATTTGACGGCTTGCAGGTCACGATTGGCGTCGGTCAGGAGCAAATCAGTCTGGTGCCAAACATGCGCATGCAACTGGCCAACGTGTCGACGCTGGGACAACGAACTCCCGATTCAATACATTCGGGATTTCCAGGCGCTGAACTGTCGCTCGTTTACAAGCATGAGCACCTGGCTGTTTGCTTATCTGGATAAGTAAATCACGCAGTTGGCTAAAGAGATGGCTGGCCAACTGGTTGACGATGATATGGGCAGTCATCCTCTGAGTATGCCCGGCGTCAGCCAGATCACCGCCGGCCTGCTAGCTGTCGAAATATGCGATGGCAAACAGTTCGGATGCGGTCGAAAATTCGCAGCCTCCATCAGTTTGGTATTCAAGCAGGACAGCACCGGTGGGAGGTCCAACTGAAGGGGATCAGCACACGAGGCGACAAAAATTTCAGTATTAAGCACAGCAGGCATGGGCGGAGGCGGGTTGAGAGCATGGATATTGTTCTTATGAGTATGGAAGAGTTCATCGCCTCATCAGCGCCAGGAAGAGCATTGGGTGGTGCCGACTAAAGTTGGCGCTACTCATGAACAATTACAGATAAGAACCTTCCCCGTACACTTACACTAGCGGTCAAGCCCAGCATCAACTTGGTTCTTCAGCCTTCAACTATTGTGCAACGGACCCGATAGGCCTGTGGGGTACAACCAAACCAACGACGGAATGCCCGATAGAACGGTGACAGCTCGGCAAAGCCGCAGGCGCGAGCCACTTCGCGGATCGCCTGGCCCGTATCCAGTAGTTCCAGCGCGCGCAGTCGACGCACTTCCTCATGCAAGGCGCGGAAGCTGCTGCCCTGGGTTGCCAAGCTACGCTGCAAGGCGCTGCCGCTCAAATCCAGCGCCACGGCGCAGGCTTTCAAATTACAGCCCTGTTGCCCAAGATTACCTGTCAGCCAATAGCGTACCCGGTTGAACAGTTGGTTCTCCGATAACTCCGCCAACTCCAGTTCCGCCTGCTGACTGAGCAAGGTAAACATTCGAGGATTGGCACTACGCGACGGCCGCGCGAGCAGCACGCGCGGGAAGATCAACGCGTCATGTGCTTGCCCGAAGCGTGGAGTCAGACCGAACAAGCGCTGATGCTCACTGAGCCGTCTGGGCACCGGATGGCGGAAGTCGATGCCCAGCAGCGCAAACTCACCGTCGCTGACGCTGCCGAGCATCTTGATCAGTACCAGCGCCAGGCATTCCATCTGCTGGCGTAGCGAGCCATATCCGCGATAGTTCAGGTCCAGCACTAGGCGTACAGATTCGCCATCGTCCTCCAGGCGCGCAGCAAAACCGCCAGAGAGAATGTGCTGATAGCGCACAAAGCACAGTACCGCCTCACGCATGTCTCGACTGGCGAGCAGAAGGTAGCCCACTACATCCAGCGGCCGTGGCTTCATCACTTCGCCCAAGTGCAGGCCAATGTCCACATCCCCCGTCAGTCCGGCCAGTGCCTGCCAGAACAATGGCGCGTTGTCGTGCTCCTGCCGCTCGCTTAACAAGAGAGGAGGCAGCGGCACACCTTGGTAAGCGCGGCGGTAGGTGACGGTGGGGTCCAGTTGCAAGCTGGCCAGTGCCTCGTACAACAAGCGTCGCAAGGTCGGGGAGTGGGTCAGCGCCGCAGGGCTGTGACTGGCCTGTTCTAAGTTCATTGATTACTCCGTTATTGACCGAATACTTCCAAGATTCGAGTGTCCGGTCAATGTTGCAGTGCGCCAGGCTGCGCAGAATGCAGGGCGCTTTCAATTGCTGCGCATGCCCACGCTCAATAAGAATAAGGAAAACTCGATGAAACGCACCCTAACTGTACTCGCAGTGGTGATTACTGCTGTGGCTGCCGGCGGGACCTGGTATGTCCACAGCAAGCAGCCGGTCCGAGACGGTCAAGCGCAGATCGCGAATCTTCAGAAGGCGGTCAACGTGCGTTACGACGAACGCGGCGTACCACATATCAAGGCTCAGAACGAAACCGATATGTACCGTGCGCAGGGCTATGTACATGCTCAAGATCGCCTGTTCCAGATGGAAATGCTCCGCCGTCTGGCGCGTGGCGAACTGGCGGAAGTGCTCGGGCCCAAGTTGCTCGAGACTGATCGGCTGTTCCGCACTTTGCGCATCCGCGAGCATGCCGACGCATACGTAACCGGGATCGACAAGCAGTCATCTTCCTGGCGAGCCCTGGAGGCCTATCTGGATGGCATCAACCAATACCAGGCCAGTCACGCCAAACCTGTAGAGTTTGACCTGTTGGGGATTGAGTCGCGTCCCTTCACCGCGGAAGACAGCGTCAGCGTAGTGGGTTACATGGCCTACAGCTTTGCCGCGGCTTTTCGCACCGAACCGGTATTGACCTATGTGCGCGATAAACTGGGCGCCAACTATCTGAAAGTGTTTGATCTCGACTGGCACCCACAAGGCGTCGTCGGTCAAGTCAACCTGGCGACCAGCGACTGGAAGGACCTCAACGCTATCGCCCGGATCAGCCAGCAGGCGTTGGTCGAGGCTGGCCTCCCGCAGTTCGAGGGCAGCAATGCCTGGGTCATCGCCGGAAATCGCAGCCAAAGCGGCAAGCCTCTGCTGGCTGGCGACCCGCATATTCGTTTCGCCGTCCCAGCGGTTTGGTACGAGGCGCAGTTGTCTGCGCCGGGCTTCGAGCTGTACGGTCACCATCAGGCGCTCAATCCCTTTGCCTCGCTCGGGCATAACCTGGATTTCGGCTGGAGCATGACTATGTTCCAGAACGATGACCTCGATCTGATCGCCGAGAAAGTCAACCCCGCCAACGCCAATCAGGTCTGGTTTAATGGCCAGTGGGTCGACCTGAAAACCACCGAGCAGGAAATCCGCGTTAAAGGCGAGGCCCCAGTCAAACTAACCCTACGCCAGTCGCCCCACGGTCCGATCATCAACGACGCGCTTGGCGTCAGCGGCGGCAATACCCCGATTGCTATGTGGTGGGCCTTCCTCGAAACCCAGAACCCGCTGCTCGACGGTTTTTACCAAATCAATCGCGCCGATAGTCTGGCGAAGATGCGCAGCGCCGCAGCGAAAATCCAGGCCCCTGGCCTCAACTTAGTCTGGGCGAATGCCAAAGGGGATATCGGCTGGTGGGCGGCCGCGCAACTGCCCAAACGCCCGGCCGGGGCGAACCCGAATTTCATTCTCGACGGCAGCACCGCCGAGGCGAACAAGAACGGCTTCTATCCATTCAGTGACAACCCGCAGGAAGAGAACCCGGCACGTGGCTATATTGTCTCCGCCAATTTCCAGCCAGTTTCGCCGACGGCTATGGAAATTCCCGGCTACTACAATTTGCCGGACCGAGGCCAGCGTCTCGACCAACAGTTGGCCGACAACTCGGTGAAGTGGAATCTGGACAACAGTCAGGCGCTGCAACTCGACACCGCCACTGGCTACGGTCCACGCTTGCTCGCGCCGCTGCTGACGTTGTTGCGTGAGGTAGTGACGGCACCGGAAGAGCGCGCGCTGCTCGAACAGTTGGCGGCCTGGAAAGGCGACCACTCACTCGACTCGACCAGCGCCACGTTGTTCAACCAACTAGTGTACCAACTGACCTTTTGCGCCATGCACGACGAACTCGGTGATGCCTTCTTCGACAACCTGCTGTCGACCCGCGTGCTTGACGTCGCCTTGCCACGGTTGGCAGCAGAGGCAGACTCGCTCTGGTGGGATAACCTCAGCACGCCGACAATAGAAAGCCGCGCCGATATCGTCAAAGAGGCCTGGCAGGCCAGCATCGCACATCTCAAACAAACTCTGGGTAATGACCCGGCCAGTTGGAGTTGGGGTAAGGCCCATACTCTCACCCATGGTCACCCGCTCGGCCAGCAAAAGCTGCTGGGTAAGCTGTTCAACGTTGGCCCCTTCGCCGCCCCTGGTGGTCACGAGACGCCGAACAACCTCTCAGCCCGTGTAGGCCCGGCACCCTGGCAAGTAGTCTATGGCCCGTCGACCCGCCGCCTGATCGACTTTGCCGACCCGGCGCATAGCCTCGGCATCAATCCGGTCGGTCAGAGCGGTGTACTGTTCGATCGACATTATGCAGATCAGGCGCAAACCTATATCCAGGGTGGCTACCTGCCGCAGCACTTCGAAGAGTCGGAAGTTGCGGCCAATACCAAAGGCACGCTGACGCTGCTGCCAGCCCAATAGTCAAGAAAACGAGCCAAAGTCGTCTTTCGCGAGAGGCAGTTAACGGCCGATTCTGTTGAAAAAGTCGGGTTTTCAACTCGCCTGAATTTAGGCGCAACCACCAACGGCCCACTCTGAGCGAATGCCGTAGCCCACGCTCAGAAGCCTAATTTTTTGAAGTCAGCGGCTAGGGTATGCCCCTCCGGGGATGGGGAGCGGCTTTTAATCTTGAAGTCTAATTGGGGGACCGGAGCTACCACGAATGATGAACTCGACAGGCAAGGTAGTGCTTTGAGGAAGTGGTTGTCCGCCAAGAGCATTGGTCAGCACCTCTACAGCGCGCGCTCCCATTGTGGCTGCCGGGGTGCGTATTGTTGTTAGAGGCGGCGTGACCTGCGAGGCGATATCAAGATCGTTAAAGCCCACAACAGAGATATCCCGACCGACCTCTAGCCCCATATCGATTGCTTGCTTCATCACGTTGATCGCAATGATGTCGTTGACTGCAAATACCGCGGTGGGGCTGTCTTCACGCTGTAGGCGGTTAGCCGCGTACGTGCGGATCGTCTCGGCATCGTAGCGCTCACACTCCCATACCTGCACTTCAAGCCCTAGACGGCGAGCTGCGATTTCGAACCCGTCGCGGCGCCGGATCGGGCCAGGCCAGAGTGGGAGCACGATCATGACTGCAACACGTTTGTGACCGAGGGCGGCAAAATGCTCTGCTACCATCGTCGCACCATGTTCATCTTCCGCAGCCACGGTACAGATATCGGGATGTACACGGTATTCCTGCAGCATGGCGATGGGAACGTTTTCGGTCCTGGCAAGCTTCTGCAGTCGACGCAGTTGTGCATCCGGCATGGCCTCGGTACTGCATATCAAGGCATCTGTCATGCCTTCACGCACCAATCGCTGCGCCTCGGCTTCGGTCGTCCCTTGCTCTGTCAGAACAATGGTGATGCGATAGCCCAACTCGCGGGCCTTCATCGTCGCGCCGTAAAGGAACATGGCGTGCAGAGGCTCCCAGTTTTGCCGAGCCTTTTCGACGGCGCTGTCGGCGCCGTCCTCCAAAAGCAACGCGATCGTATTGGATCGCTTGAGGCGCAAAGCACGGGCAGCCGCGCTTGGTCGGTAACCCAACTCCTTGATCGCAGCCTCCAAGCGCTGAAGATTTGCGCTACGCGGCTTGTTACGTCCAGTCAGATAATTGGAAACTGTCTGAGCGGAAACCCCCGCCAGGGCCGCTACATCGTTCAACGTTGGGGGAGATCTCGGGTTTTCAGTCAAAGCGGTGCCCTTACTGTTGCTGGAAATAATTGCTCGGCACTTCTCGGTCAAGCAAGACGACCGTAGAAAAGTTTTCGCGAATAGTCACTCACCCGAAAATCCGGTACTTCTGCATAGGTGAGAACGGCGGTAACCCTTGGGGTTTCTCCAAAAACCGGTGTGACACGATGCAATGCGTGATGCCCACGAAAAATTGAAAGCGTGCCAGCTTGGCAAGGAGAGCGCACGACATTCTTGTCGCCGCCGATGAGAACAGCACCGACCTCATCGAAATTCTCCTGTGTGTCGGTGCGAATATTCGGAACGAACTCGAATACGCCGCCTTCACGAGGTGCCTGGATCTGCAGTGTTACGGAAGACTCAGAACTATCGAAATGCCATCCAAGCTCCTGCCCTTCGCCGATGTAAGCCAGATTGCAGGCCGCCAGGGGATCTGCGCTGCGATAAAAACGTTCCTTGCTCAGCACTGCACCGATGAAGGCCGTGAGATCTTCTGATTCATAAAAGCTGCGAACGGCGGTGCTGTCGCCGATCAAATCATAGGCAACGGCAGCCTGAGCTGTACGCTGCAAATTACGGCAGGGGTGATGGGGCGGCAAACTGTCGGGAAGAGTTTGGCCGATGTAGGCTGTGAAATCATCGTTCTGCTGATGAGCGTTCGCGGCTAAATTTCGGGCCTCTTCGGCCATTACCTGAATCGCCTCCGCACGAACGAATCCGTCCAGGCGAACGGCACCACGGGCGGCCAGGCTTTCGCGACAGCGAGCGATCAGCGCCTGGGCCGCAGGGCTTTTCAGGTCAGTGATCGGATATTGTTCAAGATCGATCAGCATGGCAGTCCCTAACGGAGTTGCGTGTGTCATTTTTTTACGTCCTCACTGTTGTTATTTTTTCCAGCCATTGGCGCGAGCCAAGTGTTTCTTCAGGCAAACCACCAGCGTTCGGCGCAACGAGCGCCGTCGCCAGCGAGGTTTGATGACAATTGCCCGAACTGCACCTTGTCGGTGGCAGCATCAAGGGTGTTGGTAAAAAATGGGATGATCGAACCTCCGTCATCGGAACAGAGCGCCTGCATTTCCCCGTACATTTGCGCGCGCGTGCCTTCATCCAGTTCTCCACGTGCGGCCACAAGCAATTGGTTGAAGCGTGGATTTTTCCATTTCGCTTCGTTCCAGCGCGCATCGGCGGCGTAGCCTTGCGTGAACATCCAGTCAGCAGTTGGTCGCCCGGCCCAGAAGCCTTCGAACCAAGGTTTGGCGAGCCAGACGCTGTCCCAGTAGCCATCGGTGGGGTTGCGGTGGATGTCGAAATTGATACCCGCTTTTGCCGCGCTTTGCTGGAAGATGGCCGCCATGTCGACTCCAAAAGCCAAAATTGCATCGGAGGCGTCGAGTGTCAGTTTCAGATCGCTTAGGCCTGAGCGCTTGAGATGAAACTTTGCCTTGTCTGGGTCGTAGCTACGTTGGGTCAGATGATCGGCATGGTAGCGATTGACTGAGGCTATCGGATGATCATTGCCAACCACACCGTGCCCCTTGAGCAGGGTCTTGACCAGTTGTTCGCGGTCAATGCCGTGTTTGAGTGCCAGACGTAGGTCAACATTGTCAAAGGGCGCCAGATCCGTTCGCATGGCCAGCGTGACATGCTGGGTGCCTTTGGTTTCGATGAGTTGGTAGCCGCGTCGGCTGGCCAGCAGATTGGCCGTCTTGGGATCGGTCTGGATGATGGCATCCACGGCTCCGCCCAGAAGGGCATTGTTGCGACCGACCGAATCGGGAATAGAGATCGTTTCCACAAATTCGAAATGCGCCCGGTTGGGTTTCCAGTAATCGGGATTGCGCCGTACGCGGGTCAACACACCGGGCTGGAACGATTCCAGAACATAGCCGCCGGTACCCATGCCGTCCTTGAAGTTGGTCGTACTGTCGGGAACGATCACGAGGTGATAGTCGGCCAGCACGAATGGGAAATCGGCGTTGGGCTCGAACAATGTGAAGGTCACGGTATCGCCATCGGAGGCGATTTCTTTGACTTGCGCTAACAGCGATTTCGCACCCGACGTTGAGGTCTCCCCCCGGTGCAGGTTCATCGAATAGATAACATCTACAGGCGACATCGCCTTGCCATTGTGGAACGTCACGCCACTGCGCAGCTTGAAGGCCCATTTTGCGCCCTTGTCCTGCGGCTCGAAACTCTCGGCCAACTCGGGCACCAGTGTCATATCGGGCCCAATTTCCACCAGACAGTTGCGAAGCTGCAGGCTCACATGGGCAGCATAGGTCGTGCCTGTCAGCCGCGGGTCGAGGGTATCGGTGGTTTCACCTTCAATCATGCCTAGCCGGAAGGTCCCGCCCTTTTTCGGCTCCGCAGCCCGGGCGAATGGCAGGGAGAGATTAAGGCCAAGGCCCAGGCCAAGCACTGCGGCGCCTTTTAGTACGCCTCGCCGGGTCATCCCTTCCAAATACTCATCCACGCGCCGTTTGTCGTTCATCGTCAGTTCCTCTTGTTCTTGGATTTCATATGGGCCGATGTTCTTGGGTCGATCAGGTTCTTGCGTGAGCAATGAAACAATGTTTATATCGTTAAAGTTTTCAAGTCCAATAATATCTTCAAATGAGGAACACGGGTGTGAAAAAAACAAGATCCGACGAAGCCCCGTTGCCGCCTGCGTGTCACAGCACGAAAAAGCTTTCAGTGAACAGTAAACAGCCAAGAGCTCATTCGCAGCTTCTCTCTTTGCTGGGACGCAGGTTCTGCCTCGGTCTGCTCACGCTGCTGGCTCTTTCGGCCGTCGTTTTTGCCAGCACGCAGATCCTGCCCGGCGATGTTGCCTCGGCAGTGTTGGGCCGTGACGCAACCGAAGAGGCGCTCAGAGCCTTTCGGCAAACATTAGGGCTCGACCAACCTGCGTTACTGCGCTATTTCAGCTGGCTGTCCAACGCGTTGCATGGGGACTTTGGCCTGTCACTGGCCAACGGCGCGCCAATCATTGACCAGATCCGTTTCCGGTTAGAGAACACACTGCTATTGGCGGCGGTGGCGGCGATTATTTCCATCCCCCTAGCGGTTGTTCTGGGCATCGTTTCGGCGATAAAAAGCCAGGGGCGTGTCGGATCATTCCTCAACATCGGCGCTCTTGCGGCGATCTCTATTCCAGAGTTCCTGTTCGGTTATCTGCTGATTCTGGTCTTCTCGACGCAACTGGGATGGTTTTCCGCAATATCCATGGTTTTGCCCGACATGGATCTGACGCAGCGGTTGTCGGTCGTCATCTTGCCGGCGTTCACGCTCGCACCCATGGTCTGGGCTTATACGATGCGCATGACCCGCACCGCCGTGCTGTCCGTCATGTCGCAACCCTATATAGAAATGGCCATTCTCAAGGGCGAACCGCGCAGCAGCATTGTGCTGCGACAGGCACTACCCAACGCGATGGCGCCGCTCATCAGCGTTGTGGCGCTTAACCTGGCTTATCTGATCGTAGGGGTGATCGTTGTAGAAACCATCTTCGTCTATCCGGGTATCGGCCAGTACATGGTGGATGCAGTCGGCAAGCGCGACATCCCCACCGTCCAGGCCTGCGGGCTTATCTTCGGCGCGACCTACGTGCTCATCAATTTGTTAGCCGACCTACTTGTCATTATCACTAACCCTCGTTTGCGCGGAGCGCTCAAATGATCATTGCCAATCAATATGTGCCAACGCGCGCGTTCGCGGGAATGGGCATCACCCTATTCATCATCCTTGCCGTCGCATTCGGTCCAGTGTTCATGAGTCATGGCCCCAATGAGATCGTTGGTGATACGTGGGATGCGCCCAGCCTGTTTTATCCACTCGGACTCGATAACCTTGGGCGAGATATGTTGGCCCGCCTTCTCGATGGCGGACGGACAACCATCGGATTAGCGCTTGCCATCACTGCAATTTCCTTTCTGATTGGTGTTTCCTCTGGCATCGCGGCAGCCGTTGCCGGTGGCTGGCTCGACGCGGTTCTGTCGCGTTTGGTTGATCTGCTCATGTCGTTGCCGCAACTCGTTCTCGCATTGATTATTCTGACGGCGCTCGGCACATCGATACCGGTTTTGATTGGCACTATCGCCATTCTTGAATCAACCCGCGTGTTTCGCATCACACGCTCTGTCGCGATGGGTGTAGCCGCGCTGGATTTCGTTCAGGTAGCGAGGCTGCGAGGCGAGGGACTTTGGTGGATTATCCGGCGCGAAGTGTTGGTCAACTCTTTACCGCCGATTATCGCGGAGTTCGGTCTGCGCTTTTGTTTTGCCTTTCAGTTCATCGCGGCATTGAGCTTCCTGGGGCTGGGTATCCGTCCACCCAATGCGGATTGGGGCAGTATGGTGCGTGACAATGCGCAGGCCATTACCTATGGCGTGATAGCTCCGTTAATTCCCGCAATTGCCATCGCGCTTCTGACGATTGGCGTCAACTTGATTGCTGATTGGCTGATCTCTCGCAACAGCCCTGCCGTAGGAGAAGAACAATGAGCTCCCGTTTTTCAGAGCCCGCGATCCTGCGGATAGAACAGCTGTCCATCGTTGCCCGTCGAGATAGCGGTGAAGAGGTAACGCTGCTCGACGGTATTAATCTGGAACTACGACCTGGTGAGGTTCTCGGACTTATTGGCGAGTCCGGAGCTGGTAAGTCGACGCTCGGCTTGACCGCTTTGGGCTACGTGCGCCCCGGATGTCACATCGCTGGCGGACATGTTTTTTTCGACGGCATGGATCTGTTTGCCTTGTCGCTCGAGCAAAGACAGAAGTTGCGTGGTCGTCGGATTGCCTATTACGCGCAGAGTGCGACGGCCGCTTTCAATCCATCACGGCCAATCATGGATCAAGTGTGCGATGTACCGGTTCGGCACGGGCTATGTTCCCGCCAAGAGGCACGGCGCCGAGCCATTGAGCTGTTCCGGACCATTGATCTTCCTTCTCCGAACACATTCGGCGACCGATATCCCCATGAGGTGTCTGGCGGCCAACTTCAACGAGCAATGGCAGCGATGACGATGGCAGGAGAGCCGGATATCCTGGTTCTGGACGAACCGACAACGGCACTGGACGTTACTACTCAGGTAGAAGTTCTGGAAACGTTGCGCAAGTTGATCCGTGAGCGTGGTACTGCGGCGCTTCACATTACTCATGACTTGCCCGTGGTCGCGCAGACCGCAGATCGCATCATGGTCATGAGAAAGGGGCGCGTAGAAGAGACGGGAGCAGCGGAAAAAATCCTCCATGCACCGCAGGCACCGTACACACGCGAATTGGTCAGCGTACAGATGAGACCTCACATGACGACTATCGGTACGCCCAGAGCGGATGACGTGACGCTGGTGGTGAACGATCTGAGTGTGAGCTACGGTCGTATGCGAGTGTTGGATAACGTCAGCCTATCGATCGCGCCGGGAGAAACCCTGGTGGTCGTGGGCGAGTCTGGCAGTGGTAAAAGTACACTGGCCAAGTCAATTGTTGGCCAACTGGCACCGACAGCGGGCTCTATCCATCTGTGTAACGAACCGCTTGCACCCTTTGCCTTGCGGCGCAGCCGTGATGAATTGCGTCGCATCCAGATGGTGCATCAGATTCCCGATACGGCTCTCAATCCGCAGCAAAAAATACGCGATATTCTTGCTCGGCCACTGAGCTTCTATTTTGGTGTTTCTCATCAGCAAGCATGCCTGCAAGTAATGCAGCTTCTGGAGCGCGTGTATTTGCCAGCCGATTGCGCAGACCGACTCCCAGCACAATTGTCGGGGGGGCAAAAACAGCGTGTTTGCATTGCCCGCGCGCTTGCAGCCCAGCCTGACCTTTTGATTTGCGACGAGGTGACGGCTGCACTAGATCCTATAGTCGCGGCCCATACGCTGGAGCTTCTGCGTGAGGTACAACGGGAAACCGGGATCGCCATTCTATTTATTACCCACGATATTGATGCCGCCCGCCGATTGGGTGACAGGGTTGTCGTGATGCAGAAAGGCAAAGCTGTTGACAGTGGACCTATCGCTGAGGTTTTCGACTCAAATACGCGCCATCCATACACCTCAAAATTACTCGAATCCGTACCGCAAATGCGCAGCGATTGGTTGGACACGCTGATCGCGAAACGACGTGGTGGAACGACTTCGTCTGTCGATGGGTCGGCATTGGAACTATGAGATCAGGCGCGCAACCGATTCCTCCTGAGCGCTAACGCTTCGACTTTCTGCATCAAGTTCACGAAAGAGGTTTCACGTAGATGGCGTACAACGAGAACATTCTTGACTCGCTTACCTTTGGATTCCTTGGGGGAGGCAACATGGCTTCCGCCTTGATGGAAGGCCTGATCTCACGCGGTGTGCCGGCAACATCTATTTGTGTCGCGGTACCGTCTGAAAACTCACGTAATCGCCTGGCAACACGTCTGGGTGTACATACGACCGAAACTCCGGACGCAACATTTGCCAACTGCGATGTCATTGTATTGGCCGTTAAACCCCAACAGCTTCGCGACGCAATCGCCTCGCTGAAACCTTTTCTGAACAGTGCTGGTCTTGAGAGTCTGGTCATCAGCATAGTGGCAGGAGCGCGTCTGCATGACTTGCAACGCTGGCTAGGGCAAATGCTTCTGGTACGTGCCATGCCCAATACGCCAGCACTCGTTCGATCGGGAATGACGGGGATGGCAGCAACCCCCGAGATCTGTGAACAGGACCGAAACATTGCAACGGCCGTGATGGAGGCTGTGGGGCGGTGCATTTGGGTTGAGAGCGATGACCAAATTGACGCTGTCACGGCATTGTCAGGCAGCGGCCCGGCCTACATTTTTTATTTCATGGAGGCAATGGAGTACGCAGCCCTGGAGCTTGGCTTGAACGCGGAGCAGGGTCGAACGCTAGCTCTGGAAACCTTTCGCGGCGCAACGGCGCTGGTCGCCCATTCATCAGAGTCTCTTGCCACACTGCGCGAACGGGTGACTTCGAAGGGCGGTACGACGCATGCAGCTATCAACTCAATGGACACCGACAGAGTGCAAGCGGCTTTCATACGCGCACTTCATGCTGCTGCCGAACGCGGGCGAGAGATGGGTCTGGAGCTAGGGTTGCAGTAGAGCTGTACAAGTAGAAGTACAATTTCATAGGAAAAGAACATCTGGAATCACCATGAAGATTGTGACCAAAGACAAATGGTTTGATGTCCAGCATCAAGCTGACAATATCAGCCTGATCCATGAGCCCTACATACGGCCCTTTTATCGCTGCAACCTTTGGTACGTTCATGGACGCGACAAGGGGGCGTTGATCGATACAGGCTCGGGCCTTGTCAGTCTGCGTGAGCAGATTCCCTTGCTCACGGAAAAACCTGTCTGTGCAATAGCCAGTCACACTCATTTCGATCACATGGCGGGTCACTATGAGTTTAGCGAGCGTGTGGTTCATTCCGACGAAGCACATATCCTGGCCCACCCCGATGGGGATAATACATTGGCCACGATGTTCGTCTCAGACGAGATGTTTGACGCCCACCCAGACTGCGAGATTTGCTATGCCGAGTATCGAGTGAAGTCTGCACCGGCGAGTCGAATCGTTGAAGACGGGGATGTCATAGACCTCGGGGACCGGGTGCTCGAAGTGATACATACCCCCGGGCACTCCCCAGGCGGAATCAGCTTGTGGGAGCACTCCACCCAGACTCTTTTCAGCGGTGATGTGATCTATGACGGACCACTCATAGTAGATGCATACCACTCGAACTTGAACCAATATCGTCAAAGCCTTGAGCGCCTACATAGGCTGCCAGTGCGCACAGTACACGGAGGGCACTTCCCGAGTTTCTCAGGTGAACGGCTCAAGATCCTGATTTTCGATTGGCTTAGAGATCATGAGGGATAATCGAGAGTCGAGGTACTCCGCTGTGGGTTCCTGCCAGCCACGAGTGATCGAATTCGGCCGATTCTGTTGCAAAAATCGGTTCTTCCAGACTGCCGACATACTAACCGCTGAAAACGCCTTTTTTGTGCGTTGCTACGCAAAATCTGAGCCCGGAAGCCTCTGCTCACCACTAAAGACGCCGACTTAAGAAGGCGGTAAGGAGCCAGTCGCGGTATTCGCAGGAAAAGACAGCATCGACTCGACCGGAGGATGCTCGTAGGTGGACGACAATACGGCGCTGAGTCGATCGCCCAACAGGTCCCAAGCGCGCTTCTTCTCTTCGGCATAGTCGTGATGCAGGTAATGGCGTCTTACCCGCGAGCCGGCCAGCACATGATTTTGGCAACGATCAATGACGTCCAGACTGACCCCCAATGCCTGCATCATGGTCGCGCCCGTGCGGCGCAGGTCATGCGGCGTCCAGTCGCCGTTCTCGCCGTCGGCCAGCACCAGGGTATCGTCATGACGCCGTCTGGAGAGGGCCTTGCGGTTTTTGAACCGAGCCTGGCGATCGCCGACCTGTTTACTCACCACTTTCACGTCCACATGCCCATCATCCTGCTTGTTCGGAAAGCACCACTGGGAGTCTCCCGTCAGGGTCTTGAGGTCCTGAAAGAAATGCAGGGCGAAGGGGGAGAGGAAGACATGGTGGTCTTGTTTCTTGCCGCGAGTGCCTTTGACGTTTTCACTGGGGAGGAACCAGGTCTGCCGGTCCAGATCGACATTCTTCCATTCGGCCTGCAGCAGTTCACCAATCCGGCATAGCGTGCCCAAGCTGATCCAGAGCGCGAGCTGCGTTTCCTTCTTTAGCGGTCGAATACCGTCGTATTTTTGGCCGGCGGGGAGGGCGTTGTAATCGGCGGTCATTTGCTGGAAGCGGTTGTGCAGTTCCAGCAGCTCAGCCGGTGATAGGATGCGGCTTCTTTCGGCTTCGTAGTCGGCAGGGATCAGTGGGGTGATGTCGACCAGGTCCGTCGGATTGCCCTCAACCAGTAAGGCCCGCCAGGGCTGACGTTTTCTGGCCCAGCTGAACATCTGAGTGAGGTCGGCGAAGAAACTGATGGCTTGCCGGTGAGCGCCGCGGTTAACCACGTTGCGGATCAGCGCCCGAACATCGTGTTCGGAGACGCTGCTCACTGCGGTCTTGCCGAGTGCTGGCAAAAGGTCCTTATTAAAGCGTCGTTGCAACTCGGCATTGCCGTCTTTACGCGCGACGCCATCCAGCAGCCAGGCCTTGACCAGATCCTGGACGGTCAGCGTTTGCACCTTCGTCGTTTTTACTTGTTCGGCCTCTATGTTAGCCGCGGCGTATGCCAGTGCCTTGGCCGTTTTCTTTTGTTCGTTGGGATTGATCTGCTCATCGATGAGCGCTCTCGCCTGGTTGCGCGCCTTGCGGATGTCCGTCAGGGATTTGCGCGGCCAGGTTCCGCAGGCGTACTCTTTGTTCTGGTCGCCCCAGCGATAGCGATAGAAAAAGCTGACCGACACGCCGTCTTTACGCACGGAAATTCGACCGGCGAGATTGCCATCCTCCCGGAGAATCCGGCCGGCATCATTGGCGGTCAGCGACTCGAGTTCTTTGATGGTGATTTTGGCCATAAAATAGACTCCCCCTACTTTTCCCCCCACAAAAAAGTCGGCTCTTGATGGACGTTACTGGACTCTCGTAGAGCAGAACACCGCTGGAGCTCAAGTAAATACTAGCTTAAAAAATCCAGAGTAAAATTTTGGAGTCTTTCAAGAAGTATGAAAAAGGAGATGTGGTGCTAGGGGTCGAGTGTTCGAATCACTCCGTCCCGACCATATAATTCAAAGGGTTGCGAGATTTTATCTCGCGACCCTTTTTTATGTTTGGTCGTTTTTACCCCTACAAAATGACTGGCTCTGGGCGGAATCTTTTGTCAGGCGGACTTCCATTGTTTTATTTGAAACTCACCATAGCTTCCAGGTGTAATCGATATTCAGCCGTAGCTCATTGTCGTCCCTGTGGCTGGCCTGGGCGGTGAAGTCATTGCGGTACCAGGCGTTGCGCACGCGCAAGGCCAGGCCTTTCAACAGAGTGCCCTGCAGCACGTAGGACAGTTCGATATCCTTTTCGCTTTCTTTCAGGTCGGAGCCTCCCAGCTTGGCCAGTTCGATATTGTCGCCGCTCACGTAGCGCAGCATGCCGTTGAGCCCTGGCAAGCCCATGGCCACGAAATTGTAGTCATACCGTACCTGCCAACTGCGCTCCTTGGGGTTGAGAAACTCGGAGCTCAGCGTGCCTTCGGTGATGACGAGTGGTTCGGTGCCGAACAGGTAGGGCATGGCGGTCTTGCCGGTTAGTTGCATGTAGCCGGCTCCGAATTTGTGAGCCCCCAAGGCGTACGTCAGCATCAGTGCCGCATTGCGGTTGTCCACTGCGCCGGCCTTGGCTGCGCCGTCTTCACCGGTAACGAACAGACGAAAGTCGCTTTTCAGGCTGCCGGGGCCGATCGGGCGATTATCGACAAAGCCGTAGAAGTCCTTGCGGTACAAGTCAGCGAGTTCTGCGTGGTAATACTTCAGCGTCAGTTGCGGCGACCAGGCATAGTCGCCGCCGACGAAAGAAAAACGATCCGACTCGGCGGCGCCATTGAAGCGTCCGTTGGGTGAACCGACCGACATTTTCTGGTAATCAGTGGAGTCGCGCAGGTTGATGCGATCCAGCCAGCCAACGTGCAGGCTCAGATTGTCGATTTCCTTGGACTTGAGGTACGCGCCGCGAAAGGTCTGCGGCAGCAGACGGGTAGGGCTGGCAAAAGCGATCGGCAGAAACGTGCTGATGGTGCCCAATTGCAGCTCGCTTTTCGATGCCCTGACCTTGGCCGTCAGACCCAGCTCCGAATATTCATCGGCCGGCTCACGCGTGGTGGCACTGTACGGCAGCAGGCCTGTACCGGTGTGAGCGCGTGAAGAGTCCAGGCGCAACCCAAGCAAGCCTTGGGCGTCGAGGCCGAAGCCCACTGGCCCTTCTGTATAACCTGAACGCATGTTGAGAATGAAGCCTTGGGCCCACTCGCGGGCGGCGGCCTGGGGTGTGGCGTTCACATAGTTACGATCGAAGTAATAGTTGCGCATCGTCAGGTCGGCGTGGCTGTCATCGACAAAACCGCTGGCGCAAGCCTGGCCAAACGATAGAACGCAGGTGCAGGCGCTGAACGCCCGAAGAAAAATCTTGAGCATGCCGGTGTTCACTTTTATTGTTGTTGGGGGTAAACCCGCACCGTTTCCGGCACGGGGTGTTACGCGGGAGTTGTCAGTCAGGCCGAGCGCCGTTGCGGCGCACTGACAGGTAAAACATTGCCACTGCGGCGATGACGATTCCCGGCGCCGAAGCCAGCATCACCCCGGCCGTGCCGGTGCCCAAGGCGAGCATCTTGCCGGCCACCAGCGGGCCGCTCATTGCGCCGAGTCTGCCGATGGCCACCGCGCTGCCCACGCCCGTGGCGCGCACAGATGAGCGATAGAAATGCGGTGCCAAGGCGTACAGCACGCATTGCCCGCCGGTGGCGAAAAAGCCCGCAACGAAACCGGCTGCCAGCATGCTCTCCAGGTGGCTGGCCATACCCAGAGCGGTCAGCGAAGCGAGAATGCCGATATAGATCAGTGCGGACAGGGCCCAGGCTGGCAGGCGGTCCATCACCCAGCCCAGCAGCAACGTACCGACCGCAGCGCCAAGCTGTAGAGCAAACATAACCCAACTGGCCTGGCGGCCGCTGAAACCCTGGCCGACCAACAAGCTGGGCAGCCAGTTGATCAAGATGTACACAACCATGAGCGTAAAGAAATAACTCACCCAGATCATTGCGGTCGGCAGGGCCGCGCCCTCGCGGAACAGGCCCCGGACCACGCCGATGGGCGCGGCGTCCTGGACGCTTCGAAACTGCGCCGACTCCGGTAGATAAAGCCCCAGCAGAGGCACGATCAACAGCGGTACCAGGCCTCCGACGTAGAACACCACCTGCCAGCCACCGGCCAATTGAGCGATGCCAATGCTGGCCGCCACCGCAGCACCCAGCGGCACGCCGCAATACATCAGGCTCACGGCCATGCCACGCAGACGCGGACCAGCCACTTCACTGGTCAGTGCGATCAGGTTGGGCAAGGCGGCGCCCAAACCCACGCCCGTGAGGCAACGGGCAACCAGCAAGCTGTTGTAATCCCAGGCCATGGCCGTGACCAGCGAGAACAGCCCGAACAGGGCCACCGACGCCATCAGTACACGTTTGCGGCCGATGCGGTCAGCCAGCAGGCCGCCCAGGAAAGCACCGGGCAGCAGGCCGAAAATTCCGGCACTGAAGACCCAGCCCATGTGTAATTTATCCAGCTCGAAAGCGGCCGCCATGCCTTGGGCAGCGATCCCGGAGGCCTGCAGATCAAGGCCCTCCATCAGGGCCACGAGGAAACACAGACCGATGGTCCGCGTCATGTGCAACGGTGTTGTCAGTTTAAGCGCAGTCATGGGCAGTACCCGTTTTATTGTTGTATGGGCAAAACAGGGACGACCGACCGCTGCGTGGGCGGTCAGCCGGTGTGGTGCTCGGTCAGCGTTTGAGCAGATCCAGCGCGACGTCGACGATCATGTCTTCCTGACCGCCGACCATCCGGCGCCTGCCCAGTTCGACGAGGATGTCGAGGGTCTTGAGGCCATACTTGGCGGCGGCGATTTCAGCGTGGAGCAGGAAGCTCGAATAGACGCCGGCGTAACCCAATGCCAAGGTCTCTCGATCGACCCGCACCGGCCGGTCCTGCAGTGGGCGCACGATGTCGTCCGCCGCGTCCATCAGCGTGTAAAGGTCGGTGCCGTGGTTCCAGCCCAGACGTTCAGCGGCGGCGATGAACACTTCCAGCGGCGCGTTACCAGCCCCAGCGCCCATGCCGGCGAGGCTGGCGTCGATTCGGTCGCAACCTTCCTCGACCGCGGTGATCGAGTTAGCCACCCCCAGGCTCAGGTTATGGTGAGCGTGCATGCCGGTTTCGGTTTCCGGTTTGAGCACCGCCTTGAACGCACGAAAGCGCTCGCGCACATCCTGCATGTTCATCGCGCCACCCGAGTCGGCCATGTACACGCACGTCGCGCCGTAGCTCTCCATCAGCTTGGCCTGAGCGGCCAGCTCCTCGGCCGGGATCATGTGGCTCATCATCAGAAAACCGACGGTGTCCATGCCCAGTTCACGGGCGTACTCGATGTGCTGTTTCGACACGTCCGCTTCGGTGCAGTGAGTGGCGATGCGCACCACTCGCGCTCCGGCGTTGTAGGCGGCTTTGAGGTCATGCACCGTGCCGATGCCAGGCAACAACAGCGTTGTGATTTTGGCGTGGCTGATGACATCGGCCGCCGCTTCGATCCATTCCAGATCGGTGTGCGCCGCAAAGCCATAGTTGAAACTCGACCCTTGCAAACCGTCACCGTGGGCGACTTCGATCGAGTCGACCTTGGCCGTGTCCAGAGCGCGAGCAATGTCCTGCACATTCTGCAGCGAATACTGGTGACGCACCGCGTGGCTGCCGTCGCGCAGGGTCACGTCAGAGATGTAGAGTTTTTTGCCGGGATTAATAGTCATGTCGGTCTCCTCAGGCGTTCAGCATCGACTGCGCCATGCGCTCGGCGGTGGCCAAGGCAGCGGAGGTCATGATGTCAAGGTTGCCGGCATACGCTGGCAGGTAATGGGCGGCGCCTTCGACTTCGAGGAACACCGATGTCTTCAGCCCGGAGAATGTGCCCAGGCCGGGGATGTGCAGCGGCGCGTCCTCGGGGATGACATCGAATTGCACTTTTTGCTTCAGGCGATAACCCGGCACATAAGCCTGCACGGCCGCCGCCATCTCGACGATGGAGGCCTCGACCAGCGCCTGATCCGCCGCTTCGGATAACACAAATACCGTGTCGCGCATCATCAGTGGTGGCTCGGCCGGGTTCATCACGATGATCGCCTTGCCCTTCGCGGCGCCGCCGATCACTTCGATGGCCTTGGAGGTGGTTTCGGTGAATTCGTCGATGTTGGCACGGGTGCCGGGACCGGCGGATTTACTGGCAATCGAAGCGACGATTTCGGCGTAATGCACCTTGGCCACGCGGGACACCGCCGCGACCATCGGAATGGTCGCCTGGCCGCCGCAGGTGACCATGTTGACGTTGAGCTGATTCAGGTTCTGTTCCAGATTCACCACCGGCACGCAGTACGGGCCGATGGCAGCCGGGGTCAGGTCGATCAGGCGAATGTCGGGTTTGATCGAGCGCAGGAACGCATCGTTCTTAACGTGGGCACCGGCCGAGGTGGCATCGAAAACGAAGTCGATGTCCTTGAACACGTCCATACGGGTCAAGCCTTCAACGCCTTCGTGGGTGGTGGCCACGCCCATGCGCAGAGCGCGGGCCAGGCCGTCGGAGGCCGGGTCGATGCCAACCATGGCGGCGATTTCCAGGTGCTCGGCGTTACGCAGGACCTTGATCATCAGGTCGGTGCCGATGTTGCCGGAGCCGATGATGGCGACTTTGAGTTTGTTCATTGTTGTTGCCTCATTTGCACGCAAGTCACCGATCACTCGGCGGTGAACCCAATACCAACCCGACCAATGCCTTCGATCTCGGCCTCGAAACGATCACCGGCGGCGACCGGCACCATCGGCCCTAGTGCCCCGGTGAGAATGATGTCGCCCGCACGCAGCGGATCGCCCAGGCGAGCCATGGTGCAAGCCAGCCAGACGGCCGCATTGAGTGGATGACCGAGGCATTCGGCGCCACTGCCGCTGGACACTTCTTCACCATTGCGTGTCATGCGCATGCTGGCCTGGCGCAGGTCGAGCCCATCGATACGTCGAGCCGGGCCACCCAATACAAAGCAGCCACTGGAGGCGTTGTCAGCCACGGTATCGACGAAGCGGATGTTCCAGTCCTGGACCCGGCTGCCAACGATTTCCAGTGCCGGGACAACCCAGCCGGTGGCCGCCATCACGTCGGCAAACGTGGTGTCGGCGCGGGGCAGATCGTGTTCGAGGATCAAGGCTATTTCCGCCTCGATCTTCGGCTGCAGCACGCGACCTACTTTCACGCTTTCGTTGTCGCCGTAGCACATGTCGGCGAACAGGGTGCCGAAGTCCGGCTGGTCGACGCCCAGTTGCTGTTGAACCTTGGGGTTGGTCAGGCCGATCTTGCGCCCGACTACACGACGGCCGTTGGCCACGCCGTGGGTGACGTTGAGCCGCTGGATGGTGTAAGCGGCCTCGGCGTTGTCTTCGCCGATCTGCTCGCGCAGGGGCGCAATGGCTTCGTGGCGGGCTTCGGCCTGACGCAGGTCGGCGGCGAGCTGTTCCAGGGTGTCTTGAATAGGGTTCATGTCAGCCTCGGTGATCAGTGGGTCAGGAAGTCCAGGACCATGCGGTTGAAGGTCTCGGCGTGTTCCCACTGGGCCCAGTGGCCGCAGCGATTGAACACGTGCAGTTGTGCCTGGGGCAGGCCGGCCAGCAGGCGCAGGCCGGTGTCCATGGGCACGAAGCGATCTTCGCGGCCCCAGACGAGCAGCGTCTGGGCGGTGATTTCGTGCAGGCGGTGGCTGAAGTCCGGGAATTGCTTGGGATTGAGGGTGCTGCTCTTGACGAAATTTTCCAGGTGATCGCGGCGCGCCAGGATGTTGTCCAGGCGGGTCTGGAATAACTCTTCGGTCAGACTGCTGGCGTCGAAGACGAAGACGTTCATCATCTTCTTCAGGTTTTCAATGGTCGGTTCGCGGTACAGCGCGCCGATCAGCTTGATGCCTTCGGTAGGTTGCGGCACTAAGGCGCTTGGGCCGCCGGTGCCGCCGCCCATCAGTATCAGTTTGCCGATGCGCTCAGGGTAGGCGAGGGCGAAGGCTACGGTGCTGTGGCCGCCCATGGAGTTGCCGATGATGTGCACACGGTCCAGATCCAGTGCATCAACCAGCCCCTTGAGGGCACGGGCGTTGAGGTCTGAGCGCGAGCTGTCGCAAACAATCGGGTCACTTTTGCTCCAGCCCGGGCAATCCATCAGGATCACGCGGTAACCGGCGGTAACCAACGGTTCGATGTTGCGATGGAAATTGGCCCAACCGCTGGCACCGGGTCCGGAACCGTGGAGCATGACCACGGTTTCGGCTCCCTGACCCACGTCGTTGTAATGCAGTCGCAGCTTCAACTCGCCTTCGCTGATGTCGACAAAACGGCTGGTAGAGGCTTCGGTGAAAGCTGGCGCAGTGGCAGTCATGGCAGTGTTCCTCGGATTCAGTGGTTGTTGTTCAGCGGCTGGGCGCCAAGGGCGGCGAAGCCTGCGATCCATTCGGGAATCGGACGGTAGTAGCGCCCTTCGGTCTGATAAGGGCCAAAGGCGCAAAGGGCCGCGAAGGCGGCGACCCAGGTTTTCACTTCGTGAGTGGACTTGCCGGCCAGTGACGACAGTTCGTCATTGCCCAGGGCATCGAGGTCGCTCAGGCGACCCTGTTCCAGGGTGTCGAGAAACTGCTGATCCCACGTGGGATTAAGCGGATGCAGACTGCGTTGGTCTTCAACGAAATCCCGGGCGGCCTGGATCACGCGCTCCTGGCGCGCCTGTCGCTCATCAGCCGGCAATTGGCGACCGCTGCCCATCAGTCGATCGGCCATACGCGCATCGACCTTGGCCAGTTCCGGCACCGGAGGTTGATGGGACAGTCCCCCGGAAGCCAGGAACAGCACGCGCTTGTTCAGCGACTGCGCCCACTGGCCGATCGCTTCACCGAGCAGGCGAGCACGCTTGAAGCCGGGCAACGGCACGGCGACCGAATTGATGAACACCGGAATCACCGGGCATTCCCTTAAACCGCCCAGCAACAGCTCCAGCGGTTGGGCGAACGCGTGGTCGACCTGCATGCGATAGGAAACGGCAGCGTCGACACCGGCATCCAGGACCGCCTGGGCACAGGATTCGGCCAGCGCTTTGGGCACATCCAAGGGGCCGGCGGCGGTGTCGAAATCACCGATGGCGTGGGCGGCCATGCCGATGCAGAAGGCCGGCATCACGTCGTAGAAAAAGCCGTTGTAGTGGTCGGGGCCGAAGAGCACGATCAGCTCCGGCTCGAAGCGGGCGATGCGCTCACGGGCATCAGCCATCATGCCATCGACCTCGGCCAGCACGTCGGGCGTCGGATCGACGTAGCCCACCAACGGCGTATGGGATAGGCAATGCAGATAAGCGCTCATGTCAGGCCACCTTGCTGGCGGGGATCGCCACTTCGGGTTGCAGCAGGGCCTTGATTGCCAGGGCCAATTCATCACAGGCCTGGCCGACGGTTTGCGGTATGGCCAGGCCGGCAAGGAAGCGATCCGGACGCACCAGGGCAATCGAGGCCGAGCCGCGGGCGAACCATTCCTTGAGGCGGCCGGTGCTGTCACCGATGCGGATCACCCCTTGGCTGACGTCACTGGCGGCTTTGAGTTGGACGTCCGGTAGTACCTGGATAAAACGCGTGCCCAGTGCTTGCCATTGATCGATCTGTGCAGGCGTCAGGCCCCAGGTCGGGTCGCAGCCCCAGGCGATAATCGCGAAGTTCTCGCCGATCACCTCATCCAGCAACACGGTTTCGCCAGCTTCGGTCAGTACCCGGGGCTGAATGAACATCTTGCCCACGGGTGAGCCTTTTTCGCCGGGTACGATCAAGGCGCCCTCGGTGTATTGCGGCATCGGCTTGAAGCGCATTTCCACGAAGTAGCGTTTGACGGGCGGCACATAGTTGAGCAGCCACGACACACCATCACGCAAGGTGCCTTGCCAGCGTTTTGGCGGTGCCAGCACGTGGCCGGCCAGCACCGAAAGGTCGATCATCGCCTTGGCGTGGTCACGGCGTTCCTGTTCATAGCTGTCGAGCAGGCTGTCGGCGGCCAGGCCTTTGATCACCAGTGACAGTTTCCAGGCCAAGTTGGAGGCGTCGCGCATGCCGCTGTTGTAACCCTGTCCCTGCCATACCGGCATGATGTGCGCGGCATCGCCGGCCAGCAGCACCCGGCCCTCACGGAACCGCCCGGCCAGGCGAGCGTTGTGGGTATAGACGCGGCTGCGGATCAATTCGATGCGATCCGGATTTGGCAGCACCTTGGCCAGCAGCTTGCGCATGTTCTCGGGTTTGCTCAGTTCGGCTTCAGTCTCGCCAGGCATGACCATGAATTCGAAACGGCGAACAGCGTGGGGCAGGGCGGCTGAAACGTAAGGGCGCACCGGGTCGCAGCACAGGTAAACATGGGGCGTGCTCAGCGGGTCGTTGGCGATGTCGACAACGATCCACTGATTAGGCGCGGTCTTACCCTCGAAACTGATGTTCAGACTGCGTCGCACCAGACTGTTGCCACCGTCGCAACCAATCAGATAACGGGCCTGAAGGCGCTCGCCGCGACCGTTGTGATCCTTGAGGTTCAGCACTACGCCGCTGTCACTGTGTTCGAAGCCTTCGAGCTCACGGCCGAACAGCACCTTGACGTTGTCAAAACGCTGCAGGCCTTCGAACAGTACGCGGTCGGCCAAGGGCTGGATGAAGGCGTTGCGGCGCGACCAGCCGAACTCATCGGTCTTGGGCTGTATATCGGCAAAGCAGCGACCCCTTGGGGTCAGGAAACGCATGGCGTGCCAGGGAGTGGTGTGCGGGAGCACGTTGTCGGCCAGACCGACGGCCTGGAAAGTACGCAGGCTTTCGTCGTCCAGACCGATGGCGCGGGGGTAGTCGATCAGGCTGTCGAGCTTTTCCACCAAGGTGACGTTCACACCACATTGGCCCAGGTAATTGGCGATCATCAAGCCGACAGGTCCGGCACCAACGATGGCGACGTCGGTGGTCAGGTCCAATGTGGAAGGAGTGGGTGCAGAACTCATGGTCATCTCCGTACAGCGCTTTTGGATTTCTTGTTGGGCGCAGTATGGAAATCACAAGGCTGGTCGACAACGACAACCCTTGTTAGTGTGCACTGAGTGCACATGATTGATTTACAACAACAAAGGATCCAGCCATGAGCGAGACCGAATACAAAGCCGTGCGTGGTCTGATGCGAGGTCTGGCACTGATCAACGGCTTGAACCGCTTCGACGGCGGCGCCAGCACCGCGCAACTGGCGGAGCAGAGCGGGCTGCACCGCACCACCGTGCGCAGGCTGTTGGAGACCTTGCAGGCTGAAGGTTATGTACGGCGTAGCGAGTCGGATGACAGCTATCGATTGACGTTGAAAGTTCGCGAACTCAGTGAAGGTTTTCGCGATGAGCAATGGATTTCCTCCATCGCCGCCCCCTTGCTCGGCGAGTTGTTGCAGGAAGTCATCTGGCCCACCGACCTGTGCACGCTGGACGGCGATGCCATGGTCATTCGCGAGACCACCCATCGCTTCAGCCGCCTGTCGTTTCACCGATCCATGGTTGGCCGGCGCCTGCCGTTGCTGATGACCGCGACCGGACGTGCATACTTTGCGTTCTGCCCACCCGCCGAGCGGGAAGAGCTGATCGAATTGATGATCGGCCGCGAAGATGAACAATCACCGCTGGCCGCCGACCGTCGTTTTGTCGAGCGACTGGTGGAACACACCTTGGCCAAGGGGTATGGCGAAAACAATTCACACTGGGGCCAGGAGCGCAAGATCGCCGCCATTGCGATCCCGGTCATGCACGAGGAACGGGTGATGGGCTGCCTGAATCTGGTCTACATCGCCAAGGCGATGCCCATTGAGGAAGCTGCGCGCCGTTATCTGCCCGCGATGCAGGGCGTAGTGAAACAGATCCAGGTTCAATTGGGTTGATGTCGCCTGCGTCTGACAGTCAACTCACAGGGTTCTGTTTTGCGGTTTTGCTGAAAAGCCCGTTCGCCACCAGCGCCTATCCGGGGCCTTGCCTGCCTGTCGATAATTCCTCATCACATGTTTGCCGGTGCTGACTTGCTGGTCCGGCCGCAACGTCGTTTCTGCCCGGCGCGCGAGAGGTATTTGCAGGGTTCATTCTTCCCTGGGTTTTAGGGGGGAGCGCCTATGAGTGCCTGAATGTGTGGGGGGCCACCGCTGTCCATGTCACGCAGGTAGTAATTCAGGAATCAGAATGTTTGCCATGCGAGCGCTGCGATCCTTGCGATCCTGCACAGTGTCGTCGCAGTACAGCAATGACAAGCTAATTTGATAGGCATAGATCAGATAAGCGCGATCGCAGGCTTCGCTCTGCGTCACGCCCGCTTGTATCAACAGGCCCTCGATATAGTTCAGGCGATAGCGGTCGACTTCGTCGATGGCTTGTCGGGCTTTGTCGTCCCGGCGTGCCCAGGCGCGAATCCCCAATTCAATGGCGGCGGCGTCGCGAGCCGTCTGGCCGTGGGATGGCAGCTCCAACAGGCGTTGCAATTGCTGCAGCGGTGAAGTATGCGCGGTACGCAGTTGAAGAATTACATCCTCGGTCGCACGGGACCGCCAGTTGCCCAGAATGCCTTCGAGTAATTCACCACGGCTTTTGAAGTGGTAATAGAAGCTGCCACGGGTGATCTTCAACTCCTTGGCTAAAGTGTCGACCCGAACGGCGTCTACGCCGCTGGTAACCAGGACATGCTGTGCGGCATGAATCCAATCTTCTCGAGTGAGACTGGTGCGTGTTGACATTGTGCTAGGGCCTTGTCCAACCAACTGGATGAGTGCCGGGGGCGGGTAAGGCGCCTCGGGCAAGGAAACACATTCTAACGCCTGGCGGCTGCCCAGGCAGCCGCAATTCACAGGTGTATTGAACAGATCTTTTTTGTATCCGGCTGACCGTCCATCATAAAGATACAGAAATGTATCCTATCAGGAAAACCATTTTTCCGCTCTAGCACCTGATTCTGCGCCCAGTACTGACATACATGTCTGTATTTTGCGTGTTGACGTGTCCGGGTTTCCTCTCTAGCATACAGATACACATCTGTATCTTAATAAATAAAAACAACCGGAGGCCTTATGGACGGTATTGGAAAAACCCTGCTGGCAGCAGGACACAAGACCAACTATCACGAAGCAGGTCAGGGCGATGCTCTGTTTCTGCTCCATGGCTCCGGTCCTGGCGTTTCGGGCTGGACCAACTGGTCCCGGAGCATGTCGGCCTTCTCTGACAAATGGCGGGTCATCGTGCCGGACATTGCCGGTTTCGGTTTCACCGAGTTCCAGGAAGAGGCCAAGTACGACATCAAATTGTGGGTCAACCACCTGGTCGGCATCATGGATGCGCTGGATATTGCCAAGGCCTCTTTCGTCGGCAATTCCTTTGGTGGTGCGGTCGCCATTGGCCTGGCGGTGTTCGCCCCTGAGCGGGTCGACAAGTTGGTGTTGCTCGGCACACCTGCCGGTGAGTTCGTCCAGACCCCAGGCCTGCGTGGTGCCTGGGAATACGAGCCATCGCTGGAGAGCATGCAGCAACTGATGGAGCTGTTTCCCTACGACAAGACATTGATCACTCCCGAGTTGGTCAAGGGCCGGTACGAAGCTAGTGCCCGTGCTGGTTCGCAGGAAGCTTTGCGCAAGCTCATCCCTAGGCCGGCCGCCGAAGGCGAAACACTGGTCAAGGGTTTCCCTGCAGCAGCGCTGGCCAAGATCGTCGCGCCGACACTGGTCGTGCATGGTCGTGAAGATCGTGTGGTGCCGCCGGCGTGCGGGCTGCTCATCGCCAACAGCGTACCGAATGCGGATCTGCATCTGTTCGGCCGTTGCGGTCACTGGGTTCAGAGCGAACAACCGCGGCGCTTCGTGGCGCTGGTTCGCGACTTCCTGAGCGAGTGATCCGACATGAGCCGAAATCTACTGGAGCGAGCGCTGTGGCAACTCTCGGTTGATCGCGCCGCTAAAGAGCGTTTTCGCGAAGACCCCAAAGGCTTTCTCGATCGTTTCGCATTGAGCAGTGAAGAAGTTGAAATGGTCGTGAGTTTCGACGTCGCGGCGCTGCAAGCGTTAGGGGTCAATCCGATGCTGACCATGGGTTTCTGGCAGGAGCTGGCGCCGGAACGCAGTATGTTGCTGTACAAGCAGCGCCTGGGCGCTACCGACGAACAATGCGCAGGCTTTTCCGCCGCGCTCAAGGGGTGAACCGATGGGCAAGATAGTAGGCGGCTTCTGGATGCCGCACGACCCGGTCATGTTTGTCGCCCCTAATGCGCCGCCGCAGTCTCAGCGGAATGCGGTTTGGGGTGCTTTCGAACAGTGCGCCCAGCGTCTGGCGCAGCTGGCGCCAACCTCGGTGATTATCGTCGGCTGCGATCACTACATCCTGTTCGGTACCCAGTGCCTGCCACGCTACGTGATTGGTATCGGCGATGTCGATGGCCCCATCGATCGTCTGCCAGGGTTGGAGCGGGGAACAGTGCTCAATCAGGAGAAGCTGGCCGGTCACATCGACGAGCATGGCGAGACGATGGGTATCGACTGGACGGTGGCACGCAGCTTCACCGTCGATCATTCCTTCTCGATACCCCATCAACTGGTGGTCAAGCCGGCACAAAGCATTCTCGGTTGCGAACTGCCGAGTATCCCTGTGTATCTGTCTTGTGGTGTCGATCCTTACATCTCGCTTCAACGAGCGGCCGACCTCGGTCGCCAGATCCGTGCGGCGGTGGAGTCGTTCGATGCCGACGAGCGGGTGGTCATCATCGGCAGCGGCGGCATCAGCCACTGGGTAGGAACGGCGGAAATGGGCCGGGTTGCCGAGGACTTCGACCAGGAGATCCTCACCCATGGCGTCAATGGCGATCTGCAAGCGTTGTGCGCCTATTCGGATGAAGAGATTTTGCGCCGTGCCGGCAATGGCGCCATGGAGATTCGCAATTTCGCCTGTGCCATGGCAGCCGTCGCCAATCCGACAGGTGAAGTAGTCGCCTATGAGGCGGTGCCGGCCTGGGTTACCGGGTTGGGTTTCTTGCAACTGTTTGCTGGAGAGGAAAAGTCATGAGCCGTGTATTGCTGTGCCAGCGCGATGAGCTGTCGTCGGGCGAGTTGAAAAAAGTCAGCCATGGCGCTGCCGAAGATATCTGCGTGTACAACCTGGGCGGCACGTTCTATGCCACTTCGGACATGTGCACACACGCCACGGCTTCTCTGGCAGAAGGCGATCTGGAAGACCACCTGATCACCTGTCCGGTGCATTGGGGGCAGTTTGATATCCGGACTGGCGAGGCAGTGACTTTTCCCTGTGAAAAGCATCTTCGCACGTACCGGATCATCGTCACCGACAAAGAGGTCTACGCCGACATCGAACATGCCAGCGATGCAGCCTTGGCCGACGCCTGACGTCCGACATGAAGGCGCGTCTTTCTACCCGTATTCCTTGTGAGTCTAGAGCAATGGATAACTGTAAACACATACCACTCAGAACCATTGAGTCCACACCCAGCCTGCCGAACCTTGATCGCGTTTGCGACATGGAAGAAGGCCGTTTGTCTGGCAAGGTGTTCTGGGATCAGGCCATTTACGAGCAAGAACTCGAGAAGATTTTCGCGCGTTGCTGGTTGTTCGTAGCCCATGAATCGCAATTGCCCAAGTCAGGTGATTATCTGGCCACCAGCATGGGCGAGGACGAGGTGCTGGTGGTACGTCAGAAGGACGCATCGCTCAAGGTGTTCCTCAATGCCTGCCCGCACCGCGGCAACAAGATCTGTTTCGCCGAAGCAGGTAATGCACGGGGTTTTATCTGCAATTACCACGGTTGGTCGTTTGGCGCCGATGGCGGTCGCTTGCTGGGTATGCACGAGTCCAAGTGCTACGAGGAAAGCAATTTCGACAAGTCCAAGCACGGACTGCGCGAAGCGCGTGTTGCGACTTACAAGGGCCTGGTGTTTGCCACTTTTGCCGCCGATGCACCGACACTTGAAGAGTACCTGGGTCCGATGACCTGGTACCTGGATGTCATGCTCGACATGGACGAGGGCGGCAGTGAGTTCCTGGGTGGTTGCATCCGCTCCACCATCGAATGCAACTGGAAAGTCGCGGCGGAAAACTTCGTCGGTGACATCCTCCATGGTGGCTGGACGCACGACTCCGCCGCCAAGGCCATGCTGGGTGGGCCGGTGGCCAATGTTGGCGATCTTCCCGAGTCCTACTCGGTGAACTGGAATGGCCACGGCTATGAGTTCGCCACTGATGTTGTTGGTAATGCCGCGACACTTGGCGAGAAAGACATCAACAAGTACTTGCACGTGTTGCGCCCGCAAGTGGCAGAGCGCCTGGGCGAGTTCCGCTCCAAGCTGATCGGTTCGATCTCATCGTTCACCGTGTTCCCCAATTTTTCCTTCTTGCCGGGGCAGAACACGGTGCGCATTTGGCAACCGCGTGGGCCACACAAGATCGAGCTGTTTACCTGGGTCATCGTCAACAAAAATGCACCGCAGGACATCAAGGATAAATGGCGCCGTGGCGCGATGATGACCTTCTCTCCGACCGGCGTATTCGAAATGGACGATGGCGAGAACTGGGAGTACTGCACCAAGACCAGCCGCGGCATGGTCACGCGATATCAGGATTTGTACGTCGGCCTTGGCATGAATACACGCATCGAAAACAGTGAACTGCCCGGTAATGTGTTCAAGGGGCAACTCAACGAATGCAACTCCCGTGCGTTCTATCAGCGCTGGAAAGACCTGTTGCAATCGCCCACCTGGGCGGATGTACCGGATCGTAACGGCAAGATGCGTTGAGGGGATCGAAAATGAATGCTTTGCCAATCGAACAACCCGCTGCATTTGAAGACACGCGCGCCGTCGAGGCCTTCTTGTTGCGTGAGGCTCGCCTGCTCGACAACGAATGCTGGGATGAGTGGCTGCAGTCGCTGAGCGAGACCATCCATTACTGGATGCCCGGTATCGAAAACCGTCGGCGCGAAGACAAATCTGGCCCCTACAGGCTGGAACACATGGCGTTCTTCGATGACGGCATGCGCGATCTTCAGCGCCGTGTGGCGCGGTTTAAACAGCCCTCTGCCTGGGCCGAGAACCCGCCTACGCGCAACGTTCACCTGATCAGCAACATCGAGGTGTTTGCCGGTGAGCAGGAAGGCGAGCTCATTGCGTTCTCCTGCTTCATGAACATCCGCAGCCGCGGCCTGGACGAATCTCACCAACTGGTCGGTCGTCGTGAGGACGTGCTGCGCCGTGAGGCCGACGGGTTGAAGCTGCTCAAGCGAAAGATCCTCATTCCTAACGCGATGTTGTTGTGCAAGAACATCAACACTTTCCTCTGAGGATACGCACATGGGTTGGCTCGAAGGACAAGCAGCACTGGTCACTGGCGGAACTGGCGGTATCGGTAGCGCCATCGTTCGGCGCTATGTGAACGAAGGCGCGCGTGTTTGCGTGATGGCTCGTGACGGCGAACAGTTGAGTGCGCTGCGTGATGAACTGGGCGACGCCATCATCACGGTGCAGGGCGATGTTTCCAGTTACCAGGATAATCAGCGTGCAGTGGCCGCCACGCTGGACGTGTTCGGCAAGCTCGATACATTTGTCGGTAACGCGGCGGTCTTTGATTACTTCACGCGTCTGGACCGCATCGCTCCGGAAGATTTTGAAAGTGCATTTCAGCGTCTGTTCGCCATCAATGTCCAAGGCTACATGCTTGGCGCGCGATGCAGCACCGATGCTTTGCGCGCCAGTCGCGGAAGCATGATCTTCACCCTGTCCAATAGCGCATTCTATGCCGGCGGTGGCGGCATTCTCTATGTCTCCGCCAAGCATGCATTGGTCGGGATGATCCGTCAGTTGGCCTACGAGTTGGCGCCGGATATCCGCGTGAACGGCGTGGCCCCCGGAGCGACCAATACGCCTATGAAGAGCCTGGACGGGCTCAATACGCGAAGTGTTCCGCTCAACCAGATTCCGGGTTTCGAGCAAGGTGCCGCGCAGGCCGTGCCGCTTCAGCGTATCGCTGAACCGGAGGATCACACGGGCCACTACGTGCTGTTGGCCTCGCGTGAAAACGCCGGGTTGACCACCGCCAACATCATCCATAGCGACGGTGGCTGGGAAGTCCGCAGCCCAGGCGCAGCCAGCCACAGAAAGGTCTGAAGCCAGACCTGCACGTGCACCCATAACAAGAGAAATGACCATGAGCGTCAACAGCCGTTCCTTGAGTGCCCCCCAGCAGAAGTTGCTGGATCTGTTTGCCGGTTTACCCCTGCCGGTTCTGGCTGCCCCGATGTTCCTGGTTTCCGGGCCGCAGCTGCTCAATGCTTGTTGTCAGGCTGGTGTAGTCGGCAGCATGCCAGCGCCCAATGCACGTACCGTCGAGCAACTGGACAAGTGGCTGGCGCAGATTGTTGTCGAGCGTGAGGCGGCTAAAACACTAGGCCAGGTCTGGGCACCCTGGATGCTGAACATGATCGTGCACAGCACCTACGATCGATTCGAGTCTGAGTTGGAGCTGGTCAAACGCTACCAGCCGCCGATCGTTTCCACGGCCTTGGGTAGCCCTAAGCGCGTGCTGGAAACTGTTCATGGTTACGGCGGCGTAGTGATCGCCGACGTCATCACCCCAGCCTTGGCACGCAAGGCTGTCGATGCGGGTGTCGATGGTCTGGTATTGGTCTGTAACGGTGCCGGCGGCCATACGGGGAGCTACAACCCTTTTGCCTTCGTAGCGGAAGTCCGTGAGTTTTGGGACGGGCCGCTCGGTTTGGCCGGTGCAGTTTCGAACGGGCGCGACATCCATGCGGCGAAAGTCCTGGGCTGCGATTTCGCCCTGGTGGGCACCCGTTTGGTTGCGGCGCACGAGAGCCTGGTCGAAAACGCCTACCGCGACATGCTGGTGGACTGTTCCATGGATGACGTGGCTACAACCACAGCGGTCAGTGGCGTATTGGCCACCTGGATGAAACCCTCGCTGGAAAAGGCCGGTATCGACCCTGCCGCCGACAATCGCACCGCCATCGATTTTTCCGGTGACATTGCCTCCGCCAACAAGGCTTGGAAACACGTTTGGTCAGCGGGGCAGGGCGTAGGGCAGATCAAGCGCCGCTACAGCGTCGCCGATTTAATTGAAGAGCTGCATTTGGGTTATCGGGCCAGCCTGCAACGCGCACATTGAGCGCCCACCATCACCTGTTGAGGAGTTATTCCGTGAAGCAAGATTCCATCCAGGCCGCCGCTTCGCTTCTGGCACAAGCGCGCATGATGCGAACCCCATGCGGCCGCATTTCCGAACGCTTTGAAATTTCCACCCTGGCTGATGCTTATGCCGTACAGGAGCTCAATACCCAGGCTGCGCTAGCCGCGGGGCGCCGTCTCAGCGGGCGTAAAATCGGCTTGACCTCTCTGGCGGTGCAAGCGCAGCTGGGCGTCGATCAGCCAGACTTCGGCATGTTGTTTGCCGACATGGAGTACGGCGATGGCGATGCCATTGACAGTTCCCGCCTGATCCAGCCCAAGGCCGAGGGGGAGATCGCTTTCGTGTTGGGGCGTGACTTGCCCAACCCTGACACCACGCTGGGCGAGCTGATGAGCGCGGTGGAGTACCTGGTTCCGGCGCTGGAAATTGTCGATTCGGCGATCGAGAACTGGAAAATCACGCTGGTCGATACGGTCGCTGACAATGCTTCATCGGGGCTCTACGTGCTTGGCAAGACTCCCGTGCGCCTGGCCAATCTGGACCTCGCGCTGGAAGGCATGCTGTTGGAGAAAAATGGTGCTCAGGCCTCGATCGGTGTGGGCGCTGCCTGCCTCGGCAACCCGCTGGACGCCTGCCTGTGGCTGGCGCGGACCATGGCCGAATTTGGTCGTCCATTGAGGGCCGGCGACGTGCTCTTGTCCGGTGCTCTGGGCCCCATGGTGCCGGTGACACCCGGTGACAGCCTGCGCTTGAAACTGACCCGTCTGGGTGAAGTGAACTGCCGATTCGTATGAGTGCTGGTCAATGACCCGTGTCATTGGAAAGGGCGCCGGTTTTTTGAACCTGCACCTGTAACAACAAAAATAATAATGATGAACAACAGACATGTCTGTTGATCTCGTGAGGGCGTGCCGTGTACGACTTTTTCGACGATCCTGCCAAGCTGGCACCTGCTCGAGTGACTGTCGAGCCAGGTGAGGCGGGCAGTTTTATATTGCGATCCCCGGAACCTCTGCAACCCTATGCCCGTTGCATCGGCCAGTGGTTGGAGCGTTGGGCGAGTGAAGCCCCGCAACGTCCTTATCTGGCCGAGCGCCGCAACGGCGTCTGGTTCACTCTCAACTACAGCGAGGTTCGCCAACGCGTCGGCGCCCTGGCCCAGGGTTTGCTAGAGCTCGATACGACGCCCGGTCGTCCGGTACTGGTGTTATCGGAAAATGACATCGACCAGGCCTTGATTACGCTGGCGGCCATGCATGTCGGGATTGCGGTGGCCACCGTGTCGGTCGCTTATTCGCGCAATACACAGAGCGGCTGCAGCAAGCTGAAGTCTATCGTAGCGCAGCTGCAACCCGCATTGATCTTTGTCAATGATGGCGACACTTATCGCCGCACAATCGAACTGATTCAACCGGACTGTCCCGTGGTGGTTGCACGCAACGCCCAGGCCATTCCTGGTGCGCTACCGCTACCCTTGCTTTACCGGGTCGAAAGTGCGCAAGTCATGGAGGCCTTTCTGCGCCTCGATGGCGATGTCCCGGCCCGTTACATGCTGACCTCCGGCTCCACTGGCACACCCAAGGTGGTCATCAATACCCATCGCATGTTGTGCGCCAACCAGCAAGCAATCGCCCAATGCTGGCGATTCCTCGAAGGCAGTGAAATGGTCGTGGTGGATTGGCTGCCATGGAGTCATACCTTCGCCGCTAACCATAACTTCAACATGGTGCTGCGCAATGGCGGCACGCTTTATATCGATGATGGTTTGCCAGTTCCCGGGCGTATCGAGCGGACGGTGGAAAATATCAAATCCGTTCAGCCGACTGTGTTCTTCAACGTCCCTCGTGGGTATGAAGCGCTATTACCTTATCTGGAACGCGACGAGGAGTTGGCGCAAGCACTTTTCGGCCGCCTTGACATGTTGTTCTATGCCGCTGCGGCTTTGCCACAGAACACCTGGGATCGGTTGATGGCCCGTGCGGGAACGGTGCGTGACAATCCCCTGTTCTTTACCAGCGAATGGGGCGCGACCGAAACCTCTCCAGTGCTCACCAGTGTTCATTACCGCTTGGACAAACCAGGCAACATCGGCCTCCCGGTACCAGGCGTCGAAATCAAGTTCGTGCCCAGCGGCGACAAGCTGGAGATGCGCGTACGCGGACCCTCGGTGTTTCAGCAGTACCTCAATGACCCACAAGGCAGCCGTCAGGCGTTCGATGAAGATGGCTTCTATCAGATTGGTGATGCTGGTCGACTACTCGATCCCGAGTGCCCGCAGAGGGGCATCGTATTTGATGGGCGGGTCACCGAAGACTTCAAATTGACCACCGGCACGTGGGTCTCCGTCGGCACGCTGCGCCCACGGCTGGTGAGTGCCTTGGCGCCTTACGCTTCTGACTGTGTGATTTGCGGTCACGATCAAGACTTTATTGGCGCTTTGATCTATCCAACGCCGTCGTTGCGCGCCTTGGCCGATGCCGCTGGCAAGCGAATGACCGTTGAGCAACTGGCTATGCAACCTGCTGTTCGCCAAGCCCTGAGTACGGGCTTGCAAGCACTGGCCCAACAGTTTCCTGCGTCCTCGCAGCACGCGGTGCGCCTGGTCATCCTCGACTCACCGCCGAGCCTCGATGATGGGGAAATTACTGACAAAGGTTACATCAATCAACGTGCAGCACTTGGTCTGCGTGCTGATGCGGTCAAGCGTCTGTATGCCGAAACGCTGGACCCGGCCGTGATCCTTCTCGACGAAGCTTATGGAGAAAGAAAATGAGTTCCAGAAAACTGAAAGTCGCCATCATCGGCTCCGGCAACATCGGCACCGACCTGATGATCAAGGTCCTGCGTAACGCCGAGCACCTGGAAATCGCCGCCATGGTTGGCATCGACCCGGCCTCCGACGGCTTGGCCCGCGCTCAGCGCATGGGGGTGGCCACCACCCACGAAGGCGTTGAAGGCTTGACCCGTATGGACGTGTTCAAGGACATCGACTTCGTTTTCGATGCCACCTCGGCCGGTGCCCACGTCAAGAACGATGCGTTCCTGCGCTCGATCAAACCCGACATTCGCCTGATCGACCTGACCCCGGCTGCCATCGGCCCGTACTGCGTGCCGGTGGTGAATCTGGAACAGAACCTGAATCAGCTCAACGTCAACATGGTCACCTGCGGCGGCCAGGCGACGATTCCTATGGTCGCGGCCGTGTCCCGCGTGGCCAAGGTGCATTACGCCGAAATCGTCGCTTCGATTGCCAGTAAATCCGCCGGTCCCGGCACCCGTGCCAACATCGACGAATTCACCGAAACCACCTCCAAGGCCATCGAAGTGATCGGCGGCGCCGCGAAGGGCAAGGCGATCATCGTGATGAACCCGGCCGAGCCACCACTGATGATGCGCGACACGGTGTTTGTGCTGTCCGAAGCGGCTGACCAGGCGCTGGTCGAGGCCTCCATCGTCGAGATGGCGGCCGCCGTGCAGGCTTATGTGCCGGGCTATCGCCTGAAGCAAAAAGTCCAGTTCGACGTGATTCCAGAAGATGCGCCGCTGAATATTCCGGGCCTCGGCATATTCTCCGGACTGAAGACTTCGGTGTTCCTCGAAGTCGAAGGTGCCGCCCATTACCTGCCGGCCTACGCCGGTAATCTCGACATCATGACCTCCGCTGCCTTGGCCACCGCCGAGCGCATGGCGCAGTCGATGCTGAACGCCTGAGGAGACCGACATGACTTTTAATCCCGGCAAAAAACTCTACATCTCCGACGTGACCCTACGCGACGGCAGCCATGCCGTTCGCCATCAGTATTCTCTGCAGAACGTGCAGGACATTGCCCGCGCGCTGGACAAGGCCAAGGTCGACTCGATCGAGGTCGCCCACGGTGACGGCCTGCAAGGTTCGAGCTTCAACTATGGCTTCGCCGCGCACACCGACCTGGAGTGGATCGAAGCGGCCGCCGACGTCATCAGCCACGCGAAAATCACCACCCTGTTGTTGCCGGGTATCGGCACGATGCATGACCTGAAAGCGGCGTACAACGCCGGAGCACGAGTGGTGCGCATCGCCACTCACTGCACCGAAGCGGATGTGTCGAAACAGCACATCGAATACGCCCGTGAGCTGGGCATGGACACCGTTGGTTTCCTGATGATGAGCCACATGATCCCGGCCGAGCAGTTGGCCGCCCAGGCCAAATTGATGGAGAGCTACGGCGCGACTTGCGTGTACATGGCCGACTCCGGTGGCGCGATGAACATGCAGGACATCCGTGACCGCTTCCGCGCCTTTAAGGCGCAGCTCAAGCCTGAAACCGAAACCGGCATGCATGCGCACCACAACCTGAGCCTCGGCGTGGCCAACTCGATCACCGCCGTCGAAGAAGGCTGCGACCGCATCGACGCCAGCCTTGCGGGCATGGGAGCTGGCGCCGGTAATGCGCCGCTGGAAGTGTTCATCGCCGCGGCCGAGCGCCTGGGTTGGAACCATGGCACCGATCTGTACACCCTGATGGATGCCGCCGATGACATCGTTCGTCCGCTGCAGGATCGTCCGGTACGCGTTGATCGCGAGACGCTCGCGCTGGGTTATGCCGGCGTCTACTCCAGCTTCCTGCGTCACGCTGAAATCGCCGCCGCCAAGTACGGCCTGAAGACCCTCGACATCCTCGTCGAGCTGGGCAAGCGGCGGATGGTGGGCGGTCAAGAAGACATGATTATTGATGTTGCGCTGGATCTGCTGGCGGCACAGAGCCGTTGATCTTTCATCTCTGAGTGAATGAGCAAGAGAAATGCCATGACCTATCACGTAGATATTCAACCATCGGGGCAACAATTCGATCTGGATGCGAGCAAGACCATCCTGGACGGTGCTTTGGCTGACGGGCTGATGCTCAAGCACAGTTGCCGTGAAGGAACGTGTGGCAGCTGCAAGGGCAGGGTGGTGAGCGGCAGTGTCGATCATGCCAACAGTCCGCTGGAGGTTCTGAGCGAAGAGGAGCGCGCCGCCGGATTGGCATTGTTCTGCTGCGCCAAAGCGACCTCGGACCTGACCATCGATGCCCCGGAAGTGACTGAGCTGCGCGGTATTTCCATTCAGCAGACGGCCGCCCGCGTGGCCAGCATCGAAAAGGTCGCCGACGATGTAATGGTCGTGCGACTGATGTTGCCGCCCACGGTAACTTTCAACTATTACCCTGGCCAATATGCGCAAGTTTTGCTCAAGGACGGTAGTCGTCGAAGTTATTCGATGGCTACTCGTTCGACAGTGGACAATCAACTAGAGTGGCATATCCGTCATATGCCAGGTGGCAGTTTCAGTGGCCATGTATTCAATACATTGAAACCGCGCGAACTGCTTCGTCTGGAAGGCCCTTATGGTTCTTTCTATCTGCGTGAGAATGATCAACCGATGATCTTTCTCGCCAGTGGCACCGGTTTTGCGCCGATCAAGGCGTTGCTGGAGCAACTGCGTGAACAGGGTAATAACACACGTCCAGTTTATCTCTATTGGGGTGGCCGGCAGCGCAAGGATCTCTACCATCATGAGCAGTTGCTCGAGTGGGAGGCCGAATTACCCTGGTTGAACTACATCCCGGTGCTCTCGGAACCGAATGATGCCTGTCAGTGGCAAGGCGCTTGCGGATTTGTACACCAGCAGGTCCTGTCCGACTTTGCTTCGTTGAAGCGTTTTGAAGTGTATGCCTGTGGAGCACCGATCGTCGTGGATTGCGCCCGTCGAGACTTTATAGCGCAGCGAGAGTTGCTGGAAACCAATTTCTACGCTGATGCATTCGTATAACCGCAACAACGTTAACTAACGGATTAGAACGAGCTACACCCGAACTTTATTGGGCACGCCTGCGTGGTCGCTCAACAGGTTCGGGGGCAGGTACACGCCAGCAGTAAGGACCCGTTCAATACTAATAAAAACAGAGAAAACCATGAAAGCTCAAGTTCGCGTTCCCTCGAGTATCGCTGTTTGTTTTGTTCTCTCCGTTCTTGCTGGGCATGTAAGGGCAGCCGGTTTCGTTGAAGACAGTAAAGCCAGTCTGACGATGCGCAATTACTACTTCGACCGCGACTACAAAGGCACGTCCGCGCAATCGGCAGCCCGCGAGTGGGCCCAAGGCTTCATTCTCAAATACAGTTCGGGGTTCACCCAGGGACCTGTGGGTTTCGGAATAGATGCCGTGGGGCTATTGGGCGTCAAGCTCGATTCATCGCCGGATCGTACGGGCACAGGTTTGCTGCCATACGACGTGCCCAGCCGAGAACCTCGCGACGATTACTCGGAGCTTGGCCTGACTGGCAAAATGAAAATCTCGAAGACGGAACTGCAAGCCGGGACCATCAGTACGTTCCTGCCAATCGCCTTCGCCAGCCCCACGCGTTTGTTGCCGCAAACCTTTCGTGGTGCCTATTTGCGCTCGCAGGATCTGGACAACCTGACCTTGAATGCAGGCTGGTTGGACCGCATTAATCTGCGCGATTCCACCAGTTACCAAAAAATGACCGTCGCATCGCCCAACGGTCGTTTCAACCCTGCCGCCGAATCGGACCGGTTCGTCTTTTTGGGCGGTGATTACAAATGGTCCGATAGCCTGACGTTGAAGTACTACCACGCGGTGCTGGACGAAATGTATCGCAAGGACTACTTCGGCTTCGAGCAGATACAGCCTATCGGTCCCGGGAAGCTGAAGACGGATGTGCGCTATTTCATCACAGGGGAAGACGGAGCGGCCAAGGCTGGGCACGTCGACAATCGCAACCTGGGGATGATGTTCACTTATTCGGTAGGCGCCCACAGCCTGGGGGCCGGTTATATGCAGCTCAACGGCGCTACCGCCATGCCTTATCTGACCGGGACCGAACCCCTGGTAGTGTCCGAAGGGTCGCTCAGTTCCGAGTTCCTCAACCCCAAGGAGCGCAGTTGGCAAGTGCGCTACGACTACGATTTTGCGGGCGTCGCAGTGCCGGGCCTCAAAGGCATGGTGCGCTACCTGGAAGGCAGCAATATCCAACTGCCGACGGCTTTGGGTGGCGATGGCCTGAGTGAAAGCGAAAAAGATGTCGAACTGTCCTACGTCGTGCAGTCGGGCACATTCAAAGGGGTCAGCTTACGTCTGCGTCATGCCTGGTATCGCAATGATTTCGCCCCGGCGGCTTCCTTCCGCGATGACAACGAGACGCGGGTGAACATCGATTACACCTTGGCGCTCTGGTAGTCCAGGCAGCGCCTGGCCGAACGGGCGCCTGGCCGCGCCCGCCCACCCCAACAAGAACAACAACATTGGATTACTGATCATGCAGCAGCGTGGATGCGACGTTCCGACACATCGAAAACGAATGGCCGCGGCGCCTCTCCCTAACCGTCCTTCCGGTTATTGCACCTACAGCGCTCCGCACTCCGAAGCCACATCCGTCCTGCTCGCATTCCACTGAGGGTCACTCATGGACTTTTCAATTCTGGCATTTCTTACCCAGGACGGGCTGACCACAGGCGCTATTTATGCATTGGTGGCTCTGGCACTGGTTCTGGTGTTTTCGGTTACTCGCACGATCCTGGTTTTCCAGGGCGAGTTCGTGACCTTCAGCGCCCTGACACTAGCCACGCTCCAGTCCGGACTTTTGCCCGGCACGTTGTGGTTGTTGATCGGTTGCTCAATCGCGGCATGCCTGCTCGACAGTGCAATCGCATTGAAACAGCGGCAACCATGGCAATTGCCACGAATCGCGCTCAGCTACCTGGCACTGCCACTTGCATTGCTTGTAATACTCAGCACTTTTGACCTGCAAAGCCTTCCAGGACTGATAAAAATCATTGTTGCACTGGCGATCGTTACACCGTTGGGACCATTGCTATACCGGCTGGTCTATCAGCGCGTTGCCCAAAGTTCGGTATTAGTGCTGCTGATCATTTCGGTCGCTGTGCACATCGTGCTGATCGGGGCCGCCCTGTGGATGTTCGGTGCTGAAGGGGTACGAACTGAGGCCTACAGTGATGCCGGTCTGATGCTCGGTGAACTCTCGATCAGCCTGCAAAGTTTGCTGGTGGTTGGTTGTGCGTTGCTGTTGATCGGCCTGCTTTACGTTTTCTTTGGCCACAGTTTGTATGGCAAAGCCCTGCGAGCCACTGCATTCAATCGCACTGGCGCGCAACTGGTGGGCATTCCCACTCAACTCGCCGGCCAAAGCGCTTTTGCGCTGGCAGCCTTCATTGGGGCAATTTCCGGAATCCTCATCGGCCCACTGACAACGTTGTATTACGACTCCGGTTTTCTCATCAGCCTCAAGGGCTTCGTTGCCGCAATCATTGGCGGTCTGATCAGCTATCCATTGGCCGCCGCAGGTGCCTTCCTGGTAGGCCTGCTGGAGAGTTTCGCGACCTTCGGGGCATCGGCTTACAAGGAGGTCATCGTTTTTACGCTGGTCATACCCGTGTTGCTCTGGCTCTCGCTGAAACACCCCAACATTGAGGAGCAACACTAATGGCCCGTCGTCTCATACCGCTGTTTCTTCTGCTGTTGGTTGCCTGTATCGCGCCTCAGGTATTGCCGGCTTTTTATGTCAGCCTGTTTAACTACATCGGCTTGTACAGTCTGGTTGCATTGGGCCTGGTGTTGTTGACGGGGGTCTGCGGCCTGACGTCGTTCGGCCAGGCAGCATTCGTCGGCATCGGGGCTTATGCCACCGCTGTGCTCAGTACTACGCTGGGGTTATCACCCTGGCTAGGGCTTCTGGTCGGTTTGAGTACGACCTTTGTCGTCGCCTTGGTACTCGGCCTGTTGACCCTGCGCCTGGCGGGTCACTACTTGCCCATCGGCACCCTGGCTTGGGGATTGGCAATCTATTACCTGTTTGGCAATTTGCCCGGGCTGGGAGGTTTTGGTGGCATTCAAGATCTGCCAACCATCGCTTTATTTGGCTGGCGGATCGACAGCGCAGCGGATTTCAGCCTTCTGATCGGAGTCTTGCTGATCGCCAGCATCTGGCTGCTCGACAACCTCCTTCACAGTCGTCAGGGGCGCGCCATCCGGAGCCTCAAGGAAGCGGGCGGCATGGCCGAGGCCATGGGTGTGGACACGGCACGCAGCAAATTGATCGCATTCGTGCTGGCAGCGCTGCTCGCGTCGCTATCCGGCTGGCTCTACGCGCACATGCAACGAGTGGTCAACCCGACACCGTTTTCGGTGAACATGGGTATCGAATACCTGTTCATGATTGTCCTGGGCGGCACTGCAAGCCTATGGGGCGCGCTGGTTGGCGCAGCGCTTCTGACTTTGATCAAGCAGGCGCTGCAGGACGTTTTGCCGCTGTTGTTCGGGCACGCCGACAACTTCGAAATGATTTTTTTCGGCCTGTTGGTGATTGTTGTACTGCAGTATGCCCGAGGCGGTCTGATGCCACTTTTGCGCAATAGCCTGCCGACACTTCGCCCGTCCATCCTGCCCGTCGCCGATGCACCCGCATTGCCCCGGCGCCAGCCGCCCACGGCTGGCTCCCCGCTGCTGATAGCTGAAGGCCTGGTGAAGCGTTTCGGCGGGCTTGTCGCAAATAAGGATATGAGCCTATCGGTCAAATCAGGCGAAATCACAGCGCTGATCGGCCCGAACGGCGCAGGCAAGTCCACATTGTTCAATCTGTTGTCCGGGGTACTGCCTCCCACTGCCGGAGAGATCCTGTTTCTGGGTCAACGCATTGACGGCCTCCCACCACGCAAAATCGCCAGGCTAGGTGTGAGCCGTACCTTCCAACACGTGCGCCTGCTACCGGAAATGAGTGTTCTGGAAAATGTCGCGCTGGGCGCCCATAGCCGGGCAAACGCAGGGCTGCTGCGTTCACTGCTGCACACAGAACGCGAGGAGGAAAAACGGATCCTGGCTGAAGCTGCGCGACAAATCGAACGCGTCGGATTGGAGCAATTCATTCATGCCCCTGCTGGCAGCCTCGCTCTGGGACAGCAGCGCATTGTCGAGATTGCTCGTGCCCTGTGCAGCGATCCCTTGCTGTTGCTCCTCGACGAACCCGCGGCGGGTCTCCGCTATGGCGAAAAACAAGCGTTGGCCGGTCTGCTCGAACAACTGCGCCGCGAAGGGCTGGGCGTGCTGTTGGTGGAGCACGACATGGACTTCGTCATGCGTCTGGCTGACCACGTCGTAGTGATGGAGTTCGGCCAGCGCCTTGCTGCCGGGCCCCCCGATGAAATACAGGACAACCCGGCAGTGCTGGCCGCTTATCTCGGAGGGGTGGAATGAGCCATCTACTGCAAGTTCGTAATCTGTCGGTCAGTCATGGCAAGGTCGAAGCCGTGCGCAAGCTCGACCTGCATGTCGAGGAAGGCCAGATCGTCAGCCTGATCGGCCCGAATGGAGCGGGTAAAACCACCTTGATGGCAGCCCTCATGGGCTTGCTGCCCGCTAGCGGCGAAGTGCGCTACTTGGGCCAACCCCTGTTGGCCCATAAGGGCGTTGCGCAACGCGTTGGCCTGGGCATGGCGCTGGTGCCGGAAAGCCGTGAATTGTTCGGCCCGATGAGCGTGGAAGACAACCTGCGACTGGGCGCATTCAGTCGGCATCGTCGCGGTCTGCGGGATCACGACCAAAGCCTCGATGAAGTGTTCGGTTTGTTTGCGCGACTGCATGAACGTCGGCACCAGGCCGCCTGCACGCTCTCCGGCGGTGAGCGTCAGATGCTTGCCATTGGGCGCGCATTGATGGGCAAACCCCGATTGCTGATGCTCGACGAACCCAGCCTGGGTCTTGCTCCGAGGGTGATCAACGAGACGTTCTCGATTATCGAGAACCTGCGGCGCAGCGGCGTTTCGATTCTCTTGGTGGAGCAAAACGCAAGAGCTGCGCTCAAGATTTCGGACTACGGGTATGTCATGGAACTAGGCGAATTGGTTCTGGAAGGTCGAGCTGAAGACCTGGCGCAGAATCCAAAAGTCGTTGAGACCTACCTCGGCCGTAAACCCACTACATTCGGCCCCCCAAAAACCGAGGTGGTCGATGCTTGATAAAAGCAAAAACCTGCTGATCAAAGTCCCCCGCACATAGAACAACAACAAAACTACCTGGAGCTTCCATGAAACGCCACATCGCCTTGTTTTTAGCTGCATCGATGACAACAGCCGCTCATGCCGACCTCTCGATCGGCATCATCCTTTCGACAACCGGGCCCGGTGCCTCTCTGGGCATTCCAGAACGTAACACCGTGCAACTACTGCCCAAACAGATCGCCGGTCAAACCGTTAATTACATCGTCCTTGACGACGGTAGCGACAGTACCGCGGCCACCAAAAACGCTCGCAAACTGGTGAGCGAAAATGCGGTTGACCTGCTGATCGGTTCCACCACGGTGCCAACCTCCTCGGCGGTCGCCCAAGTCGCCAAGGAAAGCAGCACAGCGCAGATCGCCCTTGCTCCTTACGTCCCGCCAAACAACGAAAATCGCTGGATCTTCACGATCGCTCAAACCAATACCCTCATGGCCAAGGCGCTCATCGAGCACATGCAGCACAACGGCGTAAAAACACTGGGCTACATCGGCTTCAACGACGTCTGGGGTGAGGACTGGTTCAAGGCCCTCGGCGAACTGGCTCCCGCAGCCGGTATCACACTGGTGCGCGATGAGCGTTTCAACCGTACTGACTCCTCTGTCAGTGGCCAGGCGTTGAAAGTGATCGGCATACGACCTGACGCAGTGCTGATCGGTGCTGCCGGCGCTCCTGCTGCGCTGCCCCATACCGAACTGCGCAGGCTCGGCTACAAGGGCGCGATTTACCACACTCATGGCGCTGCCAATAGCGCCTTCCTGCGGATCGGGGGCAAAACCCTCGATGGGGCCATCCTGCCCGTCGGTCCGGTAGTGGTGTGGGACAAGTTACCGGCCAATCATCCCTCCAAGGCTATCGCGAGCCAATACGCCCAAAGCTATGAAGCACAGTTTGGTCCCAATAGCCTTTCTCCTTTTGGCGCCTACTTGTATGACGCCATGCGCCTGCTGGAAGCCGCGGTTCCGGGTGCACTGCAAGCCGCCCAGCCCGGAAGCCCCGAGTTCCGTCAAAGCTTGCGTGATCAGCTTGAAAAAACCGACAACGTTGCCGGCACCCATGGAGTTTACAACTTAAGCCCAACTGACCACTTCGGGCACGATGAACGCGCCCGTGCGCTTGTCAGCGTGCAAAACCAGCAATGGGTTCTACTGGACGGTCCTCAATAAAGACATTTATCTAGTCCTAAAACAGGTATGCACCTGTTCCACCACAATGCCTGATGCACTCCATCGGGCATTGTGTCTGGGCGCCAGTTTGTAGCGCCATGTTTGGCAAGCGTCTCACGCAGTTGCCTCCGATCAGCGCTCGAACATCGTGTTCGGACACACTGTTCACTGCTGTCCTGCCCAGTGCCGGGAATAGGTCCTTGTTAAAGCGTCGTTGCAATTCAGCATTGCCATCTTTACGCGCCACGCCATCCAACAGCCAGGCCTTCGCCAAATCTTGGACCGTCAGTGTTTGCATCTTCGTCGTTTTTACTTGTTCGGCCTCTACGTTAGCCGCGGCGTATGCCTGTGCCTTGGCGGTTTTCTTGTGCTCGTTGGGATTGATCTGCTCATCAATGAGTGCCCGTGCCTGGTTGCGGGCCTTGCGGATGTCCGTCAGGGATTTGCGTGGCCAGGACCCGCAGGCGTATTCTTTATTCTGGTCGCCCCACCGATAGCAATAGAAAAAGCTGACCGACACGCCGTCCTTACGCAGGGAAATTCGACCTGCGAGATTGCCATCTTCCCGGAGGATGCGGCCGGCATCGTTGGCGGTCAGCGACTCGAGTTCTTTGATGGTAGTTTTGGCCATAAAACAGACTCCCCCTACTTTTCCCCCCACAAAAACGTCGGCTCTTGATGGACGTTACTGGACTCTTGTAGAGCAGAACACCGCTGGAGCTCAAGTAAATACTAGCTTAGAAAAATCCAGAGTAAAATTTTGGAATCTTTCAAGAAGTATGAAAAAGGAGATGGGGTGCTAGGGGTCGAGTGTTCGAATCACTCCGTCCCGACCATATAATTCAAGGGGTTGCGAGATTTTATCTCGCGACCCCTTTTTATTTTTGGTCGTTTTTACCCCTACAAAACGACTGGCTCTGGGTGGAATCTTCAGCTGATACCAAGGTCGGAATTTTCCCCGTGGGCTTTAGTCCCGGCTTGATAAGTGAGTTGAGGACGGTTTTTGGGTTCATTTCTGTCACGCGTTACCGGCGCTATTGGCCGATTGCTGCCCTTCAGAAAGAATGGCTATCCAAACAGCTGTCGTCCTCCTATCAGCCCATTGCAGCCATATTGATTAACGACGCTGTTTACCAAGACATTGCCGACCAGAGCCATTCGATTGGCACCTTAGGGTATGGCTTCACTGGTAGCGGGCACCCGCTAGCTACTGCAGTCGCCCTGGAGAATCTTACAATTATCGAAGAGGAGGGCCTGGTTCAGCATGCTGCTGAAATGGGGATTATCCTTCGCAAGGGGCTTCAGCAGTTTGCTGATCATCCAATGGTTGGTGAGGTTCGTGGTGTGGGGTTGATTGCTGCCGTTGAGTTGGTAGCCGACCGGCACACAAAAGAGCCTTTTCAGGCTGTTGGCAGACTCGGGCGGTATCTGTCCTCTCAGACCCAGGAACGTGGAATGATCAACCGAGTCATGGGAGATGCATTGGCATTCTGTCCTCCGTTGATCTCAACGGAGAAGGATATCAATGAAATCCTTGGAGTTTTTGCGGCTTCTTTGGATGCGACACAGCACTGGTACCTCGAATACACTGCACAGTAGTTAACGCCACTCACTACAGGCAGAGCCGGAATGCCGGAGTCCTCTGTCCAGCAGCTTCATACCCGCTGCTATCAGGCGTGGAGCGATTAGTGTCAAGGTGCAATAGACTGGCACGGTGGCGAGAAGGGAGCGTCGAGTGATCATGGTGATTTTGGCCATGAAATGGATTCCCCCTACTGTTCCCCCCCCAAAAAAAAACGTCAGCTCTTGGTGGACGTTACTGGACTCTCGTAGAGCAGAACATCGCTGGAACTCAAGTAAATACTAGCTTGGAAAAATCCAGAGTAAAATTTTGGAGGCTTTCAAGATGTATGAAAAAGGAGGATCACCGCAAGGCAAATGGCCGCGTTCTGTACAGGCACTGGGTCGGCCTGAGCCACTCATTGCCGCGATGACAGCCGCTGATGCAACACACCCTGTGGACTGAACAATGTCAATTGATCGTCATCCACAGCCAGCAGCGCAGAAAGGTTCAAGCGGTCTTCACGAATCGCGGTACTGAAATGCTTTAGGTCAGCATCCGCGACGCTCACCAGCCCACCATTACCAACCACCACCACGCGGCCATCGGCCAACTGGATCACGGCGGTGATCGCCTCCTGGCTGCCGCTGTCCAACTCGCGCCAGGAATCGCCGCGGTCTTCGCTGAGCAGCACCCGCCCGCTCATGCCAGCCAGTAGCACGCGGCCGTCGCGCAATGTGATGCCGCTCCATAACGAGCCACTGACGCCGGTATGCAACGTCTCCCATGTCACACCGTTGTCGCGCGAGCGGTACGCGTTGCCGCCCTCCGCGGCGATGAACAGGCTGCCATCCGGTGCGCAGAAGATGTGATTGAGGTGATAGTCATCATCGTTCGCACCCAGGCTCAGGCGTTGCCAGCTCTGACCACCATCCTGGGTCTCGCTGGCGTAGCCATAGGCACCGGTGACTATGCCGTGGCGGGTGTTCTCGAACCAGACGGAAAGCAGTACGGGTTTGTCTTCCAGGTGCTGCTGCAGAGTCCAGTTCTCGCCCGCATCGCTGGTGTGCAACAGCACGCCGCCATGACCGACCGCCCAACCATTTTTCGCGTCGGCGAAACTAACCGCGGTCAGCAGCGTATCGACAGGAACCGCGCTTGCTTGCCGCCAGTCCTGTCCCCCGTCGGAGAGCGCCACGACGCCATAATCGCCCACCGCGACCAGGCGCCCACCGGCCTGGCTCACCGCCACCAGCGGGGCGTGTTGTGCTTGGGTTTGGGTTTGGCGCATGGCGGGAGCCCGTTCAGCAGCACGGCTGTAGAGGACCATGTTGGCGCCTGCCAGCAATGCGCAAACCAGCAGCAAACGCACGGGAGTGAAGTCTCTCTTGGGCATTTCGTGTCCTCCAATCAGTGCGCAACCAGAGGCGCGCAAACCGGCCCCCGACGCGGAATCAGCACATCCAGCATCACTGCGATGGCCGGTAACAGGGTGATCGCCATCAGCATGTTGACCATGAACATGAAAGTCAGCAGTAGCCCCATGTCAGCCTGGAACTTCAGCGCCGAGAACGACCAGGTGGCCACACCGATGGACAGGGTGATGGCCGTGAAGATGGTCGCCACGCCGACCTCGCGCAGCGCCAGCTTGAAGGCGTTGGCGATGTCCAGCCCCTCAGCCAGGTGCAACTGCAGACGGTTATAGATGTAGAAGGCGTAATCCACGCCGATGCCGACCGCGAGCACCATCACCGGCAAAGTGGCGACAGTCAGGCCAATATCCAGCGCCTTCATGAAGCAGTAACCGAGAAAGGTGGCCAAGGTCAGCGGCAGGCAGCAGGCGACCATCGCTCGCCAGTCGCGGTAAACCACAAAGACCAGCAGCACGATGGTCAGGTAGACGTAGAGCATCATCGGTAGCTCGGAGCTTTCGACGATCTCGTTGGTGGCCGCCTGCACCCCGGCATTGCCACTGGCGAGGCGCACGTTCACCCCCGCCATTGGGTGCTCGGCGCGGTATTGCTGAACGGCCTCCACCACGGTTTTCAGGGTGCTGGCCTTGTGGTCGGCCAGGTACAGGTTGACCGGCAGCAAGCTGCAATCTGCGTTGTACAGCCGCAGCCCCTCGGGTACCTGGCGCACCGCTTCACCGAGTGACAGCTCATCCGCCGGTAGCGCCACCCATTTCGGATTGCCCTCGTTGACTCCGGAGGCCGAGAGCTTGGTCAGTACAGGCAACGACTGCGCCGAGAGAACACCCGGCACATTGGCCAGGTACCAGGTCAGCCGGTCGATGTAGGCCATCACCTCGTGCTGGTAGCAGCTGTTCTTCGGCGTTTCCACCGCGACTGTGAAGAGATCCAGGCCGAGACCGAAATGGCTGACCACGCTTTCCACGTCTTTGTTATAGCGCGAGTCGATATGCAGCTCCGGCGCGCCCGGCAGGACATGGCCGACATGCCGACCCTGGCTCTGCCACACGGCGGCGACCAGCAGCACCAGACACAGCACCGCCCCGATTGCCGCATTACGCGTCTCGGCGATGCGCCCGAGCTTGAGCATGGCGCCGTCACGCCCGCGGCGAAGTCGATCGACGCGTGTCACATAGGCCTGATCGAAGCGGAAATAGCTGGCCAGCACCGGCAGCATGATCAGGTTGGTGACTATCTTGTAGGCCACCCCAACCGAGGCGGTGATCGCCAGTTCGCGAATCATTGGGATTGGCACCAGCACCAGCGTAGCGAAGCCGACGAACGCGGTGATCAGCGCCAACGTGCCGGGAATCAGCAAGCCGGAGAAGCTGCGGCGCGCGGCGGTCATGCCATCGACGCCGGCGCAGACCTCCTTGGAGATGAAGTTGATCTGCTGCACGCCATGGGATACGCCGATGGCGAACACCAGGAAAGGCACCAGGATCGCCAGCGGGTCGAGGCCGAAGCCGAGCAGCGTGATGGTGCCGAATTGCCAGACCACCGACACCAGCGAACAGCACAGCGGCAGGAAGGTCAACGCCCAGGAGCGGGTGTACCAATAGACCGCCAGCACGGTGAGCAGGAACGCCAGGGCGAAGAAACCCATCACCGACGTGGCGCCAGCGCCGATGTCGCCCATCTGCTTGGCGAAACCGATGATTTGCACCTCGTATTGGTCGTCGCCGTACTTGGCCCGCACTTCGTCCTCCAGGCGCTGGCTGAACTCCAGGTAGTTCAGGCGTTGGCCGGTCTGCGGGTCAGGATCGGCCAGCTCGGCCAGCACCATGGCCCCGGAGTAGTCGTTGGCCACCAGGCTGCCGACGAAGCCGCCGACCAGGGTGCGCTCACGAATGCCGGCGATGGCCTGGTCGTTCAGAGTGGCCACGGTGACGTCGCCCCCCACCACATCCTCGGCCTTCATACCCTCTTCGGTAATCTGTACCGCGCGGGTGTTCGGGGTCCACAGCGAGGTCACCGTGCGGCGGTCGATGCCGGGCATGAAGAACAGGGTCTGGGTCAGGTCGTTGAGCTTGGTCAGCGCCTCCTTGTTCCAGATATCGCCGTCCTTGGCGTGCAGCACCACGATGATGCGATTGGCGCCGAACAGCACGTCGCGGTACTGGTTGAAGGTCTTGATGAACTCGTGCTGCTGCGGCAGCTGCTTGTCGAAGCCGGCAGACATGCGTAGCTGCGCGGCGAAGCCGCCCATCACCAGGGTAATCAAGGCCAGCACGCCGAGGGTGGCAAGACGATTACGGAAGAAGAAGCGCTCGAGGCCGAGCACCAGGGAAGTCAGCATGGTTATGCCTTCCTGAAATTACCAAGCGAACGGAGCAGGGCGGGACTGGCCCGCCTTACGCCGGCGGTCAGAACGAGTAGGAGATGTTGCCGCTGATGAAATCGCGGTCAGTCATCAGGTTGTTGTCGCCGCCGCCCCAGTACTGCACCCACTGCAGGCCACCCTTCCAACGGTCGCGGTAGTTGAACAGCAAGGCGCTGGTCAGCGACTTGCGGCCCTCGACGAACGGCGATGCGTTCGGCGTGGTGCCGTTGACGTCGTGGTAAAAGTCCAGCTGCGGCGTGAGGGTGATACCGCTACCGAACGCATTCGGGTAGTTGATGCCCATCTCGGCGACGTATCCCCAGGAGGTTTTGTCCGGCAGTGAATAGTCCGGGAGCAGGTATGGCGTCTCGCCCGAGGTGTCCAGATCCGGATAGTGTGTGACGACCGCCTCGGCTAGCAGGAAGCCATCGGAGGCGCCCAGGCTCCTGGGAATGAAGCCCAGCGGGTCGCTGGCGGAGAAGCTGTAGACGGCATTTACATGCGCCTGCCATTTCTTCTCTTCGACATAGCCCTTGCTGACGCCGTTGTCGTACACGCTGAATTCATTGAACTGGCCGGTGAAGGCGGCGCCAAAGGGCACCAGGGGATCAATGCTCACGCTGTCGTTGGGCCGGTAGGACAGCTCCGCGCCGACAGCCACCGGTCCCACCATGGTGTTCATCGACAGGCCGAACAGATTCTTGTCTTCGCCATAGTTGATGAAGTAGTTATCGACCAGCAGGGTATCGGGGGAGCGGGTGGCCGTGTAGCCGACGAAGGGCAACTTGTCATGGTAACGCTGGTAGAACACGCCGAACTCGGTCTCGATCTCCTCCGCCGTCCAGCGTAGGGCGATGCCGTACTGCCCACTGTTTTTCGCTTCACGCCTGCCGGCGTAGGGAATCGCCAGCCCCGTGGCGAACATCTGTTCGTCGCTCAGGCCGCTGATGCCTGGCGCGCCGCAGCGTCCCGTGGGCGTCAGGTCGGCGCAAGTCAGGCCGAGCAAGGGGCTGAAGACATTGTTGACGAAGCTGGTCGAGAGGTAGATCGGCAGATTGCCTTCACCCACCACATCGCTCCCCGAGTAGTAGGTGCCCACCGGGTCGATGCCATAGGCGTTCCACTTGAACTGGTAGTAGGCCTCAACGCTGAGGGTCTCGCTCAGCCCGAGGTTGAACGAAGCCATAGGTGCCGGGATGAACACCTCCTTCAATTGGGTGCCGGGGGTGTGGTAGTTCGCAAGGTTGATGGCGTTGATCTGGTTGATGCCACCGGTCACGAAGATTTCCTCGCCCCAGCTGATCACCTGGTTGCCGACCTTGACCTTGGCTGGCATCTCACCCAGGTCGAAGCTCTTCGCCACCCAGAGGTCGAGCAACTCCAAGCGCTCGGTGGCTTCGCGCCTGGCGTCGTTGTCCAGGTCGGTGTTTCGGGTGTCATCCATCTTGAAGTCTTTCGCCCAGGCGACCCGGCCGAGTGCGCTCCAACCCTCACCGAGTTTCAAGCTCAGCTCATGGTTGCCCTTGATCACCTGGGAGAAGACATCGTGCTTGTTGTAGTTGAGGTTGCCATCGTCAGCATTGCTATAGCTGATATCGGCGTTGGCGTAGCCATTACCTTTGCTCAGATTGTAGAAGCGCCCGGTCTGAGTCTGGGTGCCGTTGTTACAGCCACCGCTGTCGCCGCCGAGGATATGGCAGTCCTGCGGCTCCAGGCGCTGAGCGAAGCCATAGGACAGACTCGAATCCAGGCTGCCGGATATCCCCGCGTCCGAGCCGAATCGAAACGCGTGGCCCGGCGCGCTCCAGACCAGGCCGCAGGCCGCCATCATCACCAGGGGCAGGTTGTTTTTGACACGCGGGAAGCCCGGCGCGGCAAGGGCCGCGCCTTTATTTTTGTTATGCATGAGCTTTTCCTCAGGTCGGACTTAACGTTCGCCGCGGCGACGCAGTTCGTCGGAGTTGAACATCTTGTCGTTGACCCGGCCTTCGAGGCCTGCGGTCAGGTCGAGCACCTTGCCTTCCTGGGTAAAGCCGTCGGCGATGTAGCGACGGGCGATCAGGTCATAGCTGACGTACTCGATGGAGGTGCATGCCTGGATCTGTGGATTGGCCCAGACGCTGCCTTCCTGGGCACGCCAAAGATTGCCCTTGGCGTCGAACATATCGACATGCAGCAATGCCCAGCTGTCCTCGTCGAAGTAGAACACCCGCTTGGCCAGGGAGTGACGCTTGTCAGCTTTCACCGTTGCCTCCACCACCCAGACCCGGTGCTGCTCGTAACGCTGCACATCACGATTGAGGTAGTCCTGACCGATCAACTGCTCATAGTTGTTCGACTTATCGACCAACTTGTAAGAGTTGTACGCAACAATCATTTCCTTTTTGCCGGCCAGCTTGTAGTCGTAACGATCGAGCGCACCGGTGTACATATTGATCTGGTCAACGTAGTAGAGGTTGTCGGAGCCAGCAATCGGGTTGTCGTAGGCAAAGGAGGGGGCACGCCGCACGCGGCGTTGGCCAGGGAAGTAGATCCAGGCATCCTGCGGCTTATCCAACTGCGCATGCACCAGGTACATCTCGCCTGCCCGGGACGAGGGTGAAAGCAGGTCATACATCAGCTTGGCTTCGATATTGCCGGTATCTGCCGGGGCTTTTACGGCCGGGTCGTTATAGGGGTAGAACTCGTAGGATTTCTGCTCGACTTGCGTCAGCGTCCCCCCTTTGTCCCGCATCAGAAACGCGGCATCGAATTGCCGACCCTTGGCGATGTAGCGCAATTTGTAGTTCCACATCGCCTCCACACCGCTGACTGGTAGCGGAAACGGAATCGCCTCGCCGGCCGCGGCTTCCAACTGCCAACCGTCAGCGCCAACCTTGCTCTGTGCGGCGAATTGTTTGGTGCGCTGCGCCACGGCGTCCGGGAAGGTGCAGCTGCGATGTGTCGGATAAACGTCCACGCGGTAGCCGGGATAGGCCTTGATCAGTTCAATCTGTCCGGCGGGCAACTTTGCCTGATGTTGAGCGAGATTCTGTGCATTGACGCTGAAAAGCACCTTGTCAGCCCCATAGGGGTCACCATGGCCGGGCTCCCAGCCAGCCGGGGCACGGGCCAGGCCTCCCTCCCAGGCCGGGATGCTGCCATCCACGGTGCCAGCCCGCTCCGCACCGAAGGGGGTGAGTTTTTTGCCGAGTTGCTCCAGTTCAGCTGAAGTGGCCGCCTGTGCCGTGCTCAGGCCCCAGCATGCAAGCAGGGCGCTAAACAGCAAAGTCCGTTTGAACATGCTATTCACGAGGTGTCTCCTATTATTGTTAGAGGTCGGAGCGCAGGGCTGGGCGGAGTTCGCACAGCTTTCCAGCGGCGCCAGTGAATCAGATAAACAGGGTTCGATTGGCTATCAGATAGTCGCGCAAGGCCATGGGAGGTCGACCGGTCAACTGCGCAAAGCTGTCGGTGACAGGAATGTCGAGGTAATCGCGGGTTTCATGCCGGAAGTAGGTCATGAGCAAATCAAAGGCCTCTCCGGTGGCGGTGCGCAGGGGCTGGTCATCGTCCACCATCGTGACCGGCTCACCGATCACTTCGCCCAGTAGCTCGGCGAGTTGGGTAAAGTCGATGCGCTCAGTGCCGGTAAGCAGATACTCGTGACCCACATGGAGTGCGGCATCGCTTGCCAGGATCCTGGCGGCTGCTGCGGCAACGTCGCACTCAGACAACCACAGGCGTGATGCATGGGTGGCCTGCGGCATGGCCAGGCGCCGGTGTTGTTTCACCTCGGCAGCCAGGAACCAGGGCACATTGAACATCAGCCAACTGGCAACATTGAGGTAGGTCATGGGTAAGCCACTGGCATCAAATAGTGGCTTCGCGACAACCGAGAGGTTGGCCCCACAGCGGGTGGCCAGAATGTCCGGCTCCAATTGATCAGCCGTCAGCCCTGGCGGGAGGGAGATCAAACGCAGTACCTGGGCAACACAGCCGGCTTCCTGAATGGCGTTAATCAGGTTGGGGGTGACAATATTTTCGTCGGTGTAAAAATCCGGCGAGACAATAAATACCTTGTCTACGTCGGTAAAAGCGGTGGGCAGACTACCGGGGTCGTACCAGTCGGCCTTAAGTACTTCAGCCTGTGGATGCAGGGCACGCAGTAAGTCGCACCCGGCGTCGCGGCTGCTGGTCAGACGTAAGTTTATAGCTGGGTATTTTACCGCCAGTGCTTGAGCGGTCAGTCCACCAATATTTCCCGTGGCACCCAGAATGAGCACTCTGCTTGTTTTGTTCACAGTCAATAAGTCCTGATGATTTATTAAATATTCAGCCTTGCCGGTAACGATGGAATGACCACTGACGCCCGCGCAAGTTGTAGTGGTGCATAAAATCTCAATGCGCATTGCAACGCGTTGGTTCGATTATTTGTGTGGTTGTGGCGCAGGCGTTAGCCAAAAATCGCAGTGTTTACGATGTTTGAATTATTGCCGGGCGCACTTAACCGATGCTTCGGCGACACGTGTTGCGCGCGTGCAGAATTAGCGCCGGCCAGTGAGTGCTCCAGCGCTCATCTTCATTTGATAAATAGCTATGTATTCGAAAGGGGCATTACTGGGCGAAAGGTTAGTGCATTGGAATAGCGGGCTGGTTAGTCAGGAGCAACATCACGTTAACTGGCATAACGTCGGCGCGTCTCGGATGGCAGATCGCCGAACAGGCGCTTGTAATCTGCGCTGAAATGCGACGGATGCCAAAATCCCCAGCGCGCAGCAATATCCAGCACGGAAGTCTGTGGCCCGCCAGACTTGATGTCCTGCCGCACATAGTTGAGTCGCAACGCGCGTAGGTAGGCCACTGCGGTCATGCCCAGGACGTCCTGGAATGCATATTCAAGGGTGCGTGAGCCAACTCCCAGATAGTGACAAAGCCTGGCAATGGTGAAGCTCTCACCCTGGGGGTCGTGAAACAGGTATTCACGCGCCCGTGCAACCAGGGCATAGCGATGTTTGGGCATGGCGAATGCGCACAGTTTGTCGCCGTTGCCAAGCAACTTGAGCACTTGTGTGTAAATGGATTCGGTCAGTGAGTCCTGTGCATGCTGGTGCTGCAAGGCGCCTGGGTTGTTGAGCAGAACGGTCAGTACGGTTTGCAGAAATGTTTGCAGCTGCGCAGCCTGATCTGGCATGACCTTTAGAAAGGCGGTTTTATCAAGGCTGCGAGCGACATCGGCATCTTTGATTTGATCGGCATAGGCAGTAAAGACATCAGTGTCGAAGCTTAGGGTCAGCAAGTCGCTTGAGTGTGCTGTGTAGTAGGTGAAGGTTTCATCCTCGGCAAAGCAGACGATTTCCCGGTGATTGACTTCGGTGCCGCTGAACAGGGCAGGTTGGGATAACGCCAGCGGCAGGGCAATAGAGCGCGAATTGGCTTTGGTGGCGAATTTAACGCACATGCGCTGGGAGGTGATTTCGCGAAACAGTTGCATGCCGGCAAAGCTCACCAGGCTGCAGCGTCCGGCAAAGAATCCGTTGCTCAACTGCTGGACCTCGCTGGACCAGCCAGGCAGGGTCGCGCCATAGTCATCAACGTCATGCAGTTCTGCAACGCTGACGACGACGGGATCAGTCGCGATCAATGGAGTAGGGGAGCAAAGGCCGCCGCTGGTGTTCACTGGCAATCTCCTTGGACAACATACGATTCCTGGCGGTTACTCCGCCGAGCACTAGGCGCCTTTATCCCATGCGGCGCGTATCACCACTACTCCTGTAATCGCCCATCGTGCTGAAAGTGCACTGACGATCGGTCTCGCGCAGCCTAAGCGATTGGCAGTGCCAGCGTTAGCCAATAAACGCAATTTACTCTATGCGGATATTGGGTAACACCTGGCTGGGCGTTGATCTGACACTACGGCCATCAGGTTATTCCCGTTTGCCGAGGAGGCCGATGACCTGCGCTGGCGCTGTTTAAGCCAGCCCATAGGCTGCAGTGCCGGTGGGTAATCAAATCCTCCCGGTCAAAACAAAAAGGACAGCGGCAATGTCTAGCAGAGATATGATGATTTACGCGGCTGTTTCGTCCCTTGTGTGGGTCGGGTTTTATTACGGATACCGCTTTCTAAAGTTGAAAAACGATATGTTGGGCTACGAGTGGTTCTTTCTGGCCGTGTCTGCAACCAACGTGATTTTAGATAAGGCCGGTGTCTTTGAATTTTCCGCCTATGTCTGGCATTACCTGGATACGTTTTCAAAATTATTTGGTGTCACCGTTATTGGTGCCATCGGATTAATGAAAGTGACGCATAACTTTGAATTGTCCAAAGGTAAGGAGATTCTGGTTTTTGTCGTCGCGCTTGTTCTCAGTTACGGCTTTGAAACGCTGGACTTCATGCGGGCGGCATTGCCGGTCGCTTCAATGTTGGCAGCCGTACTCTTTTTAATCTTCTGCGGTTGTATCGTGCAGCAAGCATTCAAATACAAGCTGATCTTGCACGGCTGGTTGATGATCGTGCTTATCGTCCTGAATCTGTTTGTCGCCGCTATCCAGGACTTCATGGTTCTGCCCAATGAAGACACTGCGGTGTTTTTCAATAAGTGGGTGATTGAAACCCTGGCCTGGTCGTTGATTTTTACAGAGATTTTCTATGTGTATCGCGCCCTGGCGCGCAAGAAGGGAATGGCATAGGCCCACCGTCATACACAGCGAGAAAACCCCGATCGCAGCCAACTTCAATAGCTTCTGGGTAGGTAGGTAATGTCGATATGTTCAAACGTTTAGCGTGCTATTTCATGCTGGGCACTTCACTGCAACTGCCCTTGGCACTGGCTGATATTGCGGTGGAGCAGGCCAGGGTCGAAACCCTGGCAGCCCATGACGGTCAGCATTGGTTCTGGGTATGGGGCAATCGAGCGCCGACGCAGATCGATGGTCGGGCCTTTTTGTTCGATGACAGCGGCAAGATGCTGGGCCAGCTCGATACCGGCTTCTGGTTCAACAGCCTGTTGCCTGCGCAGTCGCGTAATGAGTTGTTTTCCGTCGAAACCTATTTCAGTCGCGGCACCCGTGGAGCCCGCAGCGATATGGTGACGGTCTATGACCCGTTGACCCTCGCGCCCAAACGGGAGATCCCGATTCCGTCCAAGCGCATCAACGCCTTGGGCAATACGGGTTTGAGTGTGTTGTCGGACGACGAGCGTTTTCTCCTGGTGCTCAATTTCACCCCGGCGCAGTCCATCAGTATCGTCGATCTGGATGCCAATCGTTTTGTCAGCGAGGTGGAGACACCCGGCTGCGCCTCGATCTATCCGGCCGGCAAGCGTGACTTCTATGCCATCTGCGGCGACGGCGGATTTCTTCACCTGCGCCTGGGAGAACAAGGTCAGGTACTGATCCAGCAGCGCAGCAAACCGTTATTCGATCCGCTCAAGGACCTGCTGTCGACTTCGGCTTCGCGGATAGGTGACACCTGGTATTTCGTTTCTCGCGAAAGCCAGGTGTATGCCATTCAGATGGGCCCGGATCAGTTGCGCGTGTCCCGGCAGTGGTCGTTGCTTAGCGGGGATGAGCGAAAGGACGACTGGCGCATGAGCGGCATTCAGCACACCGCCGTACATGCAGCGAGCGGCCGATTGTTCGTGTTGATGCACCAAGGCGGGCCAGACACCTTCCAGGAGCCGGGCACCGAAGTCTGGGTCTTCGATGCGAACCAGGGCAAAAAAATCCTGACCATCAAACTGGCTGAGCAGAGCATCTCTATCGGCGTCAGTCCCGGCGTCCAGCCACGACTTTACAGCGTGGACTGGGTGCTGCAGATGCCCTGGCTGGCCAGTGCCTGGATTTATTTAACCGAGGGCCAGGATGGTGTGCTGCGTCGTCTGCAGCAGGACATCAATCTTTACGATGTCGAGAGCGGTGCGCACCTGCGCACCATCACCGGGCTGCCTTATGGATATCTGAACATGGTGCTGCCATGGTGATCGGCCTGCTCGGCGAACCGGTCTGGTTGACCGCCATAAGTGCCGGCATGGCCCTGCTGCTGGGGGTTGCAGGCTGGCACAAATTACGCGACACGCTTGGGTTCACGGCGGTGTTGCAGAGCTATGACGTGCTTGCGCAAGGGTTGGTTCGTCCTGTCGCCTTGCTGTTGCCTTGGCTTGAGATAGTCACCGCCGGCGGGTTGTTGGCTTTCCGGCAGCCCTTCGTTGTGTGGCTCGCGGCGGCGTTGTTGCTGACCTATGCGCTTGCAATGGCGCTGAGCCTGTTGCAGGGCCGGCGCATTGCCGACTGCGGTTGCCAGGCAGGCGCCCGCCGCCAGGCAGTCAGTTGGCCATTGGTATGGCGCAACCTGATTCTCATGCTCCTCACCCTGAATCTGCTGCTGCCGCCGAGCGGCCGCATCCTGGTTTTCTACGATTGGCTGGTGATTGGCTGCGTGGTGCTTACCGGCAGCGCCTTCTACCTTCTGGCCAATACCCTGATTGCTAACCAAAACTCTGCCAGAGAACTCTCTCTATGATTGAAGCACTGGTTGTTGCCATTAGTCTTTCCTGGTTGGCCATCATCGGTTTGTTGGTGACGGTGCTGGCCCTGACCCGGCAAATTGGTCTGCTGCACGAACGCATCCGCCCGGTAGGGGCGCTGTCGCTGGGCAAGGTGATCAAGGTCGGGGATGAGGCGCCAGTCTTCAATCTGCCGAGCCTGACCGGCGGTGCATTGAGTCTGGCTGGCTTCGATGCTGGCGGACTCTCCACACTGCTGTTCTTCCTTTCGCCGACGTGCCCGGTGTGCAAGACCTTGCTGCCGGTGCTCAAGTCGGCCCAGGCAAAGGAGCGAGCCTGGCTACGCGTGATCCTGGCCAGTGATGGTGACGAAGCCGAACAGTTGTCCTTCATTCGGCGTGAAGGGCTGAATGAGTTTCCGTATTTGCTCTCTCCCGAGGTTGGCATGGCTTACCAGATCGCCAAGCTGCCCTATGGGGTGTTGATTGATGCCTCGGGCAAGGTGACCGCACACGGCCTGATCAATACCCGCGAACATCTGGACAGCCTGTTCGAGGCGAAAAGCCTCGGCTACGCCACGGTTCAACAATTTCATGCGGCACATGGCTGAGTTGCCAGGCACACGCATCGAGGGCAATGACGATGGAAAACAATTGGCTTGATCAAGTGACCGAAAAACTCACCCGACAGACCGCTCGCAGCACGTCGCGTCGAGGTTTTCTCGGCGGCCTGGGCACCCTGTTGATCGGTGCGGGCGCCTTTACGCTGCTGCCGGTTTATCGCAACAGTGCCTTTGCCTCCACGGGCATTGCTGAAGAAGGCAATCCCAATAGCTGCGACTACTGGAGACATTGTGCGATCGACGGTTTTCTCTGTGGATGTTGCGGTGGCACGGCTAGCAGTTGTCCGCCTGGCACCGTGAAGTCGGACATCACCTGGATCGGCACCTGCCGAAACCCCGCGGACGGCAAGGACTACGTCATTTCCTACAACGACTGTTGTGGCAAAAGTAATTGTGGGCGCTGCATCTGCCAGCGAGATCAGGGCGACACGCCGATCTATCGGCCGCAGAGCTCGAACGATCTCAATTGGTGTACCGGCAGCCAGGCGAATGTGCCTTATCACTGCTCGCTGTCGGTCGTGATAGGAGTGAAGGAACAATGATTCGCGCAGTTGCTCTGGGGCTTCTCCTGTCCAGCAGCTGCATTTGGGCGACGGAGCCGGCTCAGGTCGATTACATGCTCAATTGTCAGGGTTGCCATTTACCAGATGGCAGCGGCTTTCCCGCACGACAGGTGCCAGATTTGCGTAATCGGATGGGCAGCTTTCTCAGTGTGCCGGGCGGTCGCGAGTATCTGGTGCAGGTGCCGGGGACCGCCCAGACGGCGCTGCCCGATTCTGATCTGGCACGCTTGCTGAACTGGATGCTCGGCAGCTTCAGTGCGGCACAGATACCGGCGGATTTTCAACCCTATACCGCTGCTGAAGTAGGCACCTTGCGTCAGTATCCCCTGGCCAGCCCATCAGTCATTCAAGCGCATCTGCTTGAACAGATCGTTCAGCGTGAGCAACAGCAGCACAGTGGAGCATTCGCAGATGAATAAGATGACCAGCCTGGCCTTACTGTTTCTGGCTCCGCTCGCCACCCAGGCGACGGAGGCGCCCACTGCAGCACTGAGTGCAACCTGTGCGGTGTGCCACGGCGCAGAAGGCCAGGGTAATCAGGCGTTGGGCGCACCGCGCCTGGCGGGGCAGAACGTACAATATCTGGCTCGTCAGCTGCTGAATTTCAAAGCCGGCCGGCGCGGTTACGCTCAACAGGATCAGGCGGGGCAGAGCATGCGTGCGATTACCCTGAGCCTCAGTGAAGAGCAGCTTGCCAGTCTGGCCGCGTACTACGCCGGTCTGCAACTGGCCAAGGCGCCACAGTCTGACAGTGCCACTGCCAAAGTTGGCGCAGCACGCTATCAGGATACCTGTGCGGCTTGCCACGGCCAATTTGCCCAAGGTTATGCACACCTGCAGGCACCTGATTTGCGAATCCTTGACGGCTGGTATATCGATCAGCAGCTGAACAATTACGCTCAGGGTTGGCGGGGGGCAGATGAGTATTCCGATATCCAGGGCAAGTGGATGCAAGCCATTGCTACCCAGATCAATAACAAAGAACGGCAAGCCGTGGTCGACTTCATAGGAACACTGGGCGTTGATCCAAAGTAAGTCAACCCGCCAAAGCTGACGCTGTTATCCGTGAGCCCTCCGCTGCCAGCGGAGGGGGCTTTCTATTGCGGCTTGTCACAGAGTCTCATGAGTATCGCTGAAATCTATTTGATCAACCGGCGGCTGCGACCAGACCACCGTCCAGAGCCAGCGTATGTCCGGTGATCCAGGAAGAGGCCCTGGATGCCAGGAAGATGGCAGCGCCAGCCATATCGTCCTGATTGCCAAGACGCCCCCTCGGGACCGTGGCCATGATTGAGCCTATATCTTGCTCAACCGCGTAAGCCGTCATTTTCGTGTGAAAAAAGCCGGGCGCGATTGCGTTGACATTGATATGAGCGGGAGCCAGATCAACCGCGAGATGCCGGGTCAGGTGGATCAGGCCAGCCTTGCTGGCGGAGTACGCATAGTTATCGACGCCGGGATTTACCAGGCCGTTGACCGAGGCAATATTGATCACCCGTGACGGACTATCTGCTTTGGCAGCAGTCTTGAGCAGGCCAAGTAGACGCTGCGTCAAAAAGAACGGTGACTTCAGATTCAGATCCACAACCTTGTCCCAACCCGCCTCTGGATACACGGAAAACTCCGCGCCCCAGGTAGCGCCGGCATTGTTAACCAGGATGTCCAGGCCGGACTCACGCTTGCCAATCTCATCGACCAAAAACTCGATGCCCTCCAGGCTGGAGAGGTCAGCACGGATCGCAACGCACTCGCCAAGGCTTGCAACAGCGTTGGTAAAATTCGCCAGCTCATCCTGATTTCGCGATGAAATGTACACCTTGACCCCGCATTGGAGGTACGCCCGCGCGATCATCGCGCCAATCCCTCGCGCCCCACCGGTGACCAGCGCCACCCGACCTTGCAAACTGAATAAATCCTGCATACTGCCTCCGAGAAAAACGCGCTCGTCCGTCAACCAGACAAGCGCAGAAATTGAATTGGATGCGCCGCTCAGGCGTGCGATCTCATTGATTGCCGAAGCTGGCGGCAGCCTTGGACAGGAACTTTTCTGTCTGCTTGAAGCCCGCCTCCAGGGCGCATTGATCTGTGGTGTCACAGATAACGTCCCAGGTCGCCAGCACACTCTCAGGGGTCTGCAAGGCAGGTGGGAGGAACACGCCATTGGTCTCGAAAATCCGCGTAGTGGCATAGCCACCTGCACCGGCACAGAGGATCGTGCGCTGCGGTGCACCCTCGTGGCACAGCATTAGCGCGCCTGCGGTAACCGACTCAGGGGTCAAGAGTTCAAGTACCGTCTTGTCCAATAGATCTTCGGTCATGCGGGTGGCGGCAGTGGGGGCCAGCGCATTGACCCGGATATCGTGTTTCTGTCCCTCCAGCGCCAAGGTATTCATGAGCCCTACAACCGCCATCTTGGCCGCACCGTAATTCGACTGACCGAAATTGCCGTAGAGACCGGAAGAGGAGGTGGTCATGACAATTCGCCCATAGTTCTGCGCCCGCATGATTTCCCAGACGGCCTTGGTGCAGTTGACCGAGCCCATCAGGTGCACGTCCATCACCAGCCTGAAGTCGGCCAGGTCCATCCTGGAGAAGCTTTTATCGCGAAGTATTCCGGCGTTGTTGAGCAGAATATCGACCCGCCCCCAACGCTCCATGACCTGCGCGACCATCGCCTCGACTTCAGAAAAGTTGGCAACATTGGCGCCGTTGGCAATGGCTTCGCCGCCCATGGCCTGGATTTGCGCAACCACCTCGTCTGCAGCCTGCAACGAGTTACCCGCGCCGTCACGGGCGCCTCCCAGATCATTCACCACCACCTTGGCACCGCGCCTGGCCAATGCCAGCGCATGGGAGCGTCCGAGTCCGTTTCCGGCTCCGGTGACGATGGCGACACGCCCAGTGAAATCGATACTTTGCTGACTCATATGAAACCTCTGCGATTGATACGGTTATTCAACGGACAAACCAGGTACGCCGCAGCCATCAAAACCACTCTTCTCGGGCCATGTAGAAGGCATCTTCGAAGTCGCACAGAATCTGTTTCCAGACCTGTATCTCTGGCAGTTCGTAGGCGTAGAAGTATTTGAGGGCTTGCAACTTGCCCAGGTAGAAGTTTCGGTCATCCTCATGCGGATCCCTGGCCAGGCCAGCGCTCGCGGCTATGCCTTGCTTGAGCCACATCCAGGCCACAACCACGTTGCCAAACAGCTCCAGGTACTTGACCGAATTGGCCAGCGCCAAGTCGATGTGCAGTTTCTGCATGCCGCCAAGAACAGCACCGGTGGTTTCCTCAAGCACTTGAATGGCGACCAGAAGCGCAGCCGCAGGCTCCTGCAATGCCGGGTGCTGGGTGGCCGTCTCAATGTCGTCACGCATCCTGCTGATACAGTTCGTGTATCCGGCCATATTGTCGGCGGGCACCTTGCGTGCGAGCAGGTCAAGCGACTGCACGCCATAGGTGCCCTCATGGATCGAGTTGAGGCGGTTATCGCGGTAGAACATCTCGACCGGATGCTCATTGGTATAGCCATGTCCACCCAACACCTGAATCGCAAGGCTATTGGCGCGCGGACCATATTCGGATGGCCAGGACTTGATGATCGGCGTCAGGAAATCCAGCAGTACCTTTGCGCTTCTGCGCTCGGCCTCGTCAGGAGCAGTGCGCACGTCGTCAGCCAGTTGTGCACCGAACAGACACAGGCTGTAGGCACCTTCGGCATAGGCCTTCTGTGCCAACAGCATGCGTCGCACATCCGCATGCTCAATGATCCGCACGGGCGCAGAGAGCGGATCCCTGGACGAAGGTAAACGCCCCTGTCGCCGCTCCTTCGCGTAGTCGAGGGAGTACTGATAACCGCTCAAAGCTGTGAGTGCGGCGCTGGTTCCGACCATGATGCGTGCCTCATTCATCATGTGGAACATGTAGCGAATACCCTGATTCTCCTCACCTACCAGGTAGCCGATCGAGCCGCCCTGTTCACCGAAGTTGATCGCACAGGAGGTTTGCCCGCGCCCACCCATCTTGTGGAACAAGCCAGCCAGGCTCACATCATTGCGGCTGCCGACCGCACCTGTTTCATCGACCAGATACTTGGGAACAATGAACAGGGATACGCCCTTAATGCCCTTGGGCGCGCCTTTGATCCTTGCCAGGACGAGGTGAACAATATTTTCGCTAAGGTTGTGATCACCGCCAGAAATGAAGATCTTGTTGCCAGTAATCAGGTAACGACCCTCTTCAGTCCTGGTCGCGCTGGTCGTCAGGTCTGCCAACCCCGAGCCCGCCGACGGCTCGGTCATGGCCATGGTTCCGGCGAACCGGCCCTGACGCATCGGCACGACCCACTTCTCGATCTGTTCGGGCGTGCCGTGGGCCTCGATAAGATTGCAGTTGGCATTGGTCAGACTGGTGTAACCCAGTGTGGTGCTGCCAGCAGCTGACAGGAAAGAAGTGGCCACACTTGCAACAATGGCCGGCAATTGCATGCCACCCCATTCATAATCGGCTTCCGGGCAAGCGAGCCCAGATTCGATAACTGCATCGATTGCAGGTTTGATCTCGGGAAGCATGTGCACCTGCTTGCCGTCGAACGTAGGCTGTTGCACATCCACCTTCTGCCGGATTGGCAGGAAATAGCGTTCCGCGATCTTGCGCCCGGTTTCGATTGCCGCCAGATAAGTTTCCCTGCTGTGCTCGGCATAACGCGGGCGGGCGGTCAGGGCTTGCGCATGGAACAACTCGAACAGATAGAAATGCAGATCTCTGACGTTTAGTATGGAGGCCGCCATGGTATTACTCCGCGAAGAATGGACGAGACCCGCCCATTTTGCCGAGGCCGGCCCCAGTCACCACGACATGGGATGTCTGATAGAAGAGATTTCTCGCAACAATGGACATGGCCGAGACACAACACTTACAGCGCTTTGCTGACTTTCTCAGGTTCTGGCGCGGAGTCTTCGGGCTGAGCCAGGAGCAACTGGCCGAAATGGTCGGCACCTCGACTCGACATGTCAGTCGCCTGGAAAACGGGATAAGCAAGCCAAGTGAGGTGCTGACCGACCAAATCGCGGACGCGCTAAAGCTTGGCCGCAGGGATCGCAGCCATCTGCGCATTGCTGCGGGCTACGCGACCAATGAAATAGCGCAGGACTTTCACAGCCCGGATCTCAAGTGGTTAAGGTCTGCAATGCTCAGAACATTGCAGACACTGGATCCGTATCCATCCACCCTGACTGATGGCGCGGGCAATATCCTGATGGTCAACAAGGCCTGGGTAGGCTTCTATCAGGACAAAGTCGATACCGAGCGGCTCAGGCAAACTGTCAACTTGTATGACTTTCTGTTCAACGACGGCAGCGATGGCGCGCTGAGCGAGGAATGGCAAGACGCATTGTCGTTGGTGATCATGGCGTTCAAGCAGCATGTCATGCTCAACGGCAGCGATCAGGAAAATCAGACCCTGAAGCGCATTCTTGACTACCCCAACGTTCCAACTGACTGGAAAATACGCGCCTCCAGACTCGAGCCCAGAGCCAGCTTCAAAGTCAAAATTCAGCATCAGGGAATGGTCAGGGGCTTCTATAGTGTCAGCCAGATGGTTGGCGCACTTGGCCCGGCGGCCTACATGACCGAACCTAGGCTCAGCATCAACACCCTCTATCCCGAAGATGCCGCACTGAGCCTTGAAAAGCTGCTGCTTACCCCCCTAGAACATCCCCTGCTGTTCTACTGAGTGGCAGCCGCTCAACCGCATGGTTAACGCCATTGGCACAATCAATTCAGCGTCCTGATACTAGAGAACGGCTACGGTTTTTGAACCATGTAGCCGATGGGCTATGTCGAGGTTGGTGCCACAAACTCCATAGCCCCCACTAATCAACATTGCCATCGCTGGATGACTGCTCTTGGTCGATTCTGTGGAAAAAGTTGGCTTCGGTTTCCACTGCAAAAAAGTGCGCGTCTGAGATTGAAATTCGTGTTTTGCGCAGAAGGTTCAGGGCTCAGATTTGATGTGGCAGCGCGCAAAAAAGGTGTTTTCACCGCTCAATGCATGGCTACGTCCAATTTCAGAGCGTAACTTCCACCGAAACCGCAAGACATGCTTCGGCGCTTCGCGTCGATGAACTTGCGGCCTGTGTGCAGATGAGCACTCCGACCTTTCACCACCACTTCCGTCAACTCGCCGGAATGAGCCCTCTGCAGTACCAAAAATGGCTGCGACTGAATGAAGCAAGGCGGTTGATGCACAATGAACACCAGGACGTATCCATTGACGTCTTTACTTGTCCGGCCTCTACCTTAGTAGTGGCGTATGCCTGTGCCTTGGCTGTTTTCGTTTGCTCGTTGGGATTGATCTGCTCATCAATGAGCGCTCGAGCCTGGTTGCGGGCCTTGCGGATGTCCGTCAGGGATTTGCGTGGCCAGGACGCCGCAGGCGTACTCTTTGTTCTGGTCGCCCCAGCGAAAACGATAGAAAAAGCTGACCGACACGCCGTCCTTGCGCACAGAGATTCGACCGGCCAGATTGCCGTCCTCCCGGAGGATGCGGCCGGCATCGTTGGCGGTCAGCGACTTGAGTTCCTTGATGGTGATTTTGGCCATGAAATGGACTCCCCCTACTTTTACCCCCACAAAAACGTCGGCTCTTGATGGACGTTACTGGACTCTCGTAGAGCAGAACACCGCTGGAGTTCAAGTAAATACTCGCTTTAAAAAATCCAGAGTAAAATTTTGGAAGCTTTCAAGAAGTATGAAAAAGGAGATGGGGTGCTAGGGGGCGAGTGTTCGAATCACTCCGTCCCGACCATATAATTCAAGGGGTTGCGAGATTTTATCTCGCGACCCTTTTTTATGTTTGGTCGTTTTTACCCCCACAAAACCACCGGCTCTGGGTGGAATCCTCACGGCTTCCGCGTGGGCGGACGCAGGCTTTGGCGCTCACGCGTGGTCTCTTTACCAATGTTGTTTGGTCTTTCTCTTCGGTCCTGACGTTTTTGAGTGTTTAAGACTATTTTCCTGCTTATTGAGAACTACATACGGGTCAACCATCAGCTTGTTTATCTCAGGTCGCTCGGGTCATCCTGCGTACCCGGTAGTTAGGCTTGGGCGGCACTGGGATCGTATAGCCGTCGGGGACTAGACTGCGTAGGTCATAGCCCATCATGAATAATCCAGCTTCAAAGGCGTGGCAGCGGTCTACCAGCTGAGGCTGCTTGGCGAATAGTTCGGACCCTTCTAGTACCGCGCGGATGATCCAACCTAATTGGAGCTGGCGCCGTGCCCAAAGGTGGTGACTGGTGGTGGAGAGTTGCGGTGTACCGTTGTAGCCAAGCATTAAGTGTTTTGGGTTTCGAATCTGGTCGCCGATCCCTGGCCCCCAGGCGAAGTCCACTACCTGCGGCGCAGTGGTGCCGGTGCCTTGGCGTTACAGGCAGTAGAGCAGCGCGATGGCGGCACCGACCCGGCCGTCATAGATTGGAGAGCCAGTGGTGTCGAGCAGGGCATGGATCTTAGTCATGCCCGAGTCGAATCTTAGGATGTTCTGCTTGGTGAGGTGGTTGAGCTGCTGCTTGCGGTCCAGCGCGAGAAGCGCCTGGCACTGCTTTAGGTAATTCATCAAGTTCTTGTCGTGCATTTGATTCTTGAGGAATCCGACGGCGCCATCGACTTTTCCCCACGCTAGGATCGCTTCGCAGGCTCCATGCGTGGCGAACTCATCGCGGGCGCGAACCGCCAAACGCAAGCGAATGCGCAGCCGGCGCAGCTCCGCCTTGACCGTCTCCCAATTCCCGCCCCACTGGTATTCGCCGCTTCGATAGGTTGAACCTTGCAGTCGATCGCGTTGCGCACGAGCCTACTGCGCGCGACCTTCAGATGTACTGGAAGAGTGGGAAGGTTTTCGATTAGCCACTCGATGAGGCCGAGCATGTCCGGTTGCTCGAGAAACTGCTTGCGATTCATTCCATGGTGCCTGGTCGCGCCGTGATGCGGATGATGCTCTAAGGTGGCGCACGACGGGGTAGACTCGGGGATTGATCGTGCTGCGGTCTCGTGTCACCGGAAAAACCATGTTCTGAGTTCAGTGGACATGACCTGCCAAGAAGGGGGGGTAAGTGACAAGAGTTGGGCAGGGCGCTTGCTCAGGTTTTTTATTAGCCTGATGAAGCTTTTGTGGAACAGCATTAGTAAAACCGCGACAGCAGGAAAAGCCATCGCGGTTGTTCTGCGTTTTAGCGGTTAGCGTTGGCCAAGCCAGCCTCGATGAAGCGAACGGAACTTTCCATAGCCTGCTGACCTTCTGGCAGCATGGTGGCGTAGAAGTGCCAGGCGTGGAACATCGCAGGCCATACTTCCAGGTTCACGCGAACCCGGTTATCAGCCAGGTGAGTTGCAAGGCGCATTGCATCACTCAACATCAGCTCGTTCTCGCCGATCTGCACCAAGATTGGTGGAAGACCGGTGACGTCCGCGAACACAGGTGAGGCCAGAGGATGATTGGCCAATGTGTCGCCTAGGAATGCTCTGGCGAGGATGTCCAAGACAGGCTTGGAGTTCAGAGGATCCAGACCTTCACGGTTGCTCATGGAAGCACCGGTGTGTTCAAGGTTCGCCCATGGTGAGATGGAGGAGCCAACCGCAGGCAATGGAAGCCCTTTCGATTTAGCCGCGACCATGACGCTGACGACCATTGCGCCGCCAGCCGACTCGCCAGAGAACGCAATTTTGTTAGCCGGGATTTTCTGCTCAAGCAACCATTCGTAAGCGCGCAATGTGTCGTCAATTGATGCTGGGAACTTGTGCTCAGGAGCGAGGCGGTAGTCCGGCATGTACACACGAGCACCGAGCATTTTCGCGTAGTTGCCGCCGATACCGTGGTAGCCGTCTGGACGTCCTACAATGTAGGCGCCGCCGTGGATGTACATCACGACCGCGTCGGTTTTGATCTCGTCCGGAGTAACCAGTGTGCCTGGTACGCCACCCATGTCGACTGCTTCGAATTTAACGCCAGCTGGCGCTGGATTTTGCGCGAGCATTTTTGCGTAAGAGTCGCGGATGTCGCTCATTTTTGTGGTGGTATCGATTCCCTTAAGAACGGGTACCAGATCGCTAAGGCTATTGGCCCAGGTTTGGACGGCTGCTTGGACTTTAGTGTTCATAATGACCTCAATTGATCGTTGGGAGTGGATTAGCTAATTGAGATACTATGCTTAGTATTGGGGAATAGGGTTCCCCATAACAGGTGCTAAGCCGCCCGAACGTTGAGACCACCGAGGCCCTATGGAACTCCATAACCTGAATGATATTGCCGCGTTTGTGAGCTCGGTAAACGCTGGAAGCTTCACTGCGGCGGCAAAACAGCTTGGCCTTACGCGCTCTGCAGTGGGGAAGTCGATAGTCAGGCTCGAGGCTCGTTTACAGGTACGTTTACTGAATCGCACTACGCGCAGTTTAAGCATGACGGATGACGGCCAGGTTCTGTATGAGCGCTGTGTGGGCGTTCTTCAGGATCTGGACGACGTGGAGGATGCCCTTGCGTTTCGTCGTTCGACACCCAGTGGGCGACTGCGGATGAGTCTGCCGGTTGCGCTGGGCAGACTTCATGTCCTTCAGCACATTGAGTGCTGCCTTAAGGATTGGCCCTCCCTGAGTGTGGATATCACCTTTTCTGACAGGCTGGTCGATCTGATCGATGAGGGATTTGATTTGGCCATGCGCATCGGGCCACCGAAGGAAGATTCTCGGTTGTTAACGCGCACTGTGGCCTACCAACAAATGATTACCTGCGCTTCCCCCAAATATTTGGCTGAGCATGCCGAGCCTAAAACGCCGGAGGATTTATCCGAGCACCAGTGCCTGCATTTCGTGAGCGGTGGGAGATTGCTTCCTTGGAATTTTCGCGTGAATGGTAGCTCTGTGTCCGTTACTCATGGTGGAAGGCTACAGATGGACAGTGCTGAGTCATTACACCAGTCAGCTGTAGCTGGCCTGGGCATCGCGACTCTTCCTTCCTACGTGGTGAACGACGATTTGAGGAGCGGCAAGCTTGTTCAATTGCTCGCTGGGTATGCAGAGGCCGCAGAGCCTATTCGGGTGATCTACCCTAGCAAGCGGCACCTCTCTCCAAAAATTCGACTCTTCATCGATAAGCTCGTGGAGGCTTGGTCACCATGCCCACCATGGGATCAGCATTCTGCGGAAGGCATTCATTCTGCCTGACCCGTGAGTGAAGCCCGCACGACTAGTCGATACCCAACATATGCATCGCGTATTCATTTCACTTGAGCACCGACTTCCAGGCGTGGGCACTGCGCCCGTATTCCGTGCATCTGCCAAAGGAGCTGGTGCCTCATAGGCTTAGTGCGCCGGTGTTTTCCACATCCTCAATATGATTGGCGCAGATGCTCATGACTGCGTTTCGTCGGAACTACTGGCGCTCCTTGCTGGGGAAGTGACCATGCAGACCGCTTGACAGCGGTCAAATATCCGAATAAAAATGAAGCGCTTCATAAATATCTCTTTCGAGAATAAATACAAAAATAGAGTCGTGAAAAAACCACAGATTTTGTTGGCTTAGGTCCGCAGGCTGTGAGAATGAAACGATTCATATTTGCCGTTTTCCTAGGCAAGTCTGGAGATCATAATGATCACTGCATCATTAGCCTTCGCTCGGTCAACGACGCAGGCTGCCCTCGCCACTCTCTTACCTAAAGTCACAGACCGCTCCGGCACGGGGGCACTGGCTTCGCCACGCAAATCTCCTAAAACCACCCGCCTAAATGAGTCCAAAATTTTCGGTCAGCCAGTGCGGCATCGGACGCGTTTGAGCATCACCGCCTCTTGTTTCTGTTTTTTCAGCGCGGGGAATTTGGCATGACGAATCTTCGACATTCAGGACGCACAGTTCTCATTACCGGGGCAGGAGGGGGCATCGGTGCCTCAATTGCACGGCTGTACTGCGAGGAGGGCGCGCGGGTTGCCTTGGTAGATTTCGACGAACAGTCAGTTTCCGAGCTTTCCCGGCAACTCAGTGCTGCCGGACATTTGGTGGCTTGGGCTAAAGCTGACGTATCAGATTTCGCTCAATGCAGTCGAGCCTGTCTTGAGCTTAGTGAGCAGCTCGGCCCGATCGACACCTTGATCAACAATGCAGGCGTGTCACCCAAACATCAGGGCGCACCCGCACCGATTTGGGAAATGGATCCTCTGGAATGGGAAAGGGTCGTCGGCATCAACCTCACTGGCTCGTTCAACCTGGTTAGGGCAATCGCGCCGGGAATGGTTGAGCGCGGCTTTGGAAGAATCGTGAACATGTCTTCCGTCGCCGGTAGCGCCTATTTGCCTATTGTCGCGGCGCATTACAGCGCTACTAAAGCCGCGATTATCGGTTTTACCCGTCACCTGGCAGGCGAGCTCGGGCCCTATGGCATTACTGCAAACGCACTGGCTCCGGGACGAATCGAAACGCCGCTTCTTAAAACCGTTTCTGCGCAGGCGAACCAGGCAGTCGTTGATGAGACTCCGTTGGGCCGTCTTGGAACGCCACTTGAGGTAGCTAAAGCAGCATGCTTTTTGACTTCAAACGACAGCGACTTCATCACGGGCCAAGTTTTGGATGTGGCGGGTGGCTGGTTGATGCGCTGATCCATCCGGGCTCGTATTCAACGTAACGATTTATCTCACGGTTTTTTTAAGCAGCGGGTGGTGGCATGGTTCGAACAATGGGTTTTCCTGGCCGATACGAGCAAGGGCCTGGCGCGCTAAAACAGCTTGGCAGAATCCTTTCCGATATGGGGCAATCGCGCCCTTTGGTCTTGTGCGACGAGTTCGTCTCGAAGCATCTGTGGCCTGAGGTAGGGAACGCATTGTCAGAGCATGGCTTCGAGGCGAACAGTATCGTTTTTCCTGGTGAATGCACTAAAGCTGCAATTGCGTCTCTCTGTGAGCGATCAGCAGATTACAGGCCAGACACCATCATCGCTTTGGGCGGGGGTAAGACAATTGACACGGCTAAAGGGATGGCAGCTCAGCTTAACGTCCCCATTGTCGTATGCCCGACCATTGCTTCCAGCGACGCCCCAACCAGCCGTTTGATTGTGCTTTACGACGAAGCGCACAAGGTCGTTGGTGTCGAGTACCTGAACATGAACCCCTCTGCAGTAGTCGTGGACACCGAAGTGATTGTCCGTGCGCCTGCAAGGTTTTTCGCCGCAGGCATCGGCGACGCCATCAGTAAAAAGTTTGAGGCGCAACAATGTCAGTCTGCCGGAGGCAATAACTCATTTGGTACTCCAGCGTTGAACACTGCATTGCTGCTAACAGAGGCAGTGTTTAAGACGCTTATGACCTACGGGTACAGCGCTTACCAAGCAGTAGGCCGGCACGAGGTTAATGATGATGTCGAGCGGGTTGTTGAAGGAACCGTCCTTATCAGTGGCGTTGGGTTCGAGAGTGGCGGCTTGTCGTTAGCCCATGCGCTTGTGCGAGGTCTTACGTCAATTCCTGCGATTACTTCCATGCTGCATGGTGAGCTTGTCGCATTCGGGACGCTGGTGCAGATGTCCGTCGAAGAGCGCCCAGACTCAGAGATCCTAGAGGTCGCTCAGCTTCTGAATGATGTGAATCTTCCCGCCACCCTTGACGGCCTTGGCCAGACCTCTGCGTTTACCTCTGAGGAATTGGACATTGTCGTCCAGGCAACCCTGGGTGCGGTGTACGCGAAAAATATGGCGCCAGCCCTTACGGCTGAACGACTCATCCGAGGACTCGCTCGTGCCGACGAGCTGGGACAACGATTTGAACGTTTCAACTAACCGCTAAATGCAGCACAGCTAATCCAAGAATAAAAGAGGCTCAGAAAATGACAGACAAGACCGTTCCGCATATTCATGACTTGCTCAAAGACTCCCCTAAGAACTGGGGTAAGTGGGGCCCGGATGATGAGGTAGGCTCACTCAACTACCTTACAGGTATCGAAGTTCTCCAAGGGGTCAAAGAGGTCAAGCAAGGCAAGACATTTACTTTGCAGGTACGCATGGCAGATCCTGCTGGTGACCCGGTCTGGCCTGGTCGCTCCCAGTCAAAACGCATGAATATCATGGATCGTGGTCACTACAACTGTGGCAAAGGCCCACATTTTCCGGGCTCTTACGAGTTCGCCGACGACGTGATGTTTTTTCATCTTCAAGGGTCAACTCAGTACGACGCCCTTGGGCATGTCTGGTACGACGATCAGATTTGGAATGGCTACAGCGCCGATACCACTATCGGTTCCCTGGCCAAGGCGAGCGTTGCTCCATTGGGTGAAAAAGGCATCGTTGGCCGAGGCATTCTGATCGACATAGCGCGCCACCGTGGTAAAGACGTGCTGGATGCAGGTGAAACGTTCAACCATGAGGATTTAATGGCTGCGGCCCGGGCTCAAGGCGTCTCTATCAACAAGCGCGACATTCTCATCATCCGCACTGGATGGATCGGCTCGTTTTATAAACGCGACCCGGAAGAGTTCTACAAAGACTTTATCGAGCCAGGCCTGACCTACAGCCCTGAGCTGGTGAAGTGGTTTCAGGAGATGGAAATTCCGAACATCGTTACCGACACCATTGCTAACGAAGTCACCGTCGATCCCGTGTCAGGGGTTGCGTTGCCGTTGCACAATGCACTCATGAGGAACTTGGGCATCACTCTCACTGAGATCGCTCAGCTTGATCCTCTCGCTGAGGACTGCGCTGAGGACGGTCAGTGGACGTTTCTCTATACCGCAGCCCCTCTAAAGGTCGTTGGCGGAACCGGAGCTCCTGTGAATCCGATCGTCATTAAATAAGTGTTTTTGCCTGGGGGCAGCAGAAACGCCGCTCTCAGGTTTTTCCCTCCAATTAACGGCTCCCGAACGGCGGGCTGTTGGCTTATCATCCTCTGCGCAAATCGAGGGCGTTCTTCTGATCGTCCTGTCTCCGCGCTACGATCGAGGATGCTGAATCTCCAATGAAAAAAATCGAGAAACCGAAGCTCAAGGATGTGGCTGAATTGGCGGGCGTCTCGATGGGGAGTGCTTCAAGAGCATTGGCTGTCCCGCACTTAGTGAAACCTGCAACGCTGGCCAAAGTACAAGCAGCTGTTCAAGAGCTCGGGTACGTGCGAGACGGGGCCGCGCGTGCTTTGGCATCTAGGCGCACGCACAGCATCGGAGCCGTTTTTCCTACTTTTAACAACCCTGCGTTCGCTGAAGCTGTCCAGGCCCTCCAGTTAAGGCTAACGGAGCTTGGGTATCACCTAATCATTTCTTCCCATGAATACGACCAGGCGCAAGAACTGGTAAACGTAAGGAACATGATTGAGCGGGGCGTCGAAGGCCTACTGTTAGTGGGTACTGAACATAGTCCTGAAATTTATGAAGCACTAACTGCCGCCCAATGCCCATTCATTCTCATGTGGTCGCTAGATGGTGCTCACGACCATCACTGCGTGGGGTTCAGCAATGAGGAGGGTGGTCGATTGATAGCCAAGCACTTGCTTAGCCTTGGTCATCAAAGTATCGCCATGATCAGTGGAGTTGTTTCTAACAACGAACGGGCAAAATACCGTCTGAAAGGAATCACCGCTCAGCTACTCGAGTCAGGGATAGAGCTTTCAAGTGAACGGATAATTGAGCAGCCATTCACGATTGAGGGAGGGCGCGCCGGGCTGCGGATTGCTATGGAGCTTAACCCCAAGCCTACAGCCATTGTCTGCAGCACTGACCTCACCTGTATCGGAGCGTTGGCGGAAGCGCGCTCCAATGGGATCGACGTCCCCAAAGAACTATCAGTCAGCGGGTTCGATGATATCGAGTTCGCGGCTGCCTACGTGCCAGCCCTGACGACCGTCAGGGTGCCGACTTCGAAAATTGGTATCAGCAGCGCCAACAACATCGTTGCGCTGATCGAGGGGCGCCCACTTGCACGCCGCGAGCGCATACAAATCGAACTCGTCGTCCGAGATAGTACGGCGCCACGGCCCTAGAGCGTTTCCAAGAAGGGACTAAACTCTTGGTGCTGCATTGGCATTGAACCAGCCTGGGCGGTACTCGCTCCAGGTCAGCTGCCAGAAGCCCTCATGTTTGCGACGAAGCCGCATCCGGTAATGCGCGCCATAGAGAGGCGTGCCATCTTGCGTGTGTGAGTTTCCAGGAATGACTCTGCCGACAATCATTTCCGCTACACCCTTTTCCTCGTCGGACTTGATCTCCAGCACGTCCGCGAAATGCTGCATCCACGGCCAGGGCCTGCGAAACTCTTTGAAGGAGCCGATGATCGCGTGGCGCCCTTCGATAAGGCCCATCGGTTGGAAATCACCAGCGGCGTCGTTGGCAAAGCAATGGGCAAGTAGCTGCATGTCAGCCTGATCCAGCGCCCATGAGTAACGAGCGTAGGTTTCAGCAATACACTCCTCGCTGGGTACCGAAGGCGTTGAGCTTGGGAACGCAAGCCATGGCGCGTTCAGTTCGCTCACGATGGTCGGAGCGGGATCGCCAATCCTCCATCCGTCGTCACCTGGTGGAAGCTGCCAGTGAGTTGCAAGCGAGTAGTCCCCGGTTACCCAATTCAAGGCAATAAGCACGCTGTCGAGGTGCCAGGTGCCTGCTGTCTTTTTCAGAGAGCCCGTGACAGTCATTCCAAATCCGAGCTTGGCCGACTTTGTGGCTTTGCTGATATGGCCATAGGCGTAGAAACTGAAAGTGGCGTCGGTTTCTCCACCTCCCACATAGTGATTGGTTGCCTTCACTGAAAAGCCATCAGCCTTGGCACGGTCTTGCTGGAAAGCTCTGACAATCTTGCGTCCACCCTCATGAGCGGACATGTGGCTTGTCACCAACTGGCAATTGTCAGTGAATATATCCCCAGCAGACTCCCAATTACCGCTCTCCCAGGCTTCCAGAAAGGTGGCTATAACGCCCTTAATGTCGGTGCGATCACTTGAGCCGGTCACTGGGTCACCTGCGAGGCAGGTTGGCCTATGGGAAAGTGTGGCAGGACATACTCAGCCATCTCCTCCAGGACATCAGCGGCTGGTCGCTGCAGAGGTTTGATATTCAGTGCGACGTGTGAAACACCTTCATCCTGTTGCCGTTTCCAGAGCTCCACGAGAGCATTACGCCCGATCCTTATTCCGTTGTAGCCGCGTTCCAGCGGTGTGTTCGGATCCTTCGCCAGATCGAAAAATGTCGCGTAGCCGTATGGTTTTGCATTGCCGGTCTGGCTGGCAGAACGGAACTCGCGGATGAGGCCGGGCAAACGATTGAAGTCGCTCAGATGCCAAATCCATGCATCGGCATTATTGGCTATCCACTCAAGCGTCTGACGGGCCCGGCCCACGACAATCATGGGGAGTCGAGGGCCAACTGGCTTGGGTACCATGTCTAGCAAGCCTTCCAGCTGGCCGAAAAGTTTGGTTGAGACGCTTGGGAAGCTGTTTTCAGTGACTGTCTTAATCAGCTCGAAGCCTTCCCGGTATCGTTCTTCTCTCGCTTCGAAATCAATCCCGAATGCGGGATATTCAATCGGGCGATCTCCGCTGGATAGTCCTAGCAAGAAACGACCGCCGGTTAGCTGGTCGACCGAAACGGACTGCTTAGCGACGATCAGTGGTTCACGTAACGGAAGAACGATGCCCGTTGTGCCCAAGGCAATGTTTTTGGTAACAGCAGCCAGATATCCCAGATATACAAACGGGTCGATCATTTGACCAGTATCACCAAAGCTCGGGTCATAGAAGGGCACATCTCTCATCCACAGACTTGCGAATCCAGCCTCGTCCGCGATGCGAGCAAGGCGTTGATGATCCTGCAGCGTGGGAAACGGTGAATTCGGATAGCCCTCCAAGGGCATGATGTATCCGAAGGTGAGGCCTTCGGGCTGGAACACTCGCGAATAAGCCGGGTGAGCTGCAAGTTCGGGACTGAGCTCAAGGGAAGGGCTGATAGAAGTCATTGCTAAACCTCATTATTTAAAGCCGATTACTACTGTGTAAGCGGCTTTCAGATGAACAGGTCTGCATGGTAGTGAAGGTATTGGGGAAAATGTGTCCCCTCTGATGGGGCGCGATCCACTGGTGGCCGCTATTCACTCAATGAAAAATCTGCTGGGTCAATCGCTTGAACTCGTCCGCAGTAGGCGTCTTAGATGAGACGCGGCCTTCAACGGGATGAGTCTTACGCGCTGTGACGAGTGGTCACAGATGGTGTGAATTTCTGAGTATTCTCCTGTGCGAGAGCATCACCTACTCTCACTCAGCGATTGAAATCCTGGCTCGCTCGCCAGTCACACGTTGAGAGAAATTATAATGAATACGCCCGTTAAACCTGATGAACTTGCCATTCCTTATGCTTTGCCGCAGGTGCCTTTCATGTCTCCAGACATGGTGCATCCAGGCGTTATGACCACTTGGCTCGAAGACGATAATCTCTGGGTGCCTGTCACCAAGTCAGTATCTTTCAAACCACTGCTGCTGAGCGTTAGCGGTGGGTACTACATCAACTTGCTCCGAGTGCGGCAGAGCGGGGTTTTGTCTCGTCACCGCCACTCAGGTGCAGTGCATGCGATCGTGTTGAAGGGGCGTTGGTACTACCTCGAACACGATTGGGTTGCTGATGAAGGCTCCTTTGCATTCGAGCCGCCAGGGGAGACTCACACTCTGTTCGTCCCTGAAGATGTCGAAGAAATGATTACTTGGTTCCACGTTCAGGGTGGCTACACTTACGTCGACCCACAGGGTGTCGCGGTTGGCTATGAAGACGTTTTCACCAAGCTGGAAGCTGCCCGCAGCCATTACAAAAATTTGGGCTTGCCGGACGATTATATCGAGCAGTTCATTCGCTGATTTTGGTTCAAAAAAGAACGCGCTACGGCGCGTTTTTTTGTGTAGATAAACAGGTAGATTCAGTCGCGTAAGGAGCGTACCGAAATGGATCAATACTCCCAAATGCTAGCCTTCATCTGGTCAACAGAGTGCGGAAGTTTTTCTGCTGCCGCCAGGGCGCATGAGATGACTCCGTCGGCCATCAGTAAATTGATAGCGCGGCTAGAGGATCGGCTTCGGGTTCGACTGTTCCAGAGGGGTTCCCGAGTCCTCACTCTGACGGAGGAGGGGGCTGCTTATCTGCGCAGTGCGAAAGCTGTGGTTGAGGCGATGAGTGAAGCTGACTCTCTGGCAGAAGGGCTTCCTTCAAGGGTCAGTGGCACGCTTCGCATCCACACGATGACCTCTTTTGCGAAGCATCAGATCGTGCCTTGGTTGCCGGAATTCCTCGACACATATCCCGGTCTTGATGTCGAGATTCAGTTAGGCGCTCAGTTCGTTGACCAGTTCGAGCAGGGATTGGACATAGCCATCCATAGCGGGATTCTTCCGAGCTCTTCCAGAATCGCGAAGAAAATCGGCGAGTGTGAATGGTTGCTGTGTGCCTCACCTGACTACTTGGAAAAGTATGGAACACCGCAGCAGCCAAAAGACCTGATGAATCATCGATGCTTTAATTTCAGTTTTGCCAGCCCTTGGAACAAATGGGCCTTTATCCAGGACGGTCTGGGTGTGACGACCCCTGTGAAGCCCCGAGGATCGTTTACCCAAGGCGAACTGCTGAGGGACATGGCCAAATCAGGCGCGGGTATAGTCCGCCTTGCAGATTTCCACATTGGAAAAGACATTCAAGATGGTTCTCTGGTGCTTCTGCTTGACGAGTATAAAGCAGAGATCTTGGAGCCTATTTACCTCCTTTATTCAGACCGTAAGCATCTGAGTCCTCGCATCCGAGTTTTCATCGAGTTTTTTCAGGAAAAATGGATTAAGCATCCATGGAAGGTAGTAAGGCCTTGAGCCTTTAAGCTTTTACAGTCAGTTCGGCACCGACGCTTCATTGTGCTGGTAGCTGGCAATTTCAGCGTGCCATGACGACATTGGAAATCTGTGTAAAGAAAGGCTCCAGCCTTTCTCGTGGAGCATCATGTTCAACCACTAGGGCTGCGACCTCACCACACTCCGCCACTTGATAATGCGCGACGCTAGAGAGCTTCTCATTGGTCGCAGCGATAACCAGCTGGCCGCTCGCCGCGATGACCGCGCGTTTGAAGTCGGCGTCCTCCAATTCGAATGCCGTCACGCCATTGTCAGGGTCGATAGCGCAGGCTCCGATAAAGCAACAGTCAAAGTTAAAATGCTGTAATTGCTGGACTGATCTTAACCCCGTCACGCCTCCCGTCATCGGATTCAGACGGCCCCCCAACAGAATGACCTCGGCGCCTGGCAGTCTCATCAATTGCACTGCAATTAATGGCGAGTTGGTGGTAACGGTCAGTTGCAACTGTGGATCAATCGCACTGGCGATCGCCATATTTGTTGAGCCCGCATCAATGAACACATGTTGTCCTGAGGTCAAAAATGAGGCGGCGGTCTTACCAAGTCTATTCTTGCGCGACGAGTCCTGAAGTACCCGGATATCCATAGGATCCTCCGATTCACGCATCAGGATTGCCCCGCCGTAGACGCGCTTACAAAGCCCAGCAGCCGCTAAGGCACTTAGATCGCGTCGTATAGAGTGCTCGGATACACCGAACTCACTCGCCAGATCGGTTGCAATCACACGCCCATACCTTCCCAGGCGGTCTTGAATAAGTTGCTGGCGTTCTCCAGGAAACGTTTCAAGTGTCGAGGTCATGCTTAAAATCCTGCTAAAACGATCATGATCGAGCTAAACCGAGCATTAATATGGTGGTTTTTGGTTGTGCCGTCAAACGGAGCTATGTCGGACGTAGGTGTCTTTTCCCTAATGCATTTACTTCGTCGCCTGCATGCTCAAGGGCGATGGTGCTGCAACTGGTAATCCCTTAGGTCTGTGCCACTGACCTGTTCCTGGCGGTCACAGCAGGTGTGCTTTGCCAGCTATATTCAGCCCTGAATTTGAGCCATAACCTCTGTCCATGGTGAGCAGTACGACAAGTGCTGAATCATCTCGGATGTTGAGGCGTATGTGTGCAAAACACCGATCCTCAGCCGGAGAATAAAAATAAACACCCGGAGATATCCCCATGGGATTTGCTCAAGACAAAATCGAAGCATTACCTGCGGTCAATCGTGTGCCGAAAGGAGCAGGTGCAGCCTCGTGGGGCGCGATGGCTCTTTTGTGGCTCGTATATGCCATGGATGCCAACTCCCGCTAGATGTTCTTTATGGTATTGCCCTCCATCACCAGCGAGTTCAAGACAAGCGCTGAGCTGACTGGACTGCTTGCCGCTTTCATCACGATCGCTACATCTTTGATAGCCGTGCCTTGCATGATTTGGGCTGATAAAGGCGGTCAGGGATGGATGCGAAAATACCGCCACCTGCCAATCGTGATTGCTTACACGCTATTCACCTTTCTGACCGGCCTCAATTTCTTGACTGGCTCGCTTGGAGTGCTTGTCGCGCTGCAAGTGATGTCTCACGCATTTGGCGGTGCTGGCGAAGCCATCGAAGTCACCTCCTTGTCTGAGTGGTGGTCGAAGGAACGCCGTGGTTTCGCCCTAGGACTTCATCACACCGGATACCCTTGGGGCACATTGATCGGCGGCTTAGCGATCAGTGCTCTACTCCACGCTTACGGCCCGGAAAATTGGCGCTTGGCATTCCTGCTTTTCCCTGTACCGATGATCATCATCTTTTCGGTCTACTGGTGGTTCAGTACGAAGAAGCGTTACGAGTCTTTTGTTGAACACGCTCAAGCCGTGGGTGAGACCCCTCCATCAATGGAAGCGGTACAAGGTGTGGTGGAGGTGCCCAAAGGCGCGTTCAAGTCGGCAATGAAAAATCCGAACATCTCCGCTATCGCTCTAATCTCGATGTTTGCAATCGTTGGCTACTTCGGCATCAGCTTCTGGCTACCTCAGTACCTGGCCTTTGTTGCCCATTACAACTTCGCAGAGGCAGCTGCTTACTCGGTGCTCTTCACGATCACCGGTGGTATCGGCCAGATCGTTTGGGGATGGATTTCAGACCGTGCAGGCCGAAAACTTTGCCTAGTCCTTGTTTTCGCGTGGCTTGCGGTGGGCATGTACCTCTTCAAATACTCATCCGTCAGCCTGACTTGGCTTATCGCGATTCAGTTGTTTGCTGGGTTCGCGATGAACGCGCCCTACACGTTGCTGTATGCCATTGCGTTTGACTCTGCGAAGCAAGGCACGACTGGCCTGGCGGGCTCAATCGTCAACGTCGGTATTTACGCCGGTGGCTTTGGGCCATTCGTGATCGGGATGTTCATCGGCGCAGGTGGTGGCTTTGAGCAGGCTGCGGGCTACAACTACGCGCTCTACTTTATCTCCGGTCTCATGGTACTGGCGGCCATCATCACCATTTTCTTCACCCGAGAAACTACCGGCTGGTTCCTTAAGTACGACAAGGCGCTGGTATCGAAGTCCTCTTGCAACATGGGTTTGTAACGAACCGATCGTACCTGCACTTACAAGAAAATCCCCTTGGGGATAGCTAAAGCTAGGAGAAAGTCATGACCCTTATTAATGATGCCAAATGGTTGAGCCAATTCGCCGACGAGTTAAACGGTGATGCTGATTGGACTGCCGCTGCTCGCTATTTTGATGGGCGCATTCAATTCAAGCACAGCACAGGTTTCTCAACGCTTGCGGTTCTCGCCGGTAAAGTCGTTGCGGTTTACCCGGAAGGAAGCCCGTTGGGCGCTGACATCATCGTGTCTGGTGCTGATGATGAGTGGCAGCGCGTTCTTGACGGAAAGATCGACTGGTTTGAAGCGTTGTCCCCTGGATTGGGAAAACTTGAGCTTGAGGGCAACGTGGTCGCTGCATGGCAGTACGTAGATGTGATGGCCCGCGCGTTCGACGCAATGAAGCGTGTAGGGAAAGCTAATAATAACCCACCAGTCTCGTACTCTCCCGGGCCTAAGCCGTCGGGGAAAGAGACGGTAGGACGGTACATTACCGTTGATGGAATTCGCGTTTATTACGAAGAATCAGGGGAGGGGCGTCCACTCGTTTGCTTCCACGCAGCATCACAAGATTCTCTGATGTACAGGCACGTACTGGACGGCCTCTCAGATGAGTTCCGCGTCATTGCAATTGACGCCCCCGGGCATAGCAAATCAGAGCTACCCGAATCAGGCCCATTCCACAGCCTCACTCGCCATGCGGAGTTCAATGAGCACCTTATGGAGGCTTTGGGACTTGAGAAACCCGCCATCATGGGATGCTCGATGGGTGGCAATCTGGTCTTGGAATTGGGGGCACGTCGGCCCGATGCGTACAGCGCGATCATTTCAGCTGAAGGGGCAGATTTTACCCCGACGGTTTCCGAGTTCTTCCTCGATATGTTGCTCATGAATGGGCCAGAGATCATCGGTGCCTGGTCTCGTTCGATGACGGGCAATCGCACTCCACCAGATCGTGCGAGGGAGGTGGTGTGGCAGATCTCGCGCACCACGCCGCAGGTGATGAAAGGTGACCTCACAGGCTATGCGAACTTTGATCAGCGGCAACAAGTTGGAAAGATCAAAGCGCCTGTTTTACTTCTGCGCGGTGACGCGGATTGGTTGGTGTACCAAGAGAAGGTTGAGGAGACAGCATCTCGCATTCCCGGCAGTAAGATCGCCGTGCTCGCAGGTACTGGCCACTATCCAATGACTGAGAACCCATTGGAGTTCTGTGACACGGTACGCGCTTTCCTTCGTGAAGCGGGTCACGGCCACGCAGGCTGAAAGATCTGATTGAGGAGCCCGCTCGTCAGGCGGGCTTTTCTGCGTTTATTTAACGCGAAGGTTCAATCCCGAAAAAAGCCTTTTCTATTCCCGCACAAAAACCTAATGCGCGCCGACCCACTGAGGCTCAGGCCGTTGCGGGAGCTATCTCGACCCTCGAATCCCTTCTATAGCCGATCGTCAGACAATCAGAATTATTTTCTTGTGATCTGTGATCACAGTGGATAGCATCTGTCTCAGAGCGAACATCTGAGCGTCAGCATTGTTCACCAACCGCTCAAACGATTACTCCTAAACATAAATACAAAATTTGGAGAACATCATGCGAAGTACAACTCCATCTGCGACCGAGCGTGGCCCCATTGCAATCGTTGGCGCAGGCCTGATTGGGAGAGCTTGGGCGATTGTTTTTGCTCGAGCAGGACATCCGGTACGCCTACACGACATGGATCTGCAGACAATGCAGAACAGCCATGCCTACATCGAAGCGAGACTTAACGAGCTCGCAGAATTTGATCTCCTCAATGACGCGCCCCTCACCGTACTTGCACGTATTACGTGTGTTCCCGATTTGGCTGATGCGCTACGTGATGTGGTGCTCGTACAGGAAAACGTTCGGGAAACGGTGGAGGCGAAAATCGACATTTTCAGTCGAATGGATGTGTTGGCACCCAAGGACGCGATTCTTGCCAGTTCAACTTCATGGTTACCGGCCTCCGAGTTCACTAAAGATCTACCAGGTCGGGGGCGCTGCGTAGTTGCACACCCTACCAACCCACCTTACTTAGTTCCTCTTGTGGAGCTTTGCCCTGCGCCGTGGACAGAATCTGAAGTGATGATTCGAGCGCATGAGATCTACACCGCAGCAGGGCAGAGCCCTGTCGTTCTATCCCGAGAGATCCACGGCTTCTTGTTGAACCGAGTCCAAGCCGCAGTCCTCAACGAATGCTTCAAATTGCATGAGGAAGGCTTTGCTAGCTCTGAGGATATTGATCGGGTACTCAAAGATGGACTCGCCCTCCGCTGGTCATTTATGGGCCCCTTCGAAACCATCGATCTCAACGCCCCTGCCGGCGTATCTGACTATGCCAAACGCTACGGTCAGCAAAATCGCGAAACGATCAATTCCGAAAATGCTTTTGACTGGTCGGAATCAGCAGTCGCCAAAGTACATGACGAGCGCCGCCAAAAACTTGAACTTGAAGGCATTGCATTGCGATCCGCTTGGCGTGACCGCCGCCTTATGGCTCTCGCTGCGCACAAGCGTCAAGCACCAAATTCCTGACGGCATCACTTCATCCTGAACACCAAAATAAAAGTAACCAGGAGGTCACTATGGCTCGTAAAGTCATCATCACTTGCGCGGTCACCGGCGCAATTCATACACCTTCCATGTCTCGTTACCTGCCGGTAACACCAGGTCAAATTGCCGAAGCGGCGATTGGTGCCGCTGAGGCTGGCGCCTCAATTGTTCACCTACATGCTCGTAACCCAATTGATGGCAGCCCCTCTCAGGATCCGGAACTGTTTAAGCAGTTTCTGCCGGCTATCAAAGAGGCTAGCGATGTGGTGATCAACCTGACTACAGGTGGTGCACCGACAATGTCGCTTGAAGATCGACTTCGTCCAGCACATCAGTTCAAACCGGAAGTGGCCTCGCTGAACATGGGCACGATGAACATGGGTCTTTACCCAATGCTCAATCGGTTTAAGGAGTTCAAACACGCTTGGGAGGAACCATATCTCGCCGGCAGCCATGACCGCATTTTCAAAAACACATTTACCGACATAGCCCACATCCTCGAGTCATGCAGTGAGAACGGTACCCGTTTTGAAATCGAATGCTATGACATTGGGCATCTCTACACCGCAGCACATTTCATTGATCGTGGCCTCATCAAACCCCCGTTTTTGATCCAATCGGTTTTCGGCATTTTGGGTGGTATCGGCGGGCACCCCGAGGACGTCCTGCATATGCGGCGCACAGCTGATCGTCTCTTCGGAGATGACTATCAGTGGTCGGTTCTTCCTGCAGGAAAGCAGCAGATGAGCATTGGTGCTCAATCAGCCACGCTTGGAGGACATGTGCGTGTAGGTCTTGAAGACTCGCTTTGGGACGGGCCGGGCCAATTGGCAAAAAGCAACGCCGATCAAGTATTGCGCATGCGCAAAATTCTCGAAGGGCTTTCACTTGAAGTGGCGACACCTGCTGACGCCAGGGGAATCCTGAAGCTCAAAGGTGGCGATAACGTCAATTTCTAAGCGCGGGCACTCACCCCCCGTAAAGTCTATCTAGAGGATATTTTGATAATTAAAGGTCGCGGCACAACACCCGCGCCTTAGCAACTTATCCTCATGAGGAGAAAATGAACCATGTTAGCTACGACCCATACAAAAACACAAAAGGGACAGTCGCTGAACGCTTTAATGTTTCGCAAACTAATGCCGATGTTAATCTTTGCTTACGTTATAAGCTTTCTAGACAGAACTAACATTTCACTTGCCAAAACACACATGGCAGTAGACTTGGGTATTTCCGCTGCCGCCTACGGTTTTGGTGCAGGGCTCTTCTTCCTTACCTATGCACTCATGGAGGTACCCAGTAACCTGATCATGCACCGGGTAGGTGCTCGACTCTGGATCACCAGGATCATGATCACCTGGGGGTTGTTGTCTGCCGGTATGGCCTTCATTACCGATGAGACTACGTTTTACATTGCCCGCGCGCTACTGGGCGCAGCTGAAGCCGGATTGTTCCCAGGTGTAATGCTCTATTTAACCTATTGGTTTGGTCGTGAGCAAAGGGCACGAGCCAGTGGCTATTTTCTAATCGGGGTCTGTCTCGCGAACATCATCAGCGGGCCGGTTGGCGGGCTGCTGTTAGAGATGGATGGAATCTGGGGTTGGCACGGCTGGCAGTGGCTGTTCTTCTTGGAGGGAATTCCAGCTGTTCTATTCTCCGTCGTGATTTGGCGAAAGCTTCCGGACGGCCCATCTACGGCAAGTTGGCTATCAAAGGAACAAGTCACTGAAGTAGAGCAAGTTCTGAAGAAAGAACATGATGAAGAAATCGCCTCCGGCAATGTAGGTAATTCTTTTAAGGGCGTTCTTAAAATTCCTCAGATTTGGCTTGCGATCGCGGTGTACTTCCTCCACCAAGTTAGTGTGTATTCGGTAATTTTCTTCTTGCCGGGCATCATTGGCACGTATGGAGGCTTGTCATCGTTACAAATAGGATTGTTAAACTCAATCCCATGGATCGCAGCAGCACTCGGGGCAGCGTTTCTTCCAAAGTATGCAACTACTCCGAAGGTTTCACGCAAAATAATGTTCGGTGGGCTGCTCCTGATGTCGGCTGGATTGACCATCGCGGCCTTTACCACTCCACTGATAGCTCTAATAGGATTCACTCTTACGGCATCGATGTTTTTCGTTGTTCAGCCTGTGATATTCCTCTTTGCCAGTTCAAGACTGGCGGGAGCAGGTATGGCGGCGGGTCTGGCGTTAGTGAATACCTTTGGTATTACTGGTGGTTTCTTCGGCCCTTCACTTCTGGGATTCGTTGAACAAACTACTGGGAGTACGAAGAATGGACTCATTATTGTAGCGGCTCTTTTAACGCTCGCGGCATTCCTGAGTTTGAAACTACGTCAGGCACAAGAAACGATTACTACAAAAACGCGGGACAACATTGTATTGCCCCAGGCTGCGCCGTGTATTACTGATAATGCGAGGACAAAATGAAGAGTACATCCCTGGCACTTAAACTACATCCCGACGATAATGTTGCAATCGCACGCGCTTCGATACCTCAAGGAACCGTGGTCACGGAGTTCGGTAATATCGTGGTGCTCGCCGATGTGCCCGCAGCGCACAAAATCGCCCTTGCACACGTAAACCCAGGTGATCCTGTTCTGCGTTATGGCCAGATCATTGGCTTTGCTACTAAATCCATCGAGCCAGGCGATTACGTGCATACGCACAATCTGGAGATGGCGGCGTTCGAGCGAGACTACGCGTTCGGCGAGGATGCCAAAGTCGCGTCGCCTGCAGCCTCTCCTGTGACATTCCAAGGTTTCGTCCGCGCTGACGGGCGAGTAGCAACTCGAAACTACATTGGTGTAGTGAGCACTGTGAACTGCTCCTCCACTGTTACCAAAATGGTGGTTGAACACTTCTCGCGAAACGGTGTGCTGGATGCTTACCCAAACGTGGACGGTGTGGTGCCGATCACCCACAGCTTCGGTTGCTGCATAGAGCACAATGGCGAGGGGGTGAACCAACTGCGGCGCACGCTAGGCGGGTTCATCAAACACGCCAACTTCGCTGGCGTGGTGGTCATCGGCCTTGGCTGTGAAGCCAATCAGATGGGCGCGCTATTCATGGCCCAGGGCATCGAGACCGGCAAGCTTATCGCTCCCGTGGTCATCCAAGACGTTGGCGGAACCCGCAACGCAGCGGATGCCGCCATTGCCGCCGTGGAATCGATGCTGCCGGTTGCCAACGAGTGCAGACGCGAGCCGGTCTCGGCGCGGCACCTGACCGTGGCGCTCCAGTGCGGCGGTTCAGACGGATACTCGGGCATCACGGCCAACCCCGCCCTCGGTGTGGCTGTCGATATGCTCGTAGCGCAAGGTGGAACGGCCATCCTTAGCGAAACGCCGGAGATCTACGGCGCTGAACACCTGCTGACTCGTCGCGCGGCAACCCGTGAGGTTGGCCAAGGTATCGTCGACCTTATCAAATGGTGGGAAAGCTACGCAGACCGCGAAAAAGGCAGCATCGATAACAACCCCACACCTGGCAACAAGGCTGGCGGCCTGACGACCATTCTTGAAAAGTCTTTAGGCGCAGTTGCCAAAAGCGGCTCCTCCGCACTCATGGGGGTGTACCGTTACGCCGAGCCAATCACGGCCCGAGGCTTGGTGTTTATGGATGCACCTGGCTACGACCCGATGGGAGCCACTGGCCAAATCGCCAGCGGCGCAAACCTCGTTGCGTTCACCACCGGACGCGGCTCGTGCTTTGGCGCCAAACCTGCTCCTTCGATCAAGCTTGCGACGAATACCAAAATGTACACTCGCATGAAGGATGATATGGACATCAACTGCGGGGATGTCATGGATGGCGATGCCACCCTTGAATCGAAGGGTAAAGAGATTTTCGACATGCTCATACGAGTGGCTTCTGGGGAAAAATCTAAAAGCGAGGCGTTGGGCGTCGGCAATGAAGAAACAGTTCCTTGGATGATCGGCGCTCAGATGTAATGAGCGAACAAAAAAGGCGTCCTGATATCAGGGCGCCTTTTTTAAACCTTGTTGATGAGGTTAATCAGCTTCGACAGGCTTGTGCGCATCGGCAACGATCAGCGCCCCTGTATTCAGGATAAACTCGGCAGCACTTTTGATGTCATCTTGCAGTGATTCACAGGCGGCAACGGAGTCACCCTTCTTTAAAGCATCAACCATCGCTGCGTGATGACTGGCTTGCACTCGCTGAACCACACGCTCAGTGCCAGATCGTAGGTCATAGTTGATGATAGGCCCTATTCTCAGCCACAGGGACTCAACTATCTGGAGCAGGATAGGCATGTCCGCCTGATTATAAATTGCGAAATGCAATTCTTTGTTCAGCGTAATCAGCCGTGACTCATCGGGAGCGCCTTTTGCGAACTCTGCGCAAAATGCCTCGTGTATCTTTTCAATCTCAGCCAGCGCCTGCGAATCAACAAGCTCCGCAGCACGAGCTGCAGCTTGCCCCTCCAGATTCAACCGGATACTGGTGATTTCCCGGAACTGGCTGACTGTCAGTACAGGAACGCGAATATATCGATTAGCCGCCATTTCAAGCGCTTGCTCAGCGACCAACCTGTGAACAGCCTCTCGCACTGGCATGACGCTAACACCAAGAGCGTCCGCTATAGATCTGAGCGAGAGCTTTTCCCCAGGCATAACGCGTCCACTTATCAGCAGATCACGCAGCTGGGCATAAACGTCCGCACTGAGAGTCTGGCGGATCATGGGCGTTACGAGTGTGGATAGGTTCATGGTGAGAATTATAGGCAGGTTCGATCAGCCAGCATAGGAAAATGAGACAACTGTGATCACGGATGTGCCGGTAAAGAAAGTGACGGAATCCGGGAGAAACGAGCTCTCTAGAACACGCACAATAAGCGTCTCGCTACCAAGGTCGGTGGCGAGACGTGTAGGTCTGACTAATCAAAGATACTCGACATTGCCGTCGATGCTGATCGCTTGTCCTGTCACATTGTTAGCAGCAGGAGAGCATAGAAATAGGGCCATTGCTGCCACGTCTTCGGGTGGAGTCATCCGGCGCAATGATATTTTCTTCAATGTTTGTTGGCGCATCTCCGGCTCTGAAATGCCTAACTGTTTGGCGCGATCACTGATGACGCGATCCTGGCGCGGGCCCTCGACGATGCCTGGCAGCAGTGCGTTGACTCGAATGTCTTTTTCGCCCAACTCGGCTGCCAATGACTTCATAAGACCAACGATGGCCCACTTGGTCGCGGCGTATGGAGTCCGCCAAGCATAGCCTAAGCGACCCGCGACCGATGAAATATGAATGATGTGTGCGTGTTCTGACTTCGTTAGGAGGGGGACAGCATGATGAGCGAAGCGATACTGCGCATTGAGATTGATGTCTATTGTCTGTTCCCATTCTGCATCGCTAATTTTGTCGATTCCACCGGTCGGCCCTGCTATGCCTGCATTGTTGATAAGTACATCGAGCCCATCCACCCAATCCTGTTGTATCTCGAAGACTCGCTTAATTTGAGCAGAGTCGGAGACGTCAGCCAATGTGGCCAAAGCCTCTGGATAGCGCTCACGAAATTGTGCGATCGCCTGCTCACTTACATCGCATACATGGACTCTTGCCCCAATTTCGAGATATGCAGCCGCGATCGATTCGCCAATGCCTGCTGCCCCACCGGAAATCAAAACTCTCAATCCGGTATAGGGTGTCAGCCGCTTCATCACGTTCATAGCTAATGCGTCCTGTCTTATTTTTGTTCATGAGTTCTTTCGTGGCTACGGCGTGCGTAGACAAGAAAACCTCATTAAGTGATATGTGATCACAGTTTATTTGTCAAGACAGGCTTGCCGCAGGTTTGCAGGTGAATTACCGGGGAGGGCGCAGACTCCTACCCCGGTTCAGCATTGCAATCTACGGCCCGATTACTCTGCGAGTGGCAGCCGGCGGCGACTGCGCTTACCTCAGCACTACATCGTTATCGGATCTGGGCCATGGTCGGGTAATCCGTATAACCTCGCTCCTCACCCTGATAGAAGGTGGTCGGGTCTGCGTCATTCAATGCGACACCCTGTTCGAATCGCTCTACCAGATCCGGGTTGGCCAGGAACGCAGTGCCAAAGGACACCAGATCAGCATTTCCTTCTCTGAGGGACGTTTCTGCGCGTTCCGCGTCATAGCCCCCATTGGCGATGTAGGTGCCTGCGAAACGACGCTTCAGTTCTCTGAAGTCGAATGAACCCGCACCGACTTCTACTACGTGAATGTAGGCTAGCCCGTAGCGACTGAGCATTTTCGCTGCATAGTTGAAAGTCGCTTGGGGATCGCTGTCGCTCATGGAGAAGTAATTAAAAATCGGCGACAGGCGAACGCCCACGCGGCTAGCCCCGAATACTTCGATGACCGACTCCACAACCTCCTTAAGAAACCGAGCGCGATTTTCTGCAGAGCCGCCGTATGAATCGGTTCGGGTGTTGGTGCCATCGCGCAGGAACTGATCGATCAAGTAACCGTTCGCGCCATGTATTTCCACACCGTCAAAACCTGCACGCTTCGCGTTTTCAGCACCTTGGCGAAAATCCGCGATCACGCCAGGAATTTCATGCAGACTCAGAGCCCGTGGCGACTCGTAAGGCTTCAATCCTTCAGGCGTGTAGATCTCGCCATCAGCCTTGATCGCTGAGGGGGCTACCGGCAGCTGATTATCGATCTGTACCAGGGAGTGTGACAGGCGCCCAACGTGCCAGAGCTGGAGAAATATCCGTCCGCCTTCTGCATGCACGGCGTCGGTCACGTGTTTCCAGCCGGCGATTTGCTCGTTGGTGAAAATGCCCGGTGTTCTCATGTAGCCTTTGCCTTGAGCCGAGACCTGGGAACCCTCAGTAATGATCAGGCCGGCGCTTGCACGTTGACGGTAATACTCGACTACTGTGGAAGTTGGAACATCGCCTTGGCCAGCCCGGCTTCGCGTCAGCGGCGCCATCACCATGTGATTTTTCAGGGGGAGGTTGGCGATTCGGGTGGGGGACAAAAGAAGGTTGAGATTGCTCACTGTCATGACGTGCCTCAGTATGATTTGGGGTGTTGGATAGTTATCGTCGAGATGATTTTCACGCCGGGTTGAGCGGCGCTAGTTGAGCCGTCCTTGCTGCCGCAGCCGTGTGCCAATCCGCTGTATTTCCGTTTCGCCCTGCGCCAGAGCTGCCTTGCTCGTGTGAACCGAGTAGTTACCTGTTACCAGGTCGTACGGATGCTTTACCGCCGAGCCCATCACGAAAGAGCAATCGCCTTTCGCGATGAAGTTGATGTGGTGCTCTGACTCTTCGAACACAGCTAATTCGCCGACATTGACCAACCCTCCTGCATCCAGACTTCCTGAACTAACCGCGAGCCAGGCAATGTTGTGACCGGACGGTGGGGTGTAACGCCAGTGCTCACCGTCTTTTAAGCTCACGGCGAGATAGTTCATTTCACTCGGTACTTCGATCAGGCTTTTGGCTGCCCCGTAACGTCCCAGTAGTACCCGTGCTGGGCCCACTTGTGGAACTTGCGACGGATCAAGGTAGGTACTCATCGCGGGAGCGTTTTCAAGCGGCGGCGGCAATGCCACCCAGAGCTGGAATCCCTGTATTGCGGACTCGCTTGCTAGCGTAGCGTCGTGCCACACCCCATTGCCGGCCTGCATCCATTCAACACCACCCGCGAGCAGTAGACCGGTCGCCCCAGTGGTGTCCTCATAAGAGACATCCCCTTTTGTCATGAAGGTAACCGTTGCGATTCCTGAGTGCGGATGCATGCCAAAACTCGACTTACTACCACTGGCGTTCAGACTGAAAATGTCCAGGAAAATAAACGGTTTCAACAGCTCTCCTAGATCACCTGGACTCATAAGCCTCGTTATGGGGCCATGTGTGGTTCCTTCAGTACGATGGACAATGGCGCGTGGTCGAACTACTACGGTGGCGGTCATATGTTTTCTCTTTGTTCTCCCTTGCCGACAGACGATGTCGTCGAGCGGAGTTCCGGCTGCCTGGACTGGATGTGGATGAACTCAGTGATGCCGAAAAGCCTTGACGGTCAGCCCGCAGGAGATTCCGGCAAGTGAAGGTCAGCTGCAGCAATGACTGAAGGATATGCGTCTATTGATTGCTTTATTAGATGGCATAATTGGATTGAACTGATCCATTTTTGGAGTGGGTGGCAGCAAGATGATCGATCTGAATGACGTCGCATTGTTTGTAAAAGTGGTGCGCAGCGGTAGTTTCGCTGAGGCAGCACGGCAGCTTGGAATGCCCTCAAACACCTTAAGCCGGCGGGTTCAACAGCTTGAGGCTCAACTCGGTACAAGGCTGCTGCAGCGCTCCACGCGCAAGCTCACACTCACCCAGTCTGGCGAGGCTTTTCACGAGCGATGCTGTGGAGCCGTGGATGGACTGATTGACGCTGGTGAGCAGCTGATGACAGGAAACCAAGAGCCGAGTGGCACCGTCCGCATTGCGGCAATGGCTGATTTTTTCGACTTCTTTCCTATGGAGTGGGTAGCCGATTTTCTCGAGGCGCATCCACGGGTACACGTCGACTTTGTGCTGAGTGATGCACGCGCCGATTTGATCGCTGATCGTATCGACATTGCGTTTCGAGGCGGAGCGTTACAAGACTCAGGATATGTGGGTCGCCAACTCCTTGGAGCTGGTAACGAAGGTCTGGTGGCCAGCCCGAATTACCTCAGAAAAAGAGGCGTACCTGATTCGCTTGGAGATTTGGTCAATCATGATTGTGTAACTTTTGGTCATCCTAGTGGCGTCACTACCTGGACTCTCCATGGGCCAAATGGTGCAGCGGAAGAAGTGCGGGTCACTAGCCGTTTCAATGGAAACACCGCCCAAGCTTTGCGCAAGGCGACGTTGGCCGGGCTAGGAATTGCCTTGCTGCCGCCCGCCATGACAAAGTCTGATCTTCAGACAGGGCGCCTTGTGTCTGTGCTTCCGCAGTACCATAGAACCGGATACGGCCTGCACGTGCTTTACCCCAGTCGGCAACATTTGCCGCTAGCTGTGTCTGCATTCATTGAGTTGGTTATGGAGAAGCTAGAGGGTCAAGAATTCCCCGTGACGGCTCGTTCCTGATCAACACATTGCCCAAGTATCGTTCAAGCAGTTGTCTTCGAAAGAAGGGGGGCAGGGATGCAGTGAAAAGTCAGGAAGTGCCTGCGCCCGTCCTCAACACCTTTTTTTGTGCAGTTCCAACAGCTCCGCCGGTGAAAGGAAGCGGTTTCTTTCGGCTTCGTAGTCGACAGGGGTCAGTGGGGTGATGTCGACCAGTTCCGTCGGATTGCCCTCGACCAACAAGGCCCGCCAAGTTGGCGCTTTCTGGCCCAACTGAGTTGCCATCTTTACGCGCGACGCCATCCAACAGCCAGGCCTTGATCAGGTCCTGGACGGTCAGCGTTTGCACCTTCGTCGTTTTTACTTGTTCGGCCTCTACGTTAGCAGCGGCGTATGTCTATGCCTTGGCGGTTTTCTTATGCTCGTTGGGATTGATCTGCTCATCGGTGAGCGCTCGGTCTTGGTTGCGTACCTTGCGGATGTCCGTCAGTAATTTGCGCGGCCAAGACCCGCAGGCGTACTCTTTGTTTTGCCCGCCCCACCGATTGCGATAGAAAAAGCTGACCGACGCGCCGTCCTTGTGCACTGCAATTCGACTGGCTAGATCGCCATCTTCCCGGAGGATTCGGCCGGCATCGTTGGCAGTTAGTGCTTCAAGTTCTTTGATGGTGATTTTGGCCATGAAACGGACTCCCCCTACTTTTACCCCCACAAAAACGTCGGCTCTTGATGGACGTTACTGGACTCTCGTAGAGCAGAACACCGCTGGAGCTCACGTAAATACTCGCCTTGAAAAATCCACAATAAAATTCTGGAGTCTTTCAAGAAGTATGAAAAAGGAGATGGGGTGCTAGGGGTCGAGTGTTCGAATCACTCCGTCCCGACCATTATTCCTGAGTAAAATCAGACACTTAAGCCGATCAGCTAGATCGGCTTTTTTGTGCCTGCGCAAAACCCGCGCAAAACTGGCGCAAAACTACCCGGTGATTTCGCTGATATTCAGGTCTGGAATCGCTTCGGTCCAGACCACTTCCGCGTGGTCCCGCTGGTAGTTTTTGGTCATGGTCTCGCTCGCGTGGCCCGCGATCTTCTGCCCGTCTTTTCCGGCTTTCTGATACAGGGGCAGCGACAATGCTCGCACTTCGTGGAAGCCCGGCATTTCCTCCTCCTTCCATCCTTTGTAACAACCAGCCGCTTCCCTAGCCTCTTTGAAGGCCCTTGTCAAATACCGCTCTTCAACCTGCGTCCAGTGGTCCTTCGTCTGCGCCTGCTTCTGCTTCTTGCGGTCAGGCCGGCGGTGTACCAGGTACGGAGAGACGATGTCATCCCGGCACCGGCTGATTACAGCCTGGAGCTCTTCAGTGACTTTGAACCGTACCCGGTCGGACGTTACGTGATGCAGGCTGACTCATCGCTCCTCCAGGCTTCGCGGCCGCTTCCTGGCGTGTGCTCGATAGCGGCGCATGCGTAGCCAATGATGCGCGGCTGCCGCATCAATGCAGGCGCCTAGCGCAACATGCCAACTCCGCCGCGTCCGCACCGGTGGTACTAATGAAATCCACAGCGGTGACATCTTGGGAAGGTGCGAATTACAAATATGCAGCCGATGCTAATTCTACCGAGGCGTCAGGAATCGCTGGATAAGTTTGTGTATTTGTTGAGACGCTATGGTCGGGCTCGATGCTCGCGTCGATCACGGGTTGGCAATACCGAGCTTCTGCGCCACTTTCAGGCATTGTCTTGCACGGAGCTTTTGAAGCCGTAACCCCAAGCGACGATCAGTTCAGCATGTTGTCAATTCTGGCGTTAGGAATACTCTTTATGGTCAGTTCCAGTTCATCCCAGTCGATGCAAGATTTCAGTCAAAACTTGCGCCTTCTCTGCGGATATTATAAGTCGGTGGCTAAGGTGTGCCGCTCCCTTGATATCAACCGCCAGCAGTTCAACAAATACTTGGGGGCGCAAGCGACTCCCTCCTCCTTTACCCTGCGCAAGATCTGCACTTTTTTTGGGGTGGATGAGGAGGAAATATTTTCCGAGCATGAATCCTTCCGTGCTCTGCTCAATAGACAACGTACGGCGCGTGAGTCGGACAGTGCGGTGCCAGCCGATTTTTTTCCGAGCTCCGCGCAGGCGTTATCCAAGTACCAGGGGTACTACTTTGTCTATTTGATGTCGCCTGCCGCGCCGGGTGAGGTGATCAAGTCGATTACCCGCTTGACCCGCTCGGGGGAAAAAATGCTCAGTAAAACCTACGAGCGGATGAGGTTGGGCGATGACCAGTTGGCGAGCTTTGGCGTTAATAAATATCGCGGGTTCTGCTTTGCCTCGTCGGATCTGATTTACATCGTCGAGCGCGAGTACCTCTCGTCCCGGGGCTATATCTGGTCAGCGATTTATCCCTCCTACCGCGGCCGTTTCCGGTTTCTCAATGGCTTGGTAATCGGCGTTTCGGGTGACAATTTCCGCCGTCCTTTTGGTGCCCATATTGTATTTGAGCACCTCGGAGAGTCGATCGACCTGCGTAACGCTCTTAACAGTTGCAGCTGTTTTCCAATTGATGCCCCCGAGATTCCCGTAGAGGTGAGGGCTCGGCTGTTGGTGCATCCACCAGAAGGTGAGTTCAACCTCGTCCCTCCGCTGTTTTAGTCTTTTTCAAAATAGACGCCAGGTGACGCTTTTGGGCGTCACCTGGCGTTTTTTTCTTCGCGCTCGCGAAATTGAGGTGGCCGTGCGGCAGATCGATAATGCCATACACCACTCAGAAGTCAGTTTCGTTAACGGCCAATCACATTATTCATTCCAGTTGAATGAGTAGCTGTTCTACAAGTGATCCGCTGCGCCACCATAAAAATAAGAGGAACACCTATGAAATTCAAAAGAACATTGATGGCGGGGTTGATGGCTTTGTCCATTGCTGCGCCATTGACCAGTGGTTGGGTGTACGCGGCAAACAATACCTTGGTTGTCGCTGATCGAGCCTCTTTCAAAGATTGGGATCCAGCCTCGGCTTTTTCCGAGGAAGTTCGGGTGCTGGGCAATATCTACGAGACACTCGTTGTATATAACGCGCCAGGCAGTACTGAGGAGTTCTCCCCCGGGCTCGCCACGTCCTGGGAAAGCAGCGACAACGGCAAGACCTGGACCTTCAAGCTGCGGCACGGCGTTAAATTTCATGACGGTTCGGCCTTTAATGCCGCAGCGGTCAAAAAGTCCATTGATTACGTCAAGGAGCTGAAGCAGGGCGCTGCGTTTGTATGGAAAGGTCTGGATACCGTCGAGACCCCCGCTGACGATACGGTAGTGCTCAAGTTCAAGAGTCCCACTCCGGCCAATCTGATCGCGGCAGGTCAGTATGCCGCCTACATCATTGCCCCGGCGGCGGTGGAGAAAGGGCATGACTGGATGATGGCTCCCAACGCCATCGGTACGGGGCCTTATAAGCTTGGGCAGGTCGAACAGGGCCAGCAAGTAGTGCTTGAGCGATTCGATGGCTACTGGGGAGGTTGGAAAGAAGGGCAATTTGATCGGGTCATCGTGAAGGTCGTGTCCGAAGCCGCCACTCGTACTCAGATGATCAAAAATGGCGAGGCCGGTGTCGCTTGGGATATCCCTCTTGATCAGCTCAAGGTGTTGGGAGAGAACCCCTCCATCAAGGTGAGCACCGCGCCTTCGTGGAAGAACTTTCAATTTTTGATCAATACCCAGAAGTACCCTACGAACAACCTGGCATTTCGTCAGGCGCTGCAGTACCTCTGGGACTATGAGAGTGTCACCAAAGATATTTTGCATGGCTACGGCAGCGTTCCCAAGGGGCCTTTGCCCACCAGTATCTGGGGGCATGCCAGCGTGCCTATGGCCTCTTACGATCTGGATAAAGCCCGACAATTGTTGGAAGCCTCCGGTGTACCCAAGCAGGACTGGAAGGTCTCGATGCAGTACATCAGTGGCATCTATGCAAACGCTGCTGAACTATTCCAGGCGACGGCGTCCCAGGTTGGCGTTGAGGTGGAGTTACTCCCCGGTGAGTGGGGTGTGATCTGGGATAGGGCAAAGAAGCTGAATACCGCTCCCAATATGCAATCCATGGCCTGGTGGCCGACATATCCGACACCCGGCGATTGGCTTTTCAGTCAGTTCCATACAGAGAAAACCACGTTATTCAATCTGTCTCACTACAGCAACCCAAGCTTTGATCAGTTGATTGAAGAGGCAGCGGCGTTAGAAGGCGGTGATCGGGCCAAGTCCACTGAAAAGTACGTGCAGGCCCAGCAGCTACTGGCCAGGGACGCTCCTGCGATCTGGTACGCCGACGTGCAGCAGATACGTGTCTCTCGCAAAGACATCAAGGGTATGGAAAAGAGCCTGAATCCTGCTTACGAGGCGATTCTCTACTACAACCTGAATCGCTGATTGCCTAGTCGTTCTTGATGAGGTTGTACAGGTAACACCTGATTTTCCATGTAAATCGATAGCCGGGCAGGTAGTTGACCTGCCTGGTCATTCCCTCAAGGGTTAATCCGCTTTTGGGACTTTTATGTTGGGTATAAGAAGTCAGGGTCAAGTTTATTAGCCACAAGGGGTATTCCAAATGGCGAAGTACATAGCTCAGCGATTGATAGTGATGTTCTTCATTCTTTTGGGAGTGTTGACCATCACCTTCGTTCTGAGCCGAGCTCTTCCGGGTTCCCCGGTGGAAATGATGCTAGGGAACCACCCCACGGTGGAGCAGATTGCCGTCGCACGGGAAAAACTGGGATTGGATAAGCCTCTGCCGATCCAATACTTCAATTACATTGGTGATCTTCTGCGAGGTGATTTTGGCACAAGTCTGCGTACCGGGCGGCCGGTGGTGGAGGAAGTGGTCAGGCGGGTTGGTGCGACTTTTGAACTGACATTCCTGGCGATGTTCTGGGTGGTGGTGCTAGGGGTGCCGATCGGTGTCATCTCGGCTGCGCGGCAGAACTCAGTGGTCGACAATGCGGCACGAGCGGGGTCCATCGCCGGGACGGCGTTTCCAGTTTTCATCCTGGCCATGGGCTTGCAGTTACTGTTCTACGGCAAGCTCAACTGGCTGCCCCTGCAAGGGCGTATCGATGCTTCCATTCTTCTCGATAGCCCGTTTGAGCGAGTGACAGGCTTTTACCTGATCGACACCCTGCTGGCCGGTAATTTCGTAGCACTGTGGAGCGCTATCAAACACCTGACGCTACCCGTGCTAACCCTGGTCATCGTGACCTTGGCCACTGTCACCCGGATCACCCGCAACATGATGGTCGAGGTGCTATCCGAGGAGTACATCCGTACGGCCGTTTCTTACGGTGTGCCCAAGTGGCGTATCCATTACGCCTATGCCCTGAAGGCGACAATGATTCCGCTCCTGACAGTGGTGGGCCTGACCTTCGGTTACCTGCTCGGTGGTGCGGTAGTGGTTGAGTTCGTTTTCGACTGGCCCGGCCTGGGCGGCTTCGTGGTGTTTTCGATTGCCCAGAATGATTTCCCCGCCGTGATGGGAGCCACCCTGGTGCTGGCCACGACGTATCTGTCGATCAACCTGATCGTTGATCTCTTGTATCACCTTGTTGATCCGAGGTTGCGAGTCCAATGAGTATCCAAGACGTATCCCTGTCCATGTCCTCTCGAGCCCCATCATGGCGTATCAAGGCCTTGGCGTTTGCCAGCGATAACAAGTTGTTTGTATTCGGCGCTCTGTTATTGCTGCTGATCATCCTGGCGGCAGTCTTTGCGCCTTGGCTCGCACCTTATGAACCGAACAAAATCGTCTTTTCCCAGAAATTGCTGGCACCCAACTGGGCACACTGGATGGGCACCGACGAGTTTGGTCGCGATATTCTTTCACGGGTGCTGTATGGCGCACGCACCTCGCTGATCATCGGAGTGAGCGTGACTCTGATCGCGATGCTGATCGGGATTCCGATTGGGCTTGTTTCAGGTTACTTCGGTGGTCGAGTTGATACGCTGCTCATGCGTTTCTCGGATGTGTTCCTGGCTTTTCCGCCGCTGTTGTTGCCGATCGCTATCACCGCTGCGCTGGGATCGGGATTGGCCAATGCCATGTTAGCGCTCGCTGTCTCCTGGTTTCCCTGGTACGCAAGGATCATGCGCGGTGCGGTAGTACGGGTTCGTTCAGAAACCTACATCCATGCCGCTCGGTCAATGGGCGTCAGTCACTGGCGCATCTTGCTTCGCCATGTACTGCCCAATGCCACCACCCCTGTGATCGTGCAGGGCTCGATGGACTTTGGTTACACCATTCTCGCCGCTGCCTCGCTGAGCTTTATCGGCCTGGGGGCCAAGCCGCCCATGGTCGAATGGGGGCTGATGGCTGCCGCGTCGCGCTCGCAGTTGCTCGAGAATCCCTGGACGGTACTGTTTCCCGGCGTGGCGATTTTTGTCCTGGTGCTGGCCGTCAACCTGGTGGGTGACGGGCTGCGTGATGTGCTCGATCCAAAGAAGGGGATGCGCTGATGATCGACAAGTCTTTGCACTATTCAAGTGTCGAGCTTCTCCCTGCCTCAAAAGACGATGCGGCTCATGATCTGGTTCTTGAATTGGAAGGGCTGACGGTGTCCTTCCCTGGTCTTTTCAAGACCGTTAAGGCCGTACGCGGCATTGACCTGAATGTCAGACGCGGCGAAATCCTCGGGTTGGTGGGGGAGTCGGGCTCGGGCAAGTCGATGACAGCCATGTCCTGCCTTGGATTGATGCCTGAGGCCGCTCGGCTGGGAGGTAGTGTCAGGGTCGCCGGACAGCAGGTCAACGGCGCGTCGGCGTCGCAGCTGGCGGGGTTACGTGGCGGTGGCGCGGCGATGATCTTCCAGAATCCGATGAAAGCGCTCAACCCGTTCTTCACTGTCGGGCGGCAGATGTTCGATGTCATCGGCTGCCACCGGCAACTGAGTAAGGCACAAATTCGCGCCGAGGCGCTGAGTTCGCTGGAAGCGGTGAGCATGCCCGACCCCCCAATGGCGTTAGCCAAGTATCCGCACCAGATGTCTGGCGGTCAGTTGCAGCGAGTGGTGATTGCCATGGCGCTGGCCTGTCGGCCGAAACTGCTGATCGCCGATGAGCCGACCACGGCGCTGGACGTCACGGTGCAGGCGCAGATCATCGCTCTGCTGCGCAAGCTGGCGCGGGAGCAGGACCTGGCGATTCTGTTTATCACTCACAACCTGGGGGTAGTGGCTTCACTCTGTGACCGGGTGGCAGTGATGTATGCCGGCGAAGTGGTGGAGAGCGGTCCGGTGGACGAGGTGTTCAAGCGACCTGCACATCCCTACACCCTGAAGTTGATGGGCACCGTGCCCAAGTTGGGGCAGGGGCCCCAAGCCCTGGGCTTCATCCCGGGGCAGGTGCCGAACATGGCGGCTCCCCCGGCTGGCTGTGCCTTCAATCCACGTTGTGAACGCGCCACCGGACGCTGCAACCACGCTGCGCCGAGGGTTGTCATCGGCAATGAGCATTGGGCAGCTTGCCACAACCTATTGGTCAAGGTGTGAGGCTTCTTTGAAAGGTAAACGGCTATGAACAACAACAACCAGCCCGCACTGCTGAGTGTCAATCAGCTGCACAAAACCTACGCCAGCCGCGACGGCCTGGTGACTGCCATCGACCATATCAGCCTGGAGGTGCAGGTCGGTGAGACGGTCGCGCTGGTGGGGGAATCCGGTTGTGGCAAAAGTACGGTTGCCGCGACCCTGCTCGGTCTGCTGCCAGCCGACAGTGGGCAAATTCAGGTCGAAGGTCGACCACTGCCCACTGATGCCAGGGAGAGGGGCAGGAGCTTGAGCATGGTGTTCCAGAATCCCTACGCCTCGCTGAACCCGAAAATGACGATCAAGGCGATTGTTGCCGAGCCGCTGAAGGTTGCCTTTGGTTTGCGCGGTAAAGCCTTGCACGCGCGCATTCTCACGCTGCTGGGAAATGTGGGGATGGGCGAGGAGCACATGGAGCGCTATCCCCATGAATTCTCCGGTGGCCAGTTGCAGCGTATCGCTATCGCCCGGGCCCTGGCGCTGGAGTCAAAACTGCTGATCCTCGATGAGCCTACGGCGGCGCTTGACGTGTCGGTCCAGGCCCAAGTGTTGCAATTGCTCAAGACGCTGCAGGCCGACAACGGCCTGAGCTATCTGTTTATCAGCCACGACCTTGCGACGGTCGAGTATCTGGCGCAGCAGGTGCTGGTGATGTACTTGGGGCGCATCGTCGAGGCCGGGCCTGTGGAGCAGGTGTTTGGCCGGCCGCGTCATCCCTACACGCGTGCGCTGCTCAATTCAGTGCCCTCCATCGACCCGGAGCGCCGTGACCAGTTGCAAATCCTCAGCGGCGAGATCCCCAGCCCCTTGAACCGGCCTGCCGGGTGCCACTTCGCGCCCCGTTGCCCGCGGGCCAGTGAGCGTTGTCGCCGAGAGGTGCCAGCAGAAACCCAGGATAACGGCCACCGCTTTTCTTGCCATCACCCCCTGAACGATGAGAGCTGACCCCTATGTACAACAAAAATGACATGACCGCTCCCGGCATTGGTTATCAGGACTTGAGTCTGATGCAGGGCTATCCGCCGCCCCGGGAAAAGCAAGTTGGCCTGCATAACTGGGACAGCCCGCCCTATAACCGTTGGTCGTTCCAACACATGAGCCAGTTGTTTCCAGTCGCCGCTATTCATCGCAGTCCTGGGCCAGTCACCGAATTCGAGCGCAACGAACGCTCACTGGACGACGTACGTTTCCAGCGGGTCGACGGCGGACAAACCGATCTGGCGACCTTCCTGACCGACAGCTACACCGATGGTTTTCTGGTGCTTCATCAAGGCAAGGTGGTTTCGGAGCAGTATTTCAATGGCATGCAGCCGCACACGTTGCATCTGTTGCAATCGGTCTCCAAGACCGTTGTCGGTAGCCTGGTCGGCAGGTTGATCGGCCAGGGCAGAATCGATCCTCAAGCGCGTGTCAGCGACTACGTACCCGAGGTTTCGGCAAGCGGTTATGGCGACGCTCGGGTACAGGATCTTCTGGATATGCGCACGGGAGTGAGATTCAGGGAGGACTACACCGATCCTGATGCCGAATTCATCCAGTTGGATATCGCCTCGGGCTGGCGTGAACGGGGAGACCGAGCGTCACCTGACAGCATTTACGGTTTGTTGAAGTCGCTGAGTAAAGACCGTGAGCATGGCCAGTACTTTGAGTACCGCTCAGTGGATACCGACATGTTGGCCTGGGTTTGTGAGCGGGCTTGCGGTGAGCGGCTGCCCGTTTTACTGAGTCGGGAAATCTGGTCAAGACTGGGGGCAGAGCAAGACGCGAATATCACCCTCGATAGCGTTGGAACTGCATTGGCCGATGGCGGGATGAGCGTCACGCTGCGTGATCTGGGGCGCTTTGCCCAGATGTATCTGCAGGGGGGGCGTTTCAACGGCCAGCAGATTGTTCCAGAGGAGTTTGTGCGTGAATGCGGCCGTGGTTCCACACCGGCTTTTGAAGTCCTCTATGGCTTTTACGTCAAGAGCTTTCCTGGCGCGGCCTACAGTAATCAGTGCTGGGTATTGGACAGTGAACTAGGTACCTACTCGGCGCGCGGAGTATTTGGGCAGAGTATCTTTTGGGATCCGGCTTCTGAAGTAGCAATCGTAAAACTTTCCAGTTGGCCGGACTTTATTAATTCAGAGTGGACGTTGAATACCTTCCGTGCTTGTGCGGCAGTAGTTGAAGAGCTGCAACGCAGCTGACGCGTGAGCGTAATGACCGCGGTTTGTCAGACACCTCTCAGCCTTAATTAAGAGGTGACATATACAGACTCGGCATAGTTGTCCCCAAACTTTGCTGGCCGCCGGAAGTTAACCCACCCGGCTCGCACCTGGACGCTGTCAATAGCCTTCGTCCTGGCGGGCCATACCCCAATTATCCAGACCGCGCTTTTGCCGTGGCCGGGATAGCTGTTGCCAAAAATAAGACCTACAGAAGGAGCGACCATGAACTTGAATACCACCCGGGCCTTGCGCTCATTGATCCCACTGGCGCTATTGGGCGCCGTTTCCAGCCCTGCGATGGCGGTCCAGGTTACCGACAACCTCGATCTCGGCGGTGCTGTCCGGGCGCGTTGGGACTATGACCCGGATCGCGACATCCAGACGTTCAACTTCGACACCGCGATTCTCAGCGCCAAGTACAACTCCGACACTTGGATCGGCGAGGCCAGGTACCGTTTCTACGGTCGAGCCTACCCTTACAAGTACACCAATAATGTCGGTGACGTGCAGTTTGCCGAATTGGCGTGGATTGGCTACAAGTTCAACCCCGACCAGCAACTCCAGGTCGGCCTGAACCAGTTACCGTTCGGTTTGCAACCGTACTTCGGCAGCACGTTCTATCAAACCCTGGGCAGCGTCATGGGGCTGGAAGACATCGAACAAGTCGGTGCCAAATACATCCAGCAAAGCGGCGACTGGAATATCCAGGCCGGTTACTACCTGCGCCCGGCGTGGCAGGGTAAAGGCACCAGCAACGGTGAAACCTACTCGAGCGTGGTCTCCGAAGCGGACAGCTATGTTATCGACGGCAGCAACAACCAGGAACGCAACACCGTGGTCCTACGGGTGGCCAAGGCGCTGGACCTGGGGCCGTGGAAGTCCGAAGTCGGGATCTCCGGCCTGACCTCGTCCCTGGAGAACCGCGACACCAACAACGATGGCCGGCGTAATGCCATGGCGGTGCACTACATCGGCAAAAACGGCCCGTGGGGGGTGCAACTGCAAGCCGCGCGACAACAGATGTCACCGCGCAACCCCGGCACTGATGAACTGGTGTCTTTCGGCGGTTACGACGCCACCTACAACGTCGCCAGTCGCGGCAACTTGTACGTGGCGGATTTAAGCTACGACGTCAGCGGCAAGTACCTGTTCGATCAGATCAGCGGTGTGAAGGTGTACGCCAACTACAGTGCCTTCGATAAGTCCGCGGACGATTTCAAGACCTCGCAACGGATGATTTTCGGCACTTCGTTCTCCCTCAGCAAACTGTGGATAGCTACGGAGTGGTTGTACGGAAAGAACGATCCGGTCATTGGTGGCGGGAGCCTTACTCAGAGTCTGGGGGCTGGTGGTAGTAATCAGTGGGAAAACCAGTTGTACATGAACATCGGTTATTACTTCTGATCCGGATTTTTTGGCAACAGCCCTAAAGTCCTCTTCGCGAGCGGGTTTGCTCCCACAGGTTTAGCGCATAACCTTGGGAGCGAGCCTGAACTGGTCAAGTAAGTCAGGACACCGATTACGGTGCTTATGCCACTTTTTGCTCCATGGCTATTGGCGACAGGTTAGTTGTAGCTGTGGAGCCTGGTGCGCTTGCCTGCGTATCTAATTTGGGTTTCAACACGGCCCTGGGTTTAACGAATCCTCTCTCACTTCGAGGCAAAATCATGACGGATTTGCTTGCACAAAAAGATGTTAAAAACCACCTCCATCCTTATACGGATGCTCGACTTCATGAGGCGGAGGGCCCCCTCATTATCGAACGTGGAGAAGGTGTTCATGTTTATGACAATCAAGGTAAGCGATACATTGAGGCTATGTCAGGGCTATGGAGTGTAGCGCTTGGTTTCAGCAACCAGCGGCTGATCGGGGCTGCCGAAAAGCAGCTTCGTACATTGCCGTTCTATCATGTGTTTTCCAGCAAGGCACACCGCCCCAGCATCGAGCTCGCCGAAAAATTGGTGGAGATGGCTCCGGTGCCGATGAGCAAGGTGTTTTTCACCAACTCCGGCTCTGAGGCAAACGACACAGTAGTTAAGCTTTTATGGTACCGGAACAATGCTCTGGGGAAGCCCGCCAAGAAAAAGTTCATCAGTCGGCAGAACGCCTATCACGGCGTCACTACCGTAAGTGCGAGCCTCACTGGGTTGCCGGCAAATCAACGCGGTTTTGACGTTCCGCTGCCAGGCTTCCTGCATGTCAGTTGCCCCCACTTTTACCGATACGGTCGGGCAGGTGAAACAGAAGAACAATTCGCTGATCGCCTCGCCCGGGAACTGGATGATCTGATCATCAAGGAAGGACCTGAGACGGTCGCAGCGTTTTATGGCGAACCGCTGATGGGCGCGGGGGGGGTGATCATTCCGCCGAAGACCTACTGGGAAAAGATCCAGAAGGTGTGCCGCAAGCATGACGTCTTGATTGTCGCGGACGAGGTCATCTGTGGTTTCGGTCGAACCGGCAATATGTTCGGTTGCGAGACCTTTGATATCAAACCTGACGTCATGGTGGTATCCAAACAGCTGTCGTCCTCCTATCAGCCCATTGCAGCCATACTGATCAACGATGCCGTTTACCAATGTATTGCCGATCAGAGCCATTCTATTGGCACCTTAGGCCATGGCTTCACGGGTAGCGGGCACCCGGTAGCTACTGCAGTCGCGCTAGAGAATCTTAAAATTATCGAAGAGGAAGGCCTGGTTCAGCATGCTGCTGAAATGGGGATTATCCTTCGGAAGGGGCTTCAGCAGTTTGCTGATCATCCTTTGGTTGGCGAGGTTCGTGGTGTGGGGTTGATTGCTGCCGTTGAGTTGGTAGCCGACCGGCACACAAAAGAACCTTTTGAAGCAGTTGGCAGGCTCGGGCGGCATCTGTCCTCTCAGACCCAGGAGCGAGGCATGATCAACCGAGTCATTGGAGATGCGTTGGCTTTCTGTCCGCCATTGATCTCAACGGAGAAGGATGTCAATGAAATCCTGGGGGTTTTTGAGGCTTCTCTGGATGCGACACAACACTGGTACCTCAAACACACTGCACAGTAGTTAACGCCGCTCACTACAGCCAGAGCCGGAATGCGGAGTTCTCTGTCCAGCAGCTTCATACCCGCTGCTATCACGCGTGGAGCGATCAGTGTCAAGGTGCCATAGGCTGGCACGGTGGCGAGAAGGGAGCGTCGAGTGATCATGGTGACTTTGGCCATGAAATTGATTCCCCCTACTTTTCCCCCCACAAAAACGTCAGCTCTTGATGGCCGTTATTGGACGCTCGTAGAGCAGAGCACCGCTGCAACTCAATTAAATGCTAGCTTTGAAAAATCCAGAGTAAAATTTTGGAATCTTTCAAGAAGTATGAAAAAGGAGATGGGGTGCTAGGGGTCGAGTGTTCGAATCACTCCGTCCCGACCATATTTTTCAATGACTTAGCCCAATCTGAAAAGATTGGGCTTTTTCATGTCTGAACAAATACTCCCGCGGATATTTTGGATCTGGGTAGCGTTGCCATCCGGAAGGCGCAATTGTGTTCTGATCTCGTGTCCGGAGGCTCCCCGTGCCAAGGCAATGCTCTGAAGTGACAAGTGCGATGTACGGGGGGCTGTTGCGTTGTACCTACCGCCAGACCAGTGCTACCAGGACACGTTCCTGTTGCTTGGTCTTTAGATGGCCCTCAGTTTACTCTTTGCCTTCAAGCTGCCTGCGCGCGGCGGACCGCAGAAAGTGTAAACAGAGTCGCAATGAGTTTCGCCGACCTGGATCACATAGCACTGGTTGTTGAACGGCAGTTAACCAGGACGCCCGAGGCGGAGCACCATGCTCATCAGCATGCTTTCGGGCAATTTGTGTTAGTCAAAAACGGTGTGCTTCATGGCGACGCAATGAGCAACGCTGGTTGCTCAAACCGGGAATGGCAGTCTGGATTCCGCCACAGACCTTGCACTTGGGCGAGGCGTATAACCCGGTAGATCTCACCGTCTTGTACCTTGATCCCGACCTGTGCAAACGCCTCTCCCCGAGCGTCAATCTGATCGATGCATGCCCGCTGATCATCGCCCTGTGCGAGCGATTGGCCGAGGAGGGCACTCGGCCGCTTGGCGAACAACGACGCGCCTGCATGCTGCAATTGCTGTTCGAGGAAATCGAAGAACGGGAGCCCGGCAATATGGTCCTGCCCTTGCCGGCACAACCGCCTGCTCCTCGTGGAGGCATACCGAGGCCTGGCAGGCGAACACTCCAAGGAGACCCTGGCACAGCACCTGGGATTTGCGTTGGGGGATTCCTTTGGTCATTGATTTCGGCGCATCACCGGTAGCAGCCCAGGCAAGGTGCGTAGCTCTTTGCAGGTTGCCAACGCGTAAGTGCGGCCGCTGGCCCCATGAACTCGCGCCCCTGAAGGGCGCGCGCTCATTTCTCGCTTGACCGCTCAACGGGCAAAAAAACGAGGCGCTCAAGGCTCATCCGGCGATGTACAGCCCGCCGTTCACGTGCAGTACTTCGCCGGTCATGAAACTTGAGCCGTTGCTGCATAGAAAGGCGATCACCGAGGCGATTTCGCTCGGTTGACCTAGGCGTTTGAGCGGGGTCTGCTCCACCGAATCGCTACCGCGGCTCGCGATCAGGTGCTGGGTCATCGGGGTTTCGATGATCCCGGGGGACACTGCGTTCACCCGGGTCTGCGGCCCTAACTCCCGCGCCAGGGCGCGGGTCAGGCTCAGTAGGCCGCCCTTGGAGGCGCCATAGTGCGCGTTAGAGAACGCCCCCCGATGTGCGGCCACCGAGGTCAGGTTGACGATTGCGCTATTGGCACGCAGTACCGGGATTGCCTGCCGGCACAGGTAGAACACGCCGTCGAGGTTGATGCCCAGCGTTTGGCGCCATTGCTCATCGGTCATTTGGCGAATCGGCTGAGACTGGTACAAACCGGCCGATGGCACCAGGAAGTCGATGCCGCCGAAGCGTTCGACGGCCAGTTGCACAGCCTTGGCCGAATCGGCAGGGTCGGCCGCATTCATCCGCAGGGTGGCGACGCGCTCGCCACTGGCGTCCAGTTCCCGGGCGAAATCCGCCAGGCCGTCGCCGTCCAGGTCGGCGAGCACCATCGAGGCGCCGTACTGATAGAACAGCCTTGCCACTTCGCGGCCGATGCCACCGTTGGCACCCGTCAGCAGCAGGACGCGATTGTTGAAATCGTACATGGTCGTTGTCTCCGATAGAGTGCCTGGGTTCATGGGCCGAGAATGCGCGCCAGATGTTCGTGTTGCAGGTCAACGCCGAGAAAACGACAGATCTGCACGATCTGGCCATAGATCATGTGTTGTCCATGGTGAACGCGGCAGCCGCGCAGCCGAGCCACGGCCAACAGGGGCGTGTCGCCGGCGCGCATCACGGCTTCGCAGACCAGGGCGTCAGCCCGCAGAGTGCTGGGGTCCAGCGGCAGGGCATCGTCGTCCTTGAGGCCCAGGGAGGTGGCGTTGATGATCACGTCGAAGTCCTGCGCATTGCCGTTACTGATGCTCAGCTCGACCTCGGGGAACTGCGTTTTCAGGCGTTCCAGCAGGGCTTCGGCGCGGGCTGGGGAGCGATTGTAGATCGCTAGCCGTGCCGGTTCCTGCCGGGCAATCGCTGCGGCGATCGACTTGCCGGCGCCACCGGCGCCCACCAGGAGCACGTGCTTGCCTTCCAGCCTGTGACCTTGCTGATGCAGCCCGGCGAGCATGCCTTCGCCGTCGAAGTTGCCACCGATCAAGCGGCCACTCTCGGGGTCAATCCGCACCGCATTGACCGAGCCGACCTGACGTGCGATCTCGGTCAGTTCGTCGCAGTATTCAACGATGCTTTCCTTGTACGGGATGGTCACCACCAGACCGTGCAGATTGGCGATGCCGGATGCGCCGAGCAGCACCTTGTGCAGGTTCGCCCCTTGCACGTGCAGCGGCACGCAGACCAGGTCCAGGCCCTGGTTGGCAGCACTGTGGTTGATCACTTGCGGGGTTTTTACATGGGCGATCGGATCGGCAACGATGCCGATCAGTTGCGTCTGGCCACTGATGTGCATGGGAAACCTCAAAGGTAAGAGCGGGAGCGGATTCGGGCGGTGGTACCAAGGCCCTCCTCATAAAGAGCAGGACCGAAAAAGGAATCGATCGGAAGCTGGAATTCAGAGGGGTAGGCTGGCGTAACGAGGGTGGGGTGGATGCAGGAGGCGCGCATCAGTGTAGCCAATGCTTGTAACAGTGCGCTGATAGATCTCATGAGGATGAACCTGTCTGACATGTGTAGTTATTGTCTGACAAGATGGTAGAAGGCTTCACTTTTCGGTGTCAAGAGTGCTGCCGGGAATCAGGCCTGCAGGTACATGTTCATCCGCTTGGCGGCATTGCGCAGATGGCGCTCGGCGGCTTCGCCGGCCAGCACCGGATCACGGGCCTGGATGGCCTGGAAGATGGCCTGGTGCTCGTCCTGCACGTCCTGGATCAGCTCGTTGTAGATTTCGGCGGTGTTGCTGCGAGCTTCGCGAATCAGGCGCCGGACGCTGTGGTCGAGGTACTCGTTGAGCGATTTGAAATGCGGGTTGTGCGTGGCCGCGACAATCGCTTGGTGGAAGGCATAGTCTTCTTCGTCCCCCAGTTGATCATTGACCATGGCGTATTCCATACCCACCAGTGCCTGGCGAATCTTCTTCAGGTCTTCGGGGGTGTGGCGCAAGGCTGCCAGGCGTGTGGCGCCCACTTCAATGGTGATCAGGAATTCGAGGATATGCAGCAATGCGTCCTCTTCCCCCAGCGAGACTTCTTTCAAGCGAAACGCATGGCGCTCGCCGCGCTTGGCGACGAAGGCGCCCTTGCCTTGCTGGGTGGTGATCAGTTCCTCGAACTTGAGCTGCGACAAGGCTTCGCGCACCACTGCCCGGCTGACCGAAAACTGTTCGCACAGTTGCCGTTCGCTGGGCAGTTGATCGCCGGTGGCCAGCCGCCCGGATTGGATCTCGCCACTGAGCCAGTGAACGATTTCCATGGGCAGGGGCTGGTTGGTGTGCGCGTTGTCGCTTTTCATTGTTCGGTCCTCTGCCTGCGGGCAGCACGGGTACGGGTATCGAAGTGATGAGCCGTTGATAGTGAAGGATTGAGCTGTGGTCTTACAAGTGTTTGAAAAAAATAATCCAGGACGAAGCTTTCTGTTTTAAAGGCCTGCAAGTGGATTTGTGAAAAATAAAATCATAAATCGTGGCGCGAGTGCTTTGACTTCGCGGCAGGGTTGACGTAATTTTCGCCAACTGGTCAGACATGTAATTCCTGATGTACTACCAGATTGCAGATAACAATAAAAATCGAGGTTTTCATGCACACCAAGACCACGCTGCGTCTGCTCACCCTCGGCACGACCCTGTTCGCCGGTATCGCCTGCGCTGATCCTTTGAAAGTGGCGTTGGTCGAGACCCTGTCGGGGCCTTCGGCCGCCACCGGGCAAATGTTCCGCGCCGCCACGCGTTTTCAGATCGAACGGCTGAATGCCGAGGGCGGTTGGAACGGCGAACCGATCCAACTCCTCGAGTTCGACAGCCAGGGGACCCCCGCGGGCGCTTCCGAGAAACTCAAGGCCGCCATTGGCAGCGGGGCGCAAATGATTGTCCAGGGGGCTTCGTCAGTGGCTGCCGGGCAGATTACCGAAGACGTGCGCAAGTACAACCTGCGCAATAAGGGCAAGGAGGTGGTGTTCCTCAACGTCGGCGGTGAAGCGCTTGAACTGACCGGCAGCAAATGCCACTTCTATCACTTCCGCTTTAACGGTAACGCGCCGATCCGGGTCAAGACCCTGGTCGCGGCAATGAAAGAGGCGGGTACCCTGGGCAGCAAAGTCTATTCCATGAACCAGAACTACAGCTGGGGCCTGGACATGGAAAAATCCATCACTGAAAACGCCGCGGCTGGCGGTTATCAGTTGGTGGGTAAAAGCCTGCACGACACCCAGAAGGTGCAGGATTTTTCGCCCTATATCGCTCGCATCCAGGCCTCCGGCGCAGAAACCGTCCTGACCGGCAACTGGGGCAACGACCTGTTGCTGCTGATGAAAGCCAGCCGCGCCGCCGGCCTGAAGCTGCGCTTCGGCACGGCCTTTCTCGATCAGCCGGGCAACCTGGCCAACGCCGGCGATGTCGCGCTGGGGCACTACGTTTCCCACCCGTTCAACATTGAGGCGGCGGGCGAGCAGGGCGAAAAATTTGCCAGCGAGTATCAAGCCAAGACCGGGCACCTGCCAGCCTACATCGAGCCGCAGACGGTATTTGCCTTGCAGATGGTCGGTAATGTGCTGAAGAAGCTGCCGGCCGAAGATGGTCGTCTCAACACCCGCAGTTTCGCCCTGGCCCTGGAAAAGGCCAGCGACCGCAACCCATTGGGTGACGTGCGCATGCGTGCCGAGGATCACCAGCTGCTGATGCCGTTCGTGGTGTCGGTGGTGTCGAAGGAGGCGCGCTACAAAGTCGACGGCACCGATATGGGCTTTGTGCCGATCAAGTCGTTCAGTGCCGATGAAGCCGCAGCGCCTGTCCAGGATGCCTGCCGGATGCAACGACCCGAGTGACGCCGCGTGGCGTGCCGAGCGGCACGCCTTCCTATCCATCGCGAACGCTGGAGTCGCCTATGGAATTTCTCACAGTTTCACTGCTTAACGGCGTGATCTATGGCCTGCTGCTGTTCATGGTCTCCGCCGGCCTGACGCTGATTTTCGGCATGATGGGCGTGCTCAACTTCGCCCATGCCTCCTTCTATATGGTGGGCGCCTACCTGGCCTACACCCTGCAGCAGTTTGTCGGATTCACGACTGCGGTATTGCTCTCGACCGTGCTGGTGGGGCTGCTCGGGGTGATCGTCGAGCGTTTCTTCCTGCGTCGGGTACACAAGCATGGTCATGCTCACGAACTGCTGCTCACCTTCGGCCTGACGTTCATCATTGCCGAACTGATCAAGTTGTTTTACGGAAACTTTTCCGTCGAATACCGGGTCCCGGAGTTCCTCAATTTTGCCGCCTTCCAGGTGTTCAGCACCGACTATCCGTTCTATCGCCTGTTGATGGGCGTGGTCTCGCTGCTGGTGTTCGGCCTGATCTACCTGTTGTTGACCCGCACTCGGGTCGGCATCGTCGTGCGGGCGGCCATTCATCGTCCACAAATGGCCGAGGCCTTGGGGCACAACGTCCCGCTGGTGTTCATGGCGGTGTTCGGTATCGGCGCGGCACTGGCCGGCCTGGCAGGGGCTTTGGCTGGGGCGTTCTACACCACCAACCCGAACATGGCCCTGGAGCTGGGGGTCATCGTGTTTGTCGTGGTGGTGGTTGGCGGCCTGGGTTCGATGGCCGGGGCCATGATCGCTTCGCTGTTGATCGGGTTGATTTCTTCGTTCGCGGTGGGTGTGGACCTCAGCCTGGCTTCACTCCTGGGTTTGGTGGGGGCGGGTGACTGGGCGCAGCAGATGGGCGGGTTGATGACCCTCAAGGTATCCAGTGTGGCGGCAACCATTCCGTTTGCGCTGATGCTGCTGATTTTGCTGATCCGGCCGTCCGGATTGATGGGCGAGAAGGGGTAAACCATGAAACTGACGAAAATCCTCCTGGCGGTGCTGTTGCTGGCACTGCTGGTGCTGCCCGCCATCCTGCCTGCGGCGATGGTCAACGCGGCCATCCAGATGCTTATCGCAGCCTTGTTTGCCTGTGCCTTCAATCTGTTGTGCGGGCAGGGCGGCATGCTTTCGTTCGGCCACGCGGCGTACTTCGGCGTGGGGTCGTTCGCTACATTGCATGCGATGAGTGCGCTCAATGGCCAAGGCCTGCTGCCGACACCGTTGCTGCCGCTGATCGGTGCCATGGGCGGCTTTATCTGCGGCCTCTGCGCCGGTTGGTTCGCCACTAAACGGGCGGGCGTCTACTTCTCCATGATCACCCTGGCGCTGGCCGAGTTGCTGCATTCCCTGGCCCCGCACCTGAATACGCTGTTTGGCGGCGAGGCGGGTATTTCGTCCATGCGCGCCCCTGCCTGGGGCCTGGATTTCGCTGACGCGACCCAGGTGTATTACCTGACGCTGGGTTGGGTGGTGCTGTCGATTACCTTGCTCTACGCCTTCACGCTGACCCCCATGGGGCGCCTGACGTTCGCCTTGCGCGAGAACGGCCACCGCCTGCAGTTTCTGGGCTACAACGTTCACCGCTTGCGAGTGCTGGTGTTTGCCTTGTCGGCGATGTTTGCCGGTATTGCCGGTGGCTTGCAAGCACTGAACCTGGAGTCGGCCAACTACGTGCTGTTCGACATGCGTTTTTCCGCCGAAGTGGTACTCAATACCTACATCGGCGGCGTCAACGTGTTCCTCGGACCGGTGCTCGGCGCTGCCCTGATGACATTCTTTGGCAACGCCGCCTCTGACCTCACGCAATCCTGGTTGCTGTATCAGGGCCTGTTGTTCGTGCTGGTGATGATGTTCATGCCCAGCGGCCTGGCCGGGTTGGTGCTGTGCTGGAGTGCACAGGTTCGTCGGCGCGGCTGGCTGGCGATGGTCCCGGCGGCGTTCTCGGCGCTGCTGAGCGCGGGGTTGTTGAGCCTGGCGGTGGTGTTTGCGATCGAGACGTTGCAACGGGTATTCAGTCAGGACTATCAGGCTCTGTTGATGACGGACCAAGCCTGGCCGGCGATCAGCCTGTTCGGCCGCGAATGGCTGCCGGGCGCGCTGCTGACCTGGGCCACGCCGTTGCTCTTGGGGGTGGCCGGGCTGTTGGTCTTGAAACTGGCCCGCCACCAATGGCTGCGCCTGCTGGATGACGAACCGGTGGTCAACGCCGCCGCACTCAGCCCTCGGGTCGAAGGAGAACAACCATGAGCGATGCGATCCTGCAGTTACGCGATGTGCATAAGTCGTTTGGCGAGGCTCACATCATTCGGGGTGCGCAGCTTGAATTGCGTGCCGGTGAACGTCATGCGGTGATCGGTCCCAACGGGGCCGGCAAATCGACCTTGTTCCATCTGATCTCCGGGCAGTTGCAGCCCAGCAGCGGGCAGATCCTCCTGGGCGCGGAAGCCATCCAGGGCTACTCGCCACAGCACATCAATCACCTGGGGTTGTCGCGCTCGTTCCAGATCACCAACATTTTTCCCGGGCTCTCGGTGTTCGAAAACCTGCGCATCGCGGTGATGCGCAAGCACCGGATGCAATACCACTTCTGGCGCTCCGTCCAGCGTTACCCTGAGGTGCGCGAACAGACTGAGCAACTGCTCGAACAGGTGCGGCTACAGGACAAGCAAACGGTGTGCGCGGCCGAACTCTCTTACTCCGAACAGCGCGCCCTGGAGATCGGCATGACCCTGGCCTGTGACCCTCGGGTGATCTTGCTCGACGAGCCGATGGCGGGCATGTCCCATGAAGAAACCGACTACGCCCTGAACCTGATCCGCGAGGTGACCCAAGGGCGCTCGCTGCTGATCGTCGAACATGACATGGACGTGGTGTTTTCCCTGTGCGACCGCATCAGTGTGCTGGTCTACGGCGAAGTCATCGCCACCGGTACACCGGACCAGATCCGTGCAAATCGCCGGGTGCAGGAAGCCTATCTGGGTGAGGAGCAATGCGCATGAACCCGACTTCGCAAAACCTGCTGTCGATCAGCAACCTGCATGTGCATTACGGCAAGAGCCATGTATTGCACGGGGTCGATTTGCACATCGGTCACCACGAGGTGGTGAGCCTGCTCGGGCGCAATGGCGCCGGGCGCTCGACCACCATGAAAGCAGTTATGGGCCTGGTGCCACCCAGTGCCGGCAGCGTGCAGTTGGTTGGGCGCGAACTGACGGGGCTGCGCCCCTATCGCATCAGCCGTGCCGGTATCGGATTCGTCCCGGAGGAGCGTGAGGTATTCGCCAACCTCAGCGTCGAGGAAAACCTGCGCATGGGCCAGCAAGTGCCTACTGAAGGCGCCACGGCATGGACCGTCGAGCAGATGTTCGAGTTCTTCCCGCGGCTGCGCGAGCGCCGTAACACTGGCGCGGGCAATCTTTCGGGGGGCGAACAACAGATGCTCACCCTGTGCCGTTCGCTGTTGGGCTGCCCCAAAGTGCTGCTGATCGATGAACCCACCGAAGGCCTGGCGCCGAAGATTGTGGCCGTGGTCGCCGAGGCTATTCGCGAGATCCACCGACGTGGGGTTTCGATCCTGCTGGTGGAACAGAAGCTGACCATCGCTCTTAAGGTCTCGTCGCGAGTATGCGTGATGGGGCACGGGCGGATTGTCTTCGAGGGCACGCCACAGGCGCTGACCGACGATGCGAACTTGATGAAGGAATGGTTGGCGGTCTAGACCGACCGCCAGCGTGTTCAACCCGGCAGGTTCGCCTGCCAATTCCCCCCCCCGATTGTGTGGCAGCACGTGTGCTTGCCAGGGGGGGCTGCGTTTTAAATCCACCGGGAAAAACAATAAAAATGAGCCTGCCTAACTGCATCACCGTACAACCCCTGCTGTTGCTCAGCGTCTTGCCGGGCCTGGTCCTGGCCCAGGAGCAGGGCTTTATCGAAGGCGCAACGGCCAATGTGCTGATGCGCAACTTCTACTTCAACCGCGACTTTCGGGACAGCGGTGCCGCCCAGGCCAAGAGCGAGGAGTGGGCGCAGGGCTTTCTGCTTAACGCACAGTCCGGCTACACCCAAGGCACCGTGGGTGTCGGCGTCGATCTGATCGGCCGTCTCGGGGTCAAACTCGATAGCGGCAGTGGGCGTGCTGGCAGCCTGTTGTTGCCGGCGGACGGCAAAGGCTCGGCGGATGATTTTTCCAGCCTGGGGGCTGCGCTCAAACTGAAACTGTCGAAGACCGAGCTGAAGGTCGGGGAGCTGCTGCCGAGCCTGCCCATCCTCCAGTACAACGATGCGCGGTTGCTGCTGCAAACCTTTCAGGGGGCGATGCTGACTTCGAAAGAAATCACCGGGCTGACCCTCAATGCCGGGCAGATGCGCTCATTCACTCAGCGCAACTCCAGTAACCGCGAAGACCTGTTTATTGATGGCCGCTCGTTCGCCACGTCCGACCGCTACAACTACCTGGGTGGCGAGTACCGCTTCAACCAGGAGCGGACCATGCTCGGCCTCTGGGGCGCAGAACTGGAGGATATCTATCGCCAACGCTTGGTCCAGTTCGCCCACAAGCAACCGGTCGGTGCCTGGACGCTTGGGACCACTGTCGGCCTGCTCGACTCCGAGGAGCAAGGCCAGGCCAAGGCCGGCAAAATCGACAACCGCTCGTTCTACAGCACCCTCAGCGCGGCACATGGCGGGCACACGCTGATGGCCGCCTGGCAGCGCATGTACGGCGAAGACGGGACCATCTGGCTAAGCCCGACCACCACCGTGCTGCCCAGTGATATCCAGGTGCGCAATTTCGCCTCGGCCCAAGAGAAAGCCTGGCAGCTGCGATACGACTACAACTTTGCCGCCATGGGGGTGCCAGGGCTGACGACCTTCGTGCGTTACGTCAGTGGCGACAACGTACTGGTGGCGGGCAGCAACGACGGCAAGGAATGGGAGCGCGATTTTGACGTGTCCTATGTGATCCAGAGCGGCGCGCTGAAGAACCTGGGCCTGCGCTGGAGAAACGCCATGGTGCGTTCCAGTTTCGGTCCGTCAGTCGACGATAACCGACTCATCGTCAGCTACAGCCTGGCGCTGTTCTGATCGATATGCCGACTATTGCGGTAACAATTTCCTTTGACAGACCCCGCAGTGCGGGTTAGTTTTTCTGAGCTGGTCAGACAAGTTGTTATAATTGTAAGACCAGCTAAAAAATAAGTGAGAACCCCATGTCCTACTCAGATAGCTCCACACCTGCGTCCGCACAACCACAGCCTGAAACGGCTGTTTTCCAGCACAGCGCCTATGCCGGCATCCACGACCAGGTGGTGGTTGTCACCGGTGGTGGCAGCGGTATCGGCTTGGCACTCGCCAAAGGTTTTGCTCGCAACGGCGCGCACTTGCTGCTGATCGACATCAACGCTCAAGCCATGGCTGACGCCAAGGGCGAGTTGCAGGAAGCGTTCCCCCACAGTCGCGTCGAATGCTTCCAGGCTTCGGTTGCTGACGAAGACGCGGTTGAAGCGGCCTTTGCCCACGCCAAGGCCTGTTTCGGGCGTATCGACGTGCTGCTTAACAACGCAGGCGTATCGATCAACAAACCGTCGCTCGACATCAGCCCGGCCGAATGGCGTCGGGCCGTCGAGATCAACTTCAATAGCGTGTTCTTCTGCGCCCAGGCGGCGGCCCGGCACATGATCGAGCAGCAGGCGGGCGTGATCATCAACACCTCGTCGATGTGGGGCGTGTCCCACTCCGCCGATCGCACGGCGTACTGCGCGACCAAGGCCGCCGTGGTCTCCATGACCAAGTGCCTGGCAGTGGAATGGGCCCACCATGGCATCCGCATGAACGCCATCGGCCCTGGCTATACCCGCACACCGCTGGTGGAAGAACTGCAACGGGCCGGACGCCTGGACGTCGAGGCCCTGCGCAAGCGCACGCCGTTGCAACGCCTCGGTGAGCCGGGCGAGATGGCCGAGTTGGCGCTGTTCCTGGCGTCCAGCAGCGCGACGTTCATCACCGGGCAGATCTACGTGTCGGACGGCGGCTGGACCGCCAACGGTTTCTAGTTCGCCTTCGTTGTGGCGGCCCGCCGTGGCCCGTCGATTCGAGTTCTTTGTGGAGAAGTGAAATGCCGAAAAGTGTTGCCTTGTCGCCGGCCTCGCCGTGGGTCGAGCTCAGTTCCACCGATGCCGACTGGAAGCAGGCCGACCCTGCGTTGCTGGGCGCGATGCTCAGCCAGTTGCACCTGATCCGCGCCTTCGAGGAGACCGTGCTGGAACTGGCCGGAGAAGGCCTGGTGCATGGTCCGGCGCATTCGAGCATCGGTCAGGAAGGGGGCGCGGTAGGTTCGATCGTTGCATTGGGCGCGGCGGATGAAGTCAACGGCTCGCACCGTGGTCATCACCAGTTCCTGGCCAAGGCGTTGGTCTACCTGATGCCCGAGGGTATCGACCCGAAAGCGCCGGTCACTGCACCCATCCAGGATCTGCTGCAACGTACCCTGGCGGAAATTCTCGGCCTGGCCCAAGGGTTCTGCAAAGGCCGGGGCGGTTCGATGCACCTGCAGTGGGCCGAGGCCGGCGCCCTGGGGACCAACGCCATCGTCGGCGGCGGTGTGCCGCTGGCGGCCGGTGCTGCCTGGGCACATCGGCATGCCGGGACCGACACCGTGGCGGTCACCTATTTCGGTGACGGCGCGGTGAACATCGGTTCGGTGCTGGAGACCATGAACCTGGCGGCGGCCTGGAAACTGCCGCTGTGTTTCTTCATCGAAAACAACCTGTACGCGGTGTCCACCACGGTTGAGGAGGCCACTGCCGAGCCGCGCCTGTCGGCACGCGGGCTGGGTTTCAATATTCCAAGCTGGAAGGTCGACGGCATGGACCCGCTGGCGGTTTACCTGGCCATGCAGCAAGCCCTGGCGCACATGCGCGCCGGCAACGGACCGACCGTCATCGAGGCCGATGTGTACCGGTTCTTCCATCAGAACGGTCCGTTTCCCGGCAGCGCATTCGGTTACCGCAGCAAGGAAGAAGAGCAGAGCTGGCGCGCCCGTGATCCGCTGGAACGCCTGGCCCGCGAAATGAAGAAGCGCGAGCTGATCGACGACGCCGGCCTGGCCGATCTGCGCGAAACCATCAAGCTGGCCATGGCCCAGGCGGCTGCCGCATTGCTTGAAGCCGACCCGGCTGGCAAACCGGGCAAGCGACGGATCCGTCCCCAGTTGTGGCCTTCGCCGGACTTTCGCGATGTCGGGATTCGTGGCGACCTCAGCGAACTGGCCGCTGCCCGGACCTGTGAACTGGCGACCTATCGCGGCGGCCTGCAGCAATGCAAGTTCATCGACGCCATCGCCGATGTGATGAACCGGCGCATGGAAACCGATGACAGCATCGTCGTCATGGGTGAGGACGTACACCGTCTCAAGGGCGGTACCAACGGCGCCACCCGCGGCCTGAAAGAACGTTTTCCGGAGCGCATCCTCGGCACCCCGATCAGCGAGAACGCCTTCTGCGGGCTGGGTGGCGGCATGGCGCTGGACGGGCGCTTCAAACCGGTGGTGGAGTTCATGTACCCCGACTTCATGTGGGTTGCCGCCGACCAGGTGTTCAACCAGATCGGCAAGGCCCGGCACATGTTCGGCGGGCAGAGTGACGTGCCGCTGGTGCTGCGCACCAAGATCGCCATGGGCACCGGCTACGGCTCGCAGCACTCCATGGACCCGGCCGGCATCTATGTGACGAACCCGGGCTGGCGCATCGTTGCCGCTTCCACGCCGTTCGACTACATCGGCCTGATGAACACTGCGTTGGCCTGCAAGGACCCGGTACTGGTGATCGAGCACGTCGACCTGTACAGCCACAGCGGCGAAGTACCGGTGGACGACCTGGACTATCAGATTCCATTCGGGACCGCCGCCGTGCGCCGAGAAGGCCGTGACCTGACCATCCTCACGTACCTGAGCATGGTCGGACACTCCTTGGAAGCCGTGGAGCAGACCGGCATCGATGCCGAGGTCATTGACCTGCGTTTCCTCGACCGCGCCAGCTTCGACTGGGCCACGGTCGAGGCGAGCATTCGCAAGACCAACAATGTGCTGATTGTCGAACAGGGCGCCCGAGGGACTTCCTACGGCGGTTGGCTGGCCGACGAACTGCAGCGCCGTTGCTTCGACTGGCTCGACCAGCCGATCCAGCGCGTGACCGGTGGCGAAGGCTCACCGAGTATTTCCAAAGTCCTGGAGCGCGCCGCCTGTGCCCGCACCGAGGAAGTGATCGAAGGCCTGCAACAGGTCATCCGTGAAAAAGGGGCACACCAATGAGCGTGAAGATGCTGGTTCCAATGGAAGTGGGGATTTGCTGCGTCGATCTCCCGGCCCTCAGCCGTTTCTATCAGGGCGTACTGGGTTTTACCTTTGTCGCACAGGTGCAAATGCCGGCCGCCGCCGCGCAGTTGGTGGGCCTGAGCGAAGGCGGCTACAGCGTGGTACGTCTGCAGACGCCTTACGGTGAACGTATCAAGTTGCTGGCACCTGAGCGGGCGCCGATCCAGCCTGAACCCGGGCTGATTCTCGACCAGCAGAATGCGAGTTACCTGACGTTCATTGTCGAGGACATCGCCAGCCTGGTGGACGACCTGAAAAATGCCGGTGCGAGCTTCTGCGCCGATGCTGCCCCGATCCAACTGCGCCCTGACGTGAAGGCGCTGTTCTGCCGCGACCCGGAGGGCAACGTGCTGGAACTGGTGGAGTACGCCGATATCGCCGCCTACCGTCCCGACCTGTTCAGCGACAGGAGCGCCTGATGGCCAAGCTCTTACATATGCCGGAAGTGTCGGCCAACGCCACCCACGCAGCGATCCAGAACTGGACCCTCAAGGAAGGCGACAGCATCAGCGCCGGTGATTGCATTGCCGAGATCGAGACCGAAAAGGCCTTGGTCGAACTGGCAGCCGAGGAAGATGCGGTGCTGGGCAAGATCCTGGTCGAACCGGGGCGCGAAGTGGAAGTGGGCGCGCCGATCGGGGTGCTGTTTGCCAGAGGCGAAACCGATGTTGATATTGCCGCGCTGTTGGCCAAGGCCGGTGCGCTGGCCTTGGCCAATGAGCCGGCGGTGGATGATGCACCGGTGCTCCAGCCTCGAACCGAGGTGACGCCTGCGATTGATGTGCACCACCGCGGGCGGATCTTCGCCAGCCCGCTGGCCCGCCGTCTGGCAGCGGCCAAGGGGCTTGACCTGGCGAGCCTCAAGGGCTGCGGGCCGAACGGGCGCATCGTCAAACGCGACGTTGAGGTGGCCCCCGTTGCCGCTGCAGTGGCCGCTCCGACACCCGTGTCGACCACCGACTTTGATGAAATCCCCCACAGCAGCATGCGCAAGACCATTGCCCGACGCCTGGTGGAGAGCAAGGCCACGGTCCCGCATTTCTATCTTGATGTGGAATGCCGCATGGAACCTTTGCTGGCCCTGCGCGAGCAGGTCAACCAGACCGCAGCGAGGAAGATTTCGATCAACGACTTCATCGTCAAGGCGGTGGCGGGCGCCCTCCAGCAAGTACCGGCGATGAATGTGACCTGGACCGAGACGGCGTTGCGCCGCTACCACCAGGCGGATGTCTGCGTGGCGGTGTCCACCGATAGCGGCCTGATCACCCCCGTGGTGCGCAATGCCGACAGCAAGGCCCTTTCGCAGATCAGCGCGGATGTGGCGGAGTTGGCCGGGCGCGCCCGCGACGGACGTCTGCGCCCCGAGGAATACCAGGGCGGCAGTTTCACCATCAGCAACCTGGGGATGTTCGGCGTCGAGCAGTTCAGCGCCATCATCAATCCACCCCACGCCGCGATACTGGCGGTGGGTGCGACGCAGCAAAAACCGGTGGTTGAAAACGGTGAGCTGAAGATCGGTTCGGTACTGCGTTGCACTTTGTCTGTGGATCATCGGGCCGTGGATGGCGCACTCGCTGCGCAATGGTTGGCGGTGTTCAAGGGCCTGATGGAAAACCCGCTGGGCATGCTGATTTGAGAGAGTACCCATGAGCGAAATGAAATTTGATCTGATCGTCGTCGGTGGCGGCCCCGGCGGTTACGTGGCGGCCATCCGCGCCAGCCAGTTGGGGCTGCGCACGGCGTTGGTGGAAAAGGCGCAACTGGGTGGGGTCTGCCTGAACTGGGGCTGCATTCCGACAAAGGCCCTGTTGCGCAGTGCCGACGTGTTGCGCCTGATTGGCCGCGCGGGCAGTTTTGGTATTGAGGTCGGGCCGGCCAGGCCGGACCTGAAGGCCATCGTTAAACGCTCCCGCGATGTCGCCGCCCAGTTGCACCGTGGGGTCAGCGGGTTGATGAAAAAGCACCGCGTCCAGGTGTTCAATGGGCATGCGCGGCTGGATGGGCCGCAGCGCCTGAAAGTCAGTGGGGAGCAAGGCGAGCTGAGCCTGAATGCACCGCATATTATTCTCGCCAGCGGGGCCCGGGCCCGGGTGCTGCCGGGCATGGAGCCGGATGGCAAGCATTTCTGGAGCTACCGCCAGGCGTTGGTGCCGGACCGCGTACCCAAGCGGCTGGTGATCATTGGCGGCGGTGCGATCGGTATCGAGTTCGCCAGTTTCTATCATGCGCTGGGTGCCCGGGTCAGCGTGGTGGAAATGGCTGAGCGGATCCTCCCGGTAGAAGACCACGAGGTCAGCGCCCATGTGGCGCAGGCCCTGGTTCGCGACGGTATCCGCCTGTACACCGGCTGTGCGCTGCAAGGTAGCAAGGTGGAGCAGGGCGCCGTGCAGTTGCGCCTTGAAGGCAACAGCAACGAGACGCTGCAGGCCGACGTGGTGCTGGTGGCCGCGGGCATTGTCGGCAATGTCGAGGAGCTGGGGCTGGAAGGCACTGGGGTCAAGGTGCAGCATACCCATGTATTGGTGGATGAGTTCTGCCGCACGGGCGAGCCGGGTGTCTACGCGATTGGCGATCTGGCCGGGGCGCCGTGGCTGGCGCACAAGGCCAGCCACGAAGCCGTGATCTGTGTCGAGAAGATCGTCGGTCAGAACCCCCATCCACTGGACCCCCGCAGCGTGCCGGCCTGTACCTACAGCCACCCGCAAGTCGCCAGCGTCGGCTACACCGAAGCCCAGGCGCGCAATGCCGGCAAGTCCCTCAAGGTCGGCAAGTTCCCCTTCGTCGCCAACGGCAAGGCGATTGCCATGGGCGCCACGGAGGGCTTCGTCAAAGTGGTGTTCGACGCGGACAGCGGCGAGTTGCTGGGCGCGCATATGGTCGGCGAAGAGGTCACCGAAATGATTCAGGGCTACACCATCGCACGGGGCCTGGAGACCACCGAGGCCGAACTGATCGAAAGCATCCTGCCGCACCCGACGATGTCCGAAGCCATGCATGAAGCCGTGTTGGCCGCGTACGAGCGCGCCCTCCATTGCTGAGCATTGATCTGCGACCGATTGCCGAACTGTACGAGCCTGGGGCGCGTCGGTTCGGCAGGCGCCGAGAGCGTTCGGGATGCCTTGAAGAGCGAGGATCAAATGCATCGAACGATCGCAAGACTCGCCTTTGGTCACGCGTCATTCCCTGTGTCGCTGGTTTTGGTATCAGGGATGGTGATGTTTATATTCCTGGCTCACGCCGCCATACCCATACGCACTGGCCCTGCAATCGATGAGGTGGATGTTGGAGTGTGGATGTAGGTTGCCGATTTCCTCGGCCAATAGCGCGAAAGCCTCACGCTGAAAGCGCGCCTTCTGCACTTTGGTGTTTGTCTCATCGGTGATGGTGACCTCCAGCCGGAACGAGTTGTAACCCAGCTCGGCCAGCGAGCAACTGTTGATGAACCATTGCTCATGAGGCACGAAATGCACCATCACAAGTGTCTGCTCCGGGCGTTTCTCCAGCACGTCGCAGGTTAGCGTGGTGAGCTGGGAAACGATCCCCTGGACTCGCGTTAGGTCAGGTTGGCCAGAGATTTTGAGTGTGATGCCAGGCATGTTGGAGTTCTCGCAGGACGTTAATGTCCGGCTCAGAGTAAGGAGTGGGTTGAGCGCTGAAAAGCCGGAAGATATGATCCTATCCTTCGGAAAATCGGCAGGATGAGCATGCGTCCCTTTGATCTCGAACTTTTGCGAGCCTTCGCGGTTGCGATGGAGTCAGGCAGCCTCGCGCAGGCGGCGCCCAAGTTGTGTCGGTCGCAGTCGGCGTTAAGCGAGCAATTGCGCAAGCTCGAGGCCTTCACCGGGGTTACGTTGCTGGAACGGGGTAAAAAAGGCGTCAGGCCGACACCGGCTGGCGAACGCTTACTGGTCCATACACGCGACATGCTCGCCTTGAGTGAGCGTGCCCTTGAAAGCGTGCGTGGCGTGACCTTTGTCGGCGAGTTGCGGCTGGCCATCACCGACTACTTTCTGCCCAGCTCGATCGCCGACCTGTTGAAGAAACTGCGAGTGCGCTATCCGCACCTTCGCCTGCATGTGTCGGTACGCAAGAGCATGCAAATCGAGAGCGGGGCAGATTCAGGCGACTTCGATATCGGACTTTCCATGCGAATTCTCGACGGGCGCAGCCTGCCTGAGGGCTTGCCGGTGCGACGGGAGGCGTTGCGTTGGGTGTCGGTCGCGGGGTTCGAGGTTGAGCGGGAGGAAAACACCCCGTTGCCACTTTTGGTACTGCCGCAGGGGTGCAGCCTGCAGCGCCTCGCCAGTGAGACCTTGGAGGCTCACGAGGTGCCTTATGTGGTTGCGCATTCGGCGTCCGGAGTCGCGGGGCTGCAATCAGCGTTATTGGCGGGTTTGGGCGTCGCTTGTCTGAATGCCTCCGCTGTACCGATGGGCGCGCAGGTCTGCCAGTCGGCGCAACATTTACCGGGATTGCCGGATGTTGAGTTCAGCCTGTTGCCCCCTCGGCCTGGCGAGTCGCCCTTGGTCGGGGCCGTCAGGGAAATGCTTGCGAGCCAGTTCAGTTAATTGTCCGAAGAGCCAGCAGCGTAGCTAGGGCGCTATGGGGGCGTTGCGAAATGCATGCACTGCGTCAGGGATTGGCACTGAGATTCGGGCCTGTCAGCCGGAACTCTTGAAGGGAAAAGAAGGAGTGACTATGCGTAGAGAAATCTGGATGAAACGTTACCGCGTAAAGTTGATTGCCGTCGTTTGTTTCATCGTGGCTATCGCGTTGCTTGTTCTCGCACGGCTAGACACTTATGGTCTGGATCGCAGAGTCAGCGAACCGTTTGCATTCGACGCAAATGGGTTGCGCCTGGCTGGCACGCTCTGGCTGCCTGACCACGCAGCAACAGCGGCAGTGGTTCTGGTTCACGGGGATGGCCCCCAGGATCGGACGTCGCAGCAGGGTTACGATCCACTCATCAACGCGCTTCTCGATGCAGGCATTGCGGTTGTTTCGTGGGATAAACCGGGCATTGGGGATTCGCCGGGGAATTGGCTCCGCCAGTCGATGACGGACCGCTACGTGGACGTGCGCAGCGCGTTGTCTGCCCTGCGCAGTAAGTTGCCAGCAATCCCTGTCGGTGCGCTTGGGTTTTCACAAGCCGGTTGGGTACTGCCCCGCCTGGCGTCGGGGGATGCGGACTTTCTGGTGCTTGTCGGCGGCGCGGTTTCCTGGCAACGACAAGGTGACTATTACACGCGGACGCGGTTGCAACGCGCGGGGATGTCCGAGCCCGACATCGACGCAACGATGGCTCGGATCGCCGCCGCCGATGAGCGTTTGTTCGCCTCTGCGCAGGTGCCGCCGGCTGCCCTTCTGGACGGTATGAGTGCAGAGCGATGGGCGTTTGTGCGGCGCAATCTTCACGAAGATGCAACCGGTGCCTTGAAAAAACTCGACATTCCACTGCTTGCGCTGTGGGGCGCGGACGATCTGAATGTCGATCCCGAAGCCAGCGCAGCCCTCTACCAAAAGGCGCTCGGCGGCAACCATCCCGCCAACCGGATTGAAGTCATACCGGATGCAACCCATGGGCTGCTCAAGACGGCGGCTTACAACACGCAACTCACCAGTGAGTGGTCCTGGTTCACCACGATCAGGTTCCTCATGGAAAGTCGCCATGCCTACGCACCAGGCGCCCTTGAAACGATAAACGCGTGGGTTCATGCCAGAGCCCGCCAGTAGAGGCACTGGCGGCCAGTGTTCTAGCCGGCAATCACGGCATGCGGCGACTACTCAACAACCCATGTCGAAGCATCAAGCATTTTGATTGTCGAGGTGCCGTTTAAACGCGCCGAGCGCAGTACTGATCAACGGGCCCATCACCGGGTCGGCGGCAATGCCCTCGGCGCTCGACTGGCTGGACAGGAGGTTAACCGTGATTGACGCTTGCTCGATGATGCTCGCCGACATCGTTTCCAGGACCAGCCGCAATGCCGCTTGCGCGTGGCTGGCTCTGGGCGATGCGTTGAACAGCGCGACAGGCTTGCCCGGAAACTCTTCACTGCTCACCAGCCAATCGAGCATGTTCTTGAATGCGCCGGGAATACCTCGAGCGTACTCGGGGCACGAAACCAACAGCCCATCCGCCTGCCCGATAATTGCGCGCAACGCCAAGACTGACTCGGGGGGATCCTCGAGCAGGTCCGGGTTGAAATGAGGCAATTCAGCTAGGCCTTCGTAATGCACGACCAATACCCCTTCGGGGCATAGACGCTCAGTTGCTCGTAGCAGAACTGAGTTGGAGGAGGCCTGACGCAGACTTCCAGAAACAGCAAGCAGACGCACTATTTCAACTCCGTTCGTGATTCGTAAGTCGGTGAAGTTTCGCACACGCCGGACCTCATTCACCATTGCGCCATTGCTGCATAGAAAAGCGGCGATGGATGCTTAGTTGGAGGATGTTCTTACACGCCTGCCGATGAAAAGCACCATCGAACTGGCAAGTTCGACCACATCACTGTGAAGGATCGCACTCATGACCGTTTTCCGTTTCGCCGTTGTCACCCTCTTGATCGCCTCCGCTGTCAACTTGAGCCTTATGGCGCCGGGAGGGTTTGTCGAGACCCGTGATTTCAGCGCCTATCCTGCGATTGTGCTTGGCGCATTCAACGTGCTCCTGACAGTGCTTGGTCTGGGAAGTCTGGTGCTTGCCGTTATCGTCGCGCGCAAGGGGCGGGGGGTATGGCCTGTCGGAGCGTGCCGGTCTCGCTTTTGTCTGCGTCTATCTACTCGGTCTCGGCCGTATTTTTCCGGTAACGCCGAGCCCTATGTCGCCTCTGCTGACCACACTCGAATGGCTCGGCACCGTCCTCGGCGGGGCGCTGGTGCTGGCGGTGATCATGCTTTCCCGGTACGACGCATCGAACGCGGTAATGTCGAGCCGACCATCGATTCCTGGGCCAGTGCTGATCGGTCTTGTCATCGTGGCGGTGATCATTGTCGCCTACGCGACCCGGTCTGCGATGGGTCTATAGGTCATGACGCCACATCGGCCATGAACTATGCATCTGCCCTGGCTGGAACTGGCGGCTGATTACGACAAAATCCGCGATCTGATCGAGAAAACCGTCCCGGGCTTCGAGGCGTTCAATGAGCGCATCCGGGTTCCCGGAGGCTTTCGGATGCCGCTTCCCGCGACGGAGCGTATCTGGATGACGCCCTCGGGCAAGGCTGAGTTCTTTGTATTCCCCGGTCTGCATGAAGACAAGGAAGTTGACGGTGAGGACGTCTTGCGGCTGATCACGCTGCGCAGCCATGACCAATACAACACGACGATCTATGCCCTGGATGATCGGTATCGCGGTGTATTTGGTCGGCGAGACGTGTTGTTCATGAACCCGGCTGATCTTCAGTCACGGGGGCTGGCTCACGGGGATTTGGTCGATATCGAAACGGTCACCCAGGGGCGCAAGATGCGCTACGAGAAAATAACGGCCATCGAGTACAAGATATCGGCGGGTTCGGTGGGCGCGTATTACCCGGAGGCTAACCAACTGGTGCCGCTGGACTATATCGACGTCGATAGCGGCACGCCGTCATACAAATCGGTCCCCGTAAGGGTCATGCGCTCGGAAGTTAACTGAGCGGCTGATCATGATCAAACAAGGGGCGTAAAGCCCCTTTTTAGTGGATGTCGTATTTCGACTCAGGCCGCTCTGCTAATCTCAACGGCTCACCCCGGCACCCTATGGCGCCACCAATCACAAAGCGTGAATCCATGACCAATGAAACTTTCGAGCCTCAATCCGTTTGCAGCCCTGTAACCAGTAGCGCGATTTTCATCGTTGCAATGCTCAACCCGGGCATCGAAGCAGTCGAGACGGTTCGTGCCTGGTGTGGCGATATCGCAGCGCTTACACGCTCTGTTGGCAAGCGTGTGCCAGCCGGTAATCTGTCATGTGTGTGCGGCTTTGGTTCCAGCGCCTGGGACACGTTGTTTGGTGCACCACGCCCGGCTTCGCTGCATCCGTTTCGAGAGTTTGGTGTGGATGGACGTCGAGCGGTAGCCACGCCAGGCGATATCCTGCTGCACATTCGAGCCGATCAGATGGATCTGTGCTTTGAACTGGCAACACAGCTGCTTTCAGCCTTGGGCGATGCTGTCACGGTGGTCGATGAAGTCCAGGGTTTCCGCTATTTCGACATGCGCAGCATCATCGGTTTTGTCGATGGCACAGAAAACCCGGCAGGTCGCAAGCTGGAGCATTTCACCCTCATCGGTGATGAAGACTCCGCATTCAGCCAGGGCAGCTATGTGCTGGTACAGAAGTACATACACAAAATGACCGAGTGGAACGCGTTGCCTGTTGAAGCCCAGGAACGGGTCATTGGCCGTACCAAACTGACCGATATCGAACTGGGTGAAGCGGTCAAACCCAGTTGTTCGCACAGCAGCCTGACCACCATCACCAAGGACGGCGAAGAGGTGAAGATCCTGCGCGACAACATGCCGTTTGGGCGACCGGGAGCAGGCGAGTTCGGCACCTACTTTATCGGCTATGCCCGCTCGCCCGAGCCGATTGAACAGATGCTGGAAAACATGTTCGTGGGCAAGCCGGCGGGTAACTATGACCGTTTGCTGGATTTCAGCACGGCGGTGACCGGCGGATTGTTTTTCGTGCCTTCTGCGGATCTTCTCGAGGCGCTGGCTGACCGGTAGCGTTCATGAGCTATCCGGCCACCGGTTAGCTCATGCTCTGGGGGGTGAATAACTTTTTGGCTTCTCCAAAACACTTTTCGGCGATGGCCGAACGGGGCTCGGTTTTGCGCATCACCATCCCCAGAGGCGCGAGCACGCTGGCGTCCGGTAGATTGATAAACCCCAGATTCTCGATCGGGCTCTCCAGGTCGCTGTCCAGCGGCATGATCGAGCAGCAAAAGCCTTCATGGATCGCCTGGAACAACTGGTACGTCGAATCGCTTTCGAGGATGGGCTGTGGGTCGAGACCGCGACTGCGGAAGCTCAGGTCAATGGATTTTCGATAGTGCATGCCATTGCTGATCATGCCCAAAGGCAGTTCGGCGGCGTCTTCCCAGCTCATTTCCGTGCCTTCGAAATGGAAGTGGCGTGTGTCGTACAGCAGGCCGACACGGGTCTCGCCCAGTTCGAAAAACTCCAGGTAATTAGGGTTTACGTGGTCCAGATAACACACCCCCAGATCAAGCTGGTTGGTGCCCAAGGCTTCGATGATCTTGTCCGAGCTCATGGACGTCAGGCTGAACTTGAGTTCCGGAAAGGTATGGGACAGGCCCTGAATGTAGCTGATCGGATTGAAGCCGCTGAGCGGCACCAGGCCCAGGCGCAAACTACCGACCAGTTGGCCGCGACAGGCGGCAGCTTCGGCGAACAACCCATCATGGGCGGCGAGCAAGGTCCTGGCCCAGGCGAGCACGCGTTCACCGGCCTCTGTGAACCCTTCGAAGCGCTGGCCCCGGGTCACCAGCTCCAGGCCCAGCTCATCCTCCAGATTACGCAAACGCATCGACAAGGTCGGCTGGGTGATGTGGCAGCGCGCAGCCGCTTGGCCGAAGTGTCGGGTCTGTTCCAGCGCGATGAGGAATTTAAGCTGCTTGATATCCACTAAGGCACCTGCTACGGAATAAATGAAAGGTAATTATTAACGCTAGTGGCAAGAAGCCGTGGATTATTTTAGTGAATCTGTTCGGGCTCCCTTAACCAATGCGGCGTCGAGGTCTTCGGTGCACGCCAATGAATGCCCGGCCAGCCATTCAGGCGTATTGAAATTGCTCAGGCGCAGGTCATCGCCAGCACAGGCCAATGCCATCAGCTCATGCTTGAGCAGCCCCCGCAGCAGGCTGCGTTCGCCGTCATTCCAGGCCTGTTTCAACTGCGGCAACAACGCCGTGGGGATCAGGCTGAACATGGGCTGCCATTGCCCGGCCTGCTGGATCATCAGCGCGGCGCCGGTCGCGCCTCGAGCATGGCCTTGATCAGTGCGGCATCGATATTCGGAGCATCACAGGCAAGCACCAGCATCCAAGGATGGTGTGCAACGGCAAGTCCGGCCAGAACACCGGCCAGGGGGCCCGGGAAGTCCTTCTGTGGAGCTTCGACCAATTGATCGGCATATGCGCGATAACGCGCTGCATTGCGGTTGCAGGAAATGATCAAGTCGTCGGTGAACGGACGCACGATGGCCTGTACATGGGCAATCAGCGGCTTGTCTTTCCACACCAGCAATCCTTTGTCCCGCCCGCCCATACGAGCCCCGCGCCCGCCCGCCAGCAGGAGGACCGAGCAGGGGCTGGATGCAGCTTCAGCAGAGCAGTTCGATAGCATGACGGGAGCACCGCGAAGAGAGAGAGGCAGACGATCTCACTCGCGCGCCTGTACGTCCAATCATGGCTATTGAAGGGATGATCGATTCACTCGATCACCGGCCAATTGCGCCCGGAAAGATCAGTAATAGAAGCGCTCGATAATCCGGTCAATCGTAACGATTAGACAGTGGTTGTTTGGGCGCTTTAGCCTCTGCCAATCGCTTCGATAATGGCTGCAGGAGAGTGACATGAGCGTGAAGTCGGATGCATTGTTTGTACCGCTGAATATGGCCGTGCTGACCGTCAGTGATACCCGTGAATATGCCAGCGATACCTCCGGGCAACTGCTGGTCACCCGGCTGCTGGAGGCGGGTCACCGTTTGAGCGAGCGCAACTTGCTAAAGGATGACCTGTATAAAATCCGCGCGCAGGTGGCGACCTGGATCGCCGACGAGCAGATTCAGGTGGTACTGATTACCGGGGGCACAGGCTTCACCGGGCGCGACAGCACGCCTGAAGCGGTCAGCTGCTTGCTGGACAAGCAGATTGACGGTTTTGGTGAGTTGTTCCGTGCGATATCCATCCTCGATATCGGCACCTCCACGGTACAGAGCCGTGCCTTGGCCGGTCTGGCCAACGGAACGCTGGTGTGCTGCCTGCCGGGCTCGACGGGGGCTTGCCGCACGGCGTGGGAGGGTATCCTTGCCGAGCAGTTGGATGCGCGCCACAGGCCGTGCAATTTTGTGCCGCACCTGAAGTCGGTGACCTTGTGCGAGTCCCGGGGATGAGCCCGTCACCACTCATGTCAGTGGAGGAGGCCATCGCTTCACTGTTGACCATGGCGCAGGCGCAACGCCTGCAAGACAGTGAGTCGGTAGCACTGAGCGACGCACGGCAACGGGTGCTGGCCAATGACTTGATCGCGACCCTGGATCTGCCGCCGTGGCCGAACAGTGCCATGGACGGGTACGCCTTGAACGTCGACGACTGGAAGGGCCAGCCGCTGACCGTCTCGCAACAGATTTTCGCCGGGCAGACGCCTGAGGCATTGCTGCCGGGCACCTGCGCTCGAATCTTCACCGGCGCACCGGTACCCGATGGGGCCAACTGCGTCGAGATGCAGGAGAACGTCGAGCAGTTGGAGGACGGTCGGGTGCGCTTCAAGCAGGCCCTGAGCGCGGGTCAGAATATCCGCCCGCAAGGCCAGGAAAACCGTGCCGGGCAGGTGCTGCTCGCTGCCGGCAAGCGGCTCGGGCCTTTCGCGCTGGCCATCGCGGCGGCGCAAGGCTGTACCCATGTATCGGTGGTGCGGCGTCCACGGGTGGCATTGCTGTCCACGGGGGACGAACTGGCTGAACCGGGGACGCCGTTGAAACCCGGCTGTATCTACAACAGCAATCGCATCTTGCTCAGCCATTGGCTGAGTGCATTGGGTTGTGAGGTGATCGATGGCGGTATTCTTCCCGACCAGCCGCAGCCTACGCGGCTCAAGCTGGAACAGTTGCAACATGCCGCCGACTTGATCCTGACCACCGGTGGCGTGTCTGCCGGAGACGCCGACTGCCTTGGCCAGGTGCTGCGCGATAGCGGCAAGCCGTTATTCTGGAAACTCGCGATCAAACCGGGAAAGCCTTTGACCGTGGGCTACTTCGGCAACGTGCCGGTCATCGGCTTGCCAGGCAATCCGGCCTCGGCGCTGGTGACGTTTGGCCTGCTGGCAAGGGCCTACCTGTTACGCATCCAGGGTGTCGATGACGTTACGCCCTTGAGCTTCCCGGTTAACGTCGGGTTTGACTGGCCGAAAGCAGGCAGCCGTCGCGAATACCTGCGGGCCAGGCTGGAGGGGGGACGGGCGATTCTGTATCCGAACCAGAGCTCAGGCGTGCTGCTGGGGGCTTCGTGGGCGGACGGGCTGCTGGAAATTCCCGAGGGCTGCACCCTGCAGCGCGGTGACGCGGCGCGGTTCATTCCTTTCTGCGACTTGTTCTGACGCGGCATGCACCGTTCTCGACTACCGCCACCGCCCCTGTAGGCGCGAGCCAGCGTACTCCTGCCGATGGGGGCGTCATGCAGTCCAGCGGTTTACCGCCAGTTGGTCACTTTCTCTTCCCTCTACCCAGCGCTCTTCGGACGGCGTGTGTTCACGCTTCCAGAACGGTGCGCGAGTCTTCAGGTAGTCCATCAAAAAGTTGCAGGCATCGAAGGCTTCCTGGCGATGTTCGCTGGCAACGCCGACAAACACGATGGGCTCACCGACCTTCAATGCCCCCACGCGGTGGACGATGGTCACTCGTTGCAACGGCCAGCGTTGATGGGCTTGATCGATGATCTGCTGCAGTGAGCGCTCGGTCATTCCCGGGTAATGTTCAAGGAACAATTCACTGACCTGATCCCCCTGATTGAGATCGCGCACATAGCCGACAAAGGTGGCGACGGCGCCGACGCCCAGGTCTTCGGCGTGCAGGCTGCGGGTCAGCTCACCCAGATCAAACAGCTCGGTCTGAACCTGAACAGTCATCGCTCAACCTCCGGTCACTTGAGGGAAGAAGGCGATCTCGTCGAAGTCTTCTATCGGAGCGTCGGGCGTACACAACTCCTGATTCAGGGCGCACATGAGGCTGGATTCTCCGAGCACTTGCTGCCACATCCCGCCTCTGGCCCTCAGCCGTTGCCTGACGTCATCCAGGGTGCGCAACGAGCCGTCCAGCGCGAGCTTTTCATCACCGATGCCAAGTTGTTCCCGGTAGCGCGCAAAGTAGTTGATAAGGATCATTCGGCGTCACCGGCTATGAAGGTCCCCGATTTACCACCCTGTTTTTTCAGCACCTGGATCCGGTCGATGACCATCCCCCGATCCACGGCCTTGCACATGTCATAGATCGTTAAGGCGGCCACGCTCGCGGCGGTCAGGGATTCCAGTTCGACACCGGTCTGGCCGTTGAGCCGGCAGGTGCTGACAATCCGCACGCTGTCGGGCTCGACAACGCTCAGTTCGAGGTGGATCGAGCTGAGCATCAGCGGGTGGCAGAGCGGGATCAGTTCATGTGTTTTCTTTGCGGCCATGATCCCGGCGATACGGGCGAGCGCAAATACGTCGCCCTTGGGGTGCCCATTGTCCTGGATCAACTTCAACGTGGACGGCTGCATGCGTACCCAGGCCTGTGCCTGTGCTTCTCGGGTGGTGGCGGCTTTGTCCGTAACATCGACCATGTTGGCCCGGCCTGCGGCATCCAGATGCGTCAGTGTGTGTTGGAGGTCGTTCATGGAGGTCCTCGGATCAGTTCAGTACAAAGTCGATGGGTTGAAGCACGGGAGGCAGCTCTGTCGCGCCATTGGCGTGGAGAACTTCACGTTCGATCGTGCGCACGATGGCATTGGTCGGCAGGTCGTTTTCGTCGTAGCCGAACGGGTCTTCCAGTTCATCGCCAATCGCGTCCAGGCCAAAAAACGTGTAGCTCACAATCGCCGTGAAAATCGGTGTCAGCCAGCCCAATGGCTCGGCCATTGCGAAGGGCAGCAGGATGCAGAACATGTAACTGGTGCGGTGCAACAAGAGCGTGTAGGGGAAGGGCAGCGGGGTGCTTTTGATGCGCTCGCAAATTGTCTGGGTCGTGGTCAGGTTGCTCAAATGGCGGGACATCAACTGGTAGCGCCATTCATTGAGCTCCCCTGATTCGGCGAGCGTCGAGCACTGCTGGGTGACGTGGCTCAAGATGCTTTGCGGAATGTTCGGGGTGTTGGCTGACGGCAGCTTGTCCAGCCAGGGCTCGGCCACGCTTAACTCGTCTTCATGACGAAGCCCGGCGTTCAGCGCATGGGCAAATCCGCACAGGTTGCGAAGGATATGGCTGCGTTGGCTGGCGTCCTTGATGACCTGGGTTTCCCGTATCATCGCCCGCACATCCATCACCATCGCCCCGAGCGCTTTGCGACCTTCATACCAGCGGTCGTAACAGGCGTTATTACGAAAACTCATGAAGATTGAAAGTGACAGGCCCAACAGCGTGAACGGCGTGGCGTTGACCTTGGAGAAGTACGCCGGATGAAGGGTTTCCACCAGCACAATCACCGAGGCCAGCAGTGTCACCAGCAGGCTACGCAGCGCGATGCGCCGGGCAACGGAGCCCTTGAGCGACGTCAATACACCGATCAGGTTGGGTTTGGCTCTGACAATCATGGGAAACAGCCTTCTGCAAAGGGATAAAGCCGGGGCGGTCAGCCGCCCGTCATGTTCATGAAACGGACCACCTGCACGTCATCGTTGAGCTCGAAGTTGTGCCGATACGGCTTGAGCTTCATCGACTCGATGATGGCGCTTTCCAGCCGTTTCGCATCACCCGGATAACGGCGCAGAACGGCCTTGAGGTCGACGGAATGCTCGTTGCCCAGGCACAGTAACAACCGGCCTTCAACGGTCAGGCGCACCCGGTTGCAGGTGCCGCAGAAGTTGTGGCTGTGAGGTGAAATAAAGCCCAGGCGAATATGTGGCGCCTCGGCCAGGCGCCAGTAACGCGAAGGCCCCTGGGTCGACTCCGCAGAGTCGATCAACGTGTAGCGTTCGGCGATACGCTCGCGCACTTGCGCGCTGGAGTAGAACGCCCCGGCGCGACTGTGTTCGCTGATGACACCCAATGGCATTTCTTCGATGAAGGAAATATCCAGTCCCCGGTCGATGGCGAACGCCACAAGGTCGTTGATCTCGTGATCGTTGCGGTCTTTCATCACCACGCAGTTGAGCTTGGTGCGCTGGAAGCCCGCGGCATTCGCGGCATCGATACCGGCAATGACCTTGGCCAGGTCACCGGTGCGCGTCAGTTCGCGAAAGCGAACGGGATCAAGGCTGTCGAGGCTGATGTTCAGGCGCTTGAGCCCGGCATCGAATAACGGTGCGGCCAGCTTGCCCAGCTGTGAACCATTGGTGGTCATGCACAACTCACGTAGCCCTGGCAGCATCGCGATGCGCTTGCACAGCTCAACCACGCCAGGACGAACCAGCGGCTCACCGCCAGTCAGGCGGATTTTCCGAGTGCCCAGCGTCACAAAGCTTTCAGCCAGTTGGTAAATTTCTTCCAGCGTCAGGATCTGCTGTCGCGGCAGGAACTCCATGTCTTCTGCCATGCAATACACACAGCGAAAGTCGCAGCGGTCGGTCACGGACAGTCTGAGGTAGTCGACCCGGCGAGAAAAACTATCCATCAGGATTTGATCGGTCATTACAACCTCCGGCTCAACTAAATATCGTGGCCATGGCGCTGGTTTTTAGGGGGGGATTTATATAAGGGGATGTAGTTGAGTCAAGACTAGAGTTGTTTTCAGGTGCCGTCTAATCACTATTAACAACCGGGTGATCGATGAAATCTATGAGGTTTTATCCTGTTGGCCCGGTTAAAATTTTCGCGCCTATATCATTGAATTTGATCTGTATTTTTCGTGATAGAGGATCTCGATGAGTTGGTCATTATTTGTGATTGGACAGCGTACTTATGCCCGCAATAGGCTGAAAACGTAACCCGATACGAACCCGTTTTAACGGGGCGGCGCGAATCATGTTTAGTGGTTTTAAATGTGTTTGCGTTTGTCGGTGCCTGAAAAACAACCATCAATAAGGGCTTTAAGTTAGGCCGCCGCCTACGCGTGAAGTCTTAGGGAAGTGCCATGAGCGAAATTGAACGTTATAAACCGTACAAGGGGGCGGCCGCAGGTTGGGGCGCGCTGATTGCGGTGACGAAAAACTGGCTGGGCAGTGAAAACGCGTTCAAGAACATCCGCGCGATGCTCAAGACCAACCAGAATGGCGGTTTCGACTGCCCGGGTTGTGCATGGGGCGAGTCGCACGAAAGCGGCCTGGTCAAGTTTTGCGAGAACGGTGCCAAAGCGGTCAACTGGGAAGCCACCGGGCGCCTGGTCAACCCGGCGTTTTTCAATAAGTACACCGTGTCGTCGCTGGCGGCGCAAAGTGACTACTGGCTTGAATACCAGGGGCGTTTGACGCATCCGATGCGTTACGACGCTTCGCTGGATCGTTATGTCGAAACCAGTTGGGACGATGCCTTTGCCCTGATCGCCAAGCACCTCAAAGAACTGGAATCGCCGGATCAGGCCGAGTTCTATACCTCGGGCCGGGCCAGTAACGAAGCGGCCTATCTGTATCAGTTGTTTGTTCGTGCCTACGGCACCAACAACTTTCCCGATTGCTCGAACATGTGCCATGAAGCGAGCGGTCTGGGCATGAGCGACAGCGTCGGTGTCGGCAAGGGGACGGTGACCTTTGATGACCTGGAAGAGTCCGATGCGATTTTCGTCATCGGGCAGAATCCCGGAACCAACCACCCGCGCATGCTTGAGCCGCTGCGCGAGGCGGTGAAACGCGGCGCCCAGGTGATTTGTTTCAACCCGCTGAAAGAGCGCGGGCTGGAACGTTTCCAGCACCCGCAGCATCCACTGGAAATGCTCACCAACGGATCTGAACCCACCTCGTCGGCGTACTTTCGTCCGGCCCTGGGGGGCGACATGGCGGCTTTTCGCGGCATCGCCAAGTTCCTGCTGGAATGGGAGCGTGATGCCCTGGAAAACAACGGCGAGGCGGTATTCGACCGTGCATTCATTGCCGAACACACCGCGGGCCTCGACAGCTACCTGGCGGAGGTGGATGCCACGTCGTGGGAGCACATCGTCGAGCAGTCCGGCCTGAGCCTTGAGGACATCGAACTTGCTGCGCGGATGTACCGCCGTGCCAAGCGGGTGATTATGTGCTGGGCGATGGGTGTGACCCAGCACGCACACTCGGTGGTGACCGTGCAGGAAATCATCAACGTGCAGTTGTTGCGCGGCAATATCGGGCGGCCCGGGGCAGGGCTGTCGCCGGTGCGCGGGCACAGTAACGTGCAGGGCGACCGCACCATGGGCATCAACGAACTGGCGCCGCCGGAGTTGATCCATGCGCTGGAAGCACGCTTTGATTTCAAGGTGCCGCGTCATCATGGCCACAATACCGTGATGGCCATTGCCGCCATGGAAGAAGGGCGCTCAAAGGTCTTCATCGGCCTCGGCGGCAACTTCGCCCAAGCCACGCCAGACACCCCGCGCACCCATGATGCATTGCGCAAGTGCGACCTGACCGTGCACATCGCCACCAAGCTCAATCGCAGCCATTTGGTGATGGGCCGTGAAGCACTGATCCTGCCATGCCTGGGCCGTACCGATATCGACATCCAGGAGGAAGGGCCACAAGGCGTGACCGTGGAAGACACCTTCAGCATGGTGCACATTTCCCACGGCCAACTGAAACCCAAATCACCGCTGATGCGCTCGGAGCCGGCGATCATTGCCGGGATTGCCAACGCCACCCTGGGTAAACACCCGATTGACTGGCTGTGGACCGTCGCCGACTACAGCCGAATCCGTGACTTGATTGCCGACACCATTCCGGGCTTCGAGGACTTCAACAACAAACTGCTGCACCCGGGCGGCTTTCATTTGGGCAACGCTGCCGCGCAGCGCATCTGGGAAACCGCCAGCGGTAAAGCCCAGTTTGTCTCGAGTGTCCTGCCCGCTCACCTGGTCAGCGAAGGCGTGCGCAATCTCGACGGCCAACCGGACCTGATCCTGCAGACCATGCGCTCCCACGACCAGTACAACACCACGTTGTACGGCCTTGATGACCGTTATCGCGGGGTCTACGGCATGCGCGATGTGGTGTTCGTCAACGAACAGGACATCCGCAAGCTGGGTTACGAGCCGGGGCAAAAGGTTGACATGGTGTCGTTGTGGGGCGATGGGCGTGAGCGTCGGGTCAGCGGTTTTACCTTGATCGCTTACGACATTCCACCGGGCCAGGCCGCTGCCTATTACCCGGAAACCAACCCGCTGGTGCCACTGGAAAGCTACGGCGACCGTACCTACACACCCACGTCGAAGTTCATCGCTATTCGCCTTGAACCGGCTCCGGCCAGCAACCTGATTCAGTCCCTCGGCGCTTGAGCCGGATCGGGGCGGCCTGAGCGTCGCCCCGGTGTTTCCTGATCACTGCACATCTGTTCGTCGCGGGCCAGAAGGCTCAAGGCGGCCGGGCTTGGTGTGCACGCGCACCGAGTCACTATGAGGGTATCGTCATGTTAAATCTTGAGGCGCTCGACCTGGCACGCATTCAATTCGCGTTCACGGTCTCGTTTCACATCATCTTCCCGGCCATCACCATCGGCCTGGCCAGTTTCCTGGCCGTGCTTGAAGGCATGTGGCTGAAAACCAACAACCCGGTCTACAAGGACCTGTACCACTTCTGGTCGAAAATATTCGCCGTCAACTTCGGCATGGGCGTGGTCTCGGGCCTGGTCATGGCTTACGAGTTCGGCACCAACTGGAGCCGTTTCTCGGACTTTGCCGGGAGCATTACCGGGCCCTTGCTCACCTATGAAGTACTGACTGCCTTCTTCCTGGAAGCAGGCTTTCTCGGAGTCATGCTGTTCGGCTGGAACCGGGTCGGACGCGGCTTGCACTTCTTCTCCACGGTGATGGTTGCCATCGGCACGTTGATCTCGACGTTCTGGATCCTGGCCTCCAACAGCTGGATGCAGACCCCGCAGGGCTTCTCCATCGTTGACGGCCGGGTGATGCCGCTGGACTGGCTGGCCATCGTCTTCAACCCGTCGTTCCCGTTCCGCCTGGCGCACATGGCCATTGCGGCGTTCGTCGCCACGGCGTTCTTTGTCGGCTCCTCTGCGGCCTGGCATCTGCTGCGCAAAAACGACACGCCGGCGGTTCGCAAAATGCTGTCGATGGCGATGTGGATGGCGCTGATCGTAGCGCCGATTCAGGCAGTGGTCGGTGACGCCCATGGCCTCAATACCCTGGAGCATCAACCGGCAAAAATTGCCGCCATGGAAGGGCACTGGGAAAACGTCGGTAACGAACCTTCGCCGCTGGTGCTGTTCGGCATCCCGGACATGGAGGCCGAGAAGACACACTTTGCGATCGAAGTTCCGTACCTGGGCAGCCTGATCCTGACCCACAGCCTGGATAAGCAGATCCCCGCGCTGAAAAGTTTTCCGAAGGAAGACCGCCCCAACGCGACGATCATTTTCTTCAGCTTTCGGATCATGGCCGGGCTGGGCATGTTGATGATCCTCACCGGGTTGCTGGGCTTGGCGTTGCGTCGTAATGGCGCGCTGTATCGCAATCGACTGTTCCTGCGACTGGTGTTGTTCATGGGCCCTACCGGCCTGATCGCGATGCTGGCGGGCTGGATCACCACCGAGGTTGGCCGCCAGCCCTGGGTGGTCTACGGGCTGATGCGTACCGCAGATGCGGTATCCAATCACACCGTCGCGCAGCTCAGCATCTCCCTGGCGTTGTTTGTGGTGATCTACTTCTCGGTGTTTGCCGTAGGCATCGGCTACATGATGAAACTGGTCCGCAAAGGCCCGCAGCCTCATCACGACCATCCGCCCCAGGGCGGCCCTGGCCAGGAGCGTACGCCACGCCGTCCCCTGTCCGCCGTCACCGAGACGCTGGCGTCCGGCGACCACACCAACTGATCAAGGGGAATGAGCATGGGTATTCAAGGTATAGATCTGTCGTTGATCTGGGGCGTGATCATCGCCTTCGGAGTGATGATGTACGTGATCATGGATGGCTTCGACCTGGGGTTGGGCATCCTGTTTCCGCTGATCCCGCAGGAGCAGGAACGCGACGTGATGATGAACACCGTCGCACCGGTCTGGGACGGCAACGAAACCTGGCTGATCCTCGGCGGAGCGGCGCTGTACGGCGCCTTTCCGCTGGCTTACTCGGTGATTCTGGAGGCGTTGTACCTGCCGCTGATTTTCATGCTGGCGGGGTTGATCTTTCGCGGTGTCGCCTTTGAGTTCCGGTTCAAGGCCAGTCCGCAAAAGCGCCACATCTGGGACATGGCCTTTATCGGGGGATCATTCCTGGCAACGTTTAGCCAGGGCGTGGTGATCGGCACATACATCTCGGGTATTCCAGTGGTCGACCGCCAGTTCGCCGGCGGCACCCTCGACTGGCTGGCGCCATTCCCGTTGTTCTGCGGCGTGGGCTTGATCGTCGCCTATGCATTGCTGGGCAGCACCTGGTTGCTGGTCAAGACCGAAGGCATGCTCGAATCGCGGATGCGTCTGTTCACCCATTACCTGGCGTTCGCCCTGATGGCAGTAGTGGCCGTGCTCTGCGTCTGGACACCCTGGCTGCACCCGGAAATCGCCCTGCGCTGGTTCGCCCATGCCCATATCGTGGTCTTCGGCATCCTGATGCTGCTCGGCGTACTGGCGCTGATCGGCTTACTGAAGACCTTGCGCCAGCACCACTCCCACTGGCCCTTCGTCTTCACCCTGGTGCTGGTATTCCTCGGCTACATCGGCCTGGCATTCAGCATCTGGCCGAACATCGTCCCGCCGTCCATCAGCCTGTGGGAAGCCGCCTCACCCGCTTCCAGCCAGTTGTTCATCCTGATAGGCACCTTATTCATCCTGCCGATCATCCTGATGTACACCTGCTGGAGCTACTACGTTTTCCGCGGCAAAGTGAGGGTTGGTGATGGCTACCATTAACGTTGAAAAAACAATGCCGATTTACAAACAGGTGACGCAGCTAAGCCTGCTGTTTTGCGCAGCCCTGATCATGCTGGCCGCCGCGACGGCCCTGACAATGGAGTTTGCCCATGGAACGCTCTGAAGTGTCACAGACTCAAAATCAGACAGGCCCTTGGTACAAGCGAGTGTTCTGGCTGATCGCTATCTGGCTTGCCAGCGTAGCTACACTCGGCATCGTGGCCAGCTGCATTCGTGGACTGATGCACATGGCCGGTATGAGCAGTCATTGACGGGGCCTTCACCTAATCAACGTCCGGCGTTGAACGTAGCGCCGGAACGAGGAGCGGCATATGTCAGAACGTATTGATAAACATCATCCCGTCAAGTACGTGACGAAAAGTGGTGTCACTGTGATGATCGGGTTCAGTTGGAGCCCACCGCTTGATATCCCTGTTGGGGCCAGATTAACCATGCCAGGAGCGGGTGCCCGGCCGGCCTATGTCGAGGGCGATCATTGGGAGAGTTATGAGCAAGCGGTTGAAGGGGCGCAAGAAGCGGCCGAGCGCTGGGTGAAATCTCCGCTTAGATGAGGGAGGTGATTGCCAGGATTATGGTGATGGGGCTGGCGCAGTTGAACTGCGCCAGGCTTGCTTAAAGGCAGTGTCGGGTGATGTGAGTGCGCCACCTATCAGCGAGAAGTAGGCTCATAGGCGTGCCTGTTAATAATCAAGTTGTACCCCCGCTTCGAACTCATTGGTTGTCAGCCGCTCTATGACTTGCGGTCGCTTCAGTTTGGCTATGGATGTTTGCCATACTTTTTCGAACAGTTCAGTGCCCTAACACGGAGACGCTGCTCACTGAGGTCTTACCGAGTGCTGGCAAAAGGTCCTTGTTGAAGCGTCGTTGCAACTCGGCATTGCCGTCTTTGCGCGCGACGCCATCATCGTTGGCGGTTAGCGACTCGAGTTCTTTGACGGTGATTTTGCTCATAAAATCGGTTCCACCTACTTTTCCCCCTACAAAACCATCGGCTCTTAATGGACGTTATTGGACTGTCGTAGAGCAGAACATCGCTGGAGCTCAAGTAAATACTCGCTTGGAACAATCCAGAGTAAAATTTTGGAGTCTTTCAAGAAGTATGAAAAAGGAGATGGGGTGCTAGGGGTCGAGTGTTCGAATCACTCCGTCCCGACCATATAATTCAATAACTTAGCCGCTTTCGAGCGGCTTTGTTGTTTCTGCCGCAGTGACTTTTCGAGTCGCCTTGGCGTTTTTGCATCATACTTGCCTCCTTTTCAGAATCGTCAGCGCGGCAGCGCTTATCCCAGCCGATTTCAACTCGAAGCAATGCTGAAAAACGTCGCAGTTACAAAAGAGCCCGGCATTTTGGCCGGGCTCTTTTACATGCAAAACATCGTTTTCATTCACGCCTCACGGCCGCCAGATTCCGACATCCTTCGCATCCACCGCCTTGGGCAGCAAGCCGGCTGCAAAAAAAGCATCGGCTATTTTTTGTTGTTCACCCAACTCATCGCGTTTGACCGGCTGGACCTGGTAACTGCGATGGCTATTGGCAGCCTCGACCGTTTCCAGACCGAGGTTACCCCATAGCGGACCCAATACCTCAGCGGCTTCGCGGGGATTGGTTTTTACCCAGTTTCCGGTTTTTTCCAGTTGCTCGTAGACCACCTTGAGTACTTGCGGGTGTTTCTCGGCATAGCGGGTGCTGGTCAGGTAGTAGCGTTTGTAGCTGGCCAGGCCTGCGCCGTCGGCCAGCGTGCGGGTCGGCAGTTGCTGTTGGGCGCTGGTGAGGAAGGGTTCCCAGGTGACCCAGGCGTCGACCTTGTTGTTCTCGAAGGCGGCACGGCCATCGGCCGGAGACAGGTAGGCCGGCTGGATGTCGGAAAACGCCAGGCCGGCTTTTGTCAGGGCGGCGATCAGCAAATAGTGGCTGCCGGCGGCTTTGGTCACGGCCACTTTCTTGCCTTTCAAATCCGCCAACTGCTGCAGGGACGAATCCTTGTGCACGACGATTGCCTGGGCCGAGGGTGAGGGCGCTTCCTGGGCAAAGTAGGTCAGCTTGGCCTCGGCAGCCTGGGCGAAGATCGGCACGGTGTCGGCCACGTCGGCGCTGATGTCGACATTGCCGACATTCAGCGCCTCCAGCAGAGGCAGGCCGCTTGGAAACTCATGCCAGCTCACGTCGATGTTCTGCTGTGCGAGGGTTTTATCCAGGGTGCCTTGAGTCTTCAACAAGGTGATGAGGGTCGATGACTTCTGGTAGCCGATCCGCAGCGTTTCCCGAGCCTGGGACGGCAAGGCGAACGTCAAGGCCAGCGCAACGACCAGACCGGCCAGTACGGGACGACGGAGTTTTGCTTCAGTGATGGGTTTCGACATGGAACGCTCGATATCAGGAAATGAAGGAGCCAACTGATTTCAATAATATGGTTATAAAAAATACTTTATAAATACTTTTTAGGACTTAGCTTAGTGGCGTTTTTTTCGGTCAAAACGCGTACTGCAAGCGGGTGTAGTAATACCCACCGGTGAAGCCGAACGGTGAATAGCTGCCCCAGTTATCGCCGAACGAAGAGTTGGGCACGCCGATGTGATCGGGGTATTTATCGAACAGGTTCTGTGCGCCAACAGCGACGGTCAGTTGTTTGGTCAGTGCGTACGCCACATCGAGGTCAGTGATCCACTTGGCGGAGTACTCGCGGTCCAGGCTCGAATCGGCGGAGCTGTTGACCTCGGTGTAAGTGCCATAACGGGTCAGGCGCAGGTTGACGTCGAAGTCGTGGATCGCCCAGTCGGCAGAGAAAATCGCCTTGCTACTGGGGGAGGTCTTGGTGATCAGCGCACGGGCCTGGCGACCGAGCAGTTGATAGCTGCTGTTCAGGGCCGTGAGTTGCGCCGGGGTGTCGTTGACGCTGAGGATTTGCGTGTGGTTGTAGTTCAGCGCCGCGGTCCATCTCACCGAGCCGAAGCTGTTCAGGTTCTGCCGGTAATTACCCACCACATCGACCCCGGACGTGCGAGTGCTGGCGCCATTGGTGAAGAATTGCGCCCCGGCGGTGGCCGGCACGCCGATGCTGTCGAGCAGGGCGGCGACGCCCGGCCCCTGGAAGCGTTCGCTGAGTACCAGGCGATCGCGCAGGTTGATCACGTAGCCGTCCACGGTCAGGCTCAGGTCTTCGCTCGGGGTCAGGGCAAAGCCGAGGCTGAAGTTGGTGGATCGCTCGGGCTTCAGGGACTCGGCCCCGAGCGCCTGGGCGCCTGCCGAATCCACCGGCAGAATCACGTAGTTGTACGACTGGTAGACGCCGTTGATGGTGTCGAACCCGGTCGAGCGCGCGGTGAATACCTCGTTGGCCAGCGATGGCGCGCGAAAGCCATTGCTGATGGTGCCGCGCACCGAAAACATCGGGTTGAATTCGTAGCGGGTACTGAGCTTGCCGCTGCGCGTGCTGCCCACGCCTTCGTTGTAGTGTTCGTAACGCGCGGCGACGCCGAGGTACCACTGCTCGACGGGGTAGAAGCCCAGGTCGATGTAGCTGGCGACGTTGTTGCGACTGACTTCTTGTTCATCGTCAGGGGTGATGCCGTTAGTGACCTGCGCGCCAGGGTCCGGGCGTTGTCCGGCGCGCGGATGGCCAGCCGGGAACACGTAACCGCCGTCAATGTAAGAGGCTTCGGAGCCCGCCCGGGTCTCGTAGCCATCGCGTCGATGCTCGAAACCGAAGGCGACATCCAGTGGCTTGGCCAGGCCGATCTCGTAGCTGTTCTTCAGGTCGAAGTTGCTGGTCCATTGATCGGCGATGTAGACGCCGGAGGTAAATTTGTTCGGGGTGCTTTCCCCCAGTGACGGGTTCTGGTTGTCATAGGTGCGTTGCTTGGCGTAGTTGCGTCCATAGGTGCTGCTCAGGTCCCAGGCCCAACCGCCGATGCCGATATCGTCACCCCTGGCGCCGAAGGCTGACTGGAAGTCGGTCTCGTTGATCAGCCAGTAAGGGCTGTAGCCGTCGGGATAACCGTTGGGACCAGTGGTGATGGTGTTGCGGCCGCTGGGCAGGCGGAAATTCTGGCCGTCGTTGTTTTCGCGGGTGGCCAGGGTCGAGAAGGAATACAGCGTGACGGCATCGTTGAGCGGCAGGTCGAGGTTGTAGGCGACATCCGCCAATTGGCTGCGGGGCAAGCCGTAGCCTTTGTAGGTGTGATGGCTGGCGGTGGCTTCACGTGGATCGGGCGAACCGTCTGCCAATGGATAGTAATGTGAGCTGTAACCGTTGCTGCCGGCCTTGTTGTCACGTTCCTGGTAGCGGGTATCGAGCGAGACGTTGAGCACGCCGGCCTCGCCAACTTCAAAACCATAGTTGAGCGCTTCCGTACCGGTGCCGCGCTTGCCGTCGTAGTTCTGCCCCAGGGTGGTGTCGGAACTGCCGCCAGTGGTCTGCTTGAGGATGATGTTGATCACCCCGGAAATCGCATCCGATCCATATTGGGCCGCCGCGCCATCGCGCAGCACTTCGATATGATCGATGGAGGCCACCGGAATCAGGTCGAGATCGCTGGGCGCCGCGCCGCTGTTGATGCCGTTGATGTTCAGCGTCGCACTGGTATGCCGGCGTTTGCCGTTGACCAGTACCAGCACGTGGGACGCAGTCAGGCCACGCAGGGTGGCCGAACGCACCACGCCGCTGGCATCCCAACCCGCCCGGTCGGGCAGGTTGAACGACGGAATGAATTTACTCAGCGCCTCCAGCAGGCTCGGTTTACCGACCGAGCGCAGTTGTTCGCCGGTCACCACGTCGATCGGTGTCGGGCTGGTGGTGACGGTACGTTGTTCAGCGCCACGGTTGCCGGTGACGACTACCGTATTGAGGGTCGGCGAACTGGTTTCTGCCGCCTCGAGGCTGAACGAGGCGAGGCCGCAGGCAATGGACAACGGGACTAACAAGGGACGATAGGAAGGCGCCGTTCGGCGCGCAGGGCAGTTGAACATGAAGGTGAAGCTCCTGAATGGCGGGTGAGTTCCGTGTCACTTCTTGCGAGCGGCGACGGCTTCGATTTCGACCAGGCCGCCGGGCAGCGGCAGGGCCACCACTTGAATGGCGGTACGTGCCGGTTTGTTCGGTTGCGCGGCGCTGCCGAAGAACGGCGTATAGCCTTCTTGCAGTCCGGCAAAGTCCAGCTTGCCGCCCTTGGCCGGGTCGCCTACCAGGAACACCCGCAGTTGCACCACATCGCCGAGCCCCAGGCCCTGGGCTTCCAATACGCCCTTGAGCTTGTTGAGGATCGACGTGGTCTGGGTCGCGGTGTCGCCATAGGCGGCAAAGGAATCCTTCGGCGCTTGCGGGTCGTGCAGGTCGGCCAGCAGACCGCTGACGAACAGAAGGTCGGTTTGTGCGGGTACGGATACCGCCAGCGAAATCGGAAAGTTCGAGTTCGGCAGGGCGATGCGTTTGATCTCGTCGGCATGGCTTGCGAGGGCGGTGGCGGTCATGAGCAGTCCTGTCAGCACAGTGATGGTTTTCATCGTTCAGTCCTTTTATCGAGTGAGTCAGGCGGCAACGCCCGGTTGGTTGCGTTCGGCGTGCCGGCCGATCAGCGAGACGATGCGCCGCGCCGAGTCGGCGGCGCTGTTCTGCCAGATGCCGACGCCGCCATGGGCCAGGGCATCGCTGGCCAGATAGGTGCGACCCTGTGGTTCATTGAGCAACTGGTAGGCGCTTTCGCCGACTTCGTCGTTGACGATCCATGGGCCTTTGCTGAACGGCACCTTGGCCCAGTTGATGGCCACCGGTTTTTGCAGCTTGGTGCTGTGTCCGGGGTGCAGCAGTTCCACCGCTTGCCGGGAGGCGGCGAACTGTTCGGCGAGGGATTTCTTGCTGAAGGCCTGGGCCGATTCGCTGGTGTTGTAGGCGGCGACCAGAATGCCCTGGGCGCTGTTGAGGCGATCGCTGGGGTACCACAGGCCTTTGGCTTCATGGTCGAGATAGGACAGGCCGCCGTAGATGTTGAAGTCGGTTTCCCAGAACCGCGGTGACTGCCACGCCACCTTGTTCGCCTGATCGCTTTGCGCGCTGAGGATCGCTTGCTTGAACGGCTGGCTGAAGTTGCTCGGCAGCCTGGCCAGCAACGGCAGCGGCACCGTGACGATGGCGTAATCGGCGTTCAGGGTTTGCGTCGCACCGCTCTTGCGATCACGGTAGGTAATGCGGCTGCCCTGGTCAGAGGTCTGGATATCACTGACCTCGGCATTGAAGCGCACGGCGTCCTTGACCTTGTCATGGAACGCATAGGGAATTCGGTCCATGCCGCCGACCGGTTGGAACATGGTCGAGGAAAACTCCGGAATTTCATCGAACACCAGCGCGCCCCAGAGTTTCGGGTTGAGCAGGGTTTGCAGTTCCAGCGGCGCGCGCGTGATGCCGGTCTGATCGCCGGCACCGGGCACTCGTGTGTAGCCCGAACGCACCGAGCCCTTGTATTTGAAATCGGCGTTGAGATCGCCATAGACCTTGAGGAAATTCAACAGCGCCTGACGGTCGTCGACGGTCAAATCCTGGTCCAGCGCCTTGCGGCTGACGGTCCGCGCCAGCAGTTCGGACAGTTGGCCACGGGTATCGTTGACCGCCTGGCGCAACTGGAACGCCGGTTGTTTCGGGTCCGGCAGGGCCAATGCGTTGCGGCTGCTGTTGACCAGCACTTGCAGCTCGACGCCCAGTTCGCGGCAGTAGCCGAGTATGGTCTGGTGATGGCTGGGAATGCGTGCGGGGCCGGCATTGAAAAACTGCCCGTCATCGAAATCGACGGTCTGGCTGACGCCGTCGTCGAAATCGACTTTCGTGCCACGACGCAAGGTCCAGTTGCGTCCACCCACCCGTTCCCGGGCTTCGAGAATGGTCACGCTGAAACCAGCCTTGCGCAGTTCATAGGCGCTGACCAGCCCGGAAATACCGGCACCGACCACCACCACATGCTTGCCTTTGCCACTGCTGCCCAACTGCAGCGGATTGAACGTCGACGCCACGGCCTGAGGCGTCAGCCCCAACGCACCGAGGGCGCTGACAGCGGCGGAATAGCCACCGACGGCGGCGATGCGGGAAATCAGCTCTCTGCGGGTGAAAGCCATAATGATGCTCCTTGGAGTACTTGCTTTGGGAGGGCTCTGTAGGAGCTGGCTTGCCAGCGAAAGCGGTGGGTCATTCAACAAAATTGTCGAACTGCCCCGCGACTTTGCTGGCAAGCCAGCTCCTGCCAGTAGTCAGGGTTAAAGGTCGTAACGCACGGACAACAACAGGGTTCGCGGGTCGTTGATCGAGTAGTAGCGGGCGCCGCTGGACGGCACGAAGCCGACCGCTTGCGGGTACGCGCGATCCAGCAGGTTTTTCACCGACAGCGTGGTCGTCCAGTGGCCGTCGCCGGAGAGATAGCGGGTGTTGGCGTTCCAGAAGGTCTGCTGGGGGATTTCCTGGATGTCGTCGTTCAACGCGTTGGCGTAGGACTTGGTCTGGAATTGGGCATCGGTGCCGACCAGCCAGGTGCCAGGCAGTCCAGCCGGGATGGTGTAGTTGAGGCCGACGCTGGCGTTCCAGCGCGGCGAATACACCAGTTGCTTGCCGTTGGCGTCGACACCCGCGCCACCGGCGTTCTGGAAGTCGTCGTACTGGCTCTCCAGGTATCCGAGATTGGCGGTCAGTTGCAGGTCGCGGGTCAATGCGGTCAGGGTTTCCAGCTCGACGCCATAGGTGTGCGCCTTGCCGACGTTGGTCCGCAGGCTGACACCCAGCGCCGGGTCGTAGGCGTTGGTCTGCAGGTCGTCGTAGTCGTTGTAGAACAGCGCGAGGTTGGCGCGCAGGCGCCGGTCGAAGAAGTCACCCTTGAAGCCGGTTTCCCAGGTGGTCACGTCTTCCGGTGAAAACGCCTGTTCGGCGGCGGCCTGGGTCGGCGCGCGGTTATCGTAGCCACCGGCCTTGAATCCCTTGGCCACGTAGGCGTACTGATTCAAGTGTGGGGTCCAGGCGTATTCGAAACCGAGTTTCGGGCTGGTGGACTGCCACGACTTGCTTGAATCGGCGCTGAAGTTAGTGCCGGTGATTTGCCGGTTGGTGGTGATGGCGTAGTTGGTGTAGTCGAAGTTCTTGTGCTCGCGGGTGAAGCGCAGGCCGGCGATCAATGACAGCTGCGGCGTGATCTTGTAACTGCCCTGGCCATACAGCGCGTAGCTCTCGGTGTCGGTGGTGCTGTACTGGCCCTGGCCGATCACCCGGTTACGCGCGATGGAGTAGGTCAGGTTGTCGCGTTCGGCGTCGAACGATTCGCGGTACAGGTACAGACCGGTGCTGAAGCTGAAATCGTCGTAGTCGCCGTTGAGCTGCAATTCCTGGGTGGCGTAGTCCTGGTTGTAGGTGATCAGGTTGTTCTGAATCAGGGCTGCCTGCCCCGAGTTGTCATAGTCCACCGGCTGGTTGAACGCGGAATAGGCGGTCACCGATTTGAAGCTCAGATGGTCGTCAATCGTGTAGATCGCGCGCAGCACCGAGCTGCCCTGGTCGAGACGGTTTTTCGGATTGAGGCTGCTGTAGCTCTTGAATTTGTCGAAGTGACCGTCGGCATCGAATGGCGTGTAGCTGGTGGTATCACCACGGTCGAAGGTGCCGGCCAGGGTCAGCTGCACATCCCAGGGCGAATCGTCGGGGTTGTAGCGCAGCTTGCCGCGGTACGACTGGATGTCGATGTTGTTCACATCGGTGCCGCGTGTCGGGTTGGAGACGGTGCCGTCACGGGTCAGGCGAATCGCCGAGAAGCTGCCGAACAGCGCGTTATCCACCAGCGGGCCGCTGATCAGCAAGCGGCCGTTCTGGGCGTTGTAGTTGCCGGCACCGAGTTCGAAGAAACCACGGGTTTCCTGGGTCGGATCGCGGGTGATCACGCGGATTGCACCGGCGCTGCTGTTACGTCCATACAGCGTGCCTTGTGGGCCGCGCAGCACTTCGACGCGCTCGACGTCATTGAAGTCGAGCATCGAGGAAATGGCGCGTGGGATGTACAGGTCATCGGCGTAGACCGCGACGGCCGACTCCTGGATCGGGTCGGTTTCACCGATGCCGCGAATCCCGTAGGTCTGCGCGCTGTAGGAAATCGACTGGCGGCTGAGGGTCAGGTTCGGCACCTGCCCGGAGAGGTCGCGAATGCTTTTGATCTGCTTGTCTTCGAGTGCCTTTTCGTCGAACGCGGAAATCGCCAGCGGGGTCTTTTGCAAGTCTTCGCTATGGTGTTCGGCGGTGACGGTGACGACGGGGAGGGCACCATCCCTGGTGTTTTCTTCGGCGTGAGCCGACAAGCCGAACAGTGCCAGCGACACGGCCAGCGTCAGACGGTTTGAGCGGAAAGTGTTGTGCATGGTGAACCCCGGATGTGGCGTTGGCGTTGTTGGTTTTTTTTCGGCAAAGCGTTGCCGGGGCCAGGGTTTGAGGACCGTGGCGGCGGTGACTTGGCCGGTTTCTGGTTTGGGTGAAGCGGTTGACCGTGGGGTGGTGTCGGCCGGAAAAATCTAGCGTTCCGTGGGCCTCCACCTGGTCAGGGGTCGGTGATGGTTGTAACAATATTTATATAAATAGCGGCTGTAAAAGTCCGATTAGTTATAAGTTAATTATAAAAAGTAGGCATTAAGTTTGTTATCAAGATGCGCAAAGCTGATGTTATTTTTTCCGGCATGCATAACTGAACTGTAGGAGCTGGCTTGCCAGCGAAAGCTGTAGGTCAATCAACATTGAGTTGGCTGACCCGCCGCAATCGCCAGCAGGCTGGCTCCCACAAGTATTGTGTCGGTCGGAGATTCTGTGGAGCTCCCACAGAGGGTGTGATGAGTGGGTGGGGCGGGGTCAATACCCGCGCTGAGGGTTCGCCTGATTCTCCAGCGCCAGACCATTGAGGAAGCGTTCGAGGTTGGTCAGGAAACTGTCGGCGATCTCATGGCGACTGTTGCTGGAAATCGCCGAGGTGTGGGGTGACAAGCGCACCCGCGGATGGGTGTAAAGCGGATGACCGTCCGGCAAGGGTTCGGGCTCGGTGACGTCCAGCGACGCCAGGCCGATGTGTCCGCTGTCCAGCGCTTGCAGCAACGCTTCATGGTCGAGCAGGCCACCGCGGGCGATGTTGATCAGGTGCTGCCCCGGCTTGGCGCTGGCGAGTACGGCGCTGTCGACGATATGCCGGGTCGCGTCGGTCAGCGGTGCAGCCAGTACCAGATGGTCGGAACGCGCAAACAGCTCATGGATGTCCCGCGCCGCTTCGACGCCTTCCACCTCGAACGGTGTCTGACTCTGACGCAGCGCCAGCACATTGATGCCGAGGGCGCGGGCCTTGGTCGCCAGGCTGCGGCCAATGGCGCCGAAGCCGAGAATCCCCAGCGTGGTGCCCTTGAGCGGCGTCAGCGCGGTGAAACTCCATTGTGAGTCATGCACCCAAATGTCCGGCAGGTGCTTGGCCGCGGCGAAGATCGCGGCCAGGGCGAACTCGGCGATGTTTTCCGCGGCGCTGCCCCGCGAGGTGCTCACCGGCGGCCCGTTGAACAGCCATTGCGGGTAGAAGTCGATGCCTGACGACACCACCTGAATCCATTGCAGCCCATAAGGCCAGCCCGGTGGCGGAGTGTCCGGCGCCTGGTAGCCACGCACGTTGATTGGCCGTGCCAGCAGGATGCTGACTTCCGCCGGCAGGTCGCTGGGCACCCCGGGCGGCACGCCGATGACGCGGGACTCGGGATGGGTTTGGCTGAGGCGCTGGCGGATCACTTCGTTGAAGTCTTCATCCAGTTGGCTGGCGATGACAAACTGACTCATGGGCGCTCCTTGATCTGGCGCTGGGCAAATACGGCTTTGCCGACGCCTTGCAGGATGGCGTCGTTTTGCGGGGTATGGACGCGACTGCACAGCACGTCGCGGTAATGCCTTTGCAGCGGGTTGTGACGTGACAGCCCCGGATTGCCGGACGCCTCGATGGCCAACTCGACGGCGCGAATCGCGTTGCCGGTGACCAGGTATTTCAGTTGCGCCGCGTTGCTGGCCGGGGTGTGACCCTCGGCGGCGGCATCGAGCAGGCTGCGGTTGGCGAACAGCAAGGTGTCGATGTGACCGACGGTTTCCTGAAAGCGCGGCAGCGTCGACAGCGCCGCACCGAGGTTGGATGGCGCGCGGGTTTCCAGCCATTGCACCAGCCAGTCGCGGGCGGCCTGGGCAACGCCGTCGTAGACCGATGACAGCAACACCGACATCCACAGAAAACCATCGCCATCGAGTTCGGCTTGCGGTGCGCTCCAGCGGCTGACGCTGACGGCGTGATCCAGCGGCACCAGCACGTTGTCGAACACCACCTCATGGCTGCACGTGGCACGCATGCCCAGATGGTCCCAGTCTTCGATGATGCTGATGCCCGGCGTGTCCTTGTGCACCAGCCAGGCACCGACCAGTGGATCTTCATCGCTGCTGCGCGCCCAGACGCTGAACCAGCTCAGGCCGTGGCTACCGGTGGAGTAGATTTTTCGCCCGCTGATCCGCCAGCCTGCGGCAGTGCGTCTGGCGACGGTTGCCGGCAGACCGCCGCGCGCGGGCGTGCCGAGATCGGGTTCGACGCGCAAGGCGTTGATCAGCGCGCCATGCTCGACGGCGTCCCGGGCCACTTGCAGGCGCAACGCTTCGGGCCAGTTTCGGTTGTCTTGCAGGCGCGAGTGCTGCAGGTATTGCATCACCAGGATCAACGCCGTCGAAGGCTCGCCCTTGGCGATTGCACTGATGGCCTTGCGCGCCTGTGTCAGGTTTGCGCCGCCACCGCCCAACGCTTTGGGCACGGTCAGCGCAACCAGCTCGTGCTGATGCAGCAGCTTGAAATTGTCATGGGGAAAGGCGCCGCTTTCGTCGTAAACCTGGGCCGTGGTGGCCAGCTGTTCGCTGATGCGCTCAAGCAGCGCCTCGAAATTGGCCACGTCGACCGAACGCACTATGGGCGGGTGTTGGGATGGAAGACTCATGGTGATTTCACTCGATCAAAAAGGGTCAGAGCCGGCTCATAGCGGCAGCAACTTGAACTGTCGGTCCCACAACGGGCTGACATCGAGCCGTTCGCTCAACACCCCCGCGTCGAAAAACAGGTCCGCAACTTCTTGCTGCGAGGCGATGGCCTGATCGTTCACTTCGATGATTCGCGAGGCTTGGCTGCGGTTGTTGTACATGTCGAGGAACACGCTTTTGTCGACGCCCAACAACTGTGCCGATTTGGCGGCCCAGGGCTCGGGGTTGTTGTTGATCCACTCCAGCGTGCGAGCCTGGCGTTGCAGGTAGTCTTGAATGGCCTGCTTGCGCAGCGGGTCTTCCAGCGCGGCGGGGCGCGCGGCGATCAGGTAGTTGCCGGACAAATAGCCCAGCGCGGTTTTCAGTACGCGGGCGCCACTGCGGAACTTCGCCAATTGAATGAACACGCCGTAGATCACCCAGGCATCGAGTTGCCCGCTCTGGAAAGCGCTGAAGCCGTCCTGGGGCGTGAGTGCAATCGGGGTGATGTCCTTCATGGTCAGGCCCTGTTCTTTCAATGCCTTGATCAGGAAGTAGTGCGAGGTGGTGGAGCGCACGTAGCCGACCCGTTTGCCGCGCAATTGCCCGACCGATTCGATGCTCGAGTCCTTGGGAATCAGGAACACCTGATTGTTGACGTCGCCTTGCAGCACTGCGACCAGTTTCGGTTGGCGGTGACTCTGGATCGAGAAGATCGGCGGGATCTCACTCATCCCGCCCACGTCCAGACTGCCCGAGGCCAGCGCTTCGACAATCAGGTTGCCGCCGGCGAATTCCGCGTATTCAACTTTATAAGGGGTATTGGCGGTGCCGGCGTCTTCGGTGAAGTACGAGTCCTGGCCGCGATAGGTGGCGACGCCCAGGGTCAGGTCCGAAAGGCTGTTGGCTTTGGCGAATGCACGGGAAGGCAGTCCCAGCGAGGACAGCCCCAAGGCACCCACGGCGATCGAACTGGCCGTGAGAAAGCCGCGACGACTGAACTGTCCCTGTGTGATCTTTTTCGTCATGGTCAGGCTCTTGTCAGATGGCGATTTGCACGGGTGTTTGCCCGAGCAGGTGTTCGACTGCGCGCAGGATCGGCGCGGCTTCGCTGCGCACCAGCCAGTCCGGACTGACCTCGGCGAAGGCCACGGTGCCGTCCCTGGCGATAACCACCACTGTGGGTTGCGGTAGCTCCCAAGTGCCGGTGCCGGTGGTTTCACCGATGCTGTTGCCCTTGGCCAATGCGGCTTTGCGCGAGGCCTCGTCGAAGCTGTAGAGAATCCCCAGGCGACGGCCCAGTTGGTTGTCCGGGTCGCTGGCCACTTGCAGTTCGAGGTTGTGGCGGGTCTTGATCTCTATCAGGCGTTCCGGCACTTGCGGGCTGACCGCCACCAGCGGCACGCCGAGCGCGTGCAGCTGCGCATAGAGCTGGCGCTGGTAATAGGGCAGGGCGATGTTGCAGGCCGGGCAACCGGCGAAGCGGAAGAAAATCAGCACTGCCGGCCCCTTGGCCAGCAACTCGTCACGGCTCAGGCTGCCGCCTTCGACGGGCAATAATGTGAACGGCTCAAGGGCGTCGCCGACCTTGACGAAGTCGGCGGTTTTGGCTTCATCCACCAAGCGCTGACGCTGGTCAATGTTGATCTGCAGGGCTGCTGGCTCCCAGGTCGCCACACGTTGTGCGTGCAAGTCCGCCAGCAAGTGATTGAGGGATTCGCTCATGCCAGTGCCTCGCTTTCTTCCCGTGCTTTCAGGGTGGTTTGCGCGTGACGATTGGCAGGCACTTGCAGGCCGAAGTTATCGCGCAGGGTGTTGCCGCTGTACTCGTCGCGGAACAGGCCGCGCTGTTGCAGGACCGGCACCACTCGTTCGGTGAAGTACTGCAGGCCATCGGGCAGCAACGAGTTGATGATGAAGCCATCCGCGGCCCCTTGTTCGAACCACTTCTGGATCGCGTCGGCAACCTGTTCCGGGGTGCCCACAAAATCGCGACGCGGCCTTGAGAACCGCAGGGCGACTTCACGCAAGGTCAGGCCCTCGTCCCGAGCAAGCTGCTTGATCCGGTCCGATCCGCCTTTCTGGCTGTTCGACCCCAGGTCGCCCAATTCCGGGAACGGTGCATCCAGCGGGTACTGGCTGAAATCGTGGTCATTGAACGGGCGACCGAGGGCGACGATGGCGTCTTCGATCGTTACCAGATCCACGGCTTGCTGATAGCGGCTTTCCACTTCGGCTGCATCGCGACCCACGATCGGGCGGATACCTGGCAGGATCGACAGCTGCTGCGGATCGCGGCCGAAACCGGCAGCACGTTTTTTCAGGTCCTGATAGTAGGCGCGGGCATCATCGAAGCCCTCGGGGCTGACAAAAATCGCATCGGAGTTTTCCGCGGCAAAATTGCGTCCGGCCTCAGAAGTCCCGGCCTGGAAAATCACCGGCTGACCTTGCTGCGAACGGGAAATGTTGAGGGGGCCTTTCACCGAGAAAAACTCACCCTTGTGCTCCAGTGCATGCAGTTTGCCGGGGATAAAGAATTCGCCGCTCTGCTTGTCGTAGGCAAAGGCATCGTCTTCCCAGGAGTCCCACAGGCCCTTGACCACGTTCACGTGCTCTTTGGCGATGCGGTAACGCACGGCACGGGGCGGGTGTTCGGTCTTGCCGAAGTTATCGGCGGTGCCGCTGAGCCAGGACGTCACCACGTTCCAGCCGGCGCGGCCACCGCTGATGTGATCCAGCGAGGCGAACTGGCGGGCGACCTGGAACGGCTCGGTGTAGCTGACGGTGACGGTCGCCACCAGGCCGATGTTGTGCGTGGTGGCCGCCAGCGCCGAGAGAATGGTCAATGGTTCGAAGCGGTTGAGGTAGTGCGGGCTGGACTTCTCGTGAATGTGCAGGCTGTCGGCGATGAACACGAAATCGAACTTGGCGGCCTCGGCCAGATGCGCCTGCTGCTGGTAGAAACCAAAGTTCACGCTGGCGTTGGGCTGGGCCTGCGGGTGGCGCCATTCGCCCCATCCGTGACCGACGCCATGGACCATTGCACCGAGTTTCAGTTGGCGTTGTTTGCTCATGGTATTGCTCCTTTGTTCGTCGCAGCGTTAGCGGGAGGCCTGGTTGAGTGGGGCGCGCTTGGCGTTGAAGCTCTTGTCGAAGCCTTGGGAGACGTCGATGCGTTTGCCGAGAATTCCTTCTTGCTGGTAGATGTCGGCGGTGGTTTGCAGACCGCCGATGACCTGGTCGTCAATCTGCACCGGTTGCATCTGCGTGGCCTTGGCCACGGCAATGTGCACGTCCAACGGCAGGCCAGTGACGCGCGCCTGGGCGGCGGCATATTCCTCGGGGTGGGCGTTGGTCCAGCGGTAGGCGCGATCGACCCGGGCGACGAAGTCATCCAGTTGCTGGCGTTTGTTGGCGATGGCCTGGCGGGTGGCGGCGAAATACAAATGATTGGTCAGCAGTTTCTCGCCGCTGACCAGCACCTTGGCCTGGCTTTGGGTGGTGGAAATGGTGGTGTAGGGATCCCACGTCGACCAGGCGTCCGCGCTGCCGTTATCCAGCAGGATTCGCGACTCGCTCGGCAGCAGGTAGATGAACTGCACGTCCTGGGTGCTCAGGCCGGCATCGCGCAGGGCTTTGATCGCCAGGAAGTGGCCGATGGAGCCGCGGGTGGTGACGATTCGCTTGCCCTTGAGATCGCGGGCGGTGTTGAGCGGAGAATCCTTGGGCGCGAGGATGGCGGTGGTGTAGCGGCCCTCGGCGTGCACGATGCTGACGACCTTGATCGGCGCCCCGGCGCCGAGGGCGAATACGTAAGGCGCATCGCCCAGGGCACCGATGTCCACGGCTCCGGCATTCAACGCTTCGCCCAGAGGAGCGGCGGCGGGGAACTCGGAGAACTGGATGTCATAGGGCACGTTCTTCAGCTCGCCGGAGACCTCCAGCAGCACTTTGATCGTGGATTTCTGATTGGCCACCAGCAATGGCTGAAGGTCGGCTGCGTGACTGGATGCAGCGAAGCCAAGGGTGAAAGAGAGGCTCAACAATAGCGATTTGGGTGACATAAGAACTCCGGGCGGTTTGTTGCGCTTCGTGTTGCCTCCGCCTGGAGAAGGGGTCGGTCCGTAATTGAAGTTATCTCTATAAGAACCGGCTGTGAAATTCTTTTTGGTTATATGTTAATTATTAAAATAAATGATTATATTGGTTTATAATATGCGATATGTGTATTTTGTAGGCCGCAACCCTGTAGGTGAGCCTTGAGGAAAAAAGGGGGAGGTGCGGAGCAGGAGGGCTTCCTGTGCCTTGCACAAGGCACAGGAAGCGAGGGGTGCTTCAGATCACAAAAAAGCCATGGGTGCCGTCGCGGGCCAGTTGGTCCACCAGTCCGAACTCCCAGTCCAGGTAGGCTTGCATCGCTTCGCGCGGGTTGTCGGTGCCTTCATAAGGACGGCGATAGCGGTCGATGCGCGGTGAGGCCAGGCGGGTTTCACCTTCCTCCAGAGGCAGTTGCGCAGCGATCCAACTGGCCGTGCCGCCCTTGAGCAGGAACACGGTTTTGCCAGTCAACGCCTCGACCTCAGCCACCGCCAATCGAGCCAGCTGACTGCTGCCGCAGGTCAGCACATAGCGTTCAGCTGGCGGCACCTTGGCCAAGGCTTCGCGCAACTGCCCGCGCAATATCCACCACGCACCGGGGATGTGGCGTTTGACGTAGTTGGCGCTGCTGGTGAAATCGAGAACCGCGGTGTCGCCATCGGTCAGCCACTGTGCCAGCGTCTCGTGGCTGATTTCCTCGACCTGGGGTGGCGTGGGAACAGGCGCCTGCCACGCTCCTTTTTCGCTGAAGTGGGCTGGCTGCACGTCATCGAGCACATGCACTTCCCAGCCCAGTTGCGCGAGCCAGGACGCCGACATGTTGGCCCGCACACCATCGTCGTCGACCAGCACCAGACGCGCGCCGCGCACGCTGGCGAAGTGGTCGGTTTCCTGCACCAGTTGACCGCCGGGTGTGGAACGGGCGGCGGGCAGGTGACCAGCTTCGAATTCTTCCGGGGTGCGTACGTCAAACAGGTAAGTGCTGCGGCTCGGTTCCTGCTGCCAGCGTTGCACGTCTGCCAGCGTGGTACGGCCCACCCGCGCTTTATCGGCCACGCGACGGGCATCGCGGGCGGCAATTTGCCGATGCTCCTCACTGGTTGGCGCGAACTGGCGCGACTGACCGTGCTGCAGCTTCTGACCGGCCAGGGTCCAGCCGATGGTGCCGTTGCGCAAGGCCGACACCGGGTTGGCGATGCCGGAGTTGATCAGCGATTGCGTGCCGATGATGCTGCGGGTGCGGCCGGCGCAGTTGACGATGATGCGCGTGGCCGGGTCCGGTGCCAGTTCCCGGGCGCGCAGCACCAACTCGGCCCCCGGTACGCTGATACCTGTGGGTATGCTCATGGTCTGGTATTCATCGAAGCGCCGGGCATCGAGCACCACCACGTCGGCGTCGTTGTCGAGCAGTGCCTGGACTTCTTCCGCCGCCAGGGACGGCGTGTGGCGTTGGCTTTCCACCAGTTCGCCGAAGGCTTTGCTTGGCACATTGACGTCGATAAACAACTCGCCACCGGCGCGCCGCCAACCGTCCAGCCCGCCGTCGAGCAGGCTGACATTGAGGTAGCCCAACGCTTGCAAACGCTGCGCGGCGATGCTCGCCAAGCCTTCGCCATTGTCGTAGACGGTCACCTGGGTATCGCGCCGTGGAATCCGCGAGTACACCTCCAGCTCAAGTTTCGACAAAGGAATATTGGCCGCGAACAGCGGGTGCGATTCGGCAAAGGGTGCTTCTTCGCGCACATCCACCAGTGCCAGTTCTTCACGGTTCAATAGGGCTTGGCGTATGTCGGCGTAAGTGCGGGTGAGTGCAGTACTCATAGGGCTTGGCTCTCTTTGGACAAATCCCAGATGTTGGGGAGGTAGGCGTTGGAATAACCGGAGATGAACAGCTTTTCGCTGCCGTCGGCCTGATACACCGCGCGGCGCACGGCGCCGATGTTGGCGCCGTAGACATGGATGCTGATCGAGACCTGATCGTCAAAGGCGTTGCTGACCTGGTGGATGTCACCGATTTTTGGCGACACCGCTTCAACCTGGCCTGGCCGCAGCTGCACCCGATCACCGTCGGTGATCAAGGCGCCGTCGTCGTTGCGTTGGAAACCCTGCGAATACTCCGCGCCGCGCAACATGCCGATCAACCCCCATACCCGATGGTCATGGATCGGTGTGCTTTGCCCCGGTCCCCAGACAAAACTGACGACGCTGAACCGCTGCCGTGAATCGGCATGCAACAGGTATTGCTGATAGCGCTCCGGATCTGCTCGGGCGAAGTCTTCGGGTAGCCAGTCGTCATGGCTGACCAATTGACTGAGTAGCTTGCCGCCACGATGCAACAGATCGCCCTCGCGAGGGTTACTGTCAATCAATTCCGCCAAGGCGCCTATGAATGCTCTGAGTCTCTGCGGGTGTCTGGCCTGGGTCATGGCGATTCCATCGTTCGTTGTGAAAGTTGACCCTTTGATTTAAGCATAATGATTTACATCAATATGCGATTGTTTAATGATTAGGTTATAGCTGAAAGGAATTTATAACCCTATCGCATAGCGCCAGAAGCTATTGATCGATCACCCGGCGTGGGGCGGGCTATCCTTCTCTTGCCAATGGAACTATGCTTTTCAAACATCTTAATGACTGTTTTCTATGTGCGGGCCAAATGAAAATTGATGATATCGACGCCTTTGTCGAAGTGATTCGTTGCCAGTCCATCAGCCATGCCGCCGAGTCGCTGCAACTGACTCAGCCGGCCATCACGCGGCGCGTGCAGAACTTTGAGCAGGCGTTGGGTGTGGAGTTGTTCGACCGCAACACCAAACCCCTCAAGCCCACACTGATCGGTACGCGGGTGTATGAACAGTGCCGGGTGATCCTGCGGGAAATGGATGCGCTGCGCGAACTGGTGGCCACCGATGCACCGCCCACCGGGTTGTTACGCCTGGGCGTTCCGCAAACCATAGGCGACGTGGTGCTGCTCGATGCACTCAAGCATTTGCGCATCGAATATCCCGAGTTGCGCGCTCAGGTGGCCACGGGCTGGGGCAGCCAATTGGTCGCAAAGATCGAGCGTGGTGAACTGGACGCAGCAGCGGCGCTGTTCCCGGCTGGCAAGATTTTCCCGGACAACATTGTCGGCGAGTCGATTGGCAAGATGGAACTGGTGGTGGTGTGCGCCAAGTCCCAATTGCCCAAGCGTCCGTGCAAGCTTGCCGACGTTTGTCAGCATGGCTGGATTCTCAATCCTGATGGCTGCGGTTTCCGTGCCGGGTTGCAACGAACCCTGTCGGACCAGGGGTTGGCCCTGAGAGTCAATCTGGAAACCTTCGGCACCGAACTGCAACTGGGCCTGGTTGCCGACGGTATGGGGCTGGGGTTGGTGCCGCGTCCGTTGCTGGAACGCAGCAGCCATTTCGAACAGTTGGCGGTGATGCCACTCAAGGACTTCAAACCGGTGATGGACCTGTGGCTGATCTATCCGCATTTCCTTGGCAATCTGCAAGGGCCGGTCGATGCCTTTGGCAAGCTGGTCGCTGGATCGCTGCAGAAGATCAAGCGTGCAGCGTGATGATTGGCCAGGCATATAATAAAAAAAAATAATAATTAGCTTAGATTAAAATGTGCTTTTTATTATTTTTTGCCTTCCCATAGGCTTGCTGGAAAACCTTAAGGCCATCCAGGAAGTGTTGCCATGAGTAGCGTCAGTCCGTTGTCCAGCGTCTCGAAAAATGTTCGTCAACGCGTGACTCCCGAAGAATGGGAAGTGCGTGTAAAACTGGCCGCCGCCTACCGGCTGGCGGCCCTGTTCAAGTGGACCGACCACATCTACACGCATTTTTCCGCCAGGGTGCCGGGGCCGGACGAGCATTTCCTGATCAATGCCTTCGGGTTGTTGTTCGACGAAATCACCGCGTCGAATCTGGTCAAGGTCGACATTGACGGCAGCATCGTCGATGACCCCACCGGGCTCGGCATCAACCCCGCCGGGTATGTGATTCACAGCGCGATTCACGCGGCACGGCCCGATCTGCAAGCCGTCCTGCATACCCACACCCGCGACGGTATTGCGGTGTCCGCGCAGCGCGACGGATTGTTGCCGATTTCCCAGCATTCGATCGGTTTTTCCGGGCGGGTGGCCTATCACGGATACGAGGGCGTGGCCCTGGATCTGGATGAGCGCGAGCGTCTGGTGGCCGATCTGGGGGATAAGAGCGTGTTGATCCTGCGCAATCACGGTTTGCTCACGGCGGGCGTCAGCGTCGAGCATGCGTTTCAACAGCTGCACGGCCTGGAGCGGGCCTGCAACATTCAGATCGCGGCGCAGGCTGCGGGTAACGTCGAATTGATTTTCCCGCCGGCTGAAGTGGTGGCCAAGGTCGAGAAACAGGCCGAGGTGTTCAAGAGCGGCATCGGACCGGGCGTGGCGCGGCACTGGGATGCGTTGATCCGACAGTTGGAGCGCAGTGATACCGACTACAAAAACTGAGTTTCTGCTACAGCCTAATAACCCTGTAGGAGCGAGCTTGCTCGCGATGGCGGTTTGTCAGTCAACATCTCAGTTGAATGTACTGCCGTCATCGCGAGCAAGCTCGCTCCTACATTGGATTGCAGCCAGACACGAATCCCGGGAACACCCAACAACCCTGTAGGAGCGAGCTTGCTCGCGATAGCGGTTTGTCAGTCACATCTCAGTTGAATGTACTGCCGTCATCGCGAGCAAGCTCGCTCCTACATTGGATTGCAGCCAGACACGAATCCCGGGAACACCCAATAACCCTGTAGGAGCGAGCTTGCTCGCGATAGCGTTTTATCCGTCAACATCGCTGTTGAATGTGCGGCCGTCATCGCGAGCAAGCTCGCTCCTACATTGGATTGCAGCCAGACACGAATCCCGGGAACACCCAACAACCCTGTAGGAGCGAGCTTGCTCGCGATAGCGGTTCACTCGTCAACATCTCAGTTGAATGTACTGCCGTCATCGCGAGCAGGCTCGCTCCTACATTGGATTGCAGCCAGACACGACTCCCGGGCACACCCAACAACCCTGTAGGAGCGAGCTTGCTCGCGATAGCGGTTTATCCGTCAACATCGCTATTGAATGTACTGCCGTCATCGCGAGCAAGCTCGCTCCTACATTGGATTGCAGCCAGGAACGAATCCCGGGAACACCCAATAACACTGTAGGAGCGAGCCTGCTCGCGATAGCGGTTTGTCAGTCAACATCGCTGTTGAATGTACTGCCGTCATCGCGAGCAAGCTCGCTCCTACATTGAATTGCAGCCAGGCACGAATCCCGGGAACACCCAATAACCTTGTAGGAGCGAGCTTGCGATATCGGTTTGTCAGTCAACATTGCTGTTGAATGTGCGGCCGTCATCGCGAGCAAGCTCGCTCCTACATTGGATTGCAGCCAGACACGACTCCCGGGCACACCCAATAACCCTGTAGGAGCGAGCCTGCTCGCGATAGCGGTTTGCCCGTCAACATCGCTGTTGGATGTACTGCCGTCATCGCGAGCAGGCTCGCTCCTACATTGGATTGCAGCCAGACACGAATCCCGGGCACACCCAATAACCCTGTAGGAGCGAGCTTGCTCGCGATAGCGGTTTGTCAGTCAACATCGCTGTTGAATGTACTGCCGTCATCGCGAGCAAGCTCGCTCCTACATTGAATTGCGGACAGACACGAATCCTGGGAACACCCAATAACCCTGTAGGAGCGAGCCTGCTCGCGATAGCGGTTTGTCAGTCAACATCTCAGTTGAATGTACTGCCGTCATCGCGAGCAGGTCCGCTCCTACAATGGATTCAAGCTACTTTTTCCGCCGCTTGCCGTTCACGCTCGGCCACCAGCTTGCGGGTCAGCGGGATGAGTCGCTTGCCATAGTCGATGGCGTCTTCAAGCGGGTCGAAGCCGCGGATAAGGAACGTGGTAATGCCCAGGTCGTAGTAGTCGAGCAAGGCTTCGGCCACTTGTTCCGGCGTGCCGACCAGTGAGGTCGAGTTGCCTTGGGCTCCCAGCAGCCCGGCGATGCCGGTCCACAGTCGCTTGTCCAGGCTTGCGCCCTGGGCGGCAGCGGCGAGCAGGCGGCGAGAGCCCTCGTTGGGTGGCTCGCGGCGCACAAAACCGGTCTGCTCGGCCAGCGCAGTTGCCTGTTGCAGGATGCGCTCGGCACGTTCCCAAGCCTGGTCTTCAGTGTCCGCCAGAATCGGGCGCAACGACAAACTGAAGCGAATGCTACGGCCATGTTTGGCGGCCTCGGCGCGCACTTGCTGCACCACGTCGCGCACTTGTTCGTAGGTTTCGCCCCACAGCGCATACACGTCCGCATGCTTGCCCGCCACTTCGATGGCCGCTGTCGATGAACCGCCGAAATACAAGGGAATGTGCGGCTGTTGAGGTGACTTTACGGCTGAGTGTGCACCCTCGACCTGATAATACTTGCCGTCATAGTCGAAAGGCTTTTCGCTGGTCCACTCCTGGCGCAAGACACTGAGGTATTCATCGGTGCGCGCATAGCGCTCGTCCTTGCCGATGTAGCTGCCATCGGCACGCAGTTCGCGATCATCGCCGCCGGTAATAATGTGCACGGCGGTGCGCCCGCCATTGAAGACGTCGAGGGTGGTGAACTGTCGAGCGGCCAAAGTCGGCGCGGCAAAGCCTGGTCGATGGGCAATCAGGAACTTGAGGTTTTTCGTCACGCTGGCCGCGTGCGAGGCGATCAGCGTGCTGTCCGGGCTGTTGGAGTGGAAGGCTATCAAGGCCCGATCAAAACCGGCCTCGTCATGGGCGCGTGCCACTGTTTCCACATACTCGGGCTGCAGGACAGGGCCGCTGCGAGGATGGATTTCCGAAGCGTGGTGACCGCCGATGAAGCCGATGAATTCAATAGTCATGGGAGTTCCTTGTCATTGGATAGGCGTGATTCGAGCCTCCACCTGGCATTGGGGTCGGTCTGTGGGATCAAAAATAGGCGGAGCAGGGCGTGGCTGTGAAATGCCGTTTGGTTCTAAGTTAATTATTAAAATACGGAATGAATGCAATAAGCTTGTATGAGAATTACGCATTTTATGCGGCGACTTCCATGCAGCCCGCGCCGGACAAGGAAAACGCATATTTATTATGCAAACAATTTATCAGGCTTTCCTGATATCTGATTTTTAATCATATTAGTTTATTCCTAAAAAGAATTTCACTGAGGTTTTTTATGCGAATAGCATGAAAGCCGAAGCTGATGCACGGCCCCTCTGGCCATGTTCTTTTGAGGAAGGAAGCCTGATGACTGAAAAGACCCTCGATACATCGAGCGCCAACAGCTCGTTTTCCGTCACCAAGGCTGCTCGCCACACCGGTGAGGTGCAGGGCGCGTCGAAGCTGCTGCCCAATTGGTTGCGCAACTGGCGGACACCTGAAGTGTTGCTGCGGTTGCTCAGCCCGATCGCACTGTTGCTGTTATGGGAACTGGCGTCGCAAGCGGGGCTGATCCCGCAGCGCGTCATCGCCGCGCCCTCGCAGATCGGCGGCACGCTCTGGGCGATGATCACGTCCGGCGAACTGGGCAAGCACTTGCTGGTGTCACTGCAACGCGCATTGGTGGGTTTAAGCATCGGCGTCAGTATTGGTGTGGTCGCGGCCTTGATCAGCGGCCTGTCCAAGCGCGGCGAGGTGATACTCGATTCACCGCTGCAAATGCTGCGCACCATTCCTTCGCTGGCGTTGGTGCCGTTGTTCATTCTCTGGTTCGGCATTGGCGAATTCACCAAGATTGCGCTGATCGTCACCGGTACCACCTTCCCGGTGTACCTGAATCTCTTCGCCGGTATTCGCAACATCGACCCCAAGCTGATCGAGGCCGCCAACACCCTTGGCCTGAGCCGCCGCGAGTTGATCTGGCACGTGATTCTGCCGGGCTCCTTGCCCTCATTCTTTGTCGGCCTGCGCTACTCCCTGGGGATTTCCTGGTTGGCGCTGGTGTTCGTCGAGCAAATCAACACCACCGCTGGCATTGGCTTCCTGGCCAGTGATGCGCGGGACTTCATGCGCACCGACGTAATCGTCATCTGCCTGCTGATTTACAGCGTCCTCGGTCTGTTGATCGACGGACTGATCCGCACCCTGGAGCGTTTCGCCCTGGCCTGGCGCCCAACTTTTGTGAGGAATTGATATGTCGAGCATCGATCTTCTGGACGCGTCCAAAGCACTGCATACGACAGCACCGGTACAACTGCGCAATGTGGTGCGCCAGTTCGGCCAGCAGCGGGTCATCGATGGCCTGGATCTGGACATCGCCCCCGGCGAATTCGTCGCGTTGCTGGGGGCCAGCGGTTCGGGCAAGACCACCTTGCTGCGCAGCCTGGCCGGGCTCGACAGCATCGACAGTGGTCACTTGCTGGTGCCGAAGGCGAGGGCGGCGGTGTTCCAGGAACCGCGCCTGATGCCCTGGAAGCGCGCCTGGAAGAACGTGATTCTCGGCCTGCACATTCCGGACGCCAAGGCGCGCGCAGTGCAGGCGCTGACCGAGGTGGGATTGGCGCATCGGCTCGAAGCTTATCCGGCCACGCTATCGGGCGGTGAAGCACAACGCGTGGCACTGGCCCGTGGTTTGGTGCGCGAGCCCAAGCTGTTGCTGCTGGATGAACCGTTCGCCGCCCTCGATGCCTTGACCCGGATTCGCATGCATCGGCTGATCATCGAGTTGTGGCGTAAACACACGCCGGCCGTGCTGCTGGTCACCCATGACGTCGATGAAGCCATCTTGCTGGCCGACCGGGTCATCGTTCTCGCCAATGGCAAGATCGCCGACCAGTTGACCATCGACCTGCCTCGGGCCCGAGACACCGGCCAGGACGGTTTTCAAGCCATCCGCGCGCGGCTGTTGGGTTTGCTGGGGGTGGAAGTGGAAACCACCGCCGTCACTGAGCGCCGGGCAACCAACACGTCGGTCCGGCGTTTCGCCCATGGCTGATTTCGCTTCCAGTCTTTTGAATCAGGGAAGGTCCGCCATGTCGCTTTGCGTATGGAAATCTGCAGCTGTTCTGCTCTCCGGAGCCGCGCTGCTGCTCAGCGGTTGCGGTGAGACGATCGACAACCCATCGGCATCCTCCGTCCAGACCGATTTGTCCGGTGTGACGCTGGTGCTGGGCGATCAAGCCAAAGGCTTGCGCACCGTGGTCGAGGCCGCGAATGCCTTGGAAGGCATTGACTACAAGGTCGAGTGGGCGAACTTCCAGGGTGCGGCGCCGTTGTTCGAAGCCTTGCGTGCCGGCGCCGTCGACCTCGCGCCGGCCGGTGATACGCCAGTGCTTGCCGCTGCCACTGGCGGCGCGCCCCTGCGCATCGTCGCCGTGCGACGCAGCCAATCGAGGGGGATTGCGATCCTGGTGCCCGCCGATTCGGCCATTCATAACATCGCGGATTTGAAAGGCCGAAACGTTGTAGTGTCTTCGGCCCGAGGCAGCATTTCCCAGTACCTGTTGATTCGTGCGCTGGCCAATGCCGGGGTCGATGAGAAAGACGTCAACATCGGGTTCGTCCTGCCGACCGACGCGCTGGCGGCATTCAATGCCGGCAAGATCGAAGCCTGGGCAACCTTCGGCATCTATCAGGCGTTTGCCGAGCAGCAGGGCGCTCGGGTGTTGATCAGTGGCGAGGGCATCAATACCGGGCTGACGTTTATTACCGCTTCGGACGAAGCCCTTACCGACCCGCTCAAGCGCAAGGCGCTCAGTGATGTGTTGCAGCGATTCGCCAAGGCGTTCGAGTGGGCCCGGCAGAACCCTGACGAGTACGCCCGGGTGTTCGCCAAGGTCAACGACATTCCTCTGGACGTCTCGAAGCGCCTGCGCAGTTGGGGCGATGAGTCGCTGTTGCCACTCGAGCCGCGAGATGTCCGGGCGTTGCAGCAAGTCGATGATCTGTTCGTGGATAAGAACATCTTTCCCCATCGTGTCGACGTCGGGACGCTCACGGACACTGGAGTGTTTTCCGCAGCGCCGTTGACGGTGACGCAGTCCGGGTCGACGAATTGGCGGGCCAAGTAAAACAGTTTTGGCCGCCTCCGATCCACGGTTCTCGGACTACGGCTTCGGCTTTCGTCCGGGCAGAAGTCCTCACCAAGCCATCGAAACCGCTAGCGACCCTAGTCGCCGGCTTATCGCCGCTGGGCCCGCAAGGACGTGCATTCAATCGATGTCTGACGGTATAAACGAGGCGGGACTGAATAAGGATATTTCTATGTCACTGTTGGACCTTGCTGCGATTTCGCAATCTCTACCACATGCCTGGAAATCGACCGTCCTGGGACGGGTGGGCGGCTCAAATATCAAAGTCTTGCGTATGGATGAAATGCCCTCTGCGCAAGAAGTGCACGACTACACCGAAGGCTTGTTGGTCATTTCCGGGCGGTTGATGCTGAGCGTCGGCGGTGAAGCCATCAGTGTTGGAGAGGGGCAGATCTACTTGGCAGAAGCCGGAGTGCCGCACGCCGTGCTAGGCGGAAGTCACGGGGTATTGGTCATCTTTGATACCTGAGCGATTGCGATCTCCCCGCACAGTCGTCTACTGGATAAAGTGCGTCTGAATACACCAAATTCTATCCACAATTAGCGTGGGTAGATCTGTGGATAATTGCCCGGACGTCACGTATTACGGGGTCTGCAATGTTTTGTTCATAAATTGATCAGGCTGTCGCAACGTCCCTCGACGGCCGCACCTGTGTCACGGATTCGGCACCCGTTTCCAGGTGCCGGACCCGCCCGGCTACAACCAGGCCTTGATCTGCGCGCACACCGCCTGAGTCGAAATCCCGTAACGGTCATGCAAGGTCGGCAGGGCGCCGGCGTCGAGGAACGCGTCGGGCAATGCAATCTGCCGGAACGTCGGCGTCACCCCGTTACGCAGCAGTACCCCCGCAACGGCTTCGCCCAAACCGCCGATGATCGAGCTGTTCTCTGCCGTGACGACCAGGCGCCCGGACTTGCGAGCCTCCGCCAGAATGGTTTGCTCATCCAGCGGCTTGATGGTCGGCACGTGCAGCACGGCCACGTCCACGCCGTCGGCTTGCAGGGCCTTGGCCGCTTCCAGCGAGCGCATGGTCATCAGGCCGGTGGAGATGATCAGCACATCGTTGCCGGTGCGCAGGGTCTTGGCCTTGCCGATCTCGAATTTATAGCCGTACTCGTCCAGCACCAGCGGCACGTTGCCGCGCAGCAGGCGCATGTAGACCGGCCCCTGGTGGGCGGCGATGGCGGGGACGGCCTGCTCGATTTCCAGGGCATCGCACGGATCGACAATCATCAGGTTGGGCATGGCGCGGAAGATCGCCAGGTCGTCCGTGGCCTGGTGGCTGGGGCCGTAGCCGGTGGTGAGGCCGGGCAGGCCGCAGACGATCTTGACGTTGAGGTTTTCCTCGGCAATCGCCATGCAGATGAAGTCATAGGCGCGGCGCGATGCGAACACCGCGTAGGTGGTGGCGAAGGGCACGAAGCCTTCGCGAGCCATGCCGGCGGCGGCGCTCATCAGCAACTGTTCGGCCATGCCCATTTGATAGAAGCGGTCCGGATGGGCCTTGGCGAAGATGTGCAGGTCGGTGTACTTGGACAGGTCGGCAGACAGCCCGACGATGTCGGCCCGTTGTTCGGCCAGCGCCGCCAGGGCGTGGCCGAAAGGCGCGGATCGGGTGGCCTGGCCCTCGGAGGCAATGGACGCAATCATCGCCGAGGTGGTCAGGCGTTTCTTGACCGGTTCGCTAGTCGAAGTGTTGGCGGCGTTGCTCATTGGTTATTTCCTTGTTCAAGGTTGTTCAGTGCCAGGTCCCACTCATGTTCTTCCACGCGAATGAAGTGGTTTTTCTCGCGGTTTTCCAGGAAGGGCACGCCTTTGCCCATTTTCGTGTCGCAGATGATCACCCGTGGCTGGGCGCCGGGATGCTGGCGGGCGGCGTCGAACGCCTTGACCAGAGCATCGATGTCGTTGCCATCCACGCGCTGGGTGAACCAGCCAAAGGCTTGCCAGCGATCGACAATCGGCTCGAACGAGAGGATTTCACTGGAGTAGCCATCGGCTTGCTGATTGTTGACGTCGACGATGGCGATCAGGTTGTCGAGTTTCCAGTGGGACGCCGACATCACCGCTTCCCAGGTCGAGCCTTCATTCAGTTCGCCGTCCGACAGCAGGTTGTAGACGAAGGAGGCCGAGCCTTTGCGCTTGAGCCCCAGGCAGGCGCCGACCGCAATGCCCAGGCCCTGGCCCAGCGAGCCGCCGGTGATTTCCATGCCCGGGGTGTAGGCGGCCATGCCCGACATCGGCAGGCGGCTGTCGTCCGAACCGTAGGTTTCCAGTTCATCGAGCGGGATGATCCGGGCTTCGATCAGGGCCGCGTACAGCGCAATCGCGTAGTGCCCGATGGAGAGGTAGAAGCGGTCGCGCTGTTCCCATTCAGGATCATCAGGCCGGTGATTCATGGCATGAAAGTAGGAGACCGCCAACAGGTCGGCCGCACCGAGGGCCTGGCCGACATAGCCCTGGCCCTGGACCTGGCCCATGCGCAGTGCGTGGCGACGAATGTTGTGCGCGCGTTCAACCAGCGTCGTGGCTGAAGCAGGTGAAGAATGAATAGTCATGATGAAACTCCGTTAACTCAACGATTGACCAGGGCGGCGGGAATGCGCAGGACCAGCAGGGCGCCGGCCACCAGCACGCCGGTGATCAGGTACATGCCGATGGCGCTGGAGCCGGTCAGGGTGGTGATCCAGCCAATCAGGTAGGGCGAGCAGAAGCCGGCCAGGTTGGCGAAGCTGTTGACGGCCGCGATCCCGGCGGCGGCGGAAACGCCACCCAGCAGCGTGGTGGGCAGCATCCAGAACAGTGAGGTCGCGGACAGGATGCCGGAGGCCGCCAGGCACAGACTGAGGATCGACAGGGTCACATTGCCCCCCATCAATGCCGCCAGGCTCAGGCCGATAGCGCCGGCGATCATCGGCACAATCAGGTGCCAGCGCCGTTCGCGATGCTTGTCGCCACTGCGGCCGACCAGCAGCATCGCCACGATCGCGCAGAGGTAGGGCAGGCTGGTGAGGAAGCCGATGTGCAGCGGGTCGGCAACCCCGGCGTTGCGCACCAGTGTCGGCAGCCAGAAGGTGATTGCGTACTGACCCATCACCACGCAGAAGTAGATGGCGGCCAGCAACCACAGGCGGCGATCACGGATGAACTCGCCGACCGAGGCGTGGGTGACTTTCTGCTGATTGTCCTCGGCCAACTCGCGAGTGATCAGCTGTTTTTCTTCGTCGTTGAGCCAGTTGGCCTGATGCACCCCGTCCTTGAGATAGCTCAGCACCAGCAGGCCGACCAGCACCGTCGGCACGGCCTCGAGGACGAACATCCACTGCCAGCCGGCCCAGCCATGCATGCCGGCGAAGTGGTTCATGATCCAGCCGGAGAGCGGGCCACCGACCATGCCCGACAGCGGAATGGCGATGAACCACAACACGGTCATGCGCGCGCGGCGATAGGACGGGAACCAGTAGGTCAGGTACAGCAGCAGGCCCGGCGCCAGGCCGGCTTCGGCGATGCCCAGCAGAAAGCGCAGGGCATAGAACTGCCAGGCGGTTTCGACGAAAGCGAACAGGGCCGAGACGATGCCCCAGGTGATCATGATGCGGGCGATCCAGACTCGCGCGCCGACCTTGTGCAGGATGATGTTGCTCGGCACTTCGCAGAGGAAGTAACCGATGAAGAACATGCCTGCACCCAGGCCGTAGACCGTTTCGCTGAGGGCCAGGTCGTTCATCATTTGCAGCTTGGCGAAGCCGACGTTGACCCGATCCAGATAGGCGCACAGGTAGCACAGCATCAGGAACGGCATCAGGCGCCAGGCCGTTTTACGGTAGGCGGAGGAGCGCACGGTCGAAACCGCTTCGAGCGACAGGGTTGTCATGATGGTTCGATCTCTTGTTTTTATTGACCGCCAGGCCCCGAGGCCCGGCTGCATCATCGATCCAGAACCGCACGGGCCAGGCAGGCCCGCCCAGGTGTACTCAGTGAATCAGCATGCCGCCGTTCACATCCAGGGTGATGCCGGTCAGGTAGGAGGATAGGTCGCTGGCCAGGAACAAGGCGGCGTTGGCGACGTCCTGCGCGGCACCGAGGCGGCCCAGGGGGATGCCGTCGATGATCGCGTGACGGCGGTCATCCTGCATCAGGCCGCCGGTGATGTCGGTATGAATCAGGCCAGGGGCGATGGAGTTGACGCGAATGTTGTCGGGGCCAAGCTCGCGCGCCATGGCTTTGCCCAAGCCCAGCACACCGGCCTTGGCCGCACTGTAATGGGGGCCGCCAAAGATGCCGCCGCCACGTTGCGCGGACACCGAGGACATGCAGACGATGCTGCCGGAAGATTGTTGACGCATGAACGGAATCACCGCCTGGGACATCAGCAGGGTGCCGCGCAGGCTGACGTCCAGCACCTTGTCGTAGTCCGAAGGGCGAATGTCCAGGGTTTTCAGCGGCTGGGTGATGCCGGCGTTGTTGACCAGAATGTCGATGCGGCCGAAATGCTCGATGATTTTCGCCACGGCCTGCTGGACCTGCGATTCATCAGCGACGTTGGCCGCCAGGCCCAGATGGCCCTCGCCCAGGCAGGCGGCAGCATCGCGGGCAGCGGATTCATCGAGGTCGAGGATCACCACATGGGCGCCCTGTTGCGCGAAGGTGGTCGCGGTCGCGCGGCCAATGCCACGGGCAGATGCAGCACCGGTAATGATTGCGACTTTGCCTTGGAGAAGCATGGAGGAGTACCTCATTCTTTTTATTAGCGAGTTTTTTATTGGGTCGATCCGCAGTGAACCGATGACCCAGCTTGTGCTCCACCCCGTCCCTGAGCAATAACGCAAACCTCACTGGGTGCTGAAAAAAATTCAGCACTCGTCATTTGTGCCGTTGGCTGGTTGAATGGCACGACGCCCAGTCCACGCTACTTGCAGCGGAACAAACCTCATCATGCGCTCAGACGACGATGCTCCCGCCACACTGCCACCCCTGAAAGCCATTCAGGCCTTTGAGCAAACAGCGCGCTTCGGCAACGTCGCCCGTGCCGCCGAATTGCTCGACCTGACACCCTCGGCGGTGAGTCACCAACTGGCCAAGCTCGAGGCGTTGATCGGGCGGCAGTTGTTCTTTCGAACGGCCCGAGGCGTGACCCTGACGCCCGTGGGTGAGCAGTACCTGACCGAGATTTCCGGCATCCTGCACAGCCTCGCCGTGGCCACCGAGCGCGCCACCAGTGACGTCAGCCTCGATTGCCTGCGCCTGCACTCATCCCCCAGTTTCGGCTTGCTCTGGCTGATGCCGCGCCTCGAGCAGTTTCGCCAGAGTCATCCGGACATCCAGCTCAACCTGTCCTGCTCCTATGAGTCGCTGCACTTCAGCCGCGACAAGATCGATGTCGACATCCGCCACGGCATGCCCAACTGGCCCAGCTACGAAGTGCGCACCATCCGCAACGAAAGGATCGCGGTCATGGCCTCGCCCAGGCTCCTGGAAAAGCGCCCGATCCGCACCGCCGCAGATTTGCTCGACAGCCAATTGATCCTGTCGGAAGCGACCCTGATCAAGTGGCCGCAGCTGTTTGCCCAACACGGTGTGTCGCGCCCGGAAAAGCCCTATACCCTCAGCTTCGACCGCTCCTACATGACACTGGAAGCGGCCCATCACGGCCTGGGTTTTGCCCTGGAAAGCACCTTGCTGGCCCAGGATTATCTCGAGCGCGGTGCCTTGGTCGAGGTCGCACCGGCATTGAGCTCACCGATCACCGCCCACCACCTGGTGTTCCCCCGCGCCCATTCGAACTTTCCCCGGGTGCGGCGGTTTCTGGAGTGGATGCAGAAGGAGTTGGGACATGATTTCAACTATTGATGCCCACAGATCCTGGTGCCTTTTTCAACTGGCCGAAGATAGTAAATGTATTTACTATGTGCGCTCAAAAGATGCCCCAAGGATCGAGGCCATGCCCATCAAAGCTTCCATTGAGATAAAACAGACACCCGAGCAGGTGTTCCGGCTGTATCAGGACGCGGCCCGCTGGATCGACTGGGATCCGGAGGTGACCGCCGCCCGTTTGCCCGGCGGGCTCAAGCTCGGGGCGAGGGGATGGCTGAAGCCCAAGCGCGGGCCGAAGGCCAATATCGAGATCGTCGAGGTGACGCCAGGCCGGTCGTTTTCGGTGCAGAGCCGGTTGCCGCTGTGCCGCATGTTGTTCGGTCACAGCCTGGCGTCGAGCAGTGAGTCCGGTTCGACTGTTGCCACCCACTGGGTGGAGTTCAAAGGTCCCCTGAGCTTCTTGTTCCGACCGTTGATTGGCCGATCCATTCAGGCTTCGCTGCCCAACACCATGCGCGGCCTCAAGCGCGCCAGCGAAAGTCAGGTGACGGGATCGTGAGTACGGACGAAAAGTGGAGTGGTTCTGCCTACTCAGGACCAAGCGGCAGCCCGGGGTTCCGCCTCTGGCGGCAATTCCTCGATTGGCAGCGTCAGCTCAACGCGCTGTTGAAACCCTTGGGGCTGACCCAGCCGCAGTTCGCGATCCTCGCCGTGTGCGGCTGGTTGACCCGCGACGGTGAGCAGATCACTCAAAATGGCATCGCCCACTTCACCGGCATGGACCGCATGCACATCTCGCAGATCGTTTCTCGCCTGGAAAAAGACGGCCTGCTGGAGAAACGGATCGACCCGCAGGATCAGCGGGCGAATCTGTTGTCGCTGAGTGAGCAAGGGCGTGTTCAGTTGCGCATAGCCATGCCGGTGGTTGAAGCGTTCGATAAAGGTTTTTTTCTGCAAAGCACTTCATAGAGCCTTAGACACGACACGCCCCTCCGAGCCGTCCCGCTGCCAGCCACCACCCAATGCCTTGAACGTGGCCACGGCCGCACGAGCCGACTCGGTTTGCGCCTGGGCCCTGGCATCGGAAGCCGCCAGAAGATGTTCATCCGCATCCAGCACTTCGATCAGGCTGACCACGCCTTTTTCATAGGCGATAAACGAGGTGGCTCGGGCTTTCCCATACGCCGACTCGCCCAGGGCGAGTTGGGCTGATTGTTGCTCGCTGTGGATCAGCGCCGAAAAAGCACTTTCAACATCTTCGCAGGCCCGCAGAACGGATTGCCGGTAAGCGGCCAGGGCCTCGGCTTCCTGGCCTTTGGCCAGGTCAATCTGTGCATTGATGCGGCCAAAATCGAACAGCCTCCAACGCAATCCCAGGACCGTCGACGCCTGGCTGGCGCCGTTGCTGAACAGGTTCGCGCTGGATACCGAGGTGGCACTGCCGAGCAGCGCCCCCACCGACAGCTTGGGGTAGTACTCGGACATGGCTTCGCCGATGCGCGCGTTGGAGGCCGCCAGCCGGCGCTCGGCGACGATCAGGTCCGGGCGCCGGCGCAGCAGGTCTTGCGGCGCCCCCATGTCCGAGAGGCCGGGCACATTGGGGATCGGTGCGGGTTGGGTCAGTTGCGCGCGGTAAGTGCCCGGGGCCTTGCCCAACATCACATCCAGCGCATTCATGGCGGCGTCGAGGCCTGTCTCCAGGACCGGAATTGTCGCCTGCGCCTGATTCAGCGCACCCTGGGTCTGGTTCAATTGCAGTTCCGCCGCCAGGCCTTTTGCGTAGAGGTGTTCGATGGTGGTGAGCAGTTGCTGGCGTGTGTCGACTTGATGCCGGGCGATTTCCAGGCGTGCCTGAAGGCCACGAATGCTGAGGTAGAGGTCGGCGGTCTGGGCCACCACCGCCAGGCGTGTCGCAACCGCTCCGGCGTGCGAGGCCTGGTAATCGGCGAAGGCGGCTTCCTGGCCTCGGCGCAATCCGCCAAACACATCCAGCTCCCAGCCGGCATTCAGATTCGCCTCATACGCACTGCCGTAGCGATTATAGGAAGGGTCGGAATTCAGTACCTGGCCCAACGGCGTTTCCAGCGACTGGCGGGCGCGGGCCGCTTGCCCGTTGACGCTGGCCGACGGCAGCAGGGCCGCGTCAGCCGCGCCCAGACCGGCGCGAGCCTGTTCGATCCTGGCGCTCGCCTGGGCCAGATCGAGGTTCTGCTCCAATGCCAGATTGACCAGTTGACTGAGCATCGGGTCATTGAATGCATTCCACCAGGCCGCGAGATCTGCTTCTGCGGCACCCACCCGGCGTGCCGTTTGCGCCGAAAAATGTTCGGGCAATGCCATGCTGGGTGCCGAGTAGTCGGGACCCACCGTGCAGCCGGCAACCACGCTCAGGCTCAATAGGGCGGCTAAACGAAGAGGAGGGTGCATGGGGTACCTGCGAATGGAGTGGTTTGTGACGATATTACAATTTGGTCACAAGTTGTCAACCTCCTTTGGGATGAGTAAGCTGCTCCCATGAATCAGCCATCAGTTCCTTCGCCCAGCACCCGTGGCCCAGCCGATCACGACATTCGAGACCAGATTGTCGCGGCGGCCAACGAGCATTTCAGCCAGTACGGTTATGGCAAAACCACGGTTTCCGACCTGGCCAAGGCCATCGGTTTCTCCAAGGCTTACATCTACAAGTTCTTTGAATCCAAGCAGGCGATTGGTGAAGCCATCTGCAGCAACTGCCTGAGTCAAATCGTGGCGGCCGTGGAGCAGGCGATCAATGTCGAGGGGATCTCGGCCACCGAGCGCTTTCGGCGCCTGGTCAAAACCCTGATCGCGACCGGCGTCAGCCTGTTCTTCAACGACCGCAAACTCTATGACATCGCAGCGTTTTCCGCGTCCGAGAGCTGGCCCAGCTCACAGGTCTACGACGCTCGGATCAAGCGCTTCATTGGGCAAATCGTGCGTGAGGGGCGAGAGCTCGGCGAGTTCGAGCGCAAGACGCCGCTGGACGAAACGGTCGAAGCCATCCATCTGGCGCTGCGACCCTTCGTCAATCCCCTGCTGTTGCAGCACAACCTCGATTTTGTCGAAGAAGCCCCGTCTCTGATCTCCAATCTCGTTCTGCGCAGCCTGATGCCTTGAACCTCTGCTGACGGATGCGCTGCGCATCCGTAGCAGTCTGCGCGCCTGAAAAAATCCCGATTACGGCTTCCTTTGGCTGGCGTTGATCAAACAGGCGGTCGTCATCCGTCTCGGTAGTGACTGTTGACTTATTTGGTCACTTGAATAAGCATGATGTATCCGCTATCGAGAGGTCGTCATGATCCAGCGCCACCGCCTGTCACTCATTTTCATTGCCCTGTTGCCACTTGCCCTGACGGCGTGCAACCAGGCCACGCCTGCCGATCCGCGCCTGCAAGTGCCCTTGGTGCGTATCGACGTGGTCCAGCCCTCTGCGCCCGCGACGCGGCAGTTCACCGGCATCGTCGCGGCGCGCGTACAGAGTGATCTGGGTTTTCGGGTGCCAGGCAAAGTCCTCGAGCGCCTGGTGGACGCCGGTCAGAGCGTCAAGCGTGGGCAGCCGCTCATGCGCATCGATGCCAACGACCTGAAGTTGGCCGCCAGGGCGCAGCAGGAGTCGGTTCTCGCCGCGATGGCCCGGGCCCGCCAGGCCTCCGATGACGAGCTGCGCTACCGGGATCTGGTCTCCGTCGGCGCGGTCTCCGCCTCGGCGTACGCAGGGATCAAAGCGGCGGCCGACTCGGCCAACGCTCAGCTCAACGCGGCCCAGGCCCAGGCTGATGTGGCAAAAAACGCCACCGGCTATTCGACGCTGCTGGCCGATGCTGACGGGGTGGTCGTGGACACCCTGGCGGAACCGGGGCAGGTGGTCGGCGCCGGGCAGGTGGTGGTGCGCGTTGCCCATTCGGGGCAGCGCGAGGCGGTGATCCAGTTACCCGAGACCCTGCGTCCGGCGCTGGGCTCAGTGGCGACGGTTGAACTCTACGGACAGAACCAGCGCGCAGGCAGCGCCCGTCTGCGGCAACTGGCCGACTCCGCGGACCGCCAGACCCGAACCTTCGAAGCCCGTTATGTGCTCGAAGGTGCGTTCTCCAGTGCCACCCTGGGTTCCACCATCTCCGTGGCCATTGCCGACACCGATGGGGCGGATGCCAGGGAACTGCAGGTGCCGATGGGCGCCCTCTACGATGCGGGTAAAGGCCCGGGTGTCTGGGTGGTGGGAGGAGAGCCACAGCAGGTGGTCTGGCGTCCGATCCAGGTGCGCAGCCTGAATGACGAGGGCAGTGTGCGGGTGACGGGGGATCTGCGGGTGGGGGATCGTGTCGTCGCCTTGGGCGCACACCTGTTGAACGAGGGCGACAAGGTCAGGACTGAGCCTGCCGATGCCACGCAAAAAGCCGTGGTCGAGGTGAGTCGATGAGCGGCTTCAATCTCTCGGCACTGGCCGTACGCGAACGTTCCATAACCCTGTTCTTGATCCTGCTGATTTCCGTCGGTGGCTTGTTCGCCTTCTTCAAACTGGGGCGTGCGGAAGACCCGGCATTCACCATTAAACAATTGACGGTGGTCACCGCCTGGCCCGGGGCGACGGCCCAGGAGATGCAGGACCAGGTGGCGGAAAAGCTGGAAAAACGCATGCAGGAACTGCGCTGGTACGACCGCACCGAGACCTTCACCCGCCCGGGCCTGGCCTTCACCACGGTTTACCTGCTCGACAGCACACCGCCTTCAGCGGTCCAGGAGGAGTTTTACCAGGCGCGCAAGAAAATCCTCGATGAGCAAAGGGGGTTGCCAGCCGGGGTGATCGGCCCAATGGTCAATGATGAATACGCCGATGTCACCTTCGCGCTTTACGCGCTCAAGGCCAAGGGCGAGCCGCAGCGCCTGCTGGTGCGTGAAGCGGAGAGCTTGCGCCAGCGCCTGCTGCATGTGGCGGGGGTGAAGAAGGTCAACATCATCGGTGAACAGGCTGAGCGGATTTTTCTCGAGCTGTCCTACGAGCGTCTGGCGACCCTGGGCATTTCCGCCCGGGACATTTTCAGTGCATTGAACACGCAGAACATGATCACCCCAGCGGGCTCGGTTGAAGCCAAGGGGCCGCAGGTTTTCATTCGCCTGGATGGCGCGTTCGATGACCTGCAGAAAATTCGTAACACCCCGCTGACGGTGCAGGGCAGAACCCTAAAGTTGTCCGATGTGGCGCAGGTCAAGCGCGGTTACGAGGACCCGGCGACGTTCCTCGTCCGCAACAATGGCGAGCCGGCGTTGTTGCTCGGCGTGGTTATGCGCGATGGCTGGAACGGTCTCGATCTGGGTAAATCGCTGGAGGCCGAGGCGAGCGCGATCAACCAGCAGATGCCGTTGGGCATGAGCCTGACCAAGGTCACCGATCAGGCGGTGAATATCGACGCCTCCGTCAACGAATTCATGGTGAAGTTTTTTGCTGCCCTGGGCGTGGTGCTGCTGGTGTGCTTCCTCAGCATGGGCTGGCGGGTCGGGGTGGTGGTGGCCGCTGCGGTCCCGCTGACCCTGGCCGCGGTGTTCATTGTCATGGCGGCCACGGGCAAGGACTTCGACCGGATTACCCTGGGCTCGTTGATTCTGGCACTGGGACTGCTGGTGGACGATGCAATCATTGCCATCGAGATGATGGTGGTGAAGATGGAGGAGGGCTATGACCGCATCAAGGCCTCCGCGTATGCCTGGAGCCACACGGCGGCGCCGATGTTGTCGGGGACGCTGGTCACGGCCATTGGCTTCATGCCCAACGGTTTCGCCAAGTCCACTGCCGGTGAATACACCGCGAACATGTTCTGGATCGTCGGCATTGCCCTGATCACTTCCTGGGTGGTGGCCGTGGCGTTCACCCCTTACCTGGGGGTCAAGCTGCTGCCGCAGATCAAGGTGCCTGAAGGCGGGCACGCGGCCATTTACGGGACACCCAACTACCAGCGTTTCCGCCGCCTGCTGGGCGCTGTGATTCGCCGCAAAGGCCTGGTCGCGACCGCCGTGGTCGGCTTGTTTGTCGTGGCGATCCTCGGCATGGGCGTGGTCAACAAACAGTTCTTCCCGACGTCCGACCGACCCGAGGTGCTGGTCGAAGTGCAGATGCCGTACGGCACCTCAATCGAGCAGACCGATGGGGCGGCGGCCAAGGTCGAGGCATGGCTGGCCCAGCAGCCGGAAGCCAGGATCGTCACCGCTTACATTGGCCAGGGCGCGCCGCGTTTCTACCTGGCGATGGCCCCTGAACTGCCCGATCCGTCCTTCGCAAAAATCGTCATCCTGGCCGCCAATCAGCAGGAGCGTGAGGCGCTCAAGCTGCGCCTCAGACAAGCCGTGGCCGATGGTCTGGCACCTGAAGCGCGGGTACGGGTCACGCAGTTGGTGTTTGGTCCTTATTCACCCTATCCGGTGGCCTTTCGGGTGATGGGCGCCGATCCTGCGGTGCTGCGCGATATCGCCGGGCAGGTGCGTGAAGTCATGACCGCCAGCCCCCTGACGAGGACCGTCAACACCGACCTCGGTGAGCGTACCCCGGCACTGCATCTCAGTCTGGATCAGGATCGCCTGCAAGCGTTCGGCCTGACCTCGAACGATGTCGCGCAACAGTTGCAGTTCCTGCTGACCGGGGTGCCTGTCACCGAAGTCCGTGAGGACATTCGTGGGGTTCAAGTGGTGGCCCGCTCCGCGGGAGAGACCCGTCTGGATCCGTCGAAAATGGCCGCCTTCACCCTGACCGGTGCCCAAGGCCAGCGCGTGTCGCTGTCCCAGGTCGGGACGGTGGATGTGCGCATGGAAGAGCCCATCCTGCGCCGTCGTGACCGCACGCCGACCATCACCGTTCGCGCTGACGTGGCTGAAGGTCTGCAGCCCCCCGATGTCTCCAACACCTTGATCACCCAGTTGCAGCCGATCATCGAAAGGCTGCCGGCGGGTTATCGCATTGAGGTGGCCGGCGCGATCGAGGAGTCGGGCAAGGCGAACAAGGCCCTGCTGCCGTTGTTCCCGATCATGATCGCGCTGATGTTGCTGACCATCGTCCTGCAGGTGCGCTCGATGTCGGCCATGATGATGGTGTTCGCCACCGCACCGTTGGGCCTGATTGGCGTGGTGCCCATTCTGTTGCTGTTCCAGCAGCCGTTCGGGATCAATGCCCTGGTGGGGCTGATTGCCCTGTCCGGGATTCTGATGCGCAACACGCTGATCCTCATCGGCCAGATTCACTCGAACGAGCAGGCCGGTCTGTCGCCCTACAACGCGGTGGTCGAAGCCACCGTGCAGCGTGCGCGACCGGTGATTCTCACCGCGTTGGCAGCGATGCTGGCATTCATTCCGCTGACCCACTCGGTGTTCTGGGGGACGCTGGCCTACACCCTGATTGGCGGTACGTTCGCCGGCACCGTGCTGACCCTGGTGTTTCTGCCGGCGATGTACGCCCTTTGGTACAGGATCAAGCCTGAACCCGCGCCATTGCAGGGCACCTGAGACTCTTCGCCCCAGGTTGGAGCAGGCGTTCTGCATGGCCCAGGACAACAGAACGCCTTCAACCCAAGTATTTCCCGGGATCGGTGAAGTGCTTAGGCTGCTTACGACTTGGCTTGATAGTTGCTATCAATCTGCCATCCACATGTCGCGGTTGGAGAGGTAGATGTCGCTTTCAAGTCAGGCCATGCAGTTATCTTCCAGCGAAAAGCACTGGCTACCCTGGTTCGGCAAAACCGGAAAAATCGCCATGGGCTGGTCGTGCCGACTCAATCGCTCGGCGTACCCGGTGATCGAACAAACCTTCGAAGCCATTGCCCACACCCGCGTGCAGTTACTGCACAACTGGGCCCGCGAGCAATGGGAGCACCTGGCGGAACTGGCGGAACATCTGGCTCGGGATTTTGCCCAGATCGACAGTGGGTCGCTGCTGGACAAGCTCGCTCAGGCCGAAGACTTTTCCGAGCTGTTTGTCGTGGCTGCCGATGGCGCCGTCATTGCCTCGACCTGGGGCGGACGGCCCAATCATCCGCTCGGCAAATCCCGCGCCCTGGCCGAAGGGTTGAAGGCGCCGTTTCTGCACGGCCCTTACGGCGACCCATTGACCGTGCAGATCGGTCCCTCGACTTCACGTTTTCACGATGAGGTCACCCTGATGTTTTATCAGCCGCTGAAGGTCGATGGAAAAGTCCTGGGCTGCCTCTGCGGGCGCGTGCCGAACGATGTGTTGGGCGATCTGATCCAGCGCGAAGCCGGGCACATTTATGCCGAGTCCGGCGACAATTATTTGTTCATGGCGCAATCACGTTTTGATCCGGCGATCGCCCCGGGCACCGCCTTGTCGCGTTCGCGTTTCGAGGACGGCACCTTCACCCACGGCGAAAACCTGAAAAGCGGCGTACACACGCCCTACAAGACCGTGCAGATCCAGCGGCACACCGAACTGGAGCTGCGTTTTACCGACCCGGCGACCCAGGAACTGCACCCGGGTGTGCGCGAAACCATCCGCAAGGGCGCCAATCTGTTCGTGACCTATCCCGGTTACTCGGACTACCGGCACATCCCGGTGGTGGGCAAGGGCGTCACCTTCCAGCTGCCAGGCTCGCCGGATCGCTGGGGCATGATGTGCGAAGCCGATCTGGAGGAGGTGTATCGCCGACGCTCACTCAGCTACGGCTTGATGAAACCCTATCTGGCGACCATGACCGGGCTCTTCGCCTGCAACTTCGCGGTCCAGCATTACAGCGGCCTGGCCCAGGGGCTGATCGATACGCTCGAGGTGTTGAGCATGGTCGGCGCCGCGCTGCTGTTCAGCCTGTGGGGGCCGAAGCGGCTTGCGCAACGCTTGAGCGAGATGACCGGGGTGATCAGGACCATCGCCGAGGGCGAAGGCAACCTGCGTCAGCGCCTCGACACCACGCGGATGGCCAACGACGAGACCGGCGACATGGGGCGCTGGATCAACAGTTTCATCGACAATCTGGACTCGGTGGTCGGGCAAGTGGTGAAGGCCAGCAGCAACGTCGGCAGCACCAACCAGATGATGCTCGGCCGCAGTCAGGAAGCCGGTGTCACCTCCGCCGAGGTGGCCGAAGCGGTGCACCACATGATGATCATCGTCGAGGACCAATTGGGCGAAATCCAGCAAGCCTCCGCCAGCGCCGAGCAAATGAAGCAGGCCATGGACGAAGTCGTGACCCGTGCCCGTGAGCAGTTTCTCGCCGTGCAGGCGGGCACCCAGTCGATTCGCGACGTGGTCGAGCGCTCGTCTTCAAGCGTGCAGTTGCTCGACAGCCGCATGGCGCAGATCGGCAACATTACCGGGCTGATCAGCGACATCACCAACCAGACCAACCTGCTGGCCCTCAATGCCGCCATCGAGGCCGCGCGCGCCGGCGAACATGGACGCGGCTTTGCCGTGGTCGCCGATGAGGTGCGCAGTCTCGCCGCACGCACCTCTCGCGCTGCCGATGATATTCGCAAGATGGTCGAAGGCTTGCAGAACGAAACGCAAAACGCCGTGAGCTTCATGAAAGAGGGCGTCACCGACGTCGATAACAGCCTGCGCCTGGCCGAAGATGCCTCCTCGGAAAATGTGCAGCTGCACCAGGCGGTGGAAAGCATGTTTGCGATCATTCAGCAGCTCAACAATCGCAGCCTCGATTACGGCAAGACCATCAAACAGGTCGACCAGTCCTCCGCGCAAATGCGCCAGACGGTGGTGGTGCTGCAAGGCAGTGCCGAGACCGTGCGGCTCAATGCCAACAAACTGCAGAAGCTGGTGGGGCAGTTTGAGGTCAGTAGCAGCGGTAATGGGCGGGGGGTGGCGGCTTGAGAAACTTGCAGGAAATAGGGCTAGGCTTAGTTTTTAAGTGTGCTGTGAGGCAGGCGACATGGATACGTATATCGTTTCGACGGCTCGCAAGGATACCCAAGGCAATTATGTGGAATTCGAATGGGCAAAACTCGATGGACACATGCATACCATCGGACATAACCAGGTCGTCAGCTTTGATCAGGTGTGCGACGCTATTGCTCGAGGTGATGAGGTTTTTGCGGGCGATCAATTTGCCAATCGATCGAGAGTATTTCTCGGGATCAACGCCTCTGGCGAGCGAGTGATCGAACTGGAAGCCCACGTTTCCGAGCTTGAGGAGATTGGTGATCTTCCACGGTTCTAGTGGTCGATCACCAGCCAGAGCGACGGTCCGATACCGGCCGTCGCCTGGGAGTTTGCACATTCAACCGCTTAATTAGCGGCTTTCAGTTGCCCTTCCTCCCTAGCCCCCGTCCGACCAATCACGGTCAAAATCGCCAACGCCGCAATCACCAATCCCGGCGAAGTCGCCAACAGCACCCCGGTCGTCCCTGCACCGGCGGCCAGAATCTGCCCCGCAGCCAAGGGCCCGGCCACCGAACCCAGGCGACCGATGGCTACCGCAGCGCCGACGCCGGTGGCGCGTACTGCGGTCGGGTAGGAAGGTGGCGCCAGGGCATAGAGCACCAGCTGCGCGGCCATGACGAACAAGCCTGCGGCAAAGCCGGCGATGGCCATCGGCACGATGCCCACGGCCAGGCCGACGCCGGCCAGCGCTGCCAGCAGCCCGGCATACACGCCCAGGACCACTTTGGTGCCGTTGCAACGGTCCAGGAGCAGGCCGCCAAGCAGTGAGCCCAGTGCGCCGCCGATGTTGAACAGCATCTGCACCATGCCCGCCTGGGGTTTGCTGAAACCCTGGGAGATGAGCAGTGACGGCAGCCAGTTGAGCAGCATGTACATCACGGTCAAGGTGAAGAAGTAACTCAGCCACAAGGCCAGGGTGTTGCGGGTACGGCCTTCGCCAAACAGCGCCTGGACGCTGGAAGGGCGCGAGGTGTCGGTGGTCGAGTGTTGCTGACGGAAGGCACTCGACTCTGGCAGCAGCAGGGCCATCAAGGGCACGATCAGCAAGGGCGCCAGGCCGCCGATGATGAAGGTGGTTTGCCAGTGTTCGCTGGAAAACATCGCTACCACCGCCGCCAGCGCACCGCCCAAAGGCACACCGCAGTACATGACGCTGATGGCGGTGCCACGGTTGCGCTCACTGACGGCTTCGGCGCACAGGGCGATCAGGTTGGGCAGGGCAGCGCCCAGGCCCAGACCCGTGAGGAAGCGCACCAGCAGCAGGCTGGAGTAGCTCTCGACATAGGCGGTGCACAGGGAAAACAGGCCGAACAGCAACACGGCACTGACGAGGATTTTCTTGCGACCGATGCGATCGGCGATCCAGCCGCCAAAAAATGCACCCGGTAGCAGGCCGATGATCCCGACGCTGAACACCCAGCCCATCATCTTCGGATCCAGGGCAAAACTCTGACGCAGCCCGGCGGCAGCTGTGCCAGCGGCTTGCAGGTCGAAACCTTCGATCAGCGCAACGATAAAGCACAAAGCAATTGTCAGCGTCGAACGACGCGATGGGCTGTCCATGGATGGAACCTCATTGTTGTTTTTGTTGTGGAGTCGAGCCGTCCCCAACGCATGGCGTACGCCGGGGCTGACCGCTGATCAATAAGATAACAAAGATAACTAAAAAATGAAGCGGCAACGGAAAATCCATGATCTCGTTAAATTGCCCTTATAAATCAATGGCTAAACGCAACAATAAGCTGCGGCATGTGAAATAGATAATAATATTAATGTTCGATTATCGGTCATTCGCCATTGACAGGGCTTACCGGCTGTTTCCATTCTCTGTCCGCGAAGCCGGCTGCACTGCGCTTCCCCGGCGGCCCCAACAACAATAAAAAATGGAAATCGAACATGCCAAATCTCCGCACGCACGACGTTGTGACGGCGCCAGCTTCTTGTGTTCCCGGCATCAGTCGCGGGCTGGTGCTGACCCTTCTCGGCTTGAGCGTACTGCCCACCCAGCTTCGCGCCGCGGGCTTTATCGACGACAGCCATGGCACCCTGACCCTGCGCAATTACTACATGGACCGTCAGTACAAGGACGATGGCGCCAAGTCCGCCGCGAAGGAGTGGGCCCAGGGTTTCATCATGAACATGGAGTCGGGTTTTACCGAAGGGCCGGTGGGGTTTGGCCTGGACGTGCGCGGGCTGATGGGGGTCAAGCTCGACTCCTCGCCGGATCGCAGCGGCACCGAGTTGCTGCCGGTGTCGGCCAGTGACAACCGTGCAGCAGACGAATATTCACGCCTGGCGCCGACCGGCAAGCTGCGGTTTGCCCAGACCACGGTGAAGAGCGGGGACGTGTCGATCTTCCTGCCGTTCGCCTTTGCCAGTCCCTCGCGCCTGCTGCCGCAAACCTTTCGCGGTACCATCCTCAGCTCCAAGGACATCGACGGCCTGACGTTCAACACGGGTTACATCGATCGGATCAACAAGCGCAACTCCACCAACTACGAGTCGATGACCGTCGCCTCGCCCAACCGCCGCTTCAACGCCACGGCCACGACTTCGCACATGGCCTACGTGGGCGGTGATTATCAGGTCAACAAGGAACTGAGCCTGCGGGTCTATCACGCCGAGGCGACGGATCTGTACCAGCAGGACACTTTCGCCTTGCTGCATGACCTGCCCCTGGGCGGCGGTACCCTGACCAGCGACCTGCGCAGTTTTTTCAGTCGCGAGGATGGCAGCGCCAAGGCCGGTGACGTCGACAACCGCAACCTTTCGGCGCTGTTCAGCTATCGCTATGGCGGCCACCGCCTGGGCGTCGGCTACATGCATTCCAGCGGCGACACGGCGACGCCTTACATCTCCGGGACCGAGCTGATGGGCATGAGCGAACTGACCATGGCCTCGGACTTCCTCAATGCCAAGGAGCGCACCTGGCAGGCGATCTACGACTACGACTTCGCCGCCTCCGGCGTGCCCGGGCTGCGGAGCCGGTTGCGTTACCTGCGCGGTGACAACATCGAGCTGAAAGCCTTCAACGCCGAAGACCGCAAGGAGCGGGAGTTCCAGATGGAGCTGGGGTATGTGGTGCAGAGTGGTCCGCTGAAAAACGTCGGCCTGGTGGCGCGCAAGGCGATCTACCGCAATGACTTCCCCGCTGGCGCCGCCTTCCGCGATGAAAACCAGACGCGGTTTCTGGTGACCTACACCTTGCCGATCTGGTGAGGGCGCGGTTGCGGTGGGGCTGATGGCCCCATCGCGGGCAAGCCCGCTGCCACAGTGGGTTTGTGTAAAACACAGATACTGCGGAGCCTGCAGGCCCCTGTAGGAGCTGGCTTGCCAGCGATGAAGTTGATGCGGTGTTGCTGATGGCCTCATCGCTAGCAGGCTAGCTCCCACAGTGGTTTTTGTGTTGATCGCAGATGCCGTGGAGCCTGCAGAGACCTCTGTAGGAGCTGGCTTGCCAGCGATGAAGTTGATGCGGTGTTGCTGATGGCCTCATCGCTAGCAGGCTAGCTCCCACCGTTCAGATCTATCAATCCTGATAAATCTTCTTCAGCAGCCGCAGCAACTCTTCCCGTTCCTGGTCGTCCAGTGCCGAGGTGGCGTCGAGGTCGCTTTGGGCGGCGATCTGGTTCAGTTCCTTGAGCAGAGTCTCGCCGGTCTTGCTGAGGAAAATCCCGTACGAGCGCTTGTCCGGCTTGCAGCGCACGCGCACCGCCAGCGCCCGGCTCTCCAGCTTATTCAGCAGCGGCACCACCTGGGGCGGCTCGATGCTCAGGGCCCGGGCCAGGTCGGCCTGCATCAGGCCGGGGTTCTGATTGATGATCGCCAAAGCCGAGAATTGCGCGGGACGCAGATCGTGGGCCGAGAGGCGGCTGATCAGGTTCTGGAACAGTTTCAGTTGCGCGCGACGCATGGCATAGCCGATCAGGTCGTTCAGCGCCGAATCCATGGGCGCCTGGGTCTCGGCGGGAGTCGACGCAGCCTCGACCGACTCGGTGAGGGGGGAGGGCTTGGCCATTGCGGGGAAGTCCTGAAGAGTGGAGGTTAACAAGACTATCTAGTTTGCCGACCTTGGCCGGTGATTGCTACGGCCAATATCGCTCGCCGCCAAGACCGACCAGTCCAGCACCAACAGAAAAATTGATTAAATCGATTAATAGTTAATTGACATAACTAATTTCCTGCTTTAATTTCGAGTCATCTTCAACACCCAGAACAAGAGAGCATCGCCATGAGCACATACGAAGGTCGCTGGAAAACGGTCAAAGTCGAAATCGAAGACGGCATCGCGTTTGTCATCCTCAATCGCCCGGAAAAACGCAATGCGATGAGCCCGACCCTGAACCGCGAGATGATCGACGTCCTGGAAACCCTCGAGCAGGATCCTGCCGCCGGTGTGCTGGTGCTGACCGGTGCGGGCGAAGCCTGGACCGCGGGCATGGACCTCAAGGAATACTTCCGCGAAGTGGACGCCGGTCCGGAAATCCTCCAGGAAAAAATCCGTCGCGAAGCCTCGCAATGGCAATGGAAACTGCTGCGCATGTACGCCAAACCGACCATCGCCATGGTTAACGGCTGGTGCTTTGGCGGCGGTTTCAGCCCGCTGGTGGCCTGCGACCTGGCGATCTGCGCCGACGAAGCAACCTTCGGTCTCTCGGAAATCAACTGGGGCATCCCGCCGGGCAACCTGGTGAGCAAGGCCATGGCCGACACCGTGGGCCACCGCCAGTCGCTGTACTACATCATGACCGGCAAGACCTTCGGTGGGCAGAAAGCCGCCGAGATGGGCCTGGTCAACGAGAGCGTACCCCTGGCGCAACTGCGCGAAGTCACCATCGAGCTGGCGCGTAACCTGCTGGAGAAAAACCCGGTGGTGCTGCGTGCCGCCAAGCACGGTTTCAAACGCTGCCGCGAACTGACCTGGGAGCAGAACGAGGATTACCTGTACGCCAAGCTCGATCAGTCGCGTTTGCTGGACACCGAAGGTGGTCGCGAGCAGGGCATGAAGCAATTCCTCGACGACAAGAGCATCAAGCCTGGCCTGCAAGCGTATAAACGCTGAAGGACGCCGCTGCGGGCGCATTGCGCGAAAAGGCGAGTGCGCCCCGAAGCGGCGTTTACATCACTGCTAAGCATTCCGATAAAGACGATAAAGAGGAATCACCATGCTGGACGTGCCCCTGCTGATTGGCGGCCAGTCGTGCCCCGCGCGCGACGGTCGAACCTTCGAACGCCGCAACCCGGTGACGGGCGAGTTGGTGTCGCGGGTTGCCGCCGCCACCCTGGAAGATGCCGACGCCGCCGTGGCCGCTGCCCAGCAGGCGTTTCCCGCGTGGGCCGCGCTGGCGCCCAATGAACGGCGCAGCCGTTTGCTCAAGGCCGCCGAACACTTGCAGGCGCGCAGTAGCGAGTTCATCGAGGCCGCGGGCGAGACCGGCGCCATGGCCAACTGGTACGGGTTCAACGTACGGCTGGCGGCCAATATGCTGCGTGAAGCGGCGTCGATGACTACGCAGATCAACGGCGAAGTGATTCCCTCGGACGTCCCCGGCAGTTTTGCCATGGCCCTGCGCCAACCTTGCGGCGTGGTGCTGGGCATCGCTCCGTGGAACGCCCCGGTGATCCTCGCCACCCGGGCGATCGCCATGCCGCTGGCCTGTGGCAACACCGTGGTGCTCAAGGCTTCCGAGCTGAGCCCGGCGGTGCATCGCCTGATCGGCCAGGTGCTGCAGGACGCGGGCCTGGGTGATGGCGTGGTCAACGTCATCAGCAATGCGCCGGCGGATGCCCCGCAGATTGTCGAGCGCCTGATCGCCAACCCGGCCGTGCGCCGGGTCAATTTCACCGGTTCGACCCATGTCGGGCGGATCGTCGCCGAGCTCTCGGCGCGTCACCTGAAACCGGCGTTGCTGGAGTTGGGCGGCAAGGCACCGTTGCTGGTGCTCGACGACGCCGACCTGGACGCCGCCGTGCAGGCAGCCGCGTTTGGCGCCTACTTCAACCAGGGTCAGATCTGCATGTCCACCGAGCGACTGATTGTCGATGCCAAGGTGGCCGACGCTTTTGTCGCCCAGTTGGCGGCCAAGGTCGAGACCCTGCGCGCCGGTGATCCTGCCGACCCGGAGTCGGTGCTCGGCTCGTTGGTGGACGCCAGCGCCGGCACGCGGATCAAAGCGTTGATCGATGATGCCGTGGCCAAGGGCGCGCGCCTGGTGATCGGCGGGCAACTGGAGGGCAGCATCTTGCAGCCGACCCTGATCGACGGCGTCGACGCGAGCATGCGTTTGTACCGCGAAGAGTCCTTCGGCCCGGTGGCGGTGGTGCTGCGCGGCGAGGGTGATGAAGCGCTGTTGCAACTGGCCAACGACTCCGAGTTCGGTTTGTCGGCGGCGATTTTCAGTCGTGACACCGGGCGTGCCCTGGCTTTGGCCCAGCGGGTCGAATCGGGCATCTGCCACATCAACGGCCCGACCGTGCACGACGAAGCGCAAATGCCGTTTGGCGGGGTCAAGTCCAGCGGCTACGGCAGTTTTGGCGGCAAGGCATCGATTGAGCATTTCACTCAGTTGCGCTGGGTCACTATCCAGAATGGTCCACGGCACTACCCGATCTGAACCGGCAACACCGCGGGCGGCGTCTTCCACGCAAGGCCGTCGCCCGCCAGCAGCACCGAAATAACAATAACAAGGCTGCAGCCAATGGCTGCCATGCCAGCGATGAGTCACCCGAGTGTGGCTCGGTCCTGGTGTGCCTCGACGGAGAACAGGCACTTGAGTTCCGAATCCAGTTTGCAATCCCATGCCCCAGCCAGCGCACCGCGCTATCGCCACGTGTCCATCGGTGGCGCGGCGGTCGAGGTCACGCAGCACCACGGCGAACTGCACATGCGCTCCCTCGAGCCGCTGGCCGAGATGCCCCCGCGCTTGCTCGACCGTTTGCTGCATTGGGCCCGAGTGCGTCCCGATCAGACCTTCATCGCCGCCCGCCAGGACGGCGGCGACTGGCGGCGGGTCAGTTACGCGCAGATGCTCGACAGCGTGCGCGCCATCGCCCAATCCCTGCTCAGCTACGGACTGTCGGACGAGAAGCCGCTGGTGCTGCTGTCGGGCAATGACATCGAACATTTGCAAGTGGCCCTGGGCGCCATGTACGCCGGTATTCCCTACTGCCCGGTGTCGCCGGCCTATTCCCTGCTGTCCCAGGATTACTCCAAGCTGCGCCACGTCTGCGAACTGCTGCAACCGGGCCTGGTGTTTGTCAGTGACGCGGCCGCCTATGGTCGCGCCATTGACGCCGTGTTGCCCCAGGATACGCCGCTGATCAGCGTGCGCGGCGAGGTGGCCGGGCGTTCTCAGGTGAGCTTTGCCAGCCTGCTGGAACAACCGGGGGGCGCCGAGGCGGAAGCCGCGTTTGCTGCCACCGGGCCAGACACCATTGCCAAGTTTCTCTTCACCTCCGGCTCGACTCGCCTGCCCAAGGCGGTGATCACCACCCAACGCATGCTCTGCGCCAACCAGCAGATGCTGTTGCAGACCTTTCCGGTGTTCGGCGAAGAACCGCCGGTGCTGGTGGACTGGTTGCCGTGGAACCACACCTTTGGCGGCAGCCACAACCTCGGCATCGTGCTCTATAACGGCGGCAGTTTTTACCTGGACGACGGCAAGCCAACAGCCCAGGGCTTCGCCCAGACGCTGCGCAATCTCAAGGAAATCTCGCCCACCGCCTACCTGACGGTGCCCAAGGGTTGGGAAGAACTGGTCTCGGCGCTGGAGCAGGACGGCGAACTGCGCGACAGTTTTTTCAAGCGCGTCAGCCTGTTCTTCTTCGCCGCCGCCGGGCTGTCGCAAAGCATCTGGGATCGCCTCGACCGGGTCGCCGAACAACACTGTGGCGAGCGCATCCGGATGATGGCCGGACTCGGCATGACCGAGGCCTCGCCTTCCTGCACCTTCACCACCGGCCCCTTGTCCATGGCCGGCTACATCGGCTTGCCGGCGCCGGGTTGCGAGGTACGGCTGGTACCCAAGGAAGGCAAACTCGAAGGGCGCTTTCGTGGGCCGCACATCATGCCCGGCTACTGGCGCTCGCCGCAGCAGACCGCTGACGTGTTCGACGAGCAGGGCTATTACTGCTCCGGCGATGCACTCAAGCTGGCCAACCCCCAGGCGCCGCAACAGGGCTTGATGTTCGACGGACGCATCGCCGAAGACTTCAAGCTGTCGTCAGGGGTTTTCGTCAGCGTTGGCCCGTTGCGCAATCGCGCGGTGTTGGAAGGCTCGCCCTATGTCCAGGACCTGGTGGTCACCGCGCCGGATCGCGAATGCCTGGGCGCCCTGGTGTTCCCGCGCCTGTTCGAATGCCGCCGTCTGGCGGGACTCGCGGCGGATGCCAGTGACGCCCAGGTGTTGGCCAGCGCGCCCGTGCGCCAGTGGTTCGCTGACTGGTTGCAGCGCCTCAATCGTGACGCCAGCGGCAATGCCAGCCGTCTCGAGTGGATCGCCTTGCTCGACGAGCCGGCGTCGATCGATCGCGGTGAAATCACCGACAAAGGTTCGATCAACCAGCGGGCGGTGTTGCAGTGGCGCGCCGAGCAGGTCGAGGCGCTGTATCGCGGCGTAGATCCGTCGATTCTGCGTGCCGGGCCACGCCCATGAGTAGCGCCGGGCAGTTTTCTGCATTCAGGGATGTAGCGATTCTCGACGCGGTACGCACGCCCTGGGTTGATGTCGGCGGGGCGCTGGCCCAGGTTTCGCCGATCGATCTGGGGATCAAGGTCGGTCGCGAAGTACTGGCCCGTAGCGGGCTGGCGCCACAGGCGGTCGACTCGGTGCTGGCCGGCTCCATGGCCCAGGCCAGCTTCGACGCCTACATGCTGCCACGGCATATCGGGCTCTACAGCGGCGTGCCGCAACAGGTGCCGGCACTGGCGGTGCAGCGCATCTGCGCCACCGGTTTCGAACTGCTGCGCCAGGCCGCCGAGCAGATTGGCGCGGGCGCGCAACTGGCGCTGTGCGTGGGCAGCGAATCGATGTCGCGCAACCCGATTGCCGCCTACAGCCATCGCGGCGGGTTTCGCCTCGGGGCGCCGGTGGAGTTCAAGGATTTCCTTTGGGAAGCGCTCTACGACCCGGCCCCGGGCCTGGACATGATCGCCACCGCAGAGAACCTCGCCAAGCGTCATGGGCTGAGCCGCGAGGCGGTGGACCGCTTTGCCCTCGACAGTCATCAGTTGGCATTGCAGGCGCAAGGCAGCGGCTGGTTCGACGCGGAAATCGTCGCGGTGCGCAATGAAGTGTTTGAGCTGCAGGGCTATCAGCCGCGAGGCATTGCCCTGCCGCGACGCTGTGAGTCAGTCACCGCGGACAGTCACCCGCGACCCACCGATCTGCCGGCACTGGCCCGGCTCACGGCGATTCACCCCGAGGGCGTGCAGACCGCCGGCAACAGCTGTGCGGTGGTCGACGGTGCAGCGGCGGCGCTGGTCGGTCGCGCTTCCTTGACTGACCGACCGCCGCTGGCGAATTTGCTGGCGACGGCGGTGGTTGGGGTGGCGCCGGAGGTCATGGGCATCGGCCCGGTTCCGGCGATCCAGTTGCTGCTGCAACGCAGCGGACTGAGCCTGGACGCCATCGGCCTGTTGGAAATCAACGAGGCCCAGGGCGCCCAAGTACTGGCGGTGGCTCAGGCGCTGGAACTGGACGGCGAGCGGCTAAACCGTCGCGGTGGCTCGATTGCCCTCGGGCATCCCTTGGCCGCCACCGGCTTGCGCCTGGTGTTGACCCTGGCGCGGCAACTGCGCGAGGGAAATCTGCGCTACGGCATCGCTGCCGCCTGTGTCGGTGGCGGGCAGGGCATGGCCGTGCTGATCGAAAACCCGGATTTTCGCGGCTGAAGCCTCGCGCGGTTGTTCCTATTTGATGATTCGAGGTGTGCCATGTGGCAGTACCAGGCGCCGTTGCGCGACATGCAATTTGTCTTTGAACAGTGGCTTCAGGCCCCAGAGGCCTGGCAGCAGATGCCGGCCTTCGCGGCCCTCGACTTGCCATTGGCCTGCCAGGTGCTGGAGGAGGCCGGACGCTTCAGCGCGCAGGTACTGGCGCCGCTCAACAGCAGCGGCGATCGCCAGGGCTGCCGTTTCGAGAGTGGCCGGGTGACCACGCCGGACGGTTTTGCCCAGGCCTACCAAGCCTACGTCGACGGTGGCTGGCCGGCCCTGGCCTGCGCCGAAACCTTCGGTGGCCAGGGCCTGCCGCAACTGCTTGATGCCGCCCTGCAGGAAATGCTCTACGCCAGCAACCACGCCTGGGCGATGTACACCGGGATCGCCCATGGCGCCTACCTGTGCCTCAAGACCCATGCCCCAGAGTGGATTCAGCAACGCTACCTGCCGTCGATTGTCAGCGGCGAAGCGCTGCCGACCATGTGCCTGACCGAACCCCAGGCCGGCAGCGACGTCGGCCTGCTGCGCTGCCGCGCCGAACCCCAGGACGACGGCAGTTATCGACTGAGCGGCAGCAAGCTGTTCATTTCCGGCGGCGAACACGACCTGACCGAAGACATCCTGCACCTGGTGCTGGCGCGCTTGCCCGGAGCACCCGCCGGGAGCCGGGGCGTGTCGCTGTTCCTGGTGCCCAAGCGTCTGGAGGATGGCCTGGGCAACGCGCTGCGCTGCGATGGCATCGAACACAAGATGGGCATCAAGGGCAGCGCCACCTGCTCGCTGGTGTTCGACGGTGCTCAAGGCTGGTTGATCGGCGAGGCCAATCGCGGCCTGGCGGCGATGTTCGTGATGATGAACTCGGCGCGCTTGCACGTCGGCCTGCAGGGCCTGGGGCACGCCGAGTCTGCCTCACAGAACGCCTATGCCTATGCGCTGGAGCGCAAGCAAATGCGCGCGCCCGTTCGCCCGGTCGGGGTCGAAGCCGAAGCGGCCGATCCGATTCACTATCACCCGGCCATGCGCCGGGTGTTGCTGGAACTGCGGGCTTATTCCGAGGGCATGCGTGCGGTCGGTTACTGGGCGGCGCATTTGTTGGATCAGTCGGAGCATGCCGAGGATCTGTCCACCCGCCAGCGCGCCTTGCAACTGGCGGAACTGCTGACGCCGGTGATCAAGGCGTTTTTCACCGAGCAGGGTTTTCGCCTGGCCAGCAATGCCTTGCAGGTGTTCGGTGGCTACGGCTACGTCAGCGAATTCGCCATCGAACAGACCCTGCGCGACAGCCGGATTGCGATGATTTACGAGGGCAGCAATGAAATCCAGGCCAATGACCTGCTGCTGCGCAAAGTGCTGGGGGATGAAGGCCGGGCCTTTGGCCAACTGTTGGCGGTGATGCGCGAAGAGGCCGGGCTGGCGTTCGACGAAAGCAGTTTTGGCACTGCGCTGGCGCAGCTGTGCGACAAACTCGAAACAGTGCAACTTGAGATAGGCGACCTCGCCGTCACGGAGCGCGAATACCCCTATCGAGCTACTGGCGATTTCCTGCGCCTGTGTGGCGTGGCGCTGTTGGGGTTTGCCTGGGCGAGAGCGGCACGGGTGTCCCGTCTGTTACCCGACAGCGATCCACTGCGAGCCCACAAACTGGAGACCGCGCGCTTCTTCTTTGCCTACCTGCTGCCGGAAGCCGATCAGCGCATCGCGGCCATTCGGGCGGCGCGGGCGCCGTTGCCATTCGTGCTGTGAGTTGTGGTGGGCATTGATCCCACCACCATTTCAAGGGCGGCGCCTGATCCTGATCCGCGCTTATCGGTTGAAGCGCTCCACCAATGAATACTGCGTGGATGCCGTTCGCGTCAGCTCCTGGCTCAGCCCGGTGGTCTGCTGTGCCTGTTCAGACGACTGGTCGGCCAGGTGGGCGATGGAGGTGATGTTGCGGCTGATCTCCTCGGCGACGGCGCTTTGCTCTTCCGTGGCTGCGGCAATCTGGGTGGTCATGTCGGTGATGTGGGCGACCGCCTCACTGATGCCCACCAGCGCATTGTCTGCCTCCAGCACGCGGGCTACGCCTTCTTCGGCCTGGCGGTGACCGTTTTGCATGGTGTGCACGGCATTGCTCGAGGAGGTCTGGAGCTTGGTGATCAGACTGTGGATCTGGGTGGTGGATTGCGAGGTCCTCTGCGCCAATTGACGGACTTCGTCGGCGACCACTGCAAAGCCGCGGCCCTGTTCGCCGGCGCGGGCCGCTTCGATGGCGGCGTTGAGCGCCAGCAGGTTGGTCTGGTCGGCGATGCCCTTGATCACATCGACCACCGTGCCGATTTCATCGCTGTCTCGGGCCAGTTGCTCGACGGTCAGGCTGGTTTCCCCGACGACCGCCGACAGCCGCTCGATCGCCTCCCGAGTATCTCGCGCCACCTCGCGGCCGCGACCGGTCAGCACATTGGCCTGTTGCGTGGCATCGGCCGTGCGCTGGACGTGGCTGGCGACCTGCTGGGTGGTCGCGGCCATCTGGTTGACCGCCGCCGAGACCTGCTCGGTCTCGATGCGCTGGCGATCGAGCCCCCTTGAGCTGTCAGCGGCCAGCCGATCGGATTGACCGGCCAGTTCGCTGAGCTGTTCGGCGCTGTCCTGCAGGCGCGTGAGGCAGGTTTTCAGGCGCGAGTTCTGGCTGATCAATGCGGTTTCCAGGCGTGCTTGAGACCCCCGCGCATCACTGTACAGCTGCGCGAGCAGTGCATCGCACGTCGAGGGTTCCACGTGCTGGAACAGACGCTCGGTTGCCTGCTGGCGCAGGCGTGAGGCAAACAGCGCGACCGCTACGGCCACCGTGCCCGCAACAGCCAGGGCAAGCGGGGCGCCCAGATACCGCCCGCTGACGGCACCGGCCAAGCCCGTGGCCACCCAAGGCAGGCACTCCAGGACCAGCGGTTGCCAGCTGTCGCGACGGGCAATGGCGCGTTTTCCCTGGCTGATACGGGTGTAGAGCGCTTGTGCACGGCGAATCTGCTGCGCCGTCGGTTTGACTCTTACCGACTCAAAGCCCACCACCTGGCTGCCGTCGAAGATCGGGGTGACGTAGGCGTTGACCCAGTAATGATCGCCATTTCGGGCGCGGTTCTTGACGATCCCCATCCAGGGGCGGCCTTGCTTGAGCGCACTCCACATATGGGCAAAGACGGCGGGAGGAACATCGGGATGACGCACGATATTTTGCGGGGCGCCAATCAGGTCGGCCCTGTCGAACCCACTGATGTCGACGAAGGCATCGTTGCAGTAGGTGATAACGCCGCGGGCATCGGTCGTCGAAATAAGTCTCTGCTCAGGCGCGAGGGCGATTTCACGCTGGGTAACGGGCTGGTTGTTGCGCATGTGGTTGGCTCTCATGGTCCCTTTGGCAGGCCATCGACCGATTTACCCAAAAAGTGAATGAGGCCTGGAAAAACCTTATATATAGCAATGAGTTGCATTTGTTTTGAGGTGCATTGAAGCGGCCCCGCCAGCAACACCCTGGCGGGGCCTGAAGTGCAATCAGAACCGATTGGCGAGGTCGATCCCGGACTTGCCCGGGGCGAGGATGTTGTTCGGGTCCAGCGCGCGCTTGAGGGTGTGTTCGAGCTTGCGTTTGACCGGGCCGTAACTCTGCGCGACGCGATCCTGGAAGGCGGTATTCACCCGGTACACGGCGTAGCCTGCCTCCTCGAACACGTCCAGCAATTCGCCGAAGCAAGCGTTGGCGCGCTGGGTTTCCTCGGGGTTGCTGCGGTCATACAAGACGTCGATGACGTGGTGCATGTCGCGCCAGCCGACAATGAACTCGCCGACATAATCCAGGCCGTGCTTGTTGAGGATCTTTTTCGCCAGCGCCTGCTGTTTCTCGCACTCGCTGCCGCGGGCCTGGCTGACCGGGGCGAACCACATCGAACCGCCGCCGCCACGCCAGTTGTACAGGCCGAACTCCTGCAGGTTGGGCACCCCGGACATCAACTGCGCACGGTACTTGAATGGCTGGGTGTCGCCGGCTTCTTCCTGGGTGACGAGGCGGCCCTTGCCCAATTGCTTGAGGGCGCCGCTGACGATCTGCCAGTTGACGTCGACCTGCTCCTGGGTGCCGTACAGCGCGGCGTAGACGTTCCAGGCGCCGAGATTCTTGTCCTTCTGGATCTGCTTGAGAATCGCCTCGGAAGTCGCGCCCGGCTCGCTGGTGTAGTCGGAGCGGCGGGTGTTGCAGGTCGAGGCTTCCCAGAGCACCCCGGCGATCACCACCGAGTTGGGGATCACCTGGGCGATGCGCAACGGGCGGATGAATTCGACGATCTCGGCGATGTCCGACTCGTTGTCGAACTTGATTTCGAACGGCTTGAACACCGGCGGCTTGGGCATCAGCCAGAAGCCCATCTTGGTGCAGATGCCGTAGTTGGCCTGGGTGAACATGCCGTCCAGGGTCGGCCCGTAGCCCCATTTGAATACCTGCCAGGCGTTGTCGCCTTTCACGCCGCCCATGCCGGTGCGGTACAGGTCGCCGTTGGCCAGCACCACTTCCATGCCGCACTGCATCAGGAAGTGCTCGCCGTAAGGGGTGTAGCCGACGCCGCGATCCATGGTGTTGCCCAGCGGCCCGGCGATGGCCGATGGCGCCGAGAACGACAGCATCAGCGGCAGGTTGCGCTCCTGGATGTAGTCGTAGAGTTGCTGGTAGGTCACGCCCGGCTCGACCAGCGCGGTGCACAGTTCGGCATCGACGTGGAGAATCTTGTTCATCTTTTTCAGGTCGAGAATGATCTGCCCGCGCTGGCCGGGTGCGGCCGAGCCGTAGCCGAAGTTGCGTCCGGTGGAAATGGTCCAGACCGGGATCTTGTGCTCGTTGCAGATCTTCACCACGCCTTGCACCTGCTCGACGGTGGTGGCCGTCACGGCGGCCGACGGCATGTGCTCGGCGGTGTCGACGGCGATCATGATCTTCGAATAGGCGATCAGTTGATCGTCCTGGGTCAGGACGTTGTCGGCACCGAGCAGTTTACGAAACTTGACCAGCGCCTGTTCGAAGTTGGCCTTGTCGACGCCACGGGGGAGCAGGGTGTTGTTGTTTTGTGCAGTCATGGAATCAGCTCCTTCAAGCCTCGATCAAGAACGAAACAAAATGGCCGCGCAGGGGCGATGCCTGGCGGCCGATCACGGGGGGCTGGCCGACGTGGTGGCTGCCGAGGCCGGCAAGGGTGTAGCCCAGGGTGGCCGCCCATTGGTCAGAACTGCGGCGCTCGCGGGCCGCGGCCGACACCTGCAACGGTGCCTCCAGGCCATGCAGGCGCTGCTCGCTGAGGCTGAATGCGCTGCCGCAGGCATTCAGGCTCAGGCCCAGTTGCGCGGCACAACCGCTGGCGGATTCGGCGCTGAGCAGTTGGTGCTGCGAAGTATTGGCCGTGGCGCGATGCTGGCCGAGCCAGTGCACACGCGCGCCGGCGCTGCGTGCCAGGTCAACGATCAGCGCGGCGCTGGCATCGTCCACCAGGCCGATGATGCGTTGCGCCTGGCCGCTGCGCAGGCGCTGGTCGAATGCCTGGATGAAGTCCAGGCCGAGGTCGGTGCGTTGCACGCTGAGTGGGGTGTTCACGGTGCAGGCGTTGATGCCCTGGAGGAACACTGATTGGGCGGCTTCGCTGCTGACCAGTGCCAGGCTCGGCAGCATTGGCCGCGACTGCGCACCGAACACCCCCTGGGCCATGCTCAATCCGGAACTGCTGGCGGCGATACCGGCCAGGCTGCCCAGCGCCATGCCCTTGAGCACGCTGCGACGTTCGATATTCATGGGCGGCTCCTCAAGGTTTGGCCACCGGGGCGGGCGTTTTCGAGAGGTATTCGCCGACCTGTTGCAGCGAGGTGTCGTCGATGAAGGACGCAGGAAAGGCCGGCATCGCACGAAAGCCGTTGCGCACGATTGCACTGATGTACTGCGGCGGCAGTTGGCGGCCCTTGAGTTGCGGCCCGACCTGGTTTTCGTGGCAGTGCCCGCAGACCTTGGCATAGACGTTTTCGCCGCCTTTCCAGACGCCGTCGCCATCGGCCAGGGCGTTGCCGGCGAGCAGGAGCAAGGGCAGGGCGCAGCAGGCAGACCAGCTGCGCTTCACCGCTGAGCGGTGCAGGGGTGAGGACATGATGTACTCCATTGTTGTTATTGGCAGGTGCTGAACGGGTGGCTCAGAACGGATACGTCCTGGGCGCGTGTTGCAAGGTGATCCAGTGGTCGGTGGTGAACTCATCGATGGCCCAGTCGCCGTTGAAGCGACCGATGCCGGAGTTCTTCTCGCCGCCGAACGGCGCGTTGGCTTCGTCGTTGACCGGGATGTCGTTGACGTGAGTCATGCCGGCGTGGATACGCCGGGCGAACTGCACGCCGCGCTCCAGATTGGCGGTGAACACCGCGCTGGACAGCCCGTACTCGCTGTTGTTCGCCAGTTCCAGGGCGTGCTCGGCGTCGCGTGCGCACTGGATGCCCACCAGCGGACCGAAGATCTCCTCGCGGGCAATCTCCATGTCTGCCGTGACGTTGCCGAACACGTGGGGCGGCAGCACGTTGCCTTCGGCCGGGGCGCCAACCAGCAGCGTCGCGCCTTCAGCCTGGGCGGTGGCGATCTTCTCCTGCAGTCCGGCCAGTTGCTTGCTGTTGATCAGCGGGCCGACCACCGTTTCGGCGCGGTTCGGGTCGCCATGGGGCAGGGCCTTGACCCGCTCGACGAAGCGTTGGGTGAAGCTTTCCAGCAGTGGCTGCTCGACGATGATGCGGTTGATCGCCATGCAGATTTGCCCCTGGTGCAGGAACTTGCCGACCACCGCGGCGTTGACCGCCTGCTCGACATCGGCATCGGCCAGGACCACGAACGGGCTGTTGCCACCCAGTTCCAGGGCCACGTGCTTGAGGTGTTCGCCGCCGCTGGCGATGCGGCCGATGTTGCGCCCGACCTGGGTCGAGCCGGTGAAGGAGATGAACGCCGGGATCGGATGTTCGACAAAGGCGTCGCCGATCTCCGCGCCGGCGCCGACCACCACGCTGAGCACGCCGGCGGGCAACCCGGCTTCCTCGAAAATCCGCGCCAGCAGCAGGCCGCCGCTGACCGGGGTGTCGCTGGCCGGCTTGACCACCACCGCGTTACCCAAGGCCAATGCGGGTGCCAGGGAGCGGGCGGTCAGGTGCAGCGGGAAGTTCCACGGGCTGATGACGCCTATCACCCCCAGCGGTGCGCGGTAGACCCGGCTTTCCTTGCCCGGAATATTCGAGGCGAGAATGCGCCCATGGACCCGCCCCGGCAGGCTCGCCGACTCGAGGGTTATGGCCCGCGCTGCGCCCCACTCGATCTGCGCCTTGATCCGCGTACTGCCGGATTCGCGGATGATCCAGTCGATGATTTCTTCGCGCCGCTGATCAAAAATCCGCACCGCGTTGAGCAGCACACCGGCACGTTCGGCCGGCCCTTTGGCGGCCCAATCGACCTGGGTTTCGCGAGCCTTGCGGTAGGCGGCATCGAGGTCTTCGCGGGTGGCCAGGGTGATCTGCAGCAGTTGTGCCTGGGTGAAGGGGTTGTACACCGGCAGGCTGCGACCGCTGCTGCCGGCTCGCCACTTACCGGCGAGGGGCTGCAAATCGAGTTGCTGATAGGCAGGGCGAATCAAGTGAGCAGAGTTCATGTCGAGGTCACCTCTATTGTTATTAGCGTGCACCTCGGCTCCTTAGCAATTAGCGTGCCATTTGGTCTTGTTTGTGTATTTGTCGTTTTAAAACAAATAGTTATGAGTGTGTTTAGAGTTTTTTGCCGCCGCGCGGCGCCGAGGTTTCGAGCCCCGATTGCAGAAATTTATGCAGAAAAGTCGCCGGTCGTTGAAAGCTCGGCGGGCGGCAGAATTCGTGCGGTTATCGGACAGATCGGCAAAAGCGCGGCGCCACTCGAGCGCTGGCAGATTGACCCGGCGGCAGGGCTGGGCATACTCCCACGTCACCTCCCTGAGACTGGTTGCCTGCCCATGACCCGTACCCCGCCCGAGCGCAGCGGTCGCCGCGCCGATGAGGACTTCCTCAAGCAGATGCTTGGCCGACAGAAGCGCCTGATCGTCGACCGTGCCAGTCAGTTCGGCAGCAGCGGCCTGCCATCGGCCGAGCAACTGGCGCAGACCGTGGCCTTCGCGCCGCAGGAAGGCAGCGTCTGGTTGTGTGGCCAGCGCATGATGCTGCTGCAGGGCTCGGCGTTCGGCGCCATCCGCCGCGAGCTGATCGAGGCGCTGGGCCTGGACAAGGCCCGTGGCCTGCTGACCCGCATTGGCTGGCAGGCCGGCGCGCGTGACGCGGCCCAGGTCAGCGCGCAGTGGCCGGACGGCGATGACGCCAGCCTGTACAGCGCCGGGCCGCGCCTGCACATGCTCGAAGGCATGGTCAATGTCGAGGTGGTGCGTTTCGAGATCGATTCCGGCGTCGGCCATTTCTATTCCGAGTTTCTCTGGCACAACTCCCTGGAAGACGACGAGCACATCGCCGCCTATGGCCTGGGGGGTGAACCGGCGTGCTGGATGGAGATCGGTTATGCCAGCGGCTACGCCTCGTCGCTGCTCGGCCGGCTGGTGGTGTTTCGCGAGCAGGAGTGTCGCTCGATGGGGCACCCGGCCTGTCGCATCGTCGGCAAGCCGGCGGACCAATGGAACGACATCGATGTCGACCTGGCCTACCTGGATCCCGGTGATTTTCTCAGCCGCAGCACCTATGCCTCGGGCACCGAGACCGAGGTTGCCGATTTGCAGGACCCCGGCGACAACCAGCCGCTGGTGGGCATTTCGGCGGCGTTCGTGGTCGCTACGCAGTTGCTGCAGCGGGTGGCGCCGACCCAGGCCACGGTGTTGTTGACCGGCGAGTCGGGGGTCGGCAAGGAACTGTTCGCCCGTTCGCTGCATCAAGCCAGCTCGCGCCAGCAGCTGCCGCTGGTGGCGCTGAATTGCGCGACCTTGCCGGAGAATCTGGTGGAGGCCGAGCTGTTCGGCGTCGAACGGGGCGCCTACACCGGTGCCGAGCGTGCGCGTCCCGGACGTTTCGAGCGGGCCCACGGTGGCACGCTGTTCCTCGATGAAATAGCGACCTTGAGCCTCAGCGCGCAGAGCAAGATCCTGCGTGCCTTGCAGGAGGGGGAAATCGAGCGGGTCGGTGGCACGGCGCCGATCCGCGTCGACGTGCGGGTGATCGCCGCGACCAACCTGGACCTGCGCAGCGAAGTCGAGGCCGGGCGGTTTCGCGAAGACCTGTTCTACCGCCTGAACGTGTTCCCGATCAGCCTGCCGCCGTTGCGTGAGCGGCGCGAAGATATTCCGTTGCTGATGAGCTACTTCCTGCGTCACTTCAGCCAGCGCCACGGGCGGCGATTGGCGGGATTCAGCACAAGGTTGGTCAATGCGCTGCTGACCTATCGGTTTCCCGGCAATATTCGCGAATTGCAGAACCTGATCGAGCGCGGGGTGATTTGCGCTGGCGATGGCGAAGTCATCGACATCGTGCACCTGGCCGAGATCGGCGCGCCGCTGATGGACTCGGCAATCGGCCTGACCCCGCAGGGGCGTCTGTCGGCGGGCGAACCCCGCGCAGACGCTGCACCCATTGCCGCGCCGGTCGCCGACCGGGTAGCGGGCGATCCGCTGTTGGAGGGGTTGCAGGCTTTCGTCTCTGGACGCCAACGGACCCTCAACCAGCCCCTGGCAGAAATCGAACTGCACCTGGTGCGCCTGGCCATGGAACGCACCGGCGGCAACATCACCGCCGCCGCGCAAATGCTCGGCATGAGCCGCGCCCAGGTCAGTTATCGGCTCAAGGGCAACTGACATCAGTTGATTTCAGGCTGACCCGGATATGACTGTAGGAGCCGGCTTGCCGGCGAAGGCGGTGTCCTATTCGACATCTTCTTTGAATGGACCTGCCGAATCGCTGCGATGCGGCGGCCCGACAAGCCCGCTCCAACAGGGGTTATGAGTCATGCACAATTTTGGGGGCCAACGCGTCGGCCAGGCACCCCACAAATCTCAAAGCGGCAACGTCAACTTCAACCAATACGCCTGCCCATCCGTGCGGTTGCGCACGCCCGATTCATCCTGCCATTTGGCGCTGAACAACCAGCCGTCCTGGCTGGCGTATTGCACCGCCGGGCCGATGGAAAACGAACGGCCACGGTTGCCATCGTCGGCATCAACCGCGGCTGCGGCGGCGCAATGGGTGGCGTTGCACTGGTCGTCGCTGACCTGCTGGTAGGCATGCCCGCCGACACCGACGACCCAGCCATTGCCCAGCCCCCAGCCGAGGGTGTAGTCGGCATGCAGTTCGCGCCCGGACTGGTAATGGGTGTCGCGGTTCTCGAAGTTGTAGTCGTACATCAGGCGCATATCGGCGTTCAGGCCATTCGGGTCCATGTAGGTCAGGGCATACACCGCCTGCACGGTGTAATAGTTTGTCCCCAGGTTGATCAGGTCGTGCCGGTCGTACTCGCTGGCGGTGGGCAGCACCAAGTCGACACCCACGGCGCTGTGGAACTTGTCACTGTGATGAAAGCCAAGCACCGGACCGAGGTGCGCGTCACCGATCCCGCGCTTGTGATCGCGCGGGCCATTCTTGATGTTCAGGCGCATGTCCGTGAGCGGCAGCAGGGCGTGCAAACCGAGATTGCCACCCAGCACCTGCTGCTCGGTGACCCAGATGAAGCGCGGCACCACCGTGGTCACCCGCAGGTCGATGCTGGCCGACTTGTCGCCAGCGTTATCGCGCAAGGTATCGGCCAAATAGTCGCCGACGAACACCTGACCGTAGGTGCCCGGCGGCGGCAGGATACCCATGCCATAGATTTCAATGCCCAGCGGCCAGGACGAAACGCCGCCTTCGGTGGCCAGGACCTGGGTCGTACTGCCGGCGAGCAACAGCGCGGCGCCGAGTGAAAGGGCGGTGCAACGAGGGAGAGTGCAGTGCATGAGAGGCCAACCTTATTGTTATGGAGGTTGCGCAGCGATGAGCTGCGCGAGGTTGCCCTACTCAACTATTGTGCCAGCCTGAGTGGTTTTATTTGTCTCGTGAAATCAATGACTTGCGATCTACAGTGGATCGTCCTTGAACCAGGCCAAACACGGTCGGCGGATTTTGTTAAGAAACTTCGACCCCCTGCACAAAGTTCGCAACGCCGGCACAAAGCTGCGCAGCCCCGCTAGCCGTTACGCGCAGACGATACCGTCGCCTCGAAAGGGCTGCGGATACTGGAGCTCTACAACAACAATAAAAACTCCAGAGGCAGGCATGAGCTATCTATCCGCAGGCGTACTGCGTCCCGTTGGTTTTGCTGGAAAACACCTGAAGGCCGTGGGGCTGATCGGGGTGATGATGCCGTTGGCCGCACAGGCCGATTTTGTCGAAGACAGCCAGTTGAAACTGGGGCTGCGCAACTTTTTTGTCGATCGCGACTTCAAGGGCGACAACCCGCGAGCCTCCCGCGATGGCAGCTGGAGCCAGGGCTTCGATCTGCGTTTCACCTCCGGCTATACCCCCGGCACCTTGCAGTTCGGGCTCGACGGGGCGGCGCAGTATGCGTTCCGCCTCGACGGCGGCGGTGGGCGTGGGCCAGACAGTGTCCTGCCCTACAGCCAGAGCCATCAGCGCCAGGCCACGGAGTACGGGCGGGCAGCGCTGACCGGCAAAGTCCGCCTGTCGCGCACCGAGCTGAAAGTCGGCGAGCATCGGCCGACCTTGCCGGTGGCGTTTCTCGACGATTCGCGGCAGCTGGTCACCACCTTCCATGGAGCAGTGTTGACCTCCAACGAAGTCGACAAGCTGACCCTGACGGGCGGGCGCTTCAGCGAAATCAGCACCCGGGAATCGTCCAACCGGGAAAAAATGTACCTCTTCACCCGGCCCAATGGCCCGCGCCATACCAGCGACGGACTGAACTTTGCCGGCGCCACGTATGCCTTCAGCCCCAACCTGTCGGCGAGTTATTTCTACGGACAACTGGAGGACATCTACCAGCAACACTACCTGGGGCTGACCCTCAATTCCGACTTGGGCAATGGCTACCGGTGGAAGACCGACCTGCGCTATTTCAACAATGCCGAGGACGGCAAGGCCCTGTACGGCAATATCGACAACCGCTCCTACGGTGCAATGACCACCTTGCGCAAGGGCGGGCACGGCTTCGGCGTCGGCTACCAGCGCATGCTCGGTGACAGCACTTTCCCGACGCTCAATGGCTTCGCGCCGCAGCCGTACCTGGTGAACTGGTCGGCCGTGGCCTTTATCAAACCGAACGAAAGCTCCTGGCAGGCGCGCTACGACTATGACTTCGCCGCGCTGGATTTGCCCGGCCTGACCCTGACCACCCGCTACCTGCGCGGCAGCGGGATCGATCGTGGCGCGCAGCTGAGTGACAGCGCCGAAAGCGAGCGCGACCTGTTCCTCGCGTATGTGGTGCAGAGTGGTCCGCTGAAGGGCCTGGGCATGGAATGGCGCAACATCTACGCGCGCTTCCAGCATGGCAACGACTACGATGAAAACCGCCTGATGACCACCTACACCTGGACGTTCTGGTAGCTACAGCGGCCTGGCGAGTGTCTGTGAGGGCAGCTCGCCGAACGCCTGCTTGTAGGCGGCGGTGAAGTGACTGGGTTGGGCGAAGCCCCAGCGATGGGCCACCGCCGACAGCTGCACTTCGCCGGGCTGGTGGCTGAGCAGTTGCTGGCGGATCGCACTCAGTCGGCAGTTCTGGATATAGCGCTGCGGGCTGGTGCCCAGGCTGTTGCGAAACGCCTGCTCGAGGCTGCGCCGGCTGGTGCCGCTGACGGCCACCAGTTCCGCGATGCACAGCGGCTGGTCGAGATGGCCGTGAATGTAATCCACCACCCGCTTCACGGTGCCCGGCAACAGCCGGCGTTGTGGCTCGACGTGCAGGCTGGGAATCAAGTGCAGCAGGTTCTCGCAAAACAGCTGCTGCACATAGGACTGGCTGGTCGGGGAGGCCAGCAGGCCCGACGGGTTGCCCGACTCACCGTCGACCAGGCGCAGCAGGTTGCCCAGGCTGTGCATCGCCTGCTGATTGCGATCGAACAGCAGTGTGCCGTTGGGCAACTTCAATCCGTGGGCCTGATGCTGGCGCTGCAGATGATCGAGCATCAACCCGGCATCCAGGGCAATCACAATCGCCCTGACCCCTTCGTGCCAGATCACATCCACCTGTTGCCCGGGGCTGAACACCAGCAGCTCGCCGGGATTGGCCTGCAGGCCATCGGGGCGACTGCTGATCGAACCCTGCAAGGCCAGAATCCCGTGCCAGCAGTTCAACGGGCTGGAGTTGACCCGCACCTCGCGTCCCCACTGCGCGCCGAACAGTTTCAACTGCGGCAGGGATTGCAGGGTGAAGGCAATGTCCAGATCGCCGCGGGCGCCGAGGCTGATTCGGCGCTCTTCAATATGGTTGTTGAGCAACGCCTCGGCGTCTTCGATGCTGCGCGTGCGCAATACCGGTTCGGCGGCGAACGGCAAGCTGTGTGCGGGAGGAGACAGGCTGTTGCCTGGCGACAAATTCATAACCCTGACCTTTATTGTTTTTAGTCTGGCCTGGCCAGCCCGGGTTGCAGTTCTGGCGGGTGCCTGTGCAACGCATGATGACTCGCGAGCACGCGGCTCCCCAGCCTGTCGGGCAAATAACCGCGCAGCCGGATAAGCACTTGCGCAGCCACGTTAGCGGCCTGTTCCGGGGGCTCTGCATACTGGCGCCTCAGCCAATAATAACAACCGAGGAACTGCCCCCATGCGCCGGATCACCCGACTCATACTTGCCCTGATGGTTGCCGCGTGCAACCACGTGGCGATGGCCGCCGATGAGCGGCCGAACTTCCTGATCATTGTTGCCGACGACCTGGGTTACAGCGACCTCGGCAGCTTCGGTGGGGAAATCAGCACCCCCAACCTTGACGCACTGGCCCAGGAGGGCGTGCGCCTGAGCAATTTCCACACCGCGCCGACCTGCTCGCCAACCCGGGCGATGATGCTCTCCGGTGCCGACAGTCACGTGGCGGGCCTGGGTAACATGGGCGAGTTGCTGCAGCCGTTCCAGCAGGGCCAGCCGGGCTATGAAGGCTACTTGAATGAACGCATGGTCACCGTCGGCCAGGTGCTCCAGGACGCTGGCTACAACACCTATACCACCGGTAAATGGCACCTCGGTCGCACCGAAGAAACCAGCCCCAAGGCGCGGGGCTTCGACCGCTCGTTCATCCTGGTACAGGGCGGCGCCAGTCACTTCGACGACCAGCACGCGATCATCGCCAAGGACCCCAAGGCCATCTATCGCGAGGACGGCAAGCAGGTCGAAGTGCCCAAGGGCTTCTATTCCAGCGAGTTCTACACCGATCGGCTGATCGACTACATCGAAGCCGACAAGGCCAGCAACAAGCCGTTCATGGCGGTGCTGTCCTACACCGCGCCGCACTGGCCGCTGCATGCGCCGGATGACTGGCTCGACAAGTACAAGGGGCGCTACGACGGCGGCTATGAGCCGATCCGCCAGGCACGCCTGCAGCGTCAGAAACAACTGGGCCTGGTCGCCGCCGATACGGTGCCCAACACGCCGATGTCCAAGGGGCTGCCCGACTGGAATCAGCTGAGCCCCGAGCAGCGTCAGCGTGAGGCGCGCAACATGGAAATCTACGCGGCCATGGTTTCGAATATGGATTTCCACATCGGGCGCCTGCTGCAGTACCTGGAGAAAACCGGCAAGCTGGATAACACCTTTATCGTCTTCATTTCCGACAACGGCGCCGACGGCAACAGTCCGATCGACCTGCCGGGCAACAAGGAATGGCTCGCCCGCGACTTCGACAACAGCCTGCAGAACCTTGGCCACAAAGGCTCCTACGCCGACTACGGCGCGCAGTGGGCCCAGGTCAGTTCGACGCCGTACCCGCTGTTCAAGGGCTTCACCAACGAGGGCGGGATTCGCGCGCCGGCAATCATCAGCGCGAAAATGCTCAAGCGGGCGCACCTGCAAGGCACCCTCAATCAGGACGTGGTGCATGTGATGGACCTGATGCCGACCTTGCTTGACCTGGCCGGTGTCCCGGCGCTGGGCAAGAGCTTCCAGGGTCGCCCGGTGCAAACCATCAGCGGCAAGAGCATGCGCCCGCTGCTGGAAGGCCAGGCCATGACCGAACGGCAGATTGGCTGGGAGCTGTTCGGGCGCAAGGCGCTGCGCAAGGGCGACTGGAAGATCACTTTCGTCAACCAGCCCTATGGCAATTCCCAGTGGCAGCTCTACGACCTCAAGCGCGACCCCACCGAAAGCCGTGACCTGGCCGCAGGCGAGCCGGCAAAACTGCAGGAAATGCTGCTGGCCTGGGACCAATACGTGAAGCAGAACAACGTGCTGGATGGCAAGTTCGACCTCAAGTACGGATTCCAGACCTGCCTCTATGAGTACTGCTTCAAGTAACCGCTAGCCGTGCAGTAAAACCCCAGGCCGATCACGCGATCGGCCTGGTCCATCGAGACGCACCCCCCGCTTGATACCCCTCGCACTACCGACCGCCGTTCGCGTGCCATCGCTCTGGCCTGCGCCCTGCAGGCACGCTCGTAAAAAAACTCCCCCGCTGATTGAACTTGGGCGTATTCTGTCCCTCTGAGCTATGCGTGGGAAAATTTCCCACGTATAGAAAAAGACTGGATTTTGAAGGATCGCGTGCAAATCGCAGCCACGCGTCGCTGCCGCCATTGATGGGGCAACGCAACGGGTAGTTGGAAACTCAGGGACCTTGCGTTCGATAGAACGACAATTTCGCAAGGCCCAGCGGAGGTGCATCATGCTTCTCAGAAAATGTGTGTTGGCGTTGGCCATCGGTGCGGTGATCTCGGCATCGACGGTGCTGGTGCCGGATCAGATCAGCGGATTCTCCAGCGCGTATGCCAGAGATGGCGGCAGCGGTGGTGGTGGCGGAAACGGCGGTGGTGGCCATGGCGGTGGAGGCGGTGGCTCCGGCAACGGTGGTTCCGGCGGCAGTGGCCACGGCGGTGACGGTGGCGGCCACAGTGGCGGTGGTTCCGGCAATGGCGGTTCCGGTTCCGGAGGTGGCAGCGGCTCAGGCGGCGGTGGCTCCGGTCATGGTGGCGGCTCCGGTGGTAGCGGCAGCGGACACAGCGGTGACGGTGGTGGTCACAGTGGCCGTGGCGGCGACGCAGCGGGCGATGATCACGGCGGCATGGCCGGCAACAGTGGTCGTGGCAACGCCCGTGGTCACGATGCGGCCGATAACGACGACCATGACAACGCTGCGGATGCAGCTCGCGATGCAGCCCGCAATGATGCCGATGCCGCGCGCGATGCCACCCGGGCGAACGCGGATGCCACTCGAGACGCCGCCCGTGCCCAGGCGGATGCGGATCGCAACGCCGCCAGGGCGGCCGGCGTATCCCGCGCCGATGCCGATGCGGCCCGCGATGCTGCGCGCAACGCCGCCGACGCCACCCGCGACGCCACGCGCAACCAGGCCGACGCAACGCGGGATGCGGCCAAGGCGCAAGCCAATGCCACCCGGGATGCGGCGAAGGCACAAGCCAGTCGTGCGACGCCGGTTCAGCAATGATTAGTAGGCTGGCACCGACCCCTGTAGGAGCGAGCCTGTCGAATCGTCGCACCGTCGCGATGGACGTCAACGATAACGCCAATATTCTGAAAAAACGCGGTGTTCTCTGGTTCTTCGCGAGCAGGCTCGCTCCTACAGGTACAGGTACAGGTACAGGTACAGGTACATGTGCCGCCGTTATAATGGATCCAACTAGTGGGTCCAATTATCGCTGTTACAGAGACGTAACTGTCTATCTAGGGCGATTGCAGGAAAGTTGCACTTTAAGTGTATATACACCTAACTACCGCTGGTCAGTAATTCGCTCAAAAAATGAACACCTGAACGTTTTTTGCGTCATATAATCCAGCACGTCATTCACGATCTGCTCTCGCAAACGTAGTACCAGAAGTGGACATCCAACCTCATATGCATTCCATGCAAATGAGGATTTTTTTACCCAAAAACCAGGAGCCGAGCAATAAAACGACCATTGATTTGCCAACCGAATCAATGAACTTAACAGTGCCAAGTCCATGATTTGGTGTGTCTTGTACCAGTAAGTTCTCACAGGGTCCCCCATTAAAAAGCCCTGTTTACTGTCGAATTAGGTGGAGATTTTACCGTGGCGATAAATACAATTATGAGCCTGCTCGAAAATAAAGAATTCATTGAGTTCGCGCGGCTGGGCGTTGTTTATATGCACTTGCTGGCCTGTTGCGTGGCACTCGGCCTGGTACTCACCAGCGATATAGCCATGGTCAGGGACTTGTTAAAACGAAAGACTTTTACCGAGCATGACAATGCGCACATGGAAAGTCTGCAGAAGTCTGTCGTTTTTGCATTGATCGGCTTGTGGGTGACCGGGGCGGCGATTATTGGTATTGATTACCTGGAGAAAGGCACCCAGTACTTCATGAATCCGAAACTTCAAGCCAAGGTAATTATTGTTCTATTGCTGACGTATAACGGCATGTTGTTGCACAGCAAGGTACTGCCAGCGCTGCAAAAGGCCGGCTCCCTGCTCAAGTTGGAGTTCAGTGCACGGATGATGGCGTTGTTCTGCGGCTCGTTGTCGGCCGTATCCTGGATGTACGCCGCCATGCTCGGGGTCGGACGCCCACTGGCCTGGAAATACAGCCTGAGTGAATTGTTGATGGCCTACCCGGTATTGATCGTGCTCGGCTTCATCGTAATGCTGGCATTGACCCAACGGGCCAACCAGCAAAACACCAGCGTTATGCCTGCAACGTCTTTCAGTTAAGAGAATGAGGACCCTGTAGGAGCGAGCTTGCTCGCGAAAAGCGTCAACGATAACGCGTGCATTCTGAATGAACGCGGTGCCCTGAAGTTCTTCGCGAGCAAGCTCGCTCCTACAAAAGCCAAGCATTGCAGTTTCTTCTTCCCCTCAGCGCGACACCGCCACATTCACCGTGGCCTGCGCCGATACCGCCCCCTTGGTATCGCTGGCCTGGTAGGTAAAGCTCGCAGTGAACGGCGCGGCGATCGTCGCCGGTGGTGTGTAGACCACTCGCAAGCCATCCGTGCTGACCTTGCCCTTGCCGGAGTCCGGCTGCGCCAGACCCACCACTTTCAGCGGCACATTACCGTCAGGGTCACTGTCATTGGCCAGGACGTTGATGGTCAGCGCCTTGCCGTTGTTGCTCACGGCGTTGTCCGGGTTGGCCACCGGTTTCAGGTTATTGCCTTGACTGCTCTCCTTGGCGCCGGTGCGGAAGGTGGGCAGCGCCGCCGAGTTCACATAGGTGACGCCGTCCCAGCCGGGCAGGGGAGTGGGCATCAACTGGAACTGCCCAGGGTGCTCGATATCCCAACGCAGCAACATCGAATTGTCCTCGTGCTGGGTGTTGTGGCAGTGCTCCATGTAGGTCCCGGCGAATTCGCGGAAGTGGATCGCCATTTCCACATCCACCGAACTGTCGATGCCTTCGCCGATGCGATAGACGTCCTTGCGCGCCCATTTTTCCCATTCCGGCGGTGCCTTGCCGTCGCGGCTGAGGATGATGCCTTCCTCGAAATGCACGTGTACCGGGTGGTTCCAGCCGTTGCCGCCGTTGCGGATATTCCACACTTCCAGAGTGCCGTCGCCATTGAAGCCGGCATCGGTCGGGCCGTTGGCCAGTTGTGGCGCGGCGTCGATCCGTCGTGAATCCATGCGGTAGCCAATGCCGCCGTCGGTCTTGACGGTCCAGGGCGCTTCATCGGTGCCGTCGGAGCGGCCGAAAATGAACTCGCGATGGCGTGCCTGTTGCAGCTTGGCCTGGACCGTCGGATCGTCGCGGTTGAGGGTCAACGGGATCATCACCTTGCCCACGGGCTTGCCCGGTTTGGCCGGCTCGTAGTCAGCCGGGTTCATGCTCAGGTCCTGGCCGGAGTAAGGCTGCACGACCAGTTGCAGGAATTTGCCCACCACCGGGTCGCCCTGGTCCCATTCCAGGCCCTTGCTGCCCAGCTTGAGTACCGCCTTGTACTTGCCGGACAGCACGTCGGCGAGGCTCAGCGGTATGGCTTCCGGACCCTTGCCATTCTGGTGCTCCATCAGGTTGACGAAGTACAGCTTGTCGCCGACGTTGATGCCGTTTTTCGCAAAGTTGACGATGATGTCCATGCGTTCGGCGATGCCCTGGGTCGGCAGGATGCCGTTGTGGTCCTGCAGGTCGCCGTCGCCATCGAGGTCCATGCTGCCGTCGAACGGCACGGCGTGCTCCATGATGTTGCCGTCGTTGGCGATCAGGTGGAACGGTACGCGGGCATAGGACAGGTTGGACCCTGCCGGCCCCGGAAACTCGCCACCGCTGCCAGCGATTTCCCGTACCAGGGCGATCCTGAAGTAGCGCGATACCGAGCCGTTGAGAATGCGGAAGCGATAGCTGCGTGCGCGTACTTTCAGGCGTGGCTGGTACTGCCAGTTGACCAGGATCTGGTCGCCGAGGAAGCCGTCGGTGTTGAACGGGTTAAACCACAGCTGGCCGTTCTTGTCCCAGGCCTTGTCGGCCACCATCAGGTTGACGTCGTAGTCGCGGTTGCCCCAGGGCAGCGCCGAGCCGCTGGGCAGGCGCAGGTTGACGCCGTCTTCCAGCGCTTCGTTGCCACGGTCCAGAGCGCTGTAGTAGTTCATCATCACCGCGTTGCCCTTGTAGACGTTCTGCGCGGTGAAATCGAGCATGTGGTCGTGGAACCAGTGGGTGCTCATGGTCTCGCGCCAGTCGCCACGGATCTTGATACTGCCGTTGACGCAGGGTTTCAGGCCCGGGCTGGTGTCGTTGACCCACAGGGTTTCGCCCGGGGCGCAGGGGAACGCGGCACGCGGATCCTCGGCCTTGGTGTTGATGGTGTCGTAGCCGGCCAGTTGCATCGGCCAGCGATAGTCGTAGTACTGCCCGGGAAAGAAAAACGCGTTGGTGTAGCCGTCGCTTTCGGCCGGGTTGTGGCCGTTGTGTTCATGGGTGCTGAGGGTGTGCAGGCCAAAGCCCATGTTGGCCGACGGATCGATCGGCAGCGCGTTGTAATGACGCATCAGCACCGGCTGACCGTAGCGCACCATCAACAGTTTCACCGGGAAGGTGCCATCGAAGGTCCACAACGCCTTGTGGTTCTGGATCGGCATGTTGGGGTGGAAGCGGGTGTCGATGCCCTTGGTGGTGCCGGTGGTGGTCGGGATGTCCGAGGTCTGGTAGTACAGCCCGCCGGGGCCGAACTCGCCGACCGCGTAGTTGTGCAGCTGGCGACGGTCACGAATACCGCCGTTGATCCGTGCACCGGCTTGCGCGGTCTTGAACGCGGTCTGCGGGTAGAACTCGTTCCAGCGCTGATGGGACCAGCCTTTTCCAGGCGGCCGACCCTCTGCCGGCGAGCCCACCGGATGGCGATTGAGGAAGGCCTCGATCTGCGCTTTCCACGGGTTGCGGTCGAGCACATTGGAGAACTGCGAGGGGAACGGGTACAGCCCCGGCTGCAGGAGGAATTTCTCCAGGGCAGTCTTCGATGGGCCGCTGCGGGCGATGTTGTCCGGGTCCTGTTGCGGCGCCGGGCCGGCCAAAGGCACAGGGAACGTCAGCGGCGGCGGTGGCAGGGTCGGGTCGAGCTTTTCCGGGCCGAATTCTTCGAACAACAGCAGTTGCTGGGTGAAGGGCTGGGCGCCGAACAACGGACTGGGCTTGCCGTTGGTGGGGATTTTGAATGAGGTCTGCTGGCTTGGCGGCAGGACGTTTTCGGCGCGCGGCGTGTTGCGCGTTCCAAACACTCCGTTGGGCAGGGCAATCGCGCCCTGGTTGGTTGGCGGCAGGGTTTTCAAAGCGTCCAGTGCGGCCTTGGGGTCGGCGGGAAGATTGGTATAGGCCGACGGGTCGGTCGGCGGCGGCTGGCTGACGTCGTCAATCGGCGCGGCCGCGGCGCTGTTCAGGGTCAGGAGCAGGGCGCAAGAGAGGCTGGACCTGCGCAGCATCTGGATGCAATGCAATGGTTGTGTCGAGCGTTTCATGGTTCACCCCTCGCGTGAGGCCCCGCCGTCTCCTGATTCGGGACGCCAGCTGTTGCGGGTACTGAAAACCGAGCAACTAATGAGCCACTATTGGGGTTGGAAAAAGTTCAAATTGATCAATAGCTTGAAAATTGTGTTCGCCGAGTGTTTCACGGTTGAAAGCACAAAGTGGGGGATAATCCTCATTAATGGGGATTTTGTTGCGCTAAAAACGGGTGTAATTCCCCATATCTTATAGTCAAACGTTTAAATTCCGCGCTTTTCGATCACTCAGCAAAAAGCGAACCGAAGCGGATTCTTGATTGAAAATTAGTTGGAATTGACAGAGTTATAGGCGCGCGAAAAATCCCGCTCAGCCTGAAGCTGGGGGCTTTGTAGGAGCTGGCTTGCCAGCGAAGAGGCCATCAGCCACACCGCATCAACTTCATCGCCAGCAGGCTGGCTCCTACAGGATTTGTGGTCGTTCACAAGACCGGTGGCCCACACAAATCCCTGTAGGAGCTGGCTTGCCAGCGAAGGGTCCATCAGCCACACCGCATAAACTTCTTCGCCAGCAAGCTGGCTCCTACAGGATTTGTGGTCGTTCACAAGACCGGCGACCACCGCCGATCCCTTGTAGGAGCTGGCTTGCCAGCGAAGAGGCCATCAGCCACACCGCATCAACTTCATCGCCAGCAGGCTGGCTCCTACAGGATTTGTGGTCGTTCACAAAACCGGCGACCACCGCCGATCCCTTGTAGGAGCTGGCTTGTCGGGCCGCCGCATCGCAGCGAAGGGTCCAGCAGCCTCACCGGATACAACCAGCCGGCGAGCCAAGCCTCAATTGGTCACCAGCAATTCCGGGCCCAGGTAATCGTTGATCTGGTCGATGTCATCATCGCCCAAACTGCCCACCGAAGACGCCAGGCGCAGGCGCGACATCAGGTAGCGCAACTTGGCTTCGAACAGGTCGTGGCGGGCGACGAACAGCAATTCCTCGGCATTCAGCACGTCGGAGTTGGTGGTGGTGCCGCCTTCCTTGAAGCCCTTGCGGGTCGACAGCAGCGAGCGTTCGTTGGACTCCACCGCCTTCTCCAAGGCGCGAACCCGCTTGGCGCCGCTTTGCACCCCGTTGTATTCGCGGGTGGTGCCGGAGATCACCTCCTGGCGCGTGGCGTCGAGTTCGTCATTGGCCTTGGCACTGTTGGCGCTGGCCTGGCGCGTCAGGGCACTGACCCCGCCGCCGCTGTACAGCGGGAAATTCACTTCCAGGCCGATCGAGCCGTAGCGGTTGCGTTGATTGAGTTCAGAGATCGACTGGCTGTCGCCTGCGGTGTAGCCGGCGACGAAGTCCAGGGTCGGCCAGTGCCCGGATTTGGCGCGCTTGACCTCTTCATCGGCCAGGTCGCTGCTGTAGCGCCGCGCATGAATCAACGGGCTGTCGGCCTGGGCCCGGACCAGCCAATCCTGCAGATTGGCCGGCAGCAGCGGCGGGGTGATGAAGCCCGGTTGCAAGGTGGTCAGCGATTCCGGGGTTTCACCGATGTACTCCTCCAGCTTGCGCCGTGCGTTGATCAGGTTGTCCTGGGCTTCGATCAACTCGGCTTCGGCGAGGTCGCGCCGCGCCGCCGATTCGTCGATGTCGGTGATGGTCCCGGCACCCAGTTCGGTGCGGCGTTTGGCCGAGGCCAGTTGTTCTTCGAAAGCGCTCAGCTTGGCCTTGGCCAGGACGATGGTTTCGCTGGCCAGCAGCACGTCGAAATAGCTCTCGGCCAGGCGTACGGCGGCGTCCTGGCTCTTCGCATCGAACACCGCGACGCTGTAGTCGGCGCGTTGCTTGCCCTGGCGGTATTCGGACATTTTCTGTTTGTTGAACAGCGGCTGGCGCAGGCGCACGTTGGCGCCCTTGGAGTCGTAGTCGAGATCGCGTTCGATGCCGCTCTGGCGCTGTGTACCGTTGACCTTGTTGTCGTAGGCCGAAGCGCTGATCTGCGGCAGCAGGCCGGCCAGGCCGATCGCGCGGTTCTCCGCGCCGGCCTCTTTCTCGTGCACCGCGGCGCGGTACACCGGCCCCTGGTACTGCAGCAGGTCCCAGGCTTGTTTCAGGTCCATGGCACTGGCCGGCAGCGACAACCCCAGCAGGCAGGCGATCAGGCAGCGAGGGGCCATATCATTGCTCCTTGAATGAGCTGTCGACGCGCTCGAGCATCGGCTTGAGCAGGTAGCTGAGCAGATTGCGTTCACCGGTCTTGATGGTGACGCTGGCGGGCATGCCGGGGCGAATGTGGTTGCTGCCCAGCAGGCCCATGCCGTCGGGGGTGACTTCCACCTGGGCCAGGTAGAACGGTTGCTTGCTCTCTTCGTCGAGCAGGCGGTCGGCGGACACGGTCTTGACCCGCCCGGGGATGTTCGGCGTCTGCGCGTGGTTGAAGGCCGGGAAGGAAATATCCACCGGCAGCCCCGGGACCATCTTGTCGATGGCCTGCACCGGAATCATCGCGTCGACCTGCAGCGGTTCGTTGACCGGTACGATCTCCATGATCTTGAAGCCCGGCTGGATGATCCCGCCGACCGTGGCGATGCTCAGCGATTGGACCATGCCGTCGATGGGCGAACGAATCACCGTGTGCGTCACTTCGTAGTCCAGTGCGCGCAAGCGATCGGTGAGGGTGGTGTTTTCCTTGGCGGTATCGGTGAGCATCGACTCGACTTCCTTCAGGTAGTCGTGCTGGCGCTGCAGAATCCGCAGCTTGATTTCGGTGGCCTGGCTGCGGGTGCGGGCGATGTTGTTGAGGTTCTCGGCCTGGCCGGCGGACAGCTCGGCGTTGTTGCGTTCCAGTTCCAGCAGGCGGTTGCGCGGCACATACCCTTCGGCGGCGAGAATCCGCGTGCCTTGCAGTTCCTGGTTGAGGAAATTGATCTGCGAGGCGCGGGCGCCATACACCTGTTGCAGGCCCTTGAGCTGCACCGCAGAAGCCGCGAGGTTTTCTTCGAGAATGCTGATTTCGCCCGCCAGGCCGGCGCGCCGGGTATCCAGCAGGCGCTGTTGCAACTCCATGGCGGACAGCAGGCGGCGGTCGCCGGCGAAGCGCTCGAGCAAGTCGGGATCGAAGGCAATCACTGGCTGGTCGTCGCGTTCTGCTTCGAGACGATTTTCCACGGTCTTGCTGACGATGTACTGGGCACTGACCGCACCGCGTTCGGCGACCGCGCGCACCGAGTCCAGGCGCACCACCTCCTGGCCCTTGCTGACCACGTCACCTTCGCGCACCAGGATCGCCTCGACGGTGCCGCCGCTCAGGTGCTGCACCGCCTTGCGATTGCTGGTGACCTTGACCGTGCCGGTGGCCACCACGCCGGCGTCCAGCGGCGCCAGCCATGACCACAGCAGGAAGCCGCCGAAGCCGGCGAGCACCAGCCATTTGCCCCATCGGGCAGGCTTGCCGACGTCGAGGTCGACCAGGCTTTTCGGCTGGTTGAGGATCATCTCGGTGTGTTGACTGGTGGACATGATCAATCACTCCCTTGCCTTGACCGAAGCCAGTGGGGTGGGCGCGCCGGCAGGCATCACCGCGGCCTTGCGCAGCGCGGTGAAGACTTCTTCGCGGGTGCCGAGCATCTGCACCGCGCCGTCACGCAGCATCAGCACCTTGTCCACCGCGCAGAGCACGTTGGGCCGGTGGGAGATCATCACCACCGTGGCGCCGCGGGCCTTGAGTTCGGCCAGGGCATCGACCAGGGCCTTCTCGCCGACGTCGTCGAGGTTGGCGTTGGGCTCGTCGAGGACGATCAGATTGGGTTCGCCGTAGAGTGCCCGGGCGAGGGCGATCCGCTGTTTCTGGCCACCGGACAACGGGCTGCCGTCAGTGTCCAGGCGGGTGTCGTAGCCCTGGGGGAAACGCAGGATCATGTCGTGTACACCGGTGGCCTTGGCGGCACGAATCACCGCGTCGCTGTCGACTTCACCGAAACGCGCGATGTTGTCGGCGATGGTGCCTTCGAACAGTTCCACGTCCTGCGGCAGGTAGCCGAGCCAGGGGCCCAGTTCAGCCTTGTTCCAGGTGAACATGTCGGCGCCGTCGAGGCGCACCTTGCCCGCCTGTGCCGGCCACACACCCACCAGCAGCCGGGCGAGGGTGGATTTGCCCGAGGCCGACGGGCCGATGATGCCCAGGCTTTCGCCGGGCACCAGGCTGAAGCTGACCCCGCGCACAATGGTGTTGTTGGTGCCGGGTGCGCCGGCGTAGACGTTCTCCACGGCAATCATGCCCATCGGCCGTTGCAGCGACATGCTCGGTGGGCGCAATGGGTAGTCGCTGAGCATCTGGTTCAACCGACCCCAGGCCGAGCGGCAGCCGAGCAGTTGCTTCCACGAGCCGATCACCTGTTCCACCGGGCCCAGGGCGCGGCCTGTGAGGATCGAGCAGGCGATCATCATCCCCGGAGTGATCTTGCCTTCGATCGCCAGCAGCGCGCCGGCGCCGAGGATCAGCGACTGCAAGGTGATGCGCACGAAACGCCCGGTGCTGCTGATCAGCGCCGCGCGGTCGGAGGCCAGGGTCTGCATTTCAAGGATGCGCAAATGGCTGTGGTACCAGCGCTTGCTGATCGACGGCAGCATGCCCATGGCCTCGATGACCTCGGCGTTGCGCAGGTTGTTGTTGGCGTAGGTGGCGGACGACAGCGCGGCCTGGTTGGCTTCGGCCAGCGGTTTCTGCGTGGCCTTTTCGGTGAGCCAGGCCAGCGCCACCAGGATCAGCGAGCCGATCAGCGTCACCAGGCCGAGCAGCGGGTGGATCAGGTAGGACACCAGCAGGTAGATCGGTGTCCAGGGCGCATCGAAGAAGGCGAACAGCGCGTTGCCGGTGAGGAACTGACGGACCTGCGCCAGATCCTGCAGGGCCTGGGCCGGGTTGCCGCCGGCGCGACTCAGGTTGCGTTCGAAGGCGGCGGTGAAGATGCGGCGGTTGAGCTCCATGTCCATACAGTTGCCAACGCGGATCAGCATGCGCGTACGGATCATCTCCAGTGCCGACATCAGCAGGAACAGGCCAATCACCAGCACCGTCAGCATGGCCAGGGTGGTGACATTGCGACTGACCAGGGCGCGATCGTAGACCTGCAGCATGTACACGGCGGGCGTCAACATCATGACGTTGATCACCCCGCTGAATCCGCCGAGCAAGTAGAAACTGCGGCGCAAGCGAATCAGCACGCTGGCGAGCTCGGATCGGGTGTTCGACTGATTGGCCATGAGCGGCTCCCCTCGTCAAAAAGCCGGTATCCCTTTCGGCGCGTCAGCAGTTGGTTTCGTGTGGCAGGCGGGTGGAAAAACACGCTGTCGGATCGCTCGGTGGGCTGGCGATTCTTGGAAAAATGCCGCGTTGATTTCCCTTGCTGGAGCGTAGGTCGCGGCGAAATACTCTGAAATAACATTTTGCTCTATAGCTGAGTCGAATTTTTTATATGTCTATATAAAACAGTTAGTTGCGACGACTGATGCCGGTCGTCAGTTCGAGCGGCGCGAAATTGACATTCGTTTGGTATAGGACTTTAGTCTTGCTTGTACGGGGGAGACGTGTACGCCGCGAGCCTGCCATTTCTTTGGCATCGTGCGGCGCGGTGTTGATGTTTCCGAGGAGCAGACATGGCGATCTTTTCGATCCATCGCAGCGTGAAAGGCCTGTGTAGCCCGTTCACCTTCACCTCCCGTTTCCACGGCCCGCCCAGGGCCCGAATGCGCTCTGCCTGATCACTCGGCGAGCCACGCGTTTTCCGCGAATTCCAGGTGCGTAGCCCGGGGAATGGCCTTGCCTTTCCCCCCGTCTGATGTCGCCCAAAAAATCGCGTCAGCCAGCACCTGAGTGCGCGATGGCCTCGGTCGTCCCGTGCCCGTCCCCAGATTGATCGAGGAACCCGAAATGGCCAATTTCAACAAGTCGGACCTGGAATTCATCCTCAAGCAAATCTTCATCGCCGAGGCCCACGCCAATGGCAGCAGCCTCGCTGATTTGCTGCCCAACAGCCAGGTGCCGTTCGGCCTGCGCACGGTCGATGGCAGCTTCAACAACCTGGTGGCCGGGCAAAGCGAATACGGCGCGGCGGACAACTCGTTCCTGCGCCTGCTCGATGCCCAATATCGAGCGGCCTATGCCGCGGCGGGCAATGTGACCGACGGGCAGCCGCGGATCATCAGCAACCTGATTTCCGACCAGACCGCCAACAACCCGGCCGCCGTGGCGGCCAATGGCGGGGCCGCCCCCGTGCTCAGCCCCGGACCGGACGGGGTATTTGGCACGGGCGATGAAAAGCCGGTGTACTTCATTCCCAACACCTCAGCAGACGCCGGCCTGACCGCCAGTTTCAACGCCTGGATGACCTTCTTCGGGCAGTTCTTCGACCACGGTCTTGACCTGGTCACCAAGAGCAGCACGGATGTGGTGTTTATTCCGCTGCAGGCGGACGATCCCTTGTTTGTCCCGGGCGGGCCGAACTTCATGATCCTGCCGCGCGCCGTGCAGAGTGCAGGCGCGGACGGAGTCCTCGGCACCGCCGACGATTCCCAACCCAACACCACCTCGCCCTTCGTCGACCAAAGCCAGACCTACAGCTCGCACCCCTCGCACCAGGTGTTCCTGCGTGAATATGCGCTCAACGCCGACGGTGACCCGGTCGCCACCGGGCGCCTGCTCACCAACCGCAACCTGGGTGGCGATGGTGTGTTCGGCACCGGCGATGACAGCGGCAGCGAGAGCGGTGGCATGGCCACCTGGAAAGTGGTCAAGGCCCAGGCCCGGGACATCCTCGGCATCGACCTGACCGACGCCGACGTGCACAACGTGCCGCTGCTGGCCACTGACGCCTATGGCAATTTCATTCGCGGCCCCAGTGGCATGCCGCAGGTGGTGATGCGCACCGGTATCGGTGACGAAACCATTTTGATCGAAGGCAACCGCGCTGCGCCCATCAGCCTGGCCAACGCGGTCAGCGCCGGGCACGGTTTCCTCGACGACATCGCACGCAATGCTGCGCCTGTGGTGGTCGGCGGGGTACTGCAGGCGGACGCTGACACCGATGTCGGCAATGCACAGCCGCCGGGCACGGGGGGCAACAACCTCACCTACGACAACGAACTGCTCGACGCCCACTACATTGCCGGCGACGGTCGGGTCAACGAGAACATCGGCCTGACGGCGGTGCACCATGTGTTCCACTCCGAGCACAACCGCCTGATCCAGCAAACCAAGGAAACCCTGCTGGCCGCCGGCGACCTGGCGTTCCTCAATCAGTGGCTGGCGGTCGACGTCGTGACCTTCCCGACTTCACCGGCCGACATCGCCGCCCTGGTATGGGACGGCGAACGGCTGTTCCAGGCCGCCAAATTCGGTACCGAGATGCAGTATCAGCACCTGGTGTTCGAAGAATTCGCGCGGACCATCCAGCCGCAGATCGACGAGTTTCTCGCGCCCAACGGTTACGACACCTCGATCAACCCGGCGATCCTCGCCGAGTTCGCCCACGTGGTGTACCGCTTCGGCCACTCGATGCTGACCGAGACGGTCGATCGCTTCGACCCCGCGTTCAATCCGCTGCTCACCTCCGGCTCGCAAATGGGCCTGATCGCCGCGTTCCTCAACCCACTGGCGTTCGCCAGCAGCGGGGCGGACGCCGATGCCGCGGCAGGGGCGATCATTCGCGGGGTCACGCGCCAGGTCGGCAACGAGATCGACGAGTTTGTCACCGAAGCCCTGCGCAACAACCTGCTGGGCTTGCCCCTCGACCTGCCGGCGCTGAACCTGGCGCGCGGTCGCGACACCGGCATCCCGACCTTGAACGAAGCCCGTCGGGAAATGTACGCCGCCACCGGCGACAGCCAACTGACGCCCTACATCAGTTGGGTCGACCTGGCCGACCACCTCAAACATCCCGAATCGCTGGTCAACTTCATCGCCGCGTTCGGCACCCACGCCGCGTTGCTCGCGGCCGATGTCGATACCCTGGTGGAAATGCGCGCGGTGGCCTCGGCCCTGGTGTTTGGCGGCAGCGCGCTGATCAATGCCGGTACGGCCAACGAGCGAACCTTTACTGCCGATCCTACCGATCGCCTGGCATTCCTCAACAGCACCGGTATCTATGCCATGGTCAATGGCGTGACCACCACCGGCGTCGACGACATCGACTTCTGGATCGGTGGCCTCGCCGAGCAGAAAATGCCGTTTGGCGGCATGCTCGGCTCGACCTTCAACTTCGTCTTCGAAACCCAGATGGAAGCGCTGCAGAACGGCGACCGCTTCTACTACCTGTCGCGCACTGCAGGCCTGAACTTCGGCACAGAGTTGGAGAACAACTCGTTCGCCAAGCTGATCATGCTCAACAGCGACGTGACCCACCTGTCGAACACGGTGTTCCTGACCCCGACCTTCACCCTCGAAGTCAATCAGGCCAACCAGTTCACCAACCTCGGGCCGACCGGCAATGCCGACCCAACTGGCGGGATCATGATCAACGGCGTGGAAATCGTGCCGCTGGTGATCCGCGACAATCCCGACACCGTGGGCGCGGATGCCAACTACCTGCACTACACCGGTGAAGACCACGTGGTGCTCGGCGGCACAGCCGGCAACGACATCATCATTTCCGGTGACGGCGACGACACGGTCTACGGCGACGGCGGCAACGACCGGCTCGAAGGCGGCGCCGGCAACGACGCGGTGCTCGGCGGTGCGGGCGACGACATCATCACCGACTCGTTCGGCGACAACCGCCTGGAAGGCAACGCCGGCAACGACGTGATCATCGCCGGCAGCATGCTCGCCCTCGGCAACCTGATCCTCGGTGGCGATGGCCAGGACTTCATCGTCACCACTGAAGACATCACCACCACCTTCGGCGGCCAGGGTGATGACTTCATCCTCGGTGCCAAGACCAACCTGCCACCCACCGGCAACGAAGGCGATGACTGGATCGAGAAGGGCACCCAGGACGGTGCGCCGGGCGACAACTTTGCACCGCTGCTGACTGACGATGTGCTGGGCAACGACATCTTCGTCGGTGGCGGTGGCTTCGATGAAATGATCGGCGAGGGTGGCGACGACATCTTTGTCGGCAGCGATGCCCAGGACAAGATGGACGGCATGTCCGGCTTCGACTGGATCACCTATAAAAATGACCAGATCGGCGTCACCGTCGACCTGAGCCTGGCCGCGCTGGCGCAGCCCCATGGCAACGCGCCAAACCAGAACGCCGGGGTGTTCAACCCGGTCGGCGCCTCGCCGGCCTCGATCCTCGACCGCTTTGCCGAGGTCGAGGGTGTGTCCGGTTCGAAATTCGCCGACGTGATCAAGGGCGATGATATCGATGCCGTCACCATCCTCAACCACGGCGGTGCCACCGGCAGTGCGCTGACCAATGTCGATTTGATCAAGGGCCTGCGAGCGTTCCTCACTGAGGCAGGCTTGCCGACCACCGGGTTTGCCACTGGCAACATCCTCCTTGGTGGCGAAGGCAGCGACCTGATCGAGGGCCGTGGCGGCGATGACCTGATCGATGGCGACAAATGGCTCAACGTCAGGATCGCCGTGTACAACGTGGGTGATACCGCGCACACCGGTCCGGAAATCGCCAGTTTCACCAGCATGGTCGACATGATTCCGTTCATGCTCAATGGCACCTACAACCCGGGGCAGCTCAAGGCTGTGCGGGAAATCCTGTCCAGCCCGGCGACGGGCGGGGCGGCCTACGATACGGCGATCTACTCGGGTGTCCAGGACGAATACACCTTTGTGCAGAACACCCGCGGCACGGCCGATACCTCCGATGACGTGTGGACCGTGGTCGACAGTGTCGCTGGGCGCGATGGCACCGATACCCTGCTGCATATCGAACGCCTGCAGTTTGCCGACAGTCAGAAAATCCTCGCCGAGGGCAATCTGCTGCCGGATGGCAGCCCGACCATCGCCGATAACAACGGCGGGCCGATCACCGTCGGCGACATGCTGACGGTCAGCGTCGCCGGAGTGACCGATGGCAACAACGTCAGCGCCACCAACCCGCTGGGTAACCTGAACAACTCGTCGGTGTCCTACTACTGGCAGTTCGAGGCCACTCCCGGCAGCGGCGTGTTCGAGGACATCATCCTGTTGCCAGCCGGTGACCTGGCGTTCCAAAGTGCCGACGGCACCTCGTTCAAGGTCTCGCCAGACCTGGCCGGGTTGTCGCTGCGGGTCAAGGCGATCTACCAGGATGGCCATGGCACCACGGAAATCCTCTTCTCCGAACCGACCGGCGTGGTTGCTCCCGGCGCACCGGTGGCACCTGTGACACAGCCCGTCGTGCCCGACGCCACCGCCGGTGGTGAAGGCCTGCACATGGTGCGTTCCGACCTCAACTTCATCCTCGCGCAGATCAAGATTGCCGAGGCCGAGGCTTCCGGCCAGAACATCCTCTCGCTGATCCCGAACATCCGCGCGCCACTCGGATTGCGTGCGGTCGACGGCTCCAACAACAATCTGTTGAACCTCAACGGCAACGACAACACCCATTTCGGCTCGGCCGACCAGGTGTTCCCGCGGATCAGCGATCCGGTGTTCAACCCGGCGGAGGCCGGCACCACTTATGCCTCCAGTGGCGATGTTCTCGACTCGCAGCCACGCACCATCAGCAACCTGATCGTCGACCAGACCTCGAAAAACCCGGCGGCCTATGCCGCGGCCTACAACCCGGGTACAAACGGGGCGCTCGAGTTCGGCGCTGCGGGAAGTGACGACGTGCTCAAGGATGGCGTGCGCATCGTTGCCAGCCCTGGCCTGGACGGCAAGTTCGGAACGCCGGACGATCGCGACGTCTACCTGTTCGAAAACACCGCACCTGACGCCGGGTTGTCGGCACCGTTCAATGCCTGGATGACCTTCTTCGGGCAGTTCTTCGACCACGGGCTGGACCTGGTCACCAAGGGCGGCTCGGGCACAGTGTTCATTCCACTGAAGCCGGATGATCCACTCTACGTCACGGGCAGCCCGACCAACTTCATGGTCCTGACCCGCGCCACCAACCTGCCGGGCCCAGATGGTGTAGTCGGCACCGCCGATGACATTCACGAGCACACCAACACCACGACACCTTTTGTCGATCAGAACCAGACCTACAGCTCCCATCCGGCGCACCAGGTGTTCCTGCGCGCTTATGTGATGACCGATGGCGGCCCGATCGCCACCGGCGAGTTGATCACCAACCGCGACCTGGGGGCCGACGGCAAGTTCGGTACTGGCGACGATACGCCAATCGGCGGCATGGCCACCTGGAAAGTGGTCAAGGCCCAGGCCCGTGACATCCTTGGCATCAACCTCACCGACGCCGATATCGACAGCGGTCCGCTGCTGGCGACCGACGCCTATGGCAACTTCCTCAAGGGGCCGAACGGCTTCCCGCAAGTGGTGATGCACGTCAACAACGGCGAGGACGGCATTGCCGGCACCAGCGATGACGTCACCGAGCTGGTGGAAGGTGATCCGGAGGCACCGATCAGCCTGGTCAACGCCGTACGCACCGGCCATGCGTTCCTCAATGACATCGCCCATAACGCCGTACCGGTGGTGATTGGCGGGCAACTGGCGCCGGATGGTGACGAGTTGGTTGGCAATTCACAGCCCACCGATCAGCTCGGCAATAACCAGAGCTACGACAACGAACTGCTCGACGCCCACTACATCGCCGGCGACGGCCGGGTCAACGAGAACATCGGCCTGACCGCGGTGCATGCGATCTTCCACGCCGAGCACAACCGGCTGGTGGCGCAGACCAAGGACACCTTGCTCGATTCGACCGACGTGGCCTTCCTCAACGAATGGCTGCTGGTCGATGTGGCCGCCGTACCGACGGATGCCGCCGGCATTGCAGCCCTGGTGTGGGATGGCGAGCGGCTGTTCCAGGCCGCCAAGTTCGGTACGGAAATGCAGTACCAGCACCTGGTGTTCGAGGAATTCGCGCGGACCATCCAGCCACGGGTGGACCTGTTCTTCGCCCCGACCCAGGTCTACGACGTCGACCTCGACCCCTCGATCGTCGCCGAGTTCGCCCACACCGTGTACCGGTTTGGCCACTCGATGCTGACCGAAACCGTCGACCGCTTCGACGCCAACTACAACGTCATCAGCGACGGCAGCAATCCGAATCAGCAACTGGGCCTGATCGCGGCGTTCCTAAACCCATTGGCGTATGCCGCCAGCGGGGTGACGCCAGAAGACGCAACCAGTGCCATCGTGCGCGGTGTGACGCGCCAGGCCGGTAACGAAATCGACGAGTTCGTCACCGAGGCGCTGCGCAACAACCTGCTGGGCCTGCCGCTCGACCTGCCGGCGATCAACATCGCCCGTGGCCGCGATGTGGGCATTCCGTCCCTCAACGCGATCCGCCGCGACATCTTCAGCCAGACCGGCGACACCCAACTCAAGCCTTACAGCAGCTGGGTCGACCTGGTGCAGCACCTCAAGCATCCAGAGTCGTTGATCAACTTCATCGCGGCCTATGGCGTCCACGACACCATCACCGCGGCGACCACCCTGGCCGGCAAACGTGCTGCCGCCATGGCACTGGTACTCGGTGGAGTGGGAGCACCGGAAGACCGCCTGGACTTCCTCAACAGCACCGGGGACTACGCCAACATCACCGTCAATGGCAAGACGGGCGTGACGATCACCGGCGTCGATGCCATCGACCTGTGGATCGGCGGCCTGGCCGAAGCGATCACGCCGTTTGGCGGCATGCTCGGCTCGACCTTCAACTTCGTGTTCGAGAACCAGATGGAGAAACTCCAGGACGCCGACCGCTTCTACTACCTGGAGCGCACCTCCGGGCTGTCGATGAACGCCGAACTGGAAAGCAACTCGTTCGCCAAGCTGATCATGGCCAACACCTCGGCCACCCACTTGCCGGGCCTGGTGTTCTCCGACCCTGGGTTCTACCTCGAAGTCGATCAGTCCAAGCAGTACAACGCTGGCCTGGGCAGCGCCGATCCGGATGGCGTATCGCGCGACAACCCGCTGACCGTTGGTCCGGACAGCAACTACATCCGTTACTCGGGTGACGAGCACATCGTGCTCGGCGGCAGCAACGGCAACGATATCCTGATCGCCAGTGAGGGCGACGACACCGTCTGGGGCGATGGCGGCAACGATCGCATCGAGGGGGGCGACGGCAACGACCAACTGCGTGGCGGCACCGGCGACGACATCATCACCGACACCGGCGGCGACGATAACATCCAGGGCGGCGACGGCAACGACGTGCTGCACGGCGGTAATGGGGTCAACCTGATCATTGGCGGGTTCGGCAACGACTTCATCGTCACCGGTGAAGACGCCTCCGAAGCCATCGGCGGCCAGGGCAATGACTTCATCCTCGGCAGCAAGGCCAACGAACAGGACATGGGCAACGAAGGCGACGACTGGATCGAGAAGGGCACCTCGGACGGTGCGCCTGGCGACAACTTCGATCCGCTGGGCAACGACCCGATCATCGGCAACGACGTGTTCATCGGCGGCAACGAGAACGACAAGTTCAACGGTGAAGGCGGCGACGACATCATGGTTGGCAGCCTCGGCATGGGCGACCGCTACATCGGCGGCTCCGGCTATGACTGGGCAACCTTCAAGGACCTGGCCCAGGGCGTCAGCATCGATTACACCGACCGCTTCTTCGACGTACCACCGGTCCCCGGTTCAGGCGCCTCGGCGCTGGTGCGCTTCGACATCATGGAAGGCCTGTCGGGTTCGGCCCACGGTGACTTCCTGCGCGGCGACAACGAGGATGCGACCTCGCTGCCGACCGCCGGGGCCACCGGCAGCGTGTTGACCAACATCAGCCTGATCAATGGCCTGGCCGGCCTGTTGTCAGCGGGGGCGACCTCGTTCGACGGTGGCAACATCATCCTCGGTGGCAGCGGCAGCGACCTGATCGAAGGGCGCGGCGGTGACGACATCATCGACGGTGACAAGTGGCTGAACGTGCGCATCAGCGTGCGCGCCAACAACGACGGCACCGGCCCGGAAATCGCCTCGTTCAACAGCATGGAGCCGATGGTGCCGTTCATGTTGAACGGCACCTACAACCCCGGCCAGCTGGTGATCGTGCGCGAAATCCTCACTGGCACTGATGCCTACGACACCGCGCTGTTCTCCGGCAACGCCGCGGAATACAGCGTCGAAGTGCAGGGCAACACGGTCATCGTCACTGACCTGGTGGTCGGCCGCGATGGCGTTGATCGCCTGACCGGCATCGAGCGCCTGCAGTTCGCTGATCAGGCCCAGGCCAGTGGTGTTGGCACGGCCCTGAACAACGGCCCGGCCGGGCATCTGGCGATCCTCGATGATGCCAGCGGCCTGCGTGACGATACGCCGGTGGCCGGGCAACTGCTGCGGGTCAGCGCCCAGGCGGTGCTGGACGCGGACAACGTGTCGGCGACCAATGCCAACGGTGCGGTGAACGGTCCGGTGGCTTACTACTGGCAGGTGGAAACCATCGCCGGGTCCGGGGTCTATGAAGACATCACCTTTGTCGCTGCGGGCGAGGCCTCGCGGGCAACCGGCACTACCTACCGGGTGACGGACGATGTGGCGGGCTCGAACATCCGCGTGCGGGCGGTGTATCAGGATGCCAAGGGCACCCTGGAAATCGTCGACTCGTCGGCCAACAGCACGCCGACCGCAGGGCCGACCGTCAATGGTCTGCTGGTGCAGAACCAGGTGCTGACCGCTGACCCATCGAGCATCGTCGATCCCGATGGCATCAGTAATCCGCAGTTCACCTACCAGTGGCAGGCCACCAACGGGGTGCAGTTCGTCAACATCCCGGGCGCCACCAACAGCACCTTCACCCTGGGCCAGGCCCAGGTCGGTAATCAGGTGCGGGTGGTGGTCAGTTACGTCGATGCCTTCGGCGTGACTGAAAGCATCGCCTCCGACCCGTCCGATCCGGTCGAGAACGTCAACGATGCACCGACCGGTGCCTTGCTGATCAGCGACACCACGCCGGATCAGGGCCAGGTGCTGACTGCCCTGACCGGGGCGATCGCCGACGTCGATGGCCTGGGCACCTTCAGCTATCAATGGCAGCAGGGCACTGGCGCGTCTTTCACCGACATCAATGGTGCGACCGCGCAGACCTTCGTCCCCGGCATCAACCAGGGCAACCTGCAGTTGCGGGTGATCGTGCGCTACACCGATGCCTTCGGCACCCTGGAAACCGTCACCTCGGCGGCCACCGCGGCCGTCACCGTGCCGGCCGGCCTGGTATTGACGGGCAACGCCCTGGCCAACACCCTCACCGGTGGCCTGGGCAACGATGTGCTGTCGGGGCTGGGTGGCAACGACATACTCAATGGCCTGGCGGGTAACGACGTGCTCAACGGCGGCATCGGCAACGATGTGCTCAATGGCGGTGACGACAACGACACGCTCATAGGGGATGCCGGCAACGACATCCTCAATGGCGGGCTCGGCGTGGATGTCATGACCGGTGGTGCCGGCAATGACACCTACGTGGTCGACAACGTGGGTGACAGCGTGATCGAGGCGGCGGGTGGCGGGACCGACCTGGTGCAAACCAGCCTGACTGCCTACCTGCTCGGCGCCAACGTTGAAAACCTGACCTACATCGGTGCGGGCAACTTCACCGGGACCGGCAACAACCTGGCCAACACCATCACCGGCGGTGCCGGCAACGATCTGCTCAATGGCGGCACCGGTGCCGACCGTTTGATCGGGCTGGGCGGCAACGACACCTACGTGGTCGATAACATCGGCGACGTGGTGGTCGAAGCGGCGAACGGCGGTACGGATACGGTGCAGACCTCGCTGGCCAACTACACCCTCGGCGGCAATATCGAGAACCTCAGCTACACCGGTGTCGGCGCGTTCAACGGCACCGGCAACGCCTTGAACAACGTCATCACCTCCGGAGCCGGTAATGACACCCTCAATGGCGGCGGCGGCAACGACACCCTGACCGGCAACGGCGGCAACGACACGCTCAACGGTGACGTCGGCAACGACACGCTGTTGGGCGGCATCGGCAACGATACCCTCAATGGTGGCGCTGGTGATGACAGCCTGGACGGCGGTGACGGGATCGACCTATTGAACGGCGGTGCCGGCAACGACACCCTGCTCGGCGGGCTGGGCAACGACAACCTCGATGGCGGTATCGGCAACGATCTGCTGCAGGGGGGCGATGGCAACGACATCATGCAGGGCGGGGTCGGCAACGACACTTTGCTTGGCGGTATCGGCAACGACACGATCGATGGGGGTGCCGGCAACGACATCGTCACCGGCGGTGCCGGCAACGATACGATGGATGCCGGCATCGGCAACGATACCTTCCTGTTCGGCGCGGGCTTCGGGGTTGACCGGATTCTCAACTTCGACGCCAACGCGGCAGGCGGCCAGGACCGTATCGACATCACCGCCCTCAACATCACCGCGGCGAACTTTGCCGCCAGCGTGGTCGTCACCGATGTCGGTGCCGACACCCTGGTCAGCATCGGAGCGACGGACTCGATTCGCCTGGTCGGGGTGGCCAACGCAGGGACAGTGACGGCTGCGGACTTTATCCTGGCAACGTAAGGGACAGGGCAGGGATGCCTTAACTGTGGGAGCCGCCCGGGCTGCGTTCCGTTGCTGGCGATGAAGTTGATGCGGTGTTGCTGAAGGCCTCATCGCTAGCAGGCTAGCTCCTACAGGTTTGCGGTGACCGCAGATTTTGTGAACGACCACAAACACTGTAGGAGCCGGCTTGCCGGCGAAGGCGGCGGACCTGATGAACCGCATTGTTTCGTTCGCTGGCAAGCCAGCTCCTACAGGTTTCACGGTGACCGCAGATGTGGTGATCGGCCGCGGATTCTGTGGGGCCAGCCTGCTGGCGATGAAGTTGATGCGGTGTTGCTGAAGGCCTCATCGCTAGCAGGCTAGCTCCTACAGGTTTTGCGGTGACCGCAGATTTTGTGAACGACCACAAACACTGTAGGAGCCGGCTTGCCGGCGAAGGCGGCGGACCTGATGAACCGCATTGTTTCGTTCGCTGGCAAGCCAGCTCCTACAGGTTTCATGGTGACCGCAAATTTTGTGATCGGCCGCTGATTCTGTAGGAGCGAGCCTGCTCGCGAAAAACGCCCAGGCACCGGGTTCATTCTGGATGAGCGCGGTGGCGTCGAGTTCTTCGCTGGCAAGCCAGCTCCTACAGGTTTCACGGTGACCGCAGATTTTGTGATCGGCCGCTGACTCTGTAGGAGCGAGCTTGCTCGCGAAAAACGCCCAGGCACCGGGTTCATTCTGGATGAACGCGTTGGCGCTGGGTTCTTCGCTGGCAAGCCAGCTCCTACAGGAAATGGATGCGATTTATCCTGCCTCAATAAACCTGCGGCACGATGATTTCCGGTGGGGTCGGGTTGCGCGAATAGTCTTCCTGGCGCAGGCGCTCCGGCAATTCAATGCTGGCCTGTTCAACTTCTTCATAGGGCATCTGCGCCAGCAGGTGGCTGATGCAGTTGAGTCGGGCCTTTTTCTTGTCGTCGGCCTGCACCACCCACCACGGCGCTTCGCTGATGTGGGTGCGCTCGAGCATGATTTCCTTGGCCTTGGTATAGGCCTCCCAGCGCCGCCGCGATTCCAGGTCCATCGGGCTCAGCTTCCATTGCTTGAGCGGGTCGTGAATCCGGCTGAGAAAGCGCAGGTGCTGTTCCTGATCGGAAATCGAGAACCAGTACTTGATCAACTGAATGCCGGAGCGCGCGAGCATCCGCTCGAATTCCGGCACGGTGCGAAAGAATTCTTCGTACTGTTCCTCGTTGCAGAACCCCATCACTTGCTCGACACCGGCGCGGTTGTACCAGCTGCGGTCAAACAGCACGATCTCGCCGGCGGCCGGCAGGTGCGAAACATAACGCTGGAAGTACCACTGGCTGCGCTCACGGTCGCTCGGCGCGGGCAGGGCGGCGACCCGGCAGACCCTTGGGTTGAGGCGCTGGGTGATGCGCTTGATCACGCCACCTTTACCGGCGGCATCGCGGCCTTCGAACAGGATCACCACCTTGTGCCCGGTCTTCACCACCCAGCTCTGCAACTTCACCAACTCGCCCTGCAAACGAAACAACTCGCTGAAATACCGACGGCGCTCGGCCCTGGCCGGTGAATCGTCGAGGTGACCTTCGAACAGCGAAGCCAGGTCGTGATCGTCCTCCAGCAACTCCAGCTCCAGCTCTTCGTCACTGTGATCGAGCAACTCGCGGTGAATGCGTTGCATCAGGGTGTCGTTGGTTAACAGCATGTTCAAAGCTCCCGACCCAGTTGAAAGCCTCGATGCTAGCCCCGCGACTGTGACGTTCTGGTGACGAAGCGTCTGTCAGAAAAATTCCCAATGTCATCCTGATGTCATCTACCCCGTGCAGGATCGCCAAAACCGATTTTTTGCCCTCGGCGGATGAAGTTGCCAGGAGTTCCCCACGTGAAAGAAGACGCATCGCTATTCGCCGCTATCGATCTGGGCTCCAATGCGTTTCGCCTGATGATTGGCCAGTCGGTCAAACGCAACCAGCGCCTGATGATCCAGGAAGTCAAAACGCTGCGTGAGCCGGTGCGCCTGGCAGAAGGACTGCAGGCCGGTGCCCTCGACGAAATGGCCCTGGATCGTGGTTGGCAGGCGCTCGCCCGGTTCGGCAAGAAGCTGCGCGGATTCGAGGCCGGGCGAGTGCGCGCGGTGGCTACCAGTGCCGTGCGCGAAGCCAGCAATGCGCGGCTGTTTCTTGCCGACGCCGAGCGTCATCTGGGGTTTGCGATTGACGTCATCTCCGGGCAGGAGGAGGCGTACCTGGTGTATGCCGGGGTGGCGCACCGCACGCCGGGCTCCGAGTGCCGCAGGCTGGTGGTGGACATCGGCGGCGGCTCCACCGAATTGATCCTCGGCCGTGGCGATCAGCCCCTGGTCACCGAGAGCATTGCCATTGGCAGCGGCACCTTCGGAGCACGGTATTTCCAGGGCGGTGCTATCAGCGCTGAAGCCTTGCTCGAAGCCGAGCGTGTCGCCACCCTGGAGTTCGAACGGATTGCCGGTCGCTATCGGACACTGGGCTGGAACCAGGCCATAGGCTCCTCGGGCACCGCGCGGATGCTGGCCAAGGTCCTCAAGGCCAACGGCTTGAACGACGGCGGTAAAGGCGGCATGACCTATGTCGGCCTGCTGCGCCTGTTGTTGCGCCTGCTCGAGGCGGGCCATGTCAGTCAGCTCAGGCTTGCCGGGCTGCCGGACCATCGCCTGAGTATCCTGCCAGGCGGACTGACCCTGATGCTGGCCGCGTTCAAGGTGTTCGGCGTCTCGCACATGGCCGCGTCGGAGCCGGGTCTGCGCTTTGGCGTGTTGCATGGGTTGATGAGCAATCGCTGATCAACGCCCGCAATCACCGGCCCATGAGCAATCCGGAAAAACTGCTAACGTAAAGTGACCAAACATCAAAAGGATGGCCGCCATGCGTTACACCCTGTTCGACAATCAGAGAGACGTCATCATCCTGCTCGCGCGGATTTTGTTGATGATCCTGTTCATCATGTCCGGCTGGAGCAAAATGACCGGTTTCGAGGGGACGGTGGGCTACATGGCGTCACTCGGCGCGCCAATGCCACCGGTGGCGGCAGCGATTGCGGTGATCATGGAGTTTTTCGTGGCGATCCTGCTGGTGCTGGGTTTCTACACCCGGCCACTGGCGTTCCTGATGGCCTTGTTCGTCCTCGGCACCGCGCTGCTCGGGCATAGCTTCTGGACCATGGAAGACGCCCAGCGCGCCGCCAACACCACGCAATTCTTCAAGAACCTGAGCATTGTCGGCGGTATGCTGCTGTTGAGTGTCACCGGTGCCGGACGCTTCTCGGTGGATGGCCGCTGAGCGAGGGGTGAAACCTGGGCGTGCCGGCATTGAAGCCGGCACGCCTCATGTTCAATTGAGTTGCTCTGAATTCAATCGGGTACACACATTCAACGCTTCTTCGCGATTCTCGTAGACGTGCTGCTGGCTGGGCGCCGTTTCATCCATACCGTCCACCACCCGATAACGCCACATCCCTGTTGGCTGGCCCTGAGCGTTGAGCACGTTGGTATCGACCATCTTGAATCTGGCTTGCATGGGGCAGCTCCAGTAGTTCGGTGAAGCGTCACCAATACAGGCATATTGCCATTATTTCAAGTGGCTCTCGGCCGCTTGCCGAGTTTTTCCGATAACTTGACCGAAATCAACTGGATAAGTGGATCTGGCGGGTACGCTGCAAGGGCAGTTGGCGAACCCTTTGCGCCACCAGAGCGAAAATCCCATGCTCTATCCACTGTTGTTGACCCTGCATCTGTTCGCCGCGCTGGTGTTCATCGGCACGGTGTTCTTCGAGGTGCTGTTTCTCGAATCCATCCGCAAGCAGTTGCCGGCCAAGGTCATGCTGCTGGTCGAACAGGGTATCGGCCGCCGCGCCCGGACCTTGATGCCCTGGGTATTGCTGGTGTTGTTCGGGGCGGGGCTGGGGATGGTCTGGCTGCGTTACCTGCCGATCCTCGGCGCGCCACTGGCCAGCTCGTTCGGCACCTTGCTGCTGCTCAAGATCGTCCTCGCCTGCAGCGTGCTCCTGCACTTTCTCGGCGCCATGCTGTTGTTCAGGACCGAGCGCATGACCGCCCGCTACTCGCAGTTCATCCACACCAGCCTGTTCTGCCACATGGTCGCGATCGTGCTGTTGGCCAAGGGCATGTTTTACCTGAGCTGGTGAGCGCCGGTGGTCAGTCAGGCCAGCAGCACTTGCACCGCGCTTGATGCAAATCAAGGAGCGATCGGCGTCAGGCCGCGACACTGTTGACCTGCAGCCAGTCGTGGAGACCCGTCATGCGCACCCTGTTTCATCTCCCTGATCAACCCAGCAGCCGTTGCGATCACGGCGTGCTCGACCTCGGCGGCCATGTCGACACGGCCCGGTTTCACGCGGGCATTGGCTCGCTGGATCTGTTGCGGGCGCTGCGGGTGAGCCGACAAAAATGCCGTCCGCTGGCGTTGAACGTGCAACTGCCGGCGCAATGGACGGGCGACCCGTACCTGCCGCGCCTGCTGCACGAGATCGACCTGGTGGCCTGTCACCTCGGGGCAGGGCGCCGAGTCGAACAGTTCCAGCTGGCTGGCGGCACCCCGGCGCAGGCCGATCTGCGCCGGCTGATGAATCGCCTGCGTCAGCGCTTCGCTTTCCTCGAACACGATTGCGGCGACTACAGCATCGAGGTCGACCTGCGCCACACCAACTGGTCGACCATGGGCGCCCTGCGTGACCTGGGCTTCAACCATGTCAGCATTGGCGTCCCCGACCTCGGTGGCGAGCGCGCAACAACCTTGGCCAACCACCAGAATCCGGCACCGATCCATTCGCTGATCGATGCCGCGCGCACCTTCGGTTTTCGCTCGGTCAACGTCGACCTGGGTTACGGTCACGCCTGGCAAACCCCCGAGAGTTTTGCGCTGAAACTGGCGAGCCTGCTCGAGCTGGAGCCGGACCGCCTGCTGGTGTTCGATTATGCCCGGCCGCCGCAGCGCTACCGCTCTGGTGCAGCGGATGTGCAAAGAGCGTTCTGCAACGAGCAGGACAAGGCCGCGATGCGGCGCCTCTGTTTCGAGCAACTGGCCGACGCCGGCTATCACTACCTGGGGCTCGGGCAGTTCGTGCGCCCCGACGACGACCTGGCGATCGCCCAGGAACGCGGGCGGCTGCGCCGCCATTGCGAGGGGTTCACCCGCCACGGCTACTGCGACAACATCGGCCTGGGCCTGGGCGCGATCAGCCAGATCGAGGACCTCTATGCGCAAAACACCGAGCAGTTGCCGCGCTACCAACAGCTGCTGGACATGGACCAGTTGCCCACCTGTCGCGGCTGGCGCTGCGAGGCCGGCAGCCAGATCAGCCACAGGGTCGTGGAGCGCCTGGCCTGTGACCTGGAACTGGATATCGCGGCACTCGAGGCGCGTTACGGCCTGGTGTTCCGTCAATACTTCTGCGATGCCTGGCCTATGCTGGAGCAATTGCACCGCAACGGCCTGATCGAATTGTCCGAGCGCTTCATCAGCATTCTCCCGGCCGGTCGGCCGCAACTGGATGCCATCTGCAACCTGTTTCAACAACCTGTGGGCGCTGCACAACCTGACTCGCACAGCGAGTGGATAAACCATGACCCGTTCATTTGATTTCAATCGCGCCCTGGTGCAGAAGTACGACCTGCCGGGGCCACGCTACACCTCCTACCCGACCGCACCGCAGTTTCACCAGGCCTTTGCGGTAGACGACTATCAGCAGGCCGCTGCCGCCAGCAACCGGGCAGCGATGCCCAAACCGCTGTCGCTGTACATCCACATCCCGTTCTGCAAGAGCCTGTGTTACTACTGCGCCTGCAACAAGATCATCACCCAGAAGACCCATCGCGCGGTCGAGTACCTGAGCTACCTCAAGCGCGAAATCGCCATGCAGGCGGCCTTGTTCGACCGCTCGCGAACCCTCACCCAGTTGCACCTGGGCGGCGGCACGCCGACCTACCTGACCGGCGAGCAACTGGCCGACCTGATGGACTGCCTGCACCAGGCCTTCGTCATGGACGACAGCGACAACCATGAGTTTTCCATCGAAGTCGACCCGCGCACCATCGACACGGAGCAGGTCCAGGCCCTGCGCGGCCTGGGCTTCAATCGCCTGAGCTTTGGCGTGCAGGACTTCGATGCAGATGTGCAGGCGGCGGTCAATCGGGTGCAAAGCGAGGAGCAGATTTATGCGCTGGTGGCGGCGGCGCGCGCGGCCCGGTTCAAGTCGGTCAGCGTCGACCTGATCTACGGCCTGCCGTTGCAGACCCAGGACAGTTTCGCCGTGACCCTGGACAAGATCATTGCCCTGCGCCCGGACCGCATCGCTGCCTACAGCTACGCGCACTTGCCGCAGATGGTCCGCGCGCAACGGCTGATCCGTCCGGCCGACATGCCACCGCCGGAGCGCAAGCTGCAGTTGCTGGAGCTGACCATCCGCCGCCTGACCGAGGCCGGTTACGTGTACATCGGCATGGACCACTTCGCCCTGCCAGACGACGAGCTGGCGCTGGCCCGGGCCAACGGCACCTTGCAGCGCAACTTCCAGGGCTATTCGACCCACGCCGACTGCGACCTGATCGGCCTCGGCGTGTCGTCCATCGGCAAGGTCGGCGACAGCTACAGCCAGAGCGTCAAGGAGCTTTCGCAGTACTACGCACGGCTCGACCAGGGCCTGTTGCCGGTGCACCGTGGCTATCGCCTGAGCGAGGACGACCAGCTGCGCCGCGAAGTGATCAGCGACCTGATGTGCCATGGCCGCATCGACTTCGGCAAATTCGAAGCGCGCTACGGCATCGACTTCAACCAGTATTTTGCCGAAGCGCTGGTGCAGTTGCGCGAGCATGTACAGGATCAATTACTGGAGATTCACCCGGACCGCTTACTGTTGTTGCCCGCCGGCTACCTGATGATGCGCAGCGTCGCCATGGCCTTCGACGCCTACCTGGGCGGCGAGCAGAAGGGCAATTTTTCGCGCACCGTTTGAGGCCTTGCAGGCAAGCTTGACCGCGATCAAGTTTGCCCGCGGTTCCGCTGGCAGGGACTCGCCAGGGTCCGTAGCGTGGTGGCCAAACCCGCTTCTGACCCCGGTGCCCGATGAACGCCAACGCGACCTGCGACCTCAAGACCGAACCCTTCTACCAAGCGCAAGACAACGAACAGGCGCTGTTCGAACAAGCCTGGCGCCACGGCATGCCGGTACTGATCAAAGGCCCCACCGGCTGTGGCAAGACCCGGTTTGTCCAGCACATGGCCCACCGCTTGAACCTGCCGCTGTACACCGTCGCCTGCCACGACGACTTGAGCGCTGCCGACCTGATCGGCCGCCATCTGATCGGCGCCCAGGGCACCTGGTGGCAGGACGGGCCGCTGACCCGGGCGGTGCGTGAGGGCGGTATCTGCTACCTCGACGAAGTGGTCGAGGCGCGCCAGGACACGGTGGTGGTCCTGCATCCATTGGCCGACGACCGCCGCGAACTGTTCCTCGAACGCACCGGTGAAGTGCTCAAGGCGCCGCCCACGTTCATGCTCGTGGTGTCGTACAACCCCGGCTACCAGAACCTGCTCAAGGGCATGAAACCCAGCACCCGCCAACGCTTCGTGGCCATGCGTTTCGGCTATCCGGCCGAGGTTGAAGAGGTGCGCATCGTCGCCCGCGAAGCCCAGGTCGACAGCGCGCTGGCGGCCCAGGTGGTCAAGCTCGGGCAGGCGCTGCGCCGGCTCGATCAGCATGACCTGGAAGAAGTCGCCTCGACCCGTCTGCTGATTTTCACCGCGCGCATGATCGGCTCCGGCATGAGCCCGCGCCAGGCCTGCATGGCCTGCCTGGCCGAGCCCTTGAGCGATGACCCGGTGACGGTCGCGGCGCTGATGGACGTGGTCGATGTCCACTTCGGCTGAGGCCGCCAGCCATGCCCGCCGGCAGCTGCCAGGCGATCTGGCGATGTGGCTGTTCATCCTCGCCGAACTGTCGGTGTTCGCCCTGCTGATCCTCGCGTTCGCCGTGACCCAGGCCCTCAAGCCGCAACTGTTTGCGCAGAGCCGGCTGCTGCTCGACACCTCCACCGGCCTGGCGCTGACCTTGAGCCTGCTCAGCGCCGGTGGCCTGGCCGCATTGGCGGTGCAGCAGGCCAGGCAATCACGACCGCGGCGTGCCGCCTGGCTGTTAGGGGCGGCGCTGCTGGTGGCCAGTGTCTATGTGCTGCTCAAGCTCGGCGAGTACCGGCATTTGCTGGCGGCGGGGCTGGGCCTGGAGCACAACACCTTCTTCACCCTGTACTGGATCCTCACCGGCTTTCACTTCGTCCACGTGCTGCTGGGCATGTTGATTCTCGGTTGGCTCGCGCTGCGTTGTGCGCGGGGTGCCTACGGTGCCGGTGATTGCAACGGGCTGGAGTCTGGCGTGCTGTATTGGCACATGGTCGATCTGGTCTGGGTGGTGCTGTTTCCGTTGGTCTACCTGCTCAATTGAAGTGAGGGCCCATGTCGGCTTCCAGGCTGTTGTTGTGCTGTTGGGCGGCGCTGGCCGTCTTGAGTATCGGCACTGTGTGGTTGGCCCGATTCGGGGCGAGCGCAGGGCTGTCCATGGCCATCCTGCTGGTAGCGCTGGGCAAGGCCTGGCTGATCAGCGACGGCTTCATGGAACTGCGTCGGGCGCCATGGTTGTGGCGTTGTTTGCTATTCGGCTGGCCGCTGGCGTTGCTGGGATCGGTGGCGTTGACCCTGATGCTGCTGCCTGGCAATACCTGAGCAAAACCATCTGCCTTTCTTGATCGCCATCAAGCAGGTTCCAGCCCCGCGCTTCCTATCATGGACGGGCCAAGCAATGAGGAAGCGACGATGTCAGAGACCTTCACCAAAGGCATGGCGCGGAATATCTACTTCGGGGGAAGTATCTTTTTCTTCCTGATATTCCTCGCCTTGACCTACCACACCGAACAGACCTTTCCCCAGCGCAGCAACGAGGCGCAGCTCAGCGAGTCGGTGATTCGCGGCAAGACGGTCTGGGAGCAAAACAATTGCATCGGCTGCCACACGCTGCTGGGCGAGGGCGCCTACTTCGCGCCCGAGCTGGGCAACGTGTTCCAGCGTCGCGGCGGCGAGGAGGGCTTCAAGCCGTTCCTCCACGCCTGGATGAAAATGCAGCCGCTGAATGTCCCGGGGCGGCGCGCCATGCCGCAGTTCAACCTGAGCGAGCAGGAGGTGGATGACATCGCCGAGTTCCTCAAGTGGAGCTCGAAGATCAACACCAACGGCTGGCCGCCAAACAAGGAGGGCTGAGACATGAACAAGGTCAATCCACACCTGAAATTCGCTTCGCAAGCCGTCGCCAAACCCTACTTCGTGTTCGCCCTGCTGCTGTTTCTCGGCCAGGTGCTGTTCGGTTTGATCATGGGCCTGCAATACGTGATCGGCGACTTCCTGTTCCCGGTCATCCCGTTCAACGTGGCGCGCATGGTCCACACCAACCTGCTGATCGTCTGGCTGCTGTTCGGCTTCATGGGCGCTGCCTACTACCTGATTCCCGAGGAGGCCGACCGCGAGCTGCACAGCCCGAAACTGGCGATCGTGCTGTTCTGGGTGTTCGCTGCCGCCGGCGTGCTGACCATCCTCGGCTACCTGCTGGTGCCTTATGCGGGGCTGGCGCGGCTGACCCACAACGAGCTGCTGCCGACCATGGGCCGCGAGTTTCTCGAGCAGCCGACCATCACCAAGATGGGCATAGTGGTGGTCTGCCTGGGCTTTCTCTACAACATCGGCATGACCCTGCTCAAGGGCCGCAAGACCACGGTCAGCATGGTAATGATGACCGGGCTGATCGGCCTCGCGGTGTTCTTCCTGTTCTCCTTCTACAACCCCGGCAACCTGGCCCGCGACAAGTTCTACTGGTGGTGGGTGGTGCACCTGTGGGTGGAAGGCGTGTGGGAACTGATCATGGGTTCGATGCTGGCGTTCGTGCTGATCAAGATCACCGGCGTCGACCGCGAAGTGGTGGAGAAATGGCTGTACGTGATCATCGCCATGGCGCTGATCACCGGGATCATCGGCACCGGTCACCACTTCTTCTGGATCGGCGCGCCAGAGGTCTGGCTGTGGGTCGGTTCGATCTTCTCCGCCATGGAACCGCTGCCGTTCCTGGCCATGGTGGTCTTCGCCTTCAGCATGGTGCGTAACCGGCGCCGGCAACACCCGAACCGGGCGGCGACACTCTGGGCCAAGGGCACCACGGTCACCGCGTTTTTCGGCGCGGGTGTCTGGGGGTTCCTGCACACCCTGGCCCCGGTGAACTTCTACACCCACGGCTCGCAACTGACGGCGGCCCACGGTCACCTGGCGTTCTATGGCGCCTACGCGATGATCGTCATGACCCTGATCAGCTACGCCATGCCACGCTTGCGCGGCCTCGGTGAAGCCGCCGACGAGCGTTCGCAGACCCTGGAAGTCTGGGGCTTCTGGTTGATGACCCTGTCGATGGTGATGATCACCCTGTTCCTGACGGCGGCGGGCGTGGTGCAGGTCTACCTGCAGCGCTGGCAGGCCGACGGCATCGCCTTGCCGTTCATGGCCACGATGGAACAGTTGCAAGGCTTGTTCTGGGCGCGGTTGGTGTCTGGTGTCGGCTTCTTCGCCGGGCTGCTGTGCTACCTGCTCAGCTTCCGCCAGCGCGGACGTGCCGCATTGCGCGCACCGGCGGCGGTGGTGCCGTCCTGAGTGTTGGAAAGGATTGGCCCGGCGGGTACAGCGGGCCGTTTTCGGATCTGCAATAAGGCAACCAAAATGGCCTTCAGCGTCGAGTTGGAAGAATGGGTCGGCAGTGTCTGGCACCGTTTCATCACCCGCCGCGCCAGCGTGGATTTTCCCGAGGCGCGGGTCGAGTTGCTCAGTCAGCAACGCTCGTTGGCGTTGCTGTTTCGCGCCATGGGCGGGGCCGGCGGGATCGCCCTGGAAGCGGCCAGCGAGCGCGACCTGTTGCTGCGGCGCAACCTGCTGCAGCAAATCGCCGGCACCTGCCGGCAAGTACCGCTGGCCTGGTGCGATCCGGCCCATTTGCGCTTGCCAGCGAGCCTGGCGGTGTTCCCCGAGGTTGCCCTCAATCAGGAGCTCTATCGCTGGCTGGCCTTGCTGGCGGCGCAGGCCGGGCCGATGCAGCACTGGGGGCGTGACAACCAGCGCTGGACGTTGCAGCTGTTGCAGCGCTTTCCGGCCTTGCGCGGGCGCTATCAGCGGTTGGTCGAGGCGCACTTGTTGTTGCGCCCCGATCCGGCGTCGCTCAAGCCAAGTGAGGCGGCGCTGGAGCGGGCGCTGTGCCAGGCGCTGCGCGAGCCCGGCAGTGTCGAGCATTTCCCCCGTAGCGAACGTTTGGCCTGGCCGTTGCCACTGTGGCTGTACCCGCCCAACCGTCTGGCCAGCCCGCAGGCGGCAGAACTGGGCGACGATTCAGAGGAATCGTTGAGCACCGCTGCCGGTGAGCAAAAAGCCGGTCGCAAGCGCGCCACGCGCATCGATGACGCCCGTCGCGATGGCGGGCTGTTGGTGGTGCGCCTGGAGAACCTGTTCAGCTGGACCGAACACGTCGACCTGGATCGCTGGGCCGACGACGGCGAAGACCCGGACGCCGCGCGGGTCGCCGATGACCTCGATGAACTGACCCTGTCCCGCACCCGTCTGCGCAAGGGCGGCGGTCTCAAGCTGCACCTTGATTTGCCGCCGGCGGACATCGACGATGTGCCGCTGGGGCAGGGCATCAAGCTGCCGGAGTGGGACTACCGCAAGCAGCAACTGCAGGAGGACTTCGTCAATCTGCAAATGATGCTGCCCCGCGACTCGGAGGCGCAGCCGCTGCCGACACGGCTCAACGCCTCGGCGCAGAAACTGCGGCGCCAGTTTGCCCATCTGCGCAACGACCGCCAGTGGTTACGCCAGCAGCCTCAGGGCGCGGAGCTGGACTTGCAGGCCTGGCTGGATTTCCGCGTCCAGCGCGAGCAGGGCCAGTGCGTCGAGCGCGGTTTGTTCATGGAGCGGCGGCAGACCCGCCGCGACCTGGCGTGCCTGTTGCTGGCGGACCTGTCGATGTCCACCGACGCCCACCTCAACGATCAGCAGCGGGTGATCGAAGTAATCCGCGACAGCCTGCTGCTGTTCGGAGAAACCCTGGCGGGGTTGGGTGATGACTTTGCGCTGTACGGATTCTCTTCATTGCGTCGCCAGCAGGTGCGGATGCAAGAACTGAAATCCTTCAGCCAGCGCTACGACGACCGCACCCGAGGGCGCATTCAAGGGCTGAAACCCGGCTACTACACGCGCATGGGCGCGGCCATCCGCCAGGCCACCCAGTTGCTGGTCAATAGCAAGCGGCGCAGCAAGCTGTTGCTGCTGCTGACCGATGGCAAACCCAATGACCTGGATCTCTACGAAGGACGTTATGGCGTCGAAGACACCCGCCAGGCAGTGCTCGAAGCTCGGCGCCAGGGCCTGGTGCCGTTCTGCATCACCATTGACCGCGAAGCCGGCGCGTACCTGCCCTACATGTTCGGCGCCCACGGTTACACCCTGATTCGGCAACCCGAGCAACTGCCGCTGCGTTTGCCGCAGGTGTATCGGCAGTTGATCCAGCCTTGAACCGGGGGACGCTCGATTGCCGCCGATTGAACCTGTAGGAGCGAGCTTGCTCGCGAAGAACCTGAGGCCGCCGCGCGCATCCAGGACAGCTGCGTCATCGTTGACGACCATCGCGAGCAAGCTCGCTCCTACAGGGGGGTTGGTCGATCCCAAATACTGCGGAACTTACAAAACCCTGTGGGAGCCTGCTAGCGATGAAGTTGATGCGGTGTTGCTGATATGGCCCCCAGGCGGTTAGCGCGGCAACCAGAAAAACATCACCACGCAAAACACACTCAGCCCAACACAAAACCACTGAAACCGGCGCAAACGCTGTTTTGCCGCATGGGCAGTGTGCAACGGCAGGGGCATGCCGCAGTGGTGGCAGTCGCGGCTGCCGGCGGGGTTGGGGTGTTGGCAGTAGAGGCAGACGGGGAGGGCATTCACTCGAATTGTTCCAGGCGCGGGCGATCGAGGATGCTGATGTGCCGGCCATCCTGGGTGATGATCTGCTCGTCGATCAGCCGGCGAATGATCCGCGAGAAGGTTTCCGGCTGGATCGACAGGTGTCCGGCAATCAACTGCTTGGCCATCGGCAGTTCGAAGTGACTGTCCACCGTTTGCTCGCGCACCAGCTGGGTCAACAGATAGCGCACCACCCGGTGCGTGGCGTTTTTCAGCGACAGGGTTTCGATCTCGTTGACTCGCTGGTGCAGGCGCACGCACAGCTTGCCCAGCAACGCCAGGGTCAGCCGGCTGTTGCTTTGCAGCAGGTGCAGGTAGGTGCTGTTGGAAAACCGGTAGAGCTGGGTCGGCCCCACGGCTTCGGCCGAGGCCACGTAGTTGGGGGTATCCATGAGCATCATTGCTTCGGCGAAGGTCTGGCGATCGCCCAGCACCTCGAACACCTTCTCCTGGCCGTCAGGCGTCAGCCGGTAAATCTTCACCGCGCCGGCAATCACGAAGTAGAACGAATCGGCCGGCTCACCCTGGCGAAACAGCGGTTCGCCCTTGTCGACGCTGAGCAACTGGCTGCTGCCCATGAGTTGGTCCATCTGTTCGTCGTTCAAGGGTTCGAACAGATGGTGGCTGCGCAGGATCTGGTGATGGACGCGGTGGAGGACCATGGCAAGGCTTCCTTGAAAGTGAAATTCGGCTTAGACGAGACCCAGAGAAAGGCCACTGGCCACGGCGAGGACGGAACTCAATACGACGAACCAGGCCAGGGGGTGAATGACTTTGCTCATGGCGACTCCGGACGAGTGAAAAAGGGTTGGGATTACCCTGTTCAGCAAGACTCGGGCCAGCCGCAATCTGTTGCCTCGGCGCGATGCAATGTAGGAGCGAGCTTGCTCGCGAAAAACCCGAGATCGCCACGTGCATCCAGATAGCGCGCGTTATCGTTGACGTCCATCGCTAGCAAGCTAGCTCCTACAGGTCTATGGATGTATGTGGTAAAAATAACCCCGCGCAGTGGGGTGGTAATGACCATGAATGGTTGTTTTTACCCTAATAGATACGCGCTACGCCCGCTCCAACCCCATCGCTACCGGCTTGCACTCCTCAGGCATGCCGCTTGCACTGTTGATCTGCAACAACGACGTGCGATCACCACTCTCCGATGATCGAGCGCGAACGGACCCGGGCACTGCGCATCAGTGCCGGGCATGCAGAGGAGTACCTACATGCAAGTGCTCGAACGCAGCAAAGCGATGGCAATCCCGCCGCTGTTACGCCTGGCTTTCAGGCCGTTTTTCCTCGCCGGTGGCCTGTTGGCGCTGCTGGCGATCCCACTGTGGCTGGCGGCTTTCAGCGGTTCGATCAGTGACTGGCAGCCGGCGGGTGGCTGGTTGGGCTGGCATCGGCATGAGCTGCTGTTCGGCTTCGGCCTGGCGATCATCGCCGGCTTCCTGCTGACCGCGGTGCAGACCTGGACCGGCCGCCCCGGGCTCAGCGGCCGACCCCTGGCCGCCCTGGCACTGGTGTGGTTGCTGGCGCGGGTGGCCTGGCTGGTAAATGCGCCCTGGGCGCTGCTGGCCGTGCTCGAGCTGGCTTTCCCGCTGGCGGTGGCGGCACTGATGGGCATCAGACTGTGGCAAGTGCGGCAGAAGCGTAACTACCCGATAGTCGTGGTCCTGCTGTTGCTGGCGCTGGCTGACGGCTTGTCCCTGTATGGGCTGAGTGCCGGCCATGAAGGCTGGCAGCGTCAGGGTGTGTTGAGCGGCATCTGGTTGGTGGCGGCGATGATGGGCCTGATCGGTGGCCGGGTGATTCCGTTTTTCACCCAGCGCGGCCTCGGTCGGGTCGACGCCGTTGCGCCCTGGCCATGGTTGGACTGGCTGCTGTTGATTGGCTCGCCGCTGGTGGCGTTGCTGTATGCCGCAGGGCCTGCGCTGAGCCCGAACCTGTGGGTTGGCGTGCTGTTCGCGGTGCTCGGGGTCGGTCACCTGATTCGCCTGCTGCGCTGGCAGGACCGCGCGCTGTGGCGCGTGCCGCTGTTGTGGTCGCTGCACCTGGCCTACGCCTGGCTGGCGGTGGCCTGTCTGGGCATGGCGCTGTGGCACTTCGGCGTGGCGATCAACCCGAGCCTGGCGGTGCATGCCCTGACCATTGGCGCCATGGGCGGGCTGGTGCTGGCGATGATTGCGCGGGTCACCCTAGGCCATACCGGCCGGCCGTTGCAGCCGCCCGCGGGGATGAGCCTGGCGTTCATTCTGCTCAACCTGGCGTGCCTGAGTCGGGTGGGGCTGATTCTGCTGTTCCCGATGCCGGCCTTGTGGTTGGCCGGTCTGTGCTGGGCGTTGGCCTTTGCGCTGTACGCCTGGCGCTATGGGCCGATGCTGCTGCGCACACGGGTCGATGGACATCCGGGCTAAGCCCGCGAATTCAAGGAGGTAGTCGTTGATGTATCCCTATCTGTTGGTCACTCATCTGCTGGCGGCGATTGCGTTTATCGGCACGCTGTTCTTCGAAGTAGTGATCTGGCACCACGCCCGCCGGCAATTGTCGGACACCTCGCAAGCAGGCGCCGAACAGGCCATCGCCGTGCGTTCGCGCAAGGTCCTGCATGGCGTGGTGCTGCTGTTGTATGGCGCCGGCATTGGCCTGGCCTGGCAGTACCGCGGCGCCCTGAGCCAGCCACTGGCGAGCAGTTTCGGCACCTTGCTGGGCCTGAAAATAGTGTTGGCGTTGAGCATCATCGGCCACTACCTGCTGCTCGCCTACTGGCTGACCCACGGGCGCCTGAGCGCCGCTCGGGCTACCTGGATCCGCCGCAGCATCCTCGGGCACATGGTGTTGATCGTGGTGCTCGCCAAGGCGATGTTTTATTGGCAGGGGTGAGCTGGCTCGCTTTTGTGGTTGATCACAAGGTTGGCGGTCAATGTGCCCTTGGTGGGAGCCTGCTGGCGATGGGGCCATCAGCAACACCGCATCAACTTCATCGCCAGCAGGCTAGCTCCCACAGGGATTAGTGGGGCCCAGCACGCCCCACAGTTTCATCGATAGAGCCGATCAATGCCGCGCCTCAAGCGCATTGACGAACAACACATTATTTTCCAGATGAATATGCTGCATCAGGTCATCGCGAAACTCTGTCAGCCCGCGATACAACGCGCGCCAGGTGTTACAGGCATCGGCCGGCGGGGTGATGTTGTGGGTCAGGGCCAGCAGTTTTTCCAGGCCTTCACCATGTTGATCATGCTCGAAACGCAGCACCTGGATCGGCGGTGCCGCGCGCGGGCCGAGGCCGTGTTGGAGCATCGGGAACAGCACCTGTTCTTCCTTGCACATGTGTCCTTCGAGTTCCTGTTGCATCTCGCAGAGCAACTCGGCCAGGCCATTGGGGCAGGTACTGCGTGCGCCGTGAACCTGCTCGACGCGCCGCGCCAGGCGGATCAGTTCCGGCAGTTGCTCGCGGTGGCGGGCGTGGTAGCGCGAGAGCAAATGGGCGATCAATTGCGTCATCGGTGCCTGGCGCCAGTCGTCCTGAGTCTCGCCGCTGTCTTGCAGAATCTGCAGGGCATCGGCGATCAATTGCGGGTCGAGTTTTTTGCTCAGGGCCGCGTCACGCAAACTCTTGTGGCCGCCGCAGCAGAAGTCGAGGTTGAAGGTGTGAAAGATCCGCGTGGCGCCGGGAATGTCGCAGGCCAGTTGGCCGAGGCTTTGTTCCAGCAGGTGATGGCTCATCAGGGGTTCCTCTCGGTTTGTAACGGTTCCCCAGGCCCATTGCATAGCGAATGCCAAATTTAACTGATTGATATCAATGGAATAATTTTTAACGGTGGTTAACTGCACCCTGAGGCATTAGGGTGAATCCCACCATAGAGGGTGATAACTACCATGCTGCGTGAAAGCCTGGCCGCCGACCTGATTGTCGAGTTGCCCAATGCCGTACGGTTGCAACGTCTGGTGCAGACCCTGCGCGAATACTTCAACAGTGGCGCCGTGGGCCTGCTGCGCCTCGATGAGGACAGCCTGCGGCCGGTGGCGACCGTCGGCCTGGTCCACGAGGCCCTCGGCCGGCGCTTCGTGATCGCCCAGCATCCACGCCTGGCGGCAATCATGGCCTCCCGCGAACCGACCTGGTTCGAACCTGACAGCCGACTGCCGGATCCTTACGACGGCCTGCTCGAAAATCACGTCGGCGAATCCCTGCCGGTCCACGACTGCATGGGCGTCAGCCTGTATGTGGAAGGCCGGATCTGGGGCGCGATCACCCTCGACGCGCTGCACGCCGGCACCTTCGACAGCCAGGCCCGCGAGGAACTCAAGCGCTGCACCCTGCAGATCGAAGCCGCCGTGCGGGTCACCCGGCTGGAACAGGAAAACCGCAGCCTGCGCATGTCGCGCAGCGATCCTCAGGATCAACGGGTGCCGGTGGAGGAGGGCGAGATCCTCGGCCAGAGTGAGGTCCTGCACAACTTGCTGAACGAGCTGGACGTGCTGGCCGACGCCGATCTGCCGGTGCTGCTGCTGGGCGAAACCGGGGTCGGCAAGGAACTGTTCGCCCGGCGCCTGCATCGCTTGTCGCGGCGCAGTCACAAGCCGCTGATCCAGGTCAACTGCGCGGCGCTCCCCGAATCGCTGGCCGAGAGCGAGCTGTTCGGCCACGTCAAAGGTGCCTTCTCCGGCGCCAGCAGCGACCGCGCCGGACGCTTCGATGCGGCCAATGGCGGCACGCTGTTTCTCGATGAAGTCGGCGAATTGCCCCTGAGTGTGCAGGCCAAATTGCTGCGCACCTTGCAGAACGGCGAGATCCAGCGCCTGGGTGCCGACAAGCCGCTGCACGTTGATGTGCGAATCATTGCCGCGACCAACCGCCACCTGCCCGACAGCATCCGCGACGGCCTGTTTCGCGCCGACCTGTACCACCGGCTATCGGTGTACCCGGTGCCGATTCCGCCCCTGCGCGAGCGCGGCAACGACGTGTTGCTGCTGGCCGGGCACTTCCTCGAACTCAACCGCGCACGCCTCGGCCTGCGCGGCTTGCGCCTGTCGCCGGCAGCCGAACGGGCGCTGCTGGGGTATTCCTGGCCGGGCAACATCCGCGAGCTGGAACATGTCATCAGCCGCGCCGCGCTCAAGCAACTCAGTCGCGGCAGCAGTCGTGCGGCGATCCTGACCCTGGAACCCCAGGTGCTCGATCTCGACAGCACGGCGGGCCATCAGCCTGCGCCGCTCGAGCGCGCACAAGTATTGCCCGCCGACGCGCCGTTCCAGGCCCTGGGTGATGCGGTGGACGAGTGTCAGCGCGAGAAAATTCGCCAAGCCCTGGGCCAGTCCGCCGACAACTGGGCCAGCGCCGCGCGACTGCTGCAGATCGATCCCAGCAACCTGCACAAATTGGCCAGGCGCCTGGGCATGAAATAAGCCTGCAACCCAGACAGGGATTGATGGCGGTCAAGGTGATTGGGCCCGGTGCCTCGCACACTGGGCCAAACCCTTTCGGAGACCCCCGACATGCCGCTTTCCCTCGCCGAGATGCGCCGCAACTACACCCTGCAAGGCCTGCACGACGAACAGTCCCTGGACGACCCGCTGGCGATGTTCGGCCAATGGCTGCAGCAGGCCCGCGACACCGAGCAGCCGCCGGTGGAGGCCAACAGCATGATGCTCGCCACCGTCGACAGCGCCGGCCGCCCCCATTGCCGGGTGCTGCTGCTCAAAGGCTTGAGCGATGCCGGCCCGATCTTCTTCGGCAACTACCACAGCGACAAGGGCCAGCAACTGGCCGCCAACCCCCACGCCGCGATGACCTTCTTCTGGCCCGCCTTGGAGCGCCAGGTGCGCATCGAAGGCCAGGTGGTGCCACTCGATCCGGCATTGTCCGACGCCTACTTCGACTCCCGCCCCCTGGCCAGCCGCCTCGGCGCCTGGGCCTCACCGCAAAGCCGCATGCTCGCCAGCCGTGCTTCGCTGGAGTCGATGCTGGAACAGACGGCTCAACGGTTCCTCGACCAACCGATCCCGCGCCCTGAGCATTGGGGTGGCTGGTGTTTGCAGCCGGAGCGTCTGGAGTTCTGGCAGGGGCGGGCGGATCGCTTGCATGACCGGCTCGACTATCGCCTGCTTAATGGGGGCTGGTGTCGGAGTCGGTTGGCGCCTTGAGGGGTAGCCGTCGGTCCGCCTGGCGCGGCCCCTTTCACCAGGCTGGCCGCACGGCTGGGTGGGAGTCAGGTAGCATCTGCATGGCTGACCAGACCCTTGATCAGCACGGCGCTCGCGGCCAGGGCTGCCGGTACTGCCAGGGTCGTGAGCACCTGCTCGAAGCTCCAGCCCAGCCCAAGCAGGGAGGCACCGGCCCAGGCACCCAGAATGGCGCCGAGGCGGCCGATGCCGAGCATCCACGAGACCCCGGTGGCACGCATTTGGGTTGGGTAGAAGCGCGCGGCCAGGGACGGCATCGCCGATTGCGCACCGTTGATACACATGCCCGCCAACAGCACCAGGGTGGCAAGCAGCGTGACCTGGCCCAGGCTCTGGCCGACGCAGTACGCCAAGACTCCGGCCAGCAGGTAGAAGGCGCCAATCACCTTGTGCGGATTCCAGCGATCCATGGCCCAACCCACGGCCACCGCGCTGAGCACGCCACCGAACTGGAACAGCGCACCGATGAAGGCCGCCTGTTCCAGGCTGGCGCCGCCGTCGCGCATCAGGGTCGGTAACCAACTGGTCAGCAGGTAGACAATGACCAGCCCCATGAAATACGTCAGCCAGAGCAGCAGGGTGCCCGCGCCGAACCGTCCGGTCAGCAACAGGTGCAGCACGTTGCGGTTCTGCACTGTCTGTTGCTCCGGCAGGCTGAAGTCCAGTGCTTTAGCGACCTGCGCCGGGCAGATCGGTGCCAGGACCTTGCGCACCTTGTCGACTCCGCGGTTGCGTACCACCAGAAAGCGCGCAGATTCAGGCAGGCGAAACAGCAGGACCCCAGCCAGCAGCAAGGGCAACACGCCACCGATCAGCAGCAGGCTTTGCCAGCCATAGGCTGGAATCAATTTGGCCGAGAGCAATCCACCGCTGGCCATGCCCAGATTGAAACCGCAGAACATGCTGGTGACCAACAGAGACTTGAGGCGTTCGGGGGTGTACTCGCAGAGCAGTGTGGTTGCATTGGGCATGGCCGCTCCCAGACCGACGCCGGTGAGCAAGCGCAGGACCCAGAGTTGTTCGACCGAGCTGCTGAAGGCCGAGAGCAGACTGAAAAAGCCGAACAGCAGAACCGCCGTCACCAGCACCAGCTTGCGCCCAAAACGGTCGGCGAGTGGTCCGGAGCCGAGGGCGCCGAACACCATGCCGATCAGCGCGGAGCTCATCACCGGTCCGAGGCTGGACCGATCGATGCCCCAGTCCTGGCTTAGCGCCGGCGCGATGAAGCCCATGGCGGCGGTGTCCATGCCATCGAGAAAGACAATGAGAAAGCACAGCAGGACAATCCGCCATTGATAGCGCGATAAGGGTTGGCTGTTGATGAAGGACTGCACATCCAGACTGGAAGTGCCTGCGGGCAGGGAAGGGTTGTTCATGGGGTATTCCTGTGATTCCTGTTGTATTGCCGGGCCTGGGTGCAAACGCGTCGCCTGGATCCGGTTGCCGCGAAAAAGAGCAGGGCAAAGCGGACCCGGCACGACCAGGCCCTGCTCCCTGAAGGGCTCAGAATTGCTTGCGCACGCTCGCGACTACGGTGGCGGTGCACACATCGTCGAAGCCGTAGAAGCTGCTGCACTCAGCTTTCGACAAATCGGTGTCGATGTAGCTCAGGCCCCAGGTCAGACCGACGAAGTCGCGGCTGAATTTGGCTTCCCACTCGTGGTAGGCATCCCGCGAGCCACCGCTCGCCGACCAGTACATCGGATCCTTGAAGTCCATCCGCCCGTACCGCAGCTCCAGGCCAACGTCCAGTGTCAGCCGGGTTTCGTAGCCGACCCAGCTGTAGAGGGTGTCCTGGTCTTCCCCAAACACGGTCGGCGCGTCACTGGAGTAGTAGGCGGCTGCCTTGAAACCGTAGGCGCTCAGCACCGCGTAGGTTTCGGATTGATTGAAACTGTTGGTTTTGGGGTAGGAGTACTTGATGTACCCGAGGTCCAGGGATACCGCGTCAGTCGCCTGCCAGTACCAGCCAGCGAAGTAATCCACTTCCTGACGGGTGGCGATGTCGAAGCCGAAGTCGACGTTGGAGGTCCAGGCGCCGGCATACAGGCCGCTCGAATGGGCCAGCACGGCACCGGCCTGGAGCGCCGGGTCGTTCTGGGTCTGCGAGATGCCGCGGGTGCGATAGTCGCTGGCGGCGGTCACGTCGAGTTTCAGCATGAAGTCGTCGTTCAGCGCCAGGGCCTGGCTCGGTGGGGCGATGGTCGTCAGACCGGCCATCAGGGCGATGCTCGCTGCAAGGTGCTTGTTATTCATGGTCGATTGGTCTTGTTGTTGTAGTTGTTGTTGGCAATACGCTGGGCACAGGGGGGCCGCAGCGCGCCCCGGTGGGGGCACGGCGTGGCGTATCGCAGGGGGGATTATTTGCCGGGGGTGTAGACCGGCTTTCCGCCGAAGTAGGTGGCCAGGACCTGGGTTTCGCTCACGTCCTTGTCGCTGACGGCCAGCACGTCGCGATCAAGGATGACGAAGTCAGCCTGCTTGCCTCTGCTCAGGGAGCCGATCTGCTGTTCCAGGCCAATGGTCTTGGCCGCGTTGATCGTGTAGGCGTACAGCATGGTTTCGCGATCCAGGCTTTCGTCGGCGTTCAGCACGCCCTTTGGACCTTCGCGGGTCGCGGCCTGAGCGATGGCCAGCCATGGGTTGGGGCTGGACACCGGCCAGTCGCTGGCACCGGCAATGGTCGCACCGTTTTTCAGCAGCGAGCGCGCGGGGTACTGGTACCGATAGGCGGCCGAGTCGACGTAGGGCTTGACCATGTCCTGGGTGTATTCGTCGCCGGCGGCCCATAGCAATTGCATGGACGCGATCACGTTGAGCGGCTTGAAGCGGGCGAACTCCGTCGGATTGACCAACTGCAGGTGAGTGATCGAGTGGGTGATACCACTGTCGCCAGCCTTGCGCGCCTGCTCGATGCCATTGAGCGACTCCCGTACGGCGCGGTCACCGATGGCATGCACGTGCACAAGCCAGCCGCGCTTGTCGGCGGCCGTCACCAGCTCGCCGAAGTGCTGCGGGTCCAACAGCAGTTCGCCGCTCTTGTGGCTGTTGCTGTAGTGCTCGAGCAAGGCCGCGCTCTGCGCCGGGAATTCCAGCACGCCGTCGGCAAATACCTTGATTCCGGGCAACGTCAGATTGGGAACGCCGGTAAATTGCTGGCGTACCTTGTCGATGACCTCCAGGTCGGCCGGGCGACTTTTCGGGTTGACCACCAGCAGCGCGGCCACGTGCGCAGTCAGCTCACCCTTTTCTGCCAGCGCCTTGTAGGCCGGTAACACGCCAACGGTTTTCTCCGTGGGTTTGATGGCGAACATCGCTTCGCCGGGCGCGCCATTGGCGGCCGGGTCCATCCAGGCGGTGATGCCGAAGCTGTTGTTGAAGCGCACCGCGGCTTCGGCTGCGCGCTGCAGGCCGGCGGCATCGACCGGCGGCAGCACTGCGGCGACACGGTCCCAGCCGGCATCGACGAGAAAGCCGCTAGGCTGGCCATTCTTCAGCGTGCCAATGGTCGAGCGCTCCGCGGTGCTCAGGCTGGCGACCAGTGCCTTGTCGATCCCGGCGCGTTTGAGCATGGCGTCGTTGGCCCAGGCGGTGTGGTGGTCGCCGCCCACGAAAACGATCGGCGTATTCGCCCACTCGCCGTGGTTGAAGCGCTTGCCAAAGGCTTCGGCGTTGGACCAGTCGCTGGAGTTCATGCCCACCACCTGGAGAAAATCGCCGAGTTTCGCGCGGCCATCGGTGCGCCAATTGCGCAGCCGCTTTTCCAGTTCGTCGACGCTGACCGATTGCCCTTCCATGTTGGCGGCCGCAAGCTCCAGGCCGCCGAACACCGAGTGCGAGTGGGAGTCGATCAGGCCGGGCGTGACGCGCTTGCCTGCCAGATCGATCACTTGAGTGGTGCTATCGGCGAGGCCGCGCACCTCGGAATCACTGCCCACGGCAACGATCTTGCCCTCATCGATGGCGATGGCCTGAACCTGGGGTTGGGCAGGGTCGGCGGTGAAGATTTTGCCGTTGACCAGTATCAGATCTGCCGCCGCCATAGATGCCGATGAGGAAAAAGTGACTGCCAGTGCCATTAGCGTCGGAACGAACCGAATCATGTGCTGCCCTCTTGTAGTTGTTGGCGATGGCGAGACTATATGTGTCATGCTGTTTCCAGAATGGCCACTTTGCTAAAAAGCGTTTTGCTGGTTTGGAAAAAATATGGACACCCTCGGTGCGATATCGATGTTTGTTGCCACGGCTGACCAGGGCAGTTTCAGCCGGGCGGCAGAAATGCTCGGCAAAACGCCTTCGGCCCTGACCAAGTCTGTCAGCATGCTGGAGAAGCAACTGGGCACCTTGTTGTTCGAGCGCAGCACCCGGCGCATCGCGCTCACCGAGTCGGGTCGGCTTTATCTGGAGACGGCGCGGCAGGTCTTGCGCAGTCTGCATGAGGCAGGGGAGCAGATCAGCCAACTGCACCAGGGGCTGTCTGGCACGTTACGGCTGACCGCTCCGCTGGCGTTCGAACGGGCTTTCCTGAGTGAAGTGTGCGCCGGTTTTCTGGAGCAATTCCCGGATATCCAGTTGCGAGTCGAACTGTCCGATGACTTCGTCGATCTGATCGCCGCCGGCTATGACCTGGGTTTACGTCAGGGGCGCAGCGACCTGCCGGGGTTGATCGGGCGGGTCATCGGCAAGAACCGTATTTTTCTCTGCGCCAGTGCGCACTATGTCGAGCGCAATCCGCTGCCCCTGTCACCGCACACCATCGATCAGCACGACTGGCTCAAGTACGTGCATTCGGCGCTGGATGTGAAATTCTGGTGGGCCCGGTCGCAGACGGAGCGTTTCCGATTGGCCTATCCACCGAGGTCTCGCCTGGAAAGCGACAGCTATGACCTGCTGCTGCAGAATGCGTTGGCCGGACGAGGCATCCTGCACACGCCGCAATGGAGTGTGGAAAGGTATTTGCGCGATGGACGGCTGGTGCGCCTGATGGAGGACTACACGATCGAACCGGAGGCGTTCGGTGATGACATTCTGGCGGTCTATCCCAGCCATCATCGCGCCAACCGCAAGGTACTCGCCTTTGTCGAATATCTGGAGAACCACTTGGCGAAACTCAATAGTGTCTGACCCGGGGAGCGGCAGGAAGTCGTTATGACACACGCACGATGAAAGCCATGTCCGTGACTGTTCGCTGCGCCAGCACGCTGCTGTGCTCGCTGGTGCTGTGGGCGTCGTTTGACGGCGACTGTCTTGCCGCGAACAGTGGCAGAGAGTTGCGTGTCTACAACTGGGTGGATTACCTGCCGAAGTCCGTACTGGAGGATTTTCAGCTTCGTACCGGTATCAGGGTCACCTATGACGTCTACGATACCGGCGAGATACTCGAGGCCAAGTTGCTGGCGGGGAACTCGGGCTACGATGTGGTTTTCCCTTCCCACAATCAGCTTCCCAGGCTGATTCAGGCGGGAGCCCTGGAACCACTCGACAAGAGCAGGCTGCCGAACTGGTCACACCTGGATCAGTCGTTCCTCGCGGAGCTGGCCCGGCTGGACCCCGGCAATCAATATGCCGCCCCCTATCTGTGGGGCACTACCACGATCGGCTACAACGTCAACGCGGTGCAGAAGATATTGGGCCCTGATTTTGCCGCGACCGAGTCCTGGGATTGGGTCTTCAAACAGGAAAACCTTTCGCGACTGAGCGCCTGTGGCGTGGCCTTTCCGGACTCGGGGGCCGAGGTTTATGCGCTGGCACTCAACTACCTGGGGTTGAACCCCGCCAGCACCACGGCGGATGACTACCTGAAGGCGCAACAGTTATTGATGCGACTGCGCCCGAGCATCAAATACTTCCACTCCTCGCGCTATGTGACCGACCTCGCTTCCGCTGATATCTGTGTGGCTGTCGGGTATTCGGGAGGGCTCATGTTAGCCAGGGCGACCGCGGACGCTGCGCATAACGGCGTGCAGATCGAGTTGGCATCACCCCGTGAGGGCGCGCTGATGTGGGCGGACAACATGGCCATCGCGCAGGGAGCAAGGAACAGGCCGGAAGCAGAAGAGTTCATCAACTACATCCTGGAGCCCAGGGTGATTGCCAACGTATCGACAGAGATTGGCTATCCGAATCTCAATGCCGACTTTTCCCAGTATGTCGATCCGCGAGTGATTTCGCAGAAGGGCCTGCTCATCTCTGCACACGAGCGGCGAGGTTTGTTCTTGCAGCAGCCCATGCCGCCTGATATCGAACGGCTCATCACTCGATTGTGGATGGGGCTGCGTAATGGCAAATGACTGCCCTGGGCGATGACTGTCAACGGAGGGCAGGGCATGAGGCGCGGCGTCGGGATGATCTTTCGCTGGCTGCTGGTCGGGGTGGTGTGGATTCGCCCGCGCCGAGTAAACCGGTTAATGGGCCGAATGCAACGGCCTGATCAGCGCTGGTTTACCACTACCACCCCACCCAACCGAGATACCTCCACAGAGGAATAGTCCCCACCCTCATTCCGGTTCAGGCTTGCGCCATCCTCATCTACGGGAAGGCTTGAACATGTCCCATCTGGCGCAACGCACCTTCGAACCCTTGAACATTGCCGTGCTGACCATCAGCGATACCCGCACCTTCGACACCGACACCTCGGGGCAGACCTTGGCGGATTTGCTGCAAACCGCCGGGCACCAGCTGATCGACCGCGGGCTGGTCAAGGACGACATCTACCAGATCCGCGCCATCGTTTCGCGCTGGATCGCCGACCCCCAGGTGCAGGTGGTGCTGATGACCGGCGGCACCGGTTTTACCGCGCGGGACAACACGCCGCAGGCGGTGCTGCCGTTGCTGGACAAGCATGTCGAAGGCTTCGGTGAGCTGTTTCGCCAGGTGTCGCTGGAAGAGATCGGCATGTCCAGCCTGCAATCGCGGGCGCTGGCCGGGATGAGTAACGGCGTGCTGGTGTGCTGTGTGCCCGGTTCGCCCGGCGCCTGTCGCACCGCCTGGAACAAGATCCTCCTCGGCCAGCTCGACAGTCGCACCGGCCCGTGCAATTTCGCTCCGCATTTGAAACCGCAGGCGCAGCGAGAGATTGCAGCGTGCGAGTCGCGTTCATGAGCGGTCGGGTGTGTGACCATGGCCACCTGATGCCGGTGGATGACGCCATCGCTCATCTGCTTGACCAGGTACCGCCACCGCCGACGGCGCAGGTGATTGCCTTGGAACAGGCCATGGGCCGGGTGCTGGCGGCGGACATTCACTCGCCGCTGAACCTGCCGGCCTGGGACAACAGCGCCATGGACGGTTATGCCCTGAGGGCTGCCGACCTGCCCGCAGACGGTGGATACCTGCCGGTGGCCGGGCGCATTGCCGCAGGTGATCAGGGCACAACGCCGTTGCCGGCAGGGCAGGCGGTGCAGATTTTTACCGGTGCGCCGTTGCCGCCGGGCGCCGATACGGTGGTCGCGCAGGAGCGCTGCAAGGTCGAGGGCCAGCGGGTGTGGTTCCCTCCCGTCACCGTGGGCGATCACGTGCGCAAGGAGGGCGAAGAGGTGCGGCGCGGTGATCTGTTGTTCAGCGCGGGCAAGCGGCTGCGTGCTCAGGAAATCGGTTTATTGGCCGGCGCCGGCGTGGCTCGGGTCGAGGTCTATCGGCCGCTGCGGGTGTGTCTGCTGAGCAGCGGCAATGAGCTGCGCGAGCCGGGCGAAGCCTTGGCGCCGGGGCAGATCTACAACAGCAATCGCTATTGCCTCGCCGCATTGTTGAAGGGTTGGGGCGTGGAAGTGCACGACTATGGAGTGATGGTCGACGAGCTGGCAGCCAGCCGCCACGCCCTGAGCCTGGCGTCTTCGGAGTGCGACCTGCTGCTGAGTTCCGGTGGCGTGTCGGTGGGCGAGGAAGACCATCTCAAGCAGGCGATCAAGGAGCTGGGCAGCGTCGATTTCTGGCGCCTGGCGATCCAGCCCGGCAAGCCCCTGGCCTTTGGCGAAGTGGGTGGCAAGCCGTGGATCGGCATGCCGGGCAATCCGTCGGCGGCGCTGATCACCGCGCTGGTGGTGGTGCGACCGTTCCTGCTGCGGGCGCAAGGCATGACCGACGTGTTGCCAACGCCTGTGGCCGTGCCGGCCGGATTCGACTGGCTGCAGCCGAACAAGCGCCGCCAGTACTTGCGCGCCCGGTTGACCGCCGAGGCCGGTGGCGCGTTGCAGGTGCAACTGCACCCGCAGCAAAGCTCGGCGATGTTGACTGCTGCGTGCTGGGCTGACGGGCTGGCGGTGATTGAACGCGAGCAACTGGTGCACAAACACGATCAAGTGATGTTCCTGCCGTTTGCCGGGTTGATGCAGTGACGGCAATTGATTGCGGTCAAGGCCGTTAATTTCGGGCTGCATAAACTGGCCTTTGAATTCCTCTGTAGGAGCAGCTCGGGCGGCGTTCCGCTGCTCGCGAAAAACTCAAGTGCACCGCGTTTACCCAAGCAGCGCTGCGTTTTCGTTAACGACCATCGCGAGCGAGCTCGCTCCTACAGGTGATCTGCGTCTTCGTTTCACATGAGGATCACCCATGCAACTGGTCTGCCCCGCAGGGAATCTGCCTGCGCTGAAAGCGGCGGTGCGCCAAGGCGCGGATGCCGTATATGTCGGCTTTCGCGATGACACCAACGCCCGGCATTTCGCCGGCCTGAACATGGACGACAAGCAGTTCGACGCCGCCGTCGCCCACATCCGCCAGCACCAACGCAAACTCTATGTTGCGGTCAACACCTACCCGCAGCCCAAGGGCTGGGAGCGTTGGCAGCGGGCGGTGGATCGCGCCGCCGACTTTGGCGTCGACGCGCTGATCGCCGCCGATCCCGGGGTGCTCAATTACGCCAGTCAGCGCCATCCGCAACTGGCCCTGCACCTGTCGGTCCAGGGCTCGGCGACCCAGGCCGCGGCGCTGGAATTCTATGCCCAGCGTTATGGCATCCGCCGCGCCGTGCTGCCGCGCGTGCTGTCGTTGGCCCAGGTGCGCCAGGTCGCGGCGAGCAGTTCGGTGCCGATCGAAGTCTTCGGTTTCGGCAGCCTGTGCATCATGGCCGAAGGGCGCTGCCACCTGTCTTCCTACATCACCGGTGAGTCGCCGAACCTCTGTGGCGTCTGCTCGCCGGCCAAGGCGGTGCGCTGGAGCGAGGATGCCGAGGGCTTGAGTGCGCGCCTCAGCGAAGTGCTGATCGACCGCTACGGCGCCGACGAGCCGGCCGGTTATCCGACCCTGTGCAAGGGCCGTTTCCTGGTCAATGGCAAGCGCTTCCACGCCCTCGAAGAACCCACCAGCCTCGACACCCTGGACCTGCTCCCGGAGCTCACCGCCATCGGTGTCGAAGCCGTGAAAATCGAGGGCCGGCAACGCAGCCCGGCCTATGTCGAACAGGTCACCCGGGTCTGGCGCGCGGCGCTGGATGCCCATCGCAGTGCGCCGGGCGGGTTCCGGGTCAAGGACGAATGGCGCCAGGTGCTGGCCGGTTTGTCCGAAGGCAACCAGACCACCCTGGGTGCTTATCATCGATCGTGGCAGTGAGGGAGAGAGCATGAAGTTAAGCCTTGGACCGGTCCTGTTCTACTGGGACAAAGAGCAGCTCAGCAACTTCTACGCCGAGATGTCGGCGTTGCCCCTGGACGTGATTTACCTGGGAGAAACCGTGTGCTCGAAACGCCGGGCGTTTTCCCTCGATCAATGGCTGGGCCTGGGTCGTGAGCTGCAGCAATGCAGTCAGGCGCAGTTGGTGATTTCCAGCCTGACCCTGATTGAAGCTGCGTCCGAACTGTCGAGCCTGCGCCGCCTGTGTGACAACGGCCAGTTACTGGTGGAAGCCAACGACCTGGGCGCGGTGCAGTTCCTCGCCGAGCGCAAGCTGCCGTTCGTTGGCGGGCCGGCGCTGAATTTGTACAACGGTCACTCGCTGGCGCAACTGCTGGACAGCGGCATGGTCCGTTGGGTGCCGCCGGTGGAGTGTTCGGCGGCGCTGATCCGCGATGTGATCGAGCAGGTCGGTGAACTCGGGCACGCGCTGCCGGAGGTGGAAATCTTCGCCTACGGGCATCTGCCGTTGGCCTATTCGGCGCGCTGCTTTACCGCGCGGGCGGAAAACCGGCCCAAGGATGACTGCCAGTTCTGTTGCCTCAACTACCCCGACGGCCTGGCCCTGACCAGTCAGGAAGGGCAGGCGTTGTTCACCCTCAATGGCATCCAGACCATGTCCGCCGAGGTCACCAATCTGCTGGCCGATTACGCTGGGCTGCAGGCCTGTGGCGCCGATCTGGTGCGCCTCAGCCCACGTGCCGAGGGCATGGCGCAGGTGGTCGAAGCCTGGCAGCGGGTGCGCGAGGGGGCGACCCCGCCGCTGTTCGTCGAAGGCTGCAACGGCTACTGGCACGGCCAGGCCGGCATGTTGCGGGTCGAGGAGGTGGGCCTGTGCTGAAGCGCAAACAATGGTTGCTCAAAGGCGCCGACCGCGTGCTGCCGCTGGTGCGCCGCGTGCCGTTCGTGGTGCAGCGCCTGGCGTTGCAACAGACCCTCAATCGCTGCCTGGCCGAGCCGTTGCGCGACGGCGAATTCGAGGTGCTGCGCGGGCGCTGGCTGTGCTTGCGCATCAACGACCTCGGCCTGTCCTGGTTCATCACCCGCAGCCGCGACGGCTTGCAGATCGCCCGCGAGGCTCCGGCCGACGTGACCATCAGCGGCAACTGGCGCGAGTTCCTGTTGCTCGCCAGCCGCCAGGAAGACCCCGACACCCTGTTCTTCCGCCGTCGGCTGGTGATTGAGGGTGATACCGAACTGGGGTTGACCCTGAAAAACCTGATCGACAGCCTTGATCCAGACGTGTTGCCGGTATGGCTGTGGCGCAACCTGGAGCGGGCGGGGAAGGGCTTGGCGGCGCTTTGATCATCCCGGTGCAGTCGCGGTCTGTAGGCGCTGGCTTGCCAGCGAATGGAACGACGCGATCCATCAGATCTGCCGCCTTCGCTGGCAAGCCAGCTCCTACAGGTGGCGGCCCGCATTGTCCAGCCCCTGCGCCACCCGCTAGACTCACGGGATAAAACCAAAATATCGACGTGACCTTGCCTGATGAAAATCCACCCCTTACCGCCACTCAACAGTCTGGTCGCCTTCGAAGCCGCCGCGCGGCATTTGAGTTTTACCCTGGCCGCCCACGAACTGAACGTGACTCAGGGCGCAATCAGTCGCCAGGTGAGGCTGCTGGAAGACTACCTGGGCAAGGTGTTGTTCGAACGCACCACGCGCACCATTCACCTGACCCCGGCGGCCACTGCCTACTACGAAATCGTCCGCGCTTCACTGCTGCAAGTGGCCCAGGCCACCGGGGAAATTCGCCATTGGCAGGGCGCCGAACAGGTCACGGTGGCCACCAGCACGGCAATGGCCTCGTTGTGGTTGCTGCCGAAAGTCTCCGAGTTTCAGCGCGAGAATGAAGAGATCGACCTGCGGATCATCGCTCATGACCACGTCAAGGATTTCTCCCGCCTCGATTGCGACCTGGCGTTGTATTACTGCAGTACACCACCCAGGGACATGCAGGTCACGCCGCTGTTTTCCGAGGAGGTGTTCCCGGTATGCAGCCCGCAATACCTGCAAAAACATCCGGCGTTGAACAAGCCTGAAGACCTTGCGGCCTGTACCTGGCTGGTGCTCGACGACCCGCAGCGGGACTGGCTGGGCTGGTCCGAATGGTTCAACAGCCAGGGCCTGAAGAATGTCGAGCCCAAGCGCCGGATCAATATCAACAGCTACTCGATGGTGATCCAGTCGGCCATGGGCGGGCAGGGCGTGGCGCTGGCCTGGTCGAGACTGGTCGACGATCACCTGCACAGCGGTGCCCTGGTCCGTCCGCTCGAGGCCGTTTTGCGTACTGACGCGCAGTTCTGCCTGCTGGAACCGCTGTCCCGTGGCGGCATGCGGCAAAGCGTCAAGCGCTTTCGCAGCTGGTTGCTGAACCAGCTGCCGGCTGCTTCCGATACCCCTTAGGTCAACCCCCCCCCTCCCTGCACAAACACCCCCCTGTGGGAGCGCGCGCTCCCGCAGGGGGGGGCACACAGCGCCTATATTCATGATCAAAAGTCATGAATCCTGCCCGAAATATCGTTTGTCGATCCCACCCCGGTTTTTCCAGAATTGCCGCCAACGGACCGGGCCAACGCGCCCTGCCGACCTTTCCGAACCGTGCCCAGCAGGGGAAAACAATAATGACCACCCTCCAACAGATTCCCGTACAGAACCTCGAAACCGTGCTCAACCCGATCCATGAAGCGACCGGCCTGAGCAACGAGTTCTACACCGATCAACGTTACTTCGAGCTCGAGCGTGATCAGGTGCTGGGCAAGACCTGGGCCTGCGTCGGTTTCGCCAGCGACCTGGTCAAGGCCGGCTCGGTCAAGCCCATCGACTTCATGGGCCTGCCGCTGCTGCTGATGCGCAACCGCGAAAACCTGGTGCAGGTGTTCCATAACGTCTGCAGCCACCGCGGCATGAAGCTGGTGGAGGAGGCCGGCGAGGTGCAAGGGGTGATTCGCTGCCCTTACCACTCCTGGACCTACGATCTGAATGGCGGCCTGCGTGGCACGCCGCACGTCGGCGGCATCGACAAGCACAAGGACGAACGCTTCGCCTGTGAAAAACACGGCCTGAAGGCGATCCGCAGCGCGATCTGGATGGACATGGTGTTCATCAACCTGTCCGGCAAAGCCCAGCCGCTGGAAGAGATGCTTGCACCCCTGACTGCACGCTGGAGCCAGTTCCTCGGCGAAGACGGCATGAGCCTGCTGAGCCGTCGTCCAGGCCATGACGCCACGGTGCTGGACATCAACTGCAACTGGAAGCTGGCGGTGGAGAATTATTGCGAGGCCTACCATTTGCCGTGGGTCCACCCGAGCCTGAACTCCTACTCGCGCCTGGAAGACCACTACAACATCATCGTCGGCGAGCACTTCTCGGGTCAGGGCAGCTACGCCTACAACCTGTCCGACGTCGCCGGCACGCACTTGCCGAAGTTCCCGGCCTGGCCGCTGGACCGCCTGCGCAACGCCGAATACGTGGCGTTCTTCCCCAACGTGCTGCTCGGCATCCAGGCCGACCACGCCTTCGCCATGCAGCTTGAGCCAGTGTCGCCGGGCCGCACCATCGAGCACCTGCGCCTGTTCTACGTCGGCGACGAAGCCGCCAGCAGCGAAGCGTTCAGCGCCTGCCGCGAAGCGATTCTGGAGTCCTGGAAAGTGGTGTTCGCCGAAGACATCAGCTCGGTCGAAGGCATGCAGAAAGGCCGTTATTCCCCTGGCTACAAGGGCGGCGCGTTCTCCCCGGAAATGGACATCCCGACGCACTTCTTCCACCAGTGGGCCGCGCGCCAACTGCTGGCTACCACCGAGTCGGCCTGAGGAGCGTTGCCATGTATCCGATAGCCTCCCACTGGCTCAACTATATCGATGGGCAATGGGTCGACAGTACCCAGCGCCTGACGGTCAACAATCCCGGCACCGGCGAGCCATTGGCGAGCATCGCCCAGGCCAGCGTGGCCGATGCCGAGCGTGCAGTGCAGGCGGCCCGACGCTGCGCCGACAGCGGCGAGTTGACCCGCGCCCGTCCAGCGCAGCGGGTCACCTGGCTGCTGCGCATTGCCGAAGAAATTCGCGCAGTGGCGGATGAGGGCGCCTGGGTGCTGTGCCAGGAGAACGGCAAGCGCCTGGTCGACGCCAAGGACGAGTTCACCGAAGCGGCGCGCTACTTCGAGTACTACGCCGGCATGGCGGACAAGATCGAGGGCACCTCGATCCCGCTGGGCAACGGCTACATGGACTTCACCCTATATGACCCGATGGGGGTTTCGGCGCAGATCGTGCCGTGGAACTTTCCGGTGTCGATCTGCGCCCGGTCCCTGGCGCCAGCGCTGGCGGCCGGTAACGCGGTGGTGATCAAGTCGCCGGAACTGTCGCCACTGGGCATGTGCGTGTTGATGCGCGCGATTGCCAAGGCCGGCCTGCCAGACGGCGCGGTGAATCTGATCTGCGGCCGTGGTCGTGAGGTCGGCTCGCACCTGGTCGGCCATCGCGGCGTCGACCAGATCGTCTTCACCGGCTCGGTGCCCACCGGCCAGACGATTCTTCGCGATGCGGCGCAGCATGCAATTCCCAGCGTGATGGAGCTGGGTGGCAAGTCGGCAGCGATTGCCTTCGCCGATGCCAATTTGCAGCAACTGCTGGCCAGCGTGCAGTCGGGGATTTTCTTCAATGCCGGCCAGGTCTGTTCGGCGATGTCGCGGCTGCTGGTGCAGCGCGAAATCTACGAGCAGGTGGTCGAGGCCGTGGTGGCCATGGCCGAAGGCCTCAGCGTGGGGCTGGGCCAGGACAACGCCGACCTGACGCCGGTGGTCAGCGCCGGGCAGCTGGCGGGCATCGAAGCCTTGTGCCGCCGGGCCATCGAGGAGGGCGCGGTAGCCGTCACCGGGGGCGAAGCCTTTGCCGACCGCGCCGGGCATTTCATGCGCCCGACGGTGTTCCGCGACGTCACGCCCGACATGTGTATTGCCCAGGAGGAAGTGTTCGGGCCGGTGTTGGCAATCGTGCCCTTCGACACTGAAGAGCAGGCGATTGCCATCGCCAACGGCACCGATTTCGGCCTGGTGGCCGGGGTCTTCACCCAGGACATCAGCCGCGCCATGCGCTGCACCCGCCGCCTGAAATCCGGCCAGGTGTTCGTCAACGAGTGGTACGCCGGCGGCATCGAAACGCCGTTCGGCGGGGTCGGCTTGTCGGGCTTTGGTCGCGAGAAGGGCCAGGAAGCGCTGTACAGCTACGTGCGCACGAAAAACGTGGCGATTCGGATCGCCGGGGAGTGAGCCGCATGTTCAAGACTTGGTTGTGCATCGTTTGCGGGTTGATCTACGACGAGGCGCTGGGCTGGCCCGAGGATGGGATCCTCGCCGGCACGCGCTGGGAAGACGTGCCCGAAGACTGGATCTGCCCGGAGTGTCACGTCGGCAAGGCCGATTTCGAGATGCTCGATATCAGTGAGCATACCCAGGCGGTGACCGCTGTCGGCACGCCGCCGGCAGTGGTCGCGGTCCCTGTTGTAGCGCCGGTCACCGCGCCGGTTATCGCGACTGCGCCACGCCAGCCGATCGTGATCATCGGCAGTGGTTACGCCGGTTACGGCTTGGCCCAGGCGTTGCGCAAGGCCGACCCTGAGGTCGAGATCCGGGTGCTGACCCAGGAATCCGGTCATCTGTATTCCAAGCCGGCGCTGTCGATCGGCTTGTCCCAGGGCAAAAGTGCCGAAGCGCTGTCCGGCGAGTCGCCCCTGGCGATTGAGCAGCGCCTGAACATCCGCGTCTATCCGCACTGCACCGTGCAATCCATTGACAGCTTGGCGCGGGTATTGCGCACCCGTTTCGGCGACATGACGTACGGGCAACTGGTGATCGCCAGCGGCGCGCAACCGATCCGTCTGCCGATCGAAGGTGACGGGGCGATGGTCAGCGTCAACAACCTGCAGGATTACCACGGCTTCCGCCAGCGCCTGAGCGGCATGCGGCGCGTGGCGATCCTCGGTGATGGCCTGATCGGCTGCGAGTTTGCCAATGACCTGGCGCACAACGGTTTCGATGTCGACGTGATCGGCCTCGGCCGCTGGCCCATGGAGCGGCTGTTGCCCGTCGAGGCGGGGCAGCTGTTGCAAGCGGCGCTGTGTGATCTGGGGGTCAAGTGGTACCTGCAAAACACCGTCGAGGCCATCGAGTCGAGCGGGCCGGGCTACCGGCTGAAACTCGCCGGCGGCCAGACCCTCGAGGCTGACCTGGTGTTGTCGGCGGTCGGCCTGCGCCCGGACCTGAGCCTGGCACACAGTGCCGGCCTGGCAGTAGGTCGCGGGATTCAAGTCAATGATCAACTGCAAACCTCGGTACCGGGCATTTATGCCCTGGGCGATTGCATCGAGATCGACGGCCAGTTGCTGCCGTACCTGGCGCCGATCAACCAGGGTATCCAGGCACTCAGCAAGACCCTGCTCGGACAACCGACCGCCGTCGCTTACCCGCTGATGCCGGTCACCGTGAAAACTCCGGCCGCACCCCTGTGCCTGCTGGCTCCGACGGGAACCGGGGAGTGGCGTTGCACGCCAACCCCGGACGGCTTGAGCGGCGGTTTTTACGACGCCGAAGGCCGACTCAACGGCTTTGTGCTGTTGGGTCGCCAGGCACAAACACAGCGCAGCGCATTGCTGCAGTCCTGTCAGAACTCTCAGCAGGCGGTCGCCTGAGGCGGTACACATGAACACTTCAATCAAGCTGCCTTACGACGATAACAGTTGCGGCTGGTACGCCGCGCTGCCTGAACAGCCGGCGGTCAAGCGCCTGGCGGGTGAGCAACGGGCGGATTACGCGGTGATCGGTGCGGGCTTCGCCGGTCTGGCGGCGGCCCGGCGCCTGGCCGAACATCATCCGCAGGCGCGGATTATCCTGGTGGACGCCCAGCGCGTCGCCCATGGCGCCTCCGGGCGCAACTCGGGTTTCGTCATCGACCTGCCGCACAAATTTGCCCTGGAACATCCGGACCCGGCGCACAAGCAACGCCTGCTGTCGCTCAACCGCGCGGCCATTGCCCAGTTGCAAGGGCTGGTGCAGAGCCGGGGCATCGAGTGCCAGTGGTCCCATGCCGGCAAGTATCAGGGCGCCGTCGGTGCCCGTGGGTTGGCCTACCTGGATCACTTCGAGCGCTTGATGAGCGATCTTGGCGAGCCGTTCCGCCGGGCTGATTCTGCCGAACTGGCCAAGGTCCTTGGCACGCAACATTACAGCGGTGCGATCTACACCCCGGGTTGCTACCTGATGCAGCCGGCGGCGTTGGTCTCTGGCCTGGCGCGCACGCTGCCGGATAACGTCGAGCTGCTGGAGGAGTCACCGATCCAGCGTCTGGAGCGTGACGGTCGCGGCGGCTGGATCCTGCAGGGCAGCAACGGGCTGATCCGCACCCCGCAACTGCTGCTGGGCACCAGCATCTTCACCCAGGAGTTCGGTTACCTGCGCAACCGCCTGTTGCCGGTGATGACCTTCGCCAGCTGGACCCGTCCGCTGACCGATGCCGAGCTGGCCACCTATGGCGGCCAGTTGGATTGGGGCCTGACCCCGGCGGACCACGCCGGGACCACGGTGCGCATGACCCAGGACCGCCGGCTGATCATCCGCAACACCTACAGGCACGTGCCCAAGTATGGGCGCAGCACCAGCGATGGCATGCGCCTGAAGATTCGCGAGTCCCATCGCAAGGCGTTCAAGGCGCGCTTCCCACAGTTGGCCGAGGTGCCGTTCAGCCACACCTGGGGCGGTGTCTATGCGATCTCGCGCAACTTCACCAACTTCTTCGGCGAACTGGAACCGGGCGTGCATGCCTCGGCCTGCGACAACGGCGTCGGCGCGGCATGGGGCACGATCTCCGGGACGATGCTTGCGGATCAGGTGGTGGGCGCCGATTCGGCGCAGTTGAACGACATTCGTGCGGTGACCGGCATGCCGTCGCTCAACCCGCCGGAACCCTTCCTTGGCCTGGGTGTGCGTTCGCGCATTCACCTGGCGGCCTGGAACAGTCGGAGCGAACTATGACTGCCGGCGTGAAACCCTCGGTGCGGGTGCTGCAAGTCGATCACCGCGACCTCGACTTCAGCGTGCGCGGCGGTCCACCCGGTGGGGCCTTCGTGGCCAGGGCCCTGAGCAATGAAGTCTCGCCGAATATCGGCGTCGGCTTTGCTCGCTGGGAGGGTGCCCAGGTGGCCTGGACGGTGCTGTATGACGAGGTGATTTTCGTCATCGAAGGCTGTTTCGAACTGCAGGTGGGCGAGAAGCTGTTCCAGGTCACTCCGGGCCAGTTGCTGTGGATTCCCGAGGGCACCGAGCTGGTTTACGGCGGGCACGCCTTGTTCGGCTACGTTGTACACCCGGGCAACTGGAAAGAGCTGCACGGTTTGAGCTGAGCCATTGACCCGTGGCGCTTGGCCGATGGCTGCGCGCCAGGGGTTTTGCATCCGCACTTTTTTCTGGAATCGGCACCGTGTTTGGACTGACGAAGACCTTCGGCGCGCTGTATTTGGCCAGCTCGATGATGCAGCTGGGATCGATGATGTTGATGACCTACCTGGCGTTGCGCCTGAACGATTCGGGAGCCAGCGAAACTGCTGGGGGGGCGTTGATGGCCGCCAATGCCCTGGGCATGGTGCTGGGCGGCTGGGTGGGGCGCAGCCTGATTGCGCAGGTCGGGCATATTCGCACTTACGCGGCCTGTGCCGGGATCATTTGCGCGGCGGTGCTGGGGCACGAATTTAGCTCGTCGCTGCCGTTCTGGCTGGTGCTGCGGGCGCTAGTGGGGCTGGCGATGATGTGTCAGTTGATGGTGGTGGAAAGTTGGCTCAACGACCAGGCCAGGACCGAGCAGCGCGGCAAGGTCCTGGCGCTGTACATGGTCGCCAGTTACGTCGGCATGATGCTGGGTAACCTGGCCCTGAGCCTGGATGACGGCTTGGGCATCCGCGCGCTGCTTGGCGTGGCGATGGTCTTCGCCCTTGGTTCGGTGCCGGTGGCGCTGACCCGCAGCATGCATCCCACGGCGATACCGGCGGCGTCGATTGACCTGCGCTTGTTCCTGCGGCGGATCCCGCAGTCGTTGGTCACGGTGCTGGTGTCCGGCGTGCTCAACGGCAGCTTCTACGGCCTGGCGGCGATCTACGCCAGCAAGCAGGGGCTGACGACCGCCCAGGTCGGCCAGTTCATGGCGCTGTCCATTGCTGCCGGATTGTTGGCCCAGTTGCCCCTGGGCTGGCTCTCGGACCGCTTGCCACGGGCGAGCCTGATCCGCGCGGTGGCGCTGCTGCTGATCGTCATCAGTCTGCCGCTGGCGCTCAACCAGGCGCCCGGGTTTGCTACTTTGCTGTGGTTTGGCGCAGGCATCGGCTTCCTGCAGTTCTGCCTGTATCCGTTGGGTGTGGCGCTGGCCAACGACAATATGGAACCGGCGTTACGGGTGTCGCTCTCCGGCATGCTGCTGATCACCTTCGGCATCGGCGCCTGCATCGGCCCTTTGGTTGCCGGCGCGTTGATGGAACACCTCGGCACAGCGAGCTTTTACTACTTCTACACCGCCAGTGCGCTGTTGCTCGCCCTCTGTGTGGGCCAGGCAAAAGTCACCGGTGAGCACTTGCGCAGCGATGCGCCGTTGCAGCACCCGGTGACCCCCAACGGGATTGCCAGCTGCAACCTGATGACGGCAGAGGAGGGCACTGACCGGCCCTAGCGCCATGGTTTTATTGATGCGGTTTTCTCATGAGTCGGTGACTAAATATGGTTTGAACGGTGGTAGGGCTTCAAGCAAATTGGCACGGCTGCCAAAACCGAGATGGACCTGAATTAACCTGCAGATGAACACTGCCCTGGTATCGCTCGATATCAGGCAATAAGCACCCTGCGGACAGCAACTACACCCTTAAACAAAAACAAAAGGGGAATAACAATGCGTGCGCAATCCGGCATGTTGAAGGGCCTTAATCCGACTGTGACAGTGCTCTCGATAGTGGGCGTTATCTTGTTCGTTTTATTCTGTGCCTTTAAAGATCAACAGGCAGCCAAAGCTTTTGAAGCGGCTTCCACCTTTATCCTGCATAACTTCAAGTGGTATTACCTGGCGCTGATCACCGGTGTCCTGGGTTTGCTGCTGTATATCTCCATGAGCCGTTTCGGCAATCTGAAACTGGGCACCGAACATGACCGCCCCGAGTTCAGTTTTGCCTCCTGGATCGCCATGCTGTTCAGCGCCGGGATGGGCATCGGGCTGATTTTCTGGTCGGTGGCAGAACCCATGCTGCACTACGCCGACAACCCGTTCTCCAAGGGCCTGACCGATGAATCGGCGACCCTGGCGATGCGCATTACCCTATTCCACTGGGGCCTTCACCCTTGGGCGATCTTTTCCATGATCGGCCTGGGCCTGGCCTACTTTGCCTACCGCAAGGGCTTGCCACTGGCCTTGCGCTCGCTGCTGTATCCGCTGATCGGCGAGCGCATTTATGGTTGGATCGGGCATGTGGTCGACATCATGGGCGTGATCATTACCGCCTTTGGTGTTTCCCAGTCGCTGGGCCTTGGCGTCGTGCAGATCAATACCGGCATGCATGACGTATTTGGTTTGCCTATCAGTGTGGGGCTGCAGTTATCGATTATTTTGTTTGTCAGTGTTGTTGCCTGTATTTCGCTGTTGGCCGGTTTGTCCAAAGGCATGAAGCGTATCTCCACGCTTAATATGTATTTGTCGTTCGTCCTGATGTTGGCGGTATTGGCGATCGGGCCGACCCGTTACATTCTCAACCTGATGTTTGAGTCCACCGGGGATTATGTGCAGAACATTGTCGGCCTGAGTTTCTGGATGGACACCCAGAAAGACAGCGAATGGCAGAACTGGTGGACGGCGTTCTACTGGCCGTGGTGGATGACCTGGGGGCCGTTCGTGGGCCTGTTCATTGCGCGTATCTCCAAGGGCCGGACCATTCGCGAACTGGTGATCGGTGCGCTGGTGGTGCCGACCATGGTCACCATTCTGTGGATGTCGGTGTTCGGTGGTGCTGCGCTGAAGAATGAACAGCAGGACCGCCAGGCCTACCAGGCCTCTGTTGCTGCGCAGCAGGTCGGCACGGAGCCGGCGAAGTTCGAAGGCGGGACGATTCTGCAGGCCACCAAGAAAGAAACCACCGCGGCGATGTTCACCCTGTTGCAGTCCCTTGATGGCCCGACCATTGGCGCGGCGTTGTCGATCCTGGTCTGTGTGTTGCTCGGGGTGCACTTCGTGACCACCGCGGACGCCGGAACCCAGGTGCTCTGTACCTTGTGCGCCCTGGGCAGCACCAATCCGCCGAACTGGATCAGAGTGCTCTGGTGCCTGCTGGAAGGGGCGATTGCTGCGGGGCTGCTGCTGGCCGGTGGGCTGAAGGCGATCCAGATGGCAAGCATCGTCGCCGGCCTGCCGATCGCCATGCTGTTGCTGGTGATGTCGTACACCCTGATTCACAGCCTGCGCAAGGAAATGCCAAGCACCCCGGCCTGGACCCCGGCGGCTGTGCCGCAGCACGAGGCCGAGCGCCGTGACCGGCAGCCGGAGTCCCTGGCCGCCGCCTGATCGTTCGGACCTGCTCGCGATGGCGGTGGGTCAGCCGACACCTCTGTCGGATGTGCCGTCCGCTTCGCTAGCAAGCCAGCTCCTACAGGGGCATTGACGATATCCATGAATGGGCCGGACCAGTGTGCAAGGCCACTGGCGCCGGGCAATTGATGGCAATCAATTCTGCCTAGTGGAATGTCGCCAGCGCGTCTTCTGCGGCGAGCAGGTGGATGGTGCGCCGGTCCATGGCGATCATGTCGCTCTCCACCAGGCGATGCAGGATCCGCGAAAAGGTCTCCGGCTGGATCCCCAGTTTCGACGCCACCAGGCGCTTGGAGACTTGCAGCACGATCTCCCCGGTGTCCGGGTGGCGCTCCTGCAGCAGGAAATTGATCACCCGCCGGCTGGCGCTGGCGATGGTCAGGGTGTCGATGTCACGCAGGCGCAGGTGCAAGTGCATGCTCATGCTGGCGAGGATCGCCAGGCAGACTTGCGGCGCGTCTTCCAGGGCGTTGCGGTAGTGCTGGCCCTCGATGCTTACCAGCATGCTGTCCTTGAGCGCGGTGGCGCTCACCGGGTAGCAGCGGGCCTGGCTGAACAGCAGGGCTTCGGCAAAGGTCTGCCCGGGCTGGATGATTTCCACCAGGTTTTCCTGGCCTTCACCGGTCAGTCGATACAGCTTGATCTGGCCACTGACCAGCAGGAAAAAGCGCTTGGCCGGGTCGCCCTGATGCACCAGCGTACCGTGGCAGTCCAGGCGCCTGAGCGTAGCCAGGGCGCAGACTTCCTTGAACACCTGCTCCGGCAGTTGGCTGAACAGGTGATGACGGCGCAACGTTTGAACAGTAGAAGGGTGGGTCAGCATGGATACCTCCGCTGCCGCGCATTTTAGAGCGCGCGGCCCGCCACACCTATGCCTCTGCCGGCCTACCTCGAAGGAGGCAGTTGCTTCAGTGGTTGCGCAAATGCTCCATGGCCCACACGGCGGCCTCGACCCGCGAGCGCAGGCCGAGCTTGTGCAGCAGGTTCTTCACATGCACCTTGACCGTGCCCTCGGTGATCCCCAGCTTGTGCCCGATCACCTTGTTGCTGAAGCCGGCGGCGATGGTCTTCAGTACCTGGCGTTCGCGTTCGGTCAGCTCCACCACCGCCTGGCGTGGCGGCGAGCGCAGGGCCTGGGCCATGACCCGGGTCAGGCCGGGACTGACCACCAGGTTGCCGTCGAGGGCATCGCGGATGTACTGGATCAGCAGCTCCGGCTCCATGTCCTTGAGCAGATAGCCGTCGGCATCCAGGCGCAGGGCGTCGCGAATGTCGTCTTCGGCGTCCGACACGGTGAACAGCAGCACCTTGCCGGCGTAGTCCATGGCCCGCAGGCGGCGCAGGGTCTCGATGCCGTTCAACTGCGGCATGTTGTTGTCCAGCAGGATCAGGTCCGGCTGCAGCGGCTCGATCAGGGTCAGCGCCTCCTCGCCATGGTTGGCTTCGCCGACGATCAGGAAATCCTCTTCGAGCTCGAGCATCTGGCGGATGCCGCGGCGCATCATCGGATGATCGTCGACCAGCAGGATGCGGTGCTGTGGGGTGGGGCTCATGTGACGCTACCTTCTGTGTGCCGGCCAAGAAACTCCGGCAGGAATTCAAGCTGGACCAGAGTGCCCTGGGGCTCCCGGGAGAATATTTTCAGCTGCCCGCGCAAGCTGCGCGCCCGCTCATCCATGATGTTCAAGCCGTGGTGTTCGCGCTGGTCGACGTTGCCGCTGAAGCCGCGGCCGTCGTCTTCCACCAGCAGGCGCACCGTCTCGCCGTCCTGGCGCAGTTCCAGCCAGGCGTTCTGCGCGTGGGCGTGGCGCAGGCAGTTGGACAGGGCTTCGCGGGTGATCTGCAGGATGTGGATCTGTTCGCTGGCCGACAGCTCGAAGGCCAGGGTGTCGAGGTGCAGGTGCACGGCGAATTCGCCACGGCGGGAGAACTCGGCGGCGGTGTCCTTGAGCTCCTGCACCAGGCCGGCGTCGTCGATCTGCAGGCGGAAGGTGGTGAGCAATTCGCGCAACTGGCGATAGGCATTGTTCAGGCCTTCGCGCAACTCGCCGGTAACCTGTTCCAGGGTCTGCACCGGCTCGCCACGGCGCATCAGGGTCTGCATGCGGCTGACCTGCAGCTTCATGTAGGACAGCGCCTGGGCCAGGGAGTCGTGGAGTTCGCGGGCGATGATGGTGCGCTCGTCGAGCAGCAACAGGCGGTGATCCTGCTCGCGTTGGCGCTTGAGTGAAAGCGAGGTGCCGATCAGGTTGGCCAGGGCCTGGATCAATTGGGTTTCCCAGGCCTGTGCGGTGTGGCCGTCGACAAAATGCGCCTTGAGTTCCCCCAGTTCGCTGCCCTGATTGCTGATGCTGAAGGTCTGCAGGCTGCTGCTGTGGTGCTTCTGGCAGCCGGCGCAATCGCTGCTGGCGCACACATCGCGGGTGCTGGCGCCGTGCAGGGCCAGCAACTGCTGGGCCGGTGCCTGCTGCTGGCCTTGCAGGCACAGGGTCAGGCGCAGGCCTGGCAGGCGTTGCTGGAAACGTCGGATCAACTCATCGAGGCCTTCGGCATTGGCCAGGCGTGTGGCCAGGCTGCCGCTGCTTTGATAGAGCAATTCGAGGGCGGCGTTCGCCTGTTGCAGGTTCAGGGTCTTTTGCCGGACCTGGCTTTCCAGGGTGCGGTGGGATTCTTCGATGGTCTCGGCCATGGCATTGAAGCTGGTCGCCAACTGACCCAGTTCGTCCTCGGACTGGTGATTGACCCGCGCCCGATAGTCGCCGCGCCGAAAGCGCTGGGTGGCCTCGACCAATTCCTTGAGCGGCGCGACCACGCCGTACTGCAACTCATACAGACCGACCAGCAGGACAATCATGGTGGTGAACAGCGCCAGGCCCTGGATCACCTGTTGCCAGCTCTGCTTCTGCTCGCTGTGGCGCTGCAGCAGGTTGACGAACTGATTCAGTTGCTCGACGAAGGGCTGGGTATGGGCCTGGAACGCCGTCGCATCGCCACGCTCGAGGGCCGGAAGCAGCACCTCGTTCCACTGCGCGAGGATCTGCCGGTAGCTGGTTTGCAGTGCGGTACTCGGGCCGTCTTCCAGCACCGCCTTGAGTGGCTGACTGTCGAGGCGCCGTTGCAGGCTGTCGCGCACGGCATTGAGTTGTTCACGGTCGGCGCCGGCGGCGAGCTTCCAGCTCAGGTGGTAAGTCTCCATGCGCACCGAGCCGGCGGTGTTGATGGCCGCCGCGTCGCCCTGGCTGAACCAGGCGATCAGCCCGGCGCTCAGGGAGCTGGCCAACGCCAGCATGGCGATCAGGATCACCGCCAGCCCGGCGCGAGCGGGCAGGGAGCTGCGCAGCCAGCGAAGCATCAGCGCAGGTCTCGATTGAAGATGAAAAAGCAGCGCATGGGCAGCTCCAGGGTGGGGAAGGGCGGCGATTGGCGGGCGCTACCTCTAAAGAGTTGTCGAGGTGCCGTGGTCGACAGAAACCCCCACCTGAAAGGTCAAGTTGCTGATAAACAAAGGCTTTGCCGCTATTTGCGCTCTACCTCCTTGGAGGTAGACAGCACAAGCATAGCCCTGGATGGCTTTGGCGGACGTTGATGTGGATCAAGTTTTTCCGGGGTCTCGCTCTCTACTCTGCCGGCATCGCTAACCGACTGGAGCGCATTGTGATCCGACCCCGTGTACAACAAGGCTTGGTGCTGGGCATGAGCACGCTGGCCTTCACCGTCTGCTTCATGGTCTGGATGATGTTCGCCGTGCTCGGCGTGCCGATCAAGGACCTGCTCCAGCTCAACGAAACCCAATTCGGCCTGCTGGCCGCCACTCCGGTCCTCACCGGCTCGCTGGTGCGTTTGCCGCTGGGCCTGCTGACCGACCGCTTCGGCGGGCGCACGGTGTTCTTCCTGCTGATGCTGTCCTGCGTCGCACCGCTGTACCTGATCAGCCACGCCACCGCCTACTGGCAATTCCTGGTGCTGGGCCTGTTCGTCGGCCTCGCCGGTGGTTCGTTCTCGGTGGGCATCGCCTACGTCGCCAAGTGGTTCGACAAGGACAACCAGGGTTTTGCCATGGGCGTCTTCGGTGCCGGCAACGCCGGTTCGGCAGTCACCAAATTCCTCGCCCCGGCACTGATTGCCGCCGGCAGCTGGCAGCTGGTGCCGAAAGTCTTCAGCGCGATCCTGTTCATCACCGCGCTGCTGTTCTGGTTCCTCACCGCCGACAACAAGGCCCACCGCAGCGCCTCGGGCGCCAGCCTGCGTGAGCAGTTGAGCTCGCTCAAGGATCCGGCGGTGTGGCGCTACTGCCAGTACTACTCGATTGTCTTCGGTGGCTATGTCGCCCTGGCGTTGTGGATGACCAAGTACTACGTCCAGGAATACGGCTTCAGCCTGCAGAGCGCGGCGCTGCTGGCGGCCTGTTTCTCCTTGCCCGGCGGCGTGCTGCGCGCGGTGGGTGGCTGGATGTCGGATCGCTGGGGCGCGCAGAGCGTGACCTGGTGGGTGCTGTGGGTCAGCTGGATCTGCCTGTTCCTGCTCTCCTACCCACAGACCCAACTGCAAGTGCAGACCATCAATGGCCCGGTGGATTTCCACATCGGCCTCAACCCCGTGCTGTTCACCGTGCTGCTGTTCGTCATGGGCATCGCCTTCGCGTTCGGCAAGGCCTCGGTCTTCAAATACATCGCCAACGACTACCCGACCAACATGGGCGCAGTGTCCGGCATCGTCGGCCTGGCCGGCGGCCTTGGCGGGTTCGTGCTGCCGATCATGTTCGGCGCCCTGGTCGACCTCACCGGCGTGCGCTCGTCCTGCTTCATGTTGCTGTACGGCGTGGTCTGGGTGTCCCTGATCTGGATGTACCTCAGCGAAGTGCGCAAAAGCCCGCTGCTCGGTAAAGCGTCGGCCCCGAATTCCAGCATTGCCCAAGGAGACAACCATGTCCGTTCTGCAAAAGCCTGACAAAGGCCCGGTCATTCATGACTGGCGCCCCGAGGACCCAGCGTTCTGGGGCAAAAGCGGCAAACAGACCGCCACCCGTAACCTGTGGATTTCGATCCCGGCGCTGCTGTTGGCCTTCGCCGTGTGGATGGTCTGGAGCACGGTGATCGTGCGCCTGAACGCCATCGGTTTCAGCTTCAGCACCGACCAGTTGTTCTGGCTGGCAGCGCTGCCGGGGTTGTCCGGCGCCACCTTGCGAGTGTTCTACTCGTTCATGGTGCCGATCTTCGGTGGCCGCCGCTGGACCGCCCTGAGCACCGCATCGCTGTTGATCCCGTCGATCTGGATGGGCTTCGCGGTGCAGGACACCAGCACCTCCTACAGCGTGTTCGTGATCATCGCCTTGCTCTGCGGTTTCGGCGGCGGCAACTTTGCCTCGAGCATGTCCAACATCAGCTTCTTCTATCCGAAGTCGCAGCAGGGCACGGCGCTCGGGTTGAACGCCGGCCTGGGCAACCTCGGGGTCTCGGTGATGCAGTTCTGCGTGCCGCTGGTGATCACCTTCGGCGTGTTCGGCTTCCTCGGTGGCAATGCCCAGGTGCTGCCGGACGGCACTCAACTCTGGCTGCAGAACGCCGGCTTCATCTGGGTCCCGTTCATCATCCTGGTGACCCTGCTGGCCTGGTTCGGCATGAATGACCTGTCCAGCGCCCGTGCCTCGTTCAGCGAGCAGGCGGTGATCTTCAAGCGCAAGCATAACTGGCTGATGTGCTGGCTGTACCTGGCGACCTTCGGCTCGTTCATCGGCTTCTCTGCTGCCTTCCCGATGCTGATCAAGACCTCGTTTCCGGACGTCATCGCCCTGAAATTCGCCTTCCTCGGCCCACTGGTGGGCGCCCTGGTACGCCCATTGGGCGGCTGGCTGGCGGACAAGCTCGGTGGTGCGCGAGTGACCCTGTGGAACTTCGTGGCGATGATCGTGATGGTCTTCGCGGTCATGCACTTCCTGCCGCAGGACGGCAAGGGCGGCAACTTCTACGGCTTCCTCGGCATGTTCATGCTGCTGTTCATCACCACCGGCATAGGCAACGGCTCCACCTTCCGCATGATCCCGGTGATCTTCCGCAGCCAGCATGAAAAAGCCGCCGCCGGCAAATCCGCCGCGGTGCGCGAACAGGCGCTGAAGGATGCCGGTAAAGAATCGGCCGCCGTGCTCGGTTTCAGTTCGGCCATGGGTGCCTTCGGTGCGTTCTTCATTCCCAAGACCTTCGGCTCGTCGATGGCGCTGACCGGCAGCCCGGCGATGGCCTTCTACATGTTCGTCGGCTTTTACCTGAGCTGCATCCTCGTGACCTGGTGGTGGTACGCGCGCAAAGGCGCCGCGACACCCTGCTGAGACGACCTGAATCCAACCATTGCGTGGGCGGGGCGCAGAACCCCGCAGCAAGCCTGAGAGGACTACACCGTGAGTCATTTACTGGATCAACTGCGGTTTTTCAACCGCAAGCAAAACGAGTTTTCCGAAGGCCATGGCGAGACTCGCAAAGAGTCCCGCGACTGGGAGAACGTCTACCGTTCGCGCTGGCAGTACGACAAGATCGTGCGCTCCACACACGGGGTGAACTGCACCGGTTCGTGCTCGTGGAAAATCTACGTGAAGAACGGCCTGATCACCTGGGAAACCCAGCAGACCGACTACCCGCGCACCCGCAACGACCTGCCCAACCACGAGCCCCGTGGCTGCCCGCGTGGCGCCAGCTATAGCTGGTACATCTACAGCGCCAACCGCCTCAAGTACCCGAAAATCCGCAAGCCGCTGCTCAAATTGTGGCGCGAAGCCCGCCGTACTCTGGCGCCGGTCGAGGCCTGGGCGAGCATTGTCGAGAACAAGGCCAAGGCCGACTCGTATAAAAGCAAGCGCGGCATGGGTGGTTTCATCCGTTCGAGCTGGGACGAAGCCAACGAAATCATCGCCGCGTCCAACGTCTACACCATCAAGCAGTATGGCCCGGACCGCATCGTCGGCTTCTCGCCGATCCCGGCCATGTCGATGGTCAGCTACGCCGCCGGCGCCCGTTACCTGTCGCTGATCGGCGGCGCCTGCCTGAGCTTCTACGACTGGTACTGCGACCTGCCACCGGCCTCGCCGATGGTCTGGGGCGAGCAGACCGACGTGCCGGAATCGGCCGACTGGTACAACTCCAACTACATCATTGCCTGGGGCTCCAACGTCCCGCAGACCCGGACCCCGGACGCGCACTTCTTCACCGAAGTCCGCTACAAGGGCACCAAGACGGTATCGATCACCCCGGACTACTCGGAAGTCGCCAAGCTCACCGACCTCTGGCTCAACCCGAAACAGGGCACCGACGCCGCACTGGCCCAGGCCTTCAACCATGTGATCTTCAAGGAATTCCACCTCGACAAGCCGAGCGCCTATTTCACCGACTACGCCAAGCGCTACACCGACTTGCCGGTGCTGGTGCTGCTCAAGCCAATGGGCGATGCCGGCTACCAGCCGGACCGCTTCCTGCGCGCCAGCGACCTGACCGACAACCTTGGCCAGGACAACAACCCGGAATGGAAAACCATCGCCCTCGATGCCTACGGCGAACTGGTGTCGCCGCAAGGTTCGATCGGTTATCGCTGGGGCGAGAAGGGCAAGTGGAACATCCTGCCCCGTGAAGGCGGCGAAGGCCGCGAGATCGACCTCAAGCTCAGCCTGATCGGTGAAGACGTCGCCGAAGTGGCCTTCCCGTATTTCGCCGGCGAAGCCCACGATTACTTCCAGCACGTCGCCGGCGATGCCGTGCAATTTCGCCGGGTGCCGGTGCACAGCCTGACCCTGGCCGATGGCAGCGTGGCCAAGGTGGCGACTGTGTTCGACCTGTCCGCCGCCAACCTGGCGATCGACCGTGGCCTGGGTGGCGCCAACGTTGCCAAGGACTACAACGACGCCTCGGTGCCCGGCACCCCGGCCTGGCAGGAAAAAATCACCGGCGTCAGCCGTGAAAAAGCCATCCAGATTGCCCGTGAGTTCGCCGACAACGCCGACAAGACCCGTGGTCGCTCGATGATCATCGTCGGCGCGGCGATGAACCACTGGTACCACATGGACATGAACTACCGCGGGCTGATCAACATGCTCATGCTCTGCGGTTGCGTCGGCCAGACCGGTGGCGGCTGGGCGCACTACGTTGGCCAGGAAAAGCTGCGTCCGCAGTGCGGCTGGCTGCCGCTGGCGTTCGGCCTGGACTGGAACCGTCCTTCCCGGCAAATGAACGGCACCAGCTTCTTCTATGCCCACAGCTCGCAATGGCGCCACGAGAAAATGAACATGCACGATGTTCTCTCGCCGTTGGCCGACAAGTCGCAGTTCCCCGAGCACGCCCTGGACTACAACATCCGCGCCGAACGCGCCGGCTGGTTGCCGAGTGCGCCGCAACTCAACACCAACCCGCTGCACATCTGCCGCGACGCAACGGCGGCCGGCATGGAGCCCAAGGACTATGTGGTCAAGGCGCTGCAGGACGGCTCGCTGCGTTTCGCCTGCGAACAGCCGGACAGCCCGGTGAACTTCCCGCGCAACATGTTCATCTGGCGTTCCAACCTGCTGGGTTCTTCGGGCAAGGGCCACGAGTACATGCTCAAGTACCTGCTCGGCACCAAGAACGGGGTGATGAACGAAGACCTCGGCAAGACCGGCGACTGCAAGCCGCAAGAGGCCGAATGGGTCGACGAAGGCGCCATCGGCAAGCTCGACCTGGTCACCACCCTGGACTTCCGCATGTCCTCGACCTGCATGTACTCCGACATCGTCCTGCCGACCGCCACCTGGTACGAAAAGGACGACATGAACACCTCGGACATGCACCCGTTCATCCACCCGCTGTCGGCGGCCATCGACCCGGCGTGGGAATCGCGTTCCGACTGGGAAATCTACAAAGGCATCGCCAAGGCTTTCTCGGCCATGTCCGAGGGGCACCTGGGTGTCGAGAAAGACCTGCTCACCGTTCCGCTGATGCACGACAGCGTCGGCGAACTGGCGCAACCGTTCGGCGGCACCGACTGGAAAAGCGCCGGTGTGGCCCCGCAACCGGGCAAGAACGCACCGAACCTGCAAGTGGTCGAGCGCGACTACCCGAACATCTACAAGCAGTTCACCTCGCTCGGCCCGATCCTTGAGAAACAAGGCAACGGCGGCAAGGGCATCAACTGGAACACCGAGGATGAAGTGAAATTCCTCGGCGAACTCAACCACCACGAAACCGCCGCCGGGATCAGCAAGGGTCGGCCAAAAATCGACAGCGCCATCGACGCCGCCGAAGTGATTCTCTCCCTGGCCCCGGAAACCAACGGTCAGGTTGCAGTCAAGGCGTGGGCAGCACTGTCGGAATTCACCGGCATCGACCACAGCCACCTGGCGCTGTCCAAGGCCCACGAGGCGATTCGCTTCCGCGATATCCAGGCGCAGCCGCGCAAGATCATCTCCAGCCCGACCTGGTCGGGGCTCGAAGATGATCACGTCAGCTACAACGCCGGCTACACCAACGTTCACGAGAACATCCCGTGGCGCACCATCACCGGCCGCCAGCAGTTCTACCAGGATCACCCGTGGATGCAGGCCTTCGGCGAGCAATTGATGAGCTACCGGCCACCGGTCAACACCCGGACCATCGAGGGCGTCAAAGGCAAGCGCAGCAATGGCGAGACCGAAATCGTCCTGAACTGGATCACCCCGCACCAGAAATGGGGCATCCACAGCACCTACAGCGACAACCTGCTGATGCTCACCCTGAGCCGTGGCGGACCGATTGTCTGGCTCTCGGAGAACGACGCCAAGCGCGCCAACATCGAGGACAACGACTGGATCGAATGCTTCAACGCCAACGGCGCACTGACCGCCCGGGCGGTGGTCAGCCAGCGGGTCAAGGACGGCATGGTGATGATGTACCACGCCCAGGAGCGGATCGTGAACGTGCCGGGCTCGGAGACCACCAAGACCCGTGGCGGCCACCACAACTCGGTGACCCGCGTGGTGCTCAAGCCGACCCACATGATCGGCGGCTATGCCCAGCAGGCCTACGGTTTCAACTACTACGGCACCGTCGGCTGCAACCGCGACGAGTTCGTCGTAGTGCGCAAAATGTCGAAAATCGACTGGCTCGATGGCTCAACCGGCGATGACCTGCCGCGTCCGTTGCCGACCGATATCGAGGAGAACTGAGATGAAGATTCGCTCACAAATCGGCATGGTCCTGAACCTGGACAAATGCATCGGCTGCCACACCTGCTCGATCACCTGCAAAAACGTCTGGACCAGCCGCGAAGGCATGGAATACGCCTGGTTCAACAACGTTGAAAGCAAGCCCGGCATCGGTTACCCGAAAGAATGGGAAAACCAGGACAAGTGGAAGGGCGGTTGGGTGCGCAATGCCAACGGCAGCATAAACCCGCGCATCGGCGGCAAGTTCCGGGTGCTGGCGAACATCTTCGCCAACCCCGACCTGCCAAGCATCGACGACTACTATGAGCCGTTCGACTTCGACTACCAGCACCTGCACACCGCACCGCTGGGCGAGCACCAGCCGACCGCGCGGCCACGTTCGGTGATCTCCGGCAAGCGCATGCAGAAGATCGAGTGGGGCCCGAACTGGGAAGAAATCCTCGGCACCGAGTTCGCCAAGCGTCGCAAGGACAAGAACTTCGACAAGATCCAGGCGGACATTTACGGCGAGTACGAAAACACTTTCATGATGTACCTGCCACGCCTCTGCGAGCACTGCCTCAACCCGGCGTGCGCGGCGTCCTGCCCGAGCGGCGCGATCTACAAGCGTGAAGAGGACGGCATTGTCCTGATCGACCAGGAGAAATGCCGCGGCTGGCGGATGTGCATCAGCGGCTGCCCGTACAAGAAGATCTACTTCAACTGGAAGAGCGGCAAATCCGAGAAGTGCATCTTCTGCTACCCACGGATCGAAGCCGGCATGCCCACCGTCTGCTCGGAAACCTGCGTCGGACGTATTCGCTACCTCGGCGTATTGCTCTACGACGCCGACCGCATCAGCGAAGTGGCGAGCACGGCCAACGAGCACGATCTCTATGAGAAGCAACTGGAGATCTTCCTCGACCCGAACGACCCAGCGGTGATTCGCCAGGCCCTGAAAGACGGCGTACCGCAGTCGGTCATCGACTCCGCCCAGCGTTCGCCGGTGTACAAAATGGCCGTCGACTGGAAACTCGCACTGCCGCTGCACCCGGAATACCGCACCTTGCCAATGGTCTGGTACGTGCCGCCACTGTCGCCGATCCAGAACGCTGCCGAGGCCGGCACCGTCGGCATGAACGGGGTGATCCCGGACGTCGACAGCCTGCGGATTCCGCTGCGCTACCTGGCCAACCTGCTGACCGCCGGCGATGAAAAACCGGTCAAGCGCGCGCTGAAACGCCTGCTGGCGATGCGTGCCTACAAACGCTCCGAGCAGGTCGATGGCCTGCAGGACCTGCAAGTGCTCAAGGATGTCGGCTTGAGCGTGGAACAGGTCGAGGAGATGTACCGCTACCTGGCCATCGCCAACTACGAAGACCGCTTCGTGGTGCCGAGTGCCCACCGTGAAGACGCCATGAGCGATGCCTTCGCCGAACGCTCCGGTTGTGGCTTCAGCTTCGGCAGTGGTTGCAGCGGCGCCTCCGACACCAACATGTTCGGGGCGAAGAAAGCCAACCGCCGCGACGTTCTGAAAACCGTACAGTTGTGGGAGGACTGAGCATGCAAATTCTTAAAGTGATTTCGCTGTTGCTCGATTACCCGACCGAACACCTGGTCACTGGCCGCGACGAACTGGAGCAGGCGATTCTGCAGTCGCGGGAAATCAGCCCGAAACAGCGCGGTGCGTTGTTCGAGTTGCTCGAGCTGATCTGCGGCAACGACCTGATGGATGGCCAGGAGCACTACGGTGCGCTGTTCGGCCGTGGCCGCGCGCTGTCGTTGCTGCTGTTCGAACACGTGCACGGTGAGTCCCGCGACCGTGGCCAGGCCATGGTCGACATGATGGCCCAGTACGACGCCGCCGGTTTTGCCATCGGCGTCAAGGAGCTGCCGGACTACATCCCGCTGTACCTGGAGTACCTCTCGACCTGCGACGACCTCGATGCCCGCGAGGGCCTGGCGGACATTTCGCACTTGCTGGCCTTGCTCGCGGCGCGTCTGGAGGAGCGTGAAAGCGCCTACGCCAGCTGCTTCCGCGCGCTCCTGCAGATTGCCGGTGCCGAGCCCCATCAGGCAGTGGCCGATTTGCGCGAGCAAGTGGCCGCCGAGGTGCGCGACGACTCCCTCGAAGCCCTCGACAAGATCTGGGAAGAGGAGGCCGTGGATTTCCTCAAGGCCGAGCAGCAGGACCGTTGCAGTTCGCTGCCAAGCGCCCCGGGCAAGGCCCGGGAAGAAAGCGCGGTGCCGTTGCACTGGGTGGATTTTCAGCATGAAGGGCTGGCCGCCGCGCCGGCCAAGGAGGCACGCAATGTCTAAGTGGAATCTGTTGGCGTTCGGGATCTATCCCTATGTCGCCCTGGCGATTTGCCTGATCGGCAGCTGGGCCCGGTTCGACCTGTCGCAGTACACCTGGAAGGCCGGTTCCAGCCAGATGCTCAGCGGTCGCGGGATGCGTGTGGCAAGCAACTTCTTCCACATCGGCGTGCTGTTCGTGCTGGCCGGGCACTTTGTCGGCCTGCTGACCCCGGCCTCGGTCTATCACCACGTGATCAGCACCGAGCACAAGCAGTTGCTGGCGATGGTGTCCGGCGGTTTCTTCGGCCTGCTGTGCCTGATCGGCTTGCTGATGCTGGTCAACCGCCGTCTCAGCGACCCACGGGTACGGGCCACGTCCAGCACCTCGGACATCCTGATCCTGCTGGTGCTGCTGGCGCAGTTGGTGCTCGGCCTGCTGACCATCGTCGCCTCCACCTCGCACATGGACGGTTCGGTGATGGTGATGCTTGCCGACTGGGCGCAGAACGTGGTGCTGCTGCGGCCGATCGAGGCGGCGCAATCGATCGCCGAGGTCGGCCTGGTCTACAAGCTCCACGTGTTTCTCGGCTTGACCCTGTTCGTGCTGTTCCCGTTCACCCGCTTGGTGCACATCGTCAGCGCGCCGATCTGGTACCTGGGACGTCGTTATCAAATCGTTCGGCAGAAATTCTGAGGAGAACATCATGTCAGGTGGATGTGGATGTGGCGGCGGTAACGGCGGCAGCGGTGGTTGCGGTTCTTCGGCCAAGGCCGAGGCGCTTGCACCGGTCGTTGAGCCGGTGGTTGCGGCGCAGTTCGAAGCCTTGGCGGTCGAACCCGAGGCACCCGCCCAGTTGATCGCCAGCAGTGAGCAGGAATGGCCGATCATCAGCGTCAACGAGGTGGCGATCAGCCCCGAGGCCATGGCCCAGGAGCTGCAATATCACCCGGCCGACAGCCGCGAGGAGGCGGTGTACCAGGCCGCCAGCGCGCTGGTGATCCGCGAGCTGTTGCAGCAGCGGGTGGCCGAGCTCGGCTTGGCCCTGGAGATTGGCGCTGGCGAGAACGAGGAGGAGGCGGCGACCCGCTTGCTGCTTGAACGTGAAGTGCAAGTGCCGGAATGCGACGAGCCAACCTGCCTGCGCTTCTTCGAAAACAACCGTGCGCGTTTCCATAGCGCACCGTTGCTGGCGGTGCGACACATCCTGCTCGAATGCGCGCCGGATGATGCCGAGGCGCGGGGCATGGCCCACGATCAGGCGGAAGTGCTGCTGCAACGGCTGGCGGATTTCCCCGGCAGCTTCGCCGAGCTGGCCGAGCAGTATTCGGCCTGTCCGTCGAAGGCCCAGGGCGGCTCGCTGGGGCAGATCAGCAAGGGCCAGACCGTGCCCGAGCTGGAGCGTCAGCTGTTTACCTTGCAGGCAGGGCTGGCGGCCAAACCGCTGGAAAGTCGTTATGGCTGGCACGTGATCAGTGTCGACCAGCGCATCGACGGCCAGCCGTTGCCGTATGAAGCGGTGGCGACGGCGATCCGTACGCAGTTGCAGCAGGGCGTCTGGCAAAAAGCCCTGGTGCAGTACCTGCAAACCCTGATTGGCGCGGCCGATATTCGCGGCATTCGCCTGCAGGGCGCCGACTCACCGCTGGTGCAGTAAGAAAACCGGGAGCTGTGATGGACGCTGTGATGCTGGATGGAATTGGGCGGCAAATCGATTATCTGCGGATGTCGGTGACGGATCGTTGTGATTTTCGCTGTGTGTATTGCATGGCGAAAAACATGACCTTCCTGCCCCGTCAGCAGGTGCTCACCCTGGAAGAGTTGCAGCGCCTGGCGGCGCTGTTTGTCGGCATGGGCGTGCGCAAGATCCGCCTCACCGGCGGCGAGCCGCTGATCCGTCCGGGCATCGTCGACCTGTGTCGCAACATCGCAGCCTTGCCGGGCCTGCGCGAACTGGTGATGACCAGCAACGGCTCGCAACTGGGGCGCCTGGCGCGGCCCCTGGCGCAGGCCGGGGTCAAGCGCATGAACATCAGCCTCGACAGTCTCGATCCGGAGAAATTTCGCGCGATCACCCGCAACGGTGATCTGGCCCAGGTGCTCTGCGGCATCGAAGCGGCGCGGGAGGCCGGGTTCGAGCGGATCAAGCTCAACTGTGTGGTGATGAAGGGCCGCAACTTCGATGAAGTGCCGGCGCTGGTGCAGTACGCCATCGACCAGGGCATCGATATCAGCTTTATCGAGGAGATGCCCTTGGGCGATGTAGGTCGTTCCCGGGGCGAATCCTTCTGTTCCAGCGACGAAGTCCGGGCGCTGATCGCCACCCGTCACAGCCTGCTCGACAGCACCGAAAACAGCGGCGGCCCGGCGCGCTACGTGCGCCTGGCACAACACCCCGAGACTCGCATTGGCTTCATCTCACCCAACAGCCACAACTTCTGCGCCAGCTGCAATCGGGTGCGGATGACGGTCGAAGGCAAGTTGCTGCTGTGCCTCGGCCAGGATAATGCCCTCGACTTGCGTGGGCTGTTGCGGCGCTATCCGCTGGATGATCAGCCGGTGATCAAGGCGATCCATAAGGCCTTGCGTGGTAAGCCGCTGCGGCATGATTTCAACCCGCAGGGGGAGGTGCAGGTGGTGCGGTTCATGAATATGAGTGGGGGGTGAGTGTAGGAGCTGGCTTGCCAGCGAAGGCGTTTTCCCGGTGTACATATCCATTCCTGCAGTAACGGCCACCTATGGTTTCGCCTGACGGCGACTCACTTTTTTCAAACGCCGGTGTGCCGGCCCAGCAAAAAAATAAGCAAAAAACGCTTGCCCCAACGTCCGGCCCCTCGCTTAGGCTCGGGGTACCTTCGCTCCGGTCTCCATCCGTGGGTCATCGCCTCCGGTTGGCTTCGCTGGCACCTCCTCTCGATGACTGCGGCTGCGCCGCAGCGCGCACCGCGCTCCCCCCGGATGAATACCTCCACTCAGCCTTCCGACGGGGCCGGTGAATCAAGATCAAAAGCGGCAGGCGAGCTAACGTTCGGCCTGTTGAGTGGTCACGGCCAACGAGGCGGCCTACCGGCCGACCTGGTTTTTCTGGGTGTCGTATCCCCCCCTGTAGGAGCGAGCCTGCTCGCGAGGAACCTGAGACCGCCTCGTACATTCAGGACAGCTGCGTCATCGTTAACGACCATCGCCAGCAGGCTGGCTCCTACAATGTCCTGGTCGTTCGCAAGATATGCATCTACCGCAAATTTCTGTAGGAGCTGGCTTGCCAGCGAAAAATCTGTGGCCGCCGCGTACATTCAGGACAGCTGCGTCATCGTTAACGACCATCGCCAGCAGGCTGGCTCCTACAATGCCCTGGTCGTTCGCAAGATATGCATCCACCGCAAATTTCTGTAGGAGCTGGCTTGCCAGCGAAAAATCTGTGGCCGCCGCGTACATCCAGGACAGCTGCGTCATCGTTGACGACCATCGCCAGCAGGCTCGCTCCTACAATGTCCTGGTCGTTCGCAAGATATGCATCCACCGCAAATTTCTGTAGGAGCTGGCTTGCCAGCGAAAAATCTGTGGCCGCCGCGTACAACCAGGACAGCTGCGTCATCGTTGACTATCTTCGCTGGCAAGCCAGCTCCTACAGGGGGGTGAACTGCGTCCCCCGTCAGGCCGGCCGATAGGCCGCCTCGGTTGCTTGTGATCTTGATTGACCGGCCCCGTTACAGAAGGCTGAGTGGAGGCATTCATCCGAGGGGAGCGCGTAGCGCGCTGCGGCGTAGCCGCAGTCATCGAGAGGAGGTGCCAGCGAAGCCAACCGGAGGCGATGACCCGCGGATGGATGCCAGAGCGAAGGTACGCCGAGCCTAGGCGAGGGGGCCGGATGTTGGGGCAAAGACCTTTGGTTCCTTTGGGCTGGGCCGGCATTCCGGCGTTTGCCAAAGGGACTCGCTGTAAGAGCGAAACCATAGGTGGCCGTTATCGCAGGAATGGATATGTACACCGACAAATAGCCATCGCCGGCAAGCCAGCTCCTACAGGGTATCTACGGTGGCTGCAGAATTTAGCAAGACTTCCCCCACCCAATCTTGACATCCATCAATTCCAACCCCGCGCTTTCTCCGTACCCTGCACCGCATGTTGTGTTTTTAAAAGATTAAAAACCTATATGTAGTGTTTGGGGGCTGAATGCACAGTACGTTGATCTCAACCGGATGCAACCGTTTGCACAAGCGCAATGGCGACGTGGTTGCCTTTGATGCCGACAAGATCCGCCAGGCGTTGATCGCCGCCGGCAAGGCCACCGGCGACTACACCGAGGTGGAAGTCGAGGGCTTGCTGCTGGCGGTGCTGGCGCGCCTGGAGGGTATGAGCCGGCTGCATGTCGAACAGGTCCAGGACCGGGTCGAGCGGGTGCTGATGGACGCCGGTTACTTCAACGCGCTGCGTGCCTACATCGTCTACCGCGAACAACACGGGCGCATGCGCCGCGATCGGCGGACCATGGTCGAGGTCGCGACCTCGATGAACGAGTACCTCGACCGCGAAGACTGGCGGGTCCAGGCCAACGCCAACCAGGGTTATTCCCTCGGCGGCCTGGTGCTCAATGTCTCGGGCAAGGTCACCGCCAATTATTGGCTCGACGAGGTCTACAGCGAGGCCATCGGCCAGGCCCACCGCGAGGCGGATCTGCATGTGCACGACCTCGACATGCTCGCCGGCTACTGCGCCGGCTGGTCGCTGCGCACCCTGTTGCACGAAGGCCTCAACGGCGTGCCGGGACGGGTCGAGGCCGGTCCGCCAAAGCACCTGAGCAGCGCCCTGGGGCAGATGGTCAACTTCCTCGGCACCCTGCAAAACGAATGGGCCGGGGCCCAGGCCTTCAGCTCATTCGACACATACCTGGCGCCCTATGTACGCAAGGATCAGTTGCCCTATGACGAAGTGCGCCAGGCCATCCAGGAGTTCATCTACAACCTCAACGTGCCCTCGCGCTGGGGCACCCAGACACCCTTCACCAACCTGACCTTCGACTGGGTCTGCCCCCAGGATCTGCGCGAACAGATCCCGGTAATCGGCGGTGAAGAAATGCCCTTTGCCTATGGCGAGCTGCAAGTCGAAATGGACCTGCTCAACCGTGCCTACATCGAAGTGATGCAGGCCGGCGATGCCAAGGGCCGGGTGTTCACCTTTCCGATCCCGACCTACAACATCACCCACGACTTCCCGTGGGACAGCGAAAACGCCGACCGCCTGTTCGAAATGACCGCGCGCTATGGCCTGCCGTACTTCCAGAACTTCCTCAACTCGGACATGCAGCCCAACCAGGTGCGCTCGATGTGCTGCCGCCTGCAGCTGGATGTGCGCGAATTGCTCAAGCGCGGTGGCGGGCTGTTCGGCTCGGCGGAACAGACCGGTTCGCTGGGGGTGGTGACGATCAACTGTGCGCTCCTGGGCTATCTGTTCAAGGGCGACAGCAGCGGTCTGCTGCAGCGCCTGGATGAGCTGATGGCGCTGGCGATGGAGAGCCTGGAGGTCAAGCGCAAGGTGATCCAGCACCACATGGACGCCGGCCTGTACCCCTACACCAAGCGTTACCTGGGCACGCTGCGCAATCACTTCTCGACCATCGGCCTCAACGGCCTGCATGAAATGCTGCGCAATTTCAGCGGCGACGAGGAGGGCATGCACACCGAGCAAGGCCGGCAATTCGCCGTGCAGTTGCTGGACCATGTGCGCGCGACCCTCGTGCGTTTCCAGGAGGAAACCGGCCACCTCTACAACCTCGAAGCCACCCCGGCCGAGGGCACAACCTACCGTTTCGCCAAGGAAGATCTGAAGCGCTACCCGGACATTCTCCAGGCCGGCTGCCGCGAGGCGCCGTACTACACCAACTCTTCGCAGTTGCCGGTTGGCTACACCCAGGACCCGTTCGAGGCCCTGGAACTGCAGGACGAACTGCAGTGCAAATACACCGGCGGCACCGTCCTGCACCTGTACATGGCCGAGCGGATTTCCTCGACCCAGGCCTGCAAGCAACTGGTGCGCAAGGCCCTCGGGCGCTTCCGTCTGCCGTACCTGACGGTGACCCCGACCTTCTCTATCTGCCCGGTCCACGGCTACCTCGCCGGCGAGCACGAGTTCTGCCCGAAATGCGACGAAGCCCTGCTGTTGCAGGCGCAGAAAACCGCCAGCGTTCACTGATTTCAATTCACTCAAACGCAAGGAGCTACACCATGACTGCATCGACCACACTGCCCCAGGCGCAACGTCAACGCTGTGAAGTCTGGACCCGGGTGATGGGCTATCACCGTCCGGTCTCGGCCTTCAACCCGGGCAAGCAATCGGAACACCGCGAGCGCGTACATTTCACTGAAAGCGCGGCGCTGGCCGGGCGCCAATGAGCCGAATGCTCAGGGTCGGGGGCATGCTGCCCCTGACCACCATCGACTATCCGGGGCTGCTCGCCTGTGTGCTGTTTTGCCAGGGGTGCGCCTGGCGTTGCCGGTACTGCCATAACCCGCAACTGATCCCGCCTCGGGGTACCGAGGAAGTGGATTGGCTGCGGGTTCTGGCGTTTCTGCAGCGCCGTCAGGATCTGCTCGATGCGGTGGTGTTCAGTGGTGGCGAGCCGACCTTGCAGCACGGCCTGCGGGGCGCCATGGATGAAGTGCGGGAGATGGGTTTTCGCATCGGCCTGCACAGCGCCGGGATCAAGCCGCAGGCGTTTGCCAAGGCGGTGGAGGGGGCGGATTGGGTGGGCTTCGACGTCAAGGCGTTGCCCGAAGATACCCGGCTGATCACCCGGGTCGGCGGCAGCGGCGCGGCCAACTGGTGCAGCCTCGATTATCTGCTGGCCAGCGGGGTCGACTATGAGTGTCGCACCACCGTGCACTGGCACCTGATCGATCCGCCGCGGCTGCTGACCCTGGCTCGGCGTTTGAGCGAGCGCGGGGTCAAGCGCTACGCGGTGCAACTGGTGCGCACCGAGCAGATGTTCGATCCGTTGCTGCCAAGCCTTTCGGCCCATGGAGCAGCGCTGCCGGAGCTGTGGCAGGCGCTGCGTGAGTTGTTCCCGGTGTTTGTCTTGCGCGGATGATGGGGCAGGGCGATTCAGGCCCAGCCCCAGAACTGCAGCCACCAACCCACACCGATCATACCAACGGCCAGCAGCAGACAGGCGCTGGCCGCGAGTTGCCGTTGCAAAGACAGACGCGCGCTGTTCAGGCGTTGCCAGCCCAGCAGCAGACTCCAGGCCATTGCCGCCAGCAGCAACGCCGCTCGGGCGGGCTGCACCCAGTCCAGGATCAACCCTTCGTAGCGCAGCAACTTCACCGTGGTCGCCGACAGACCGAGAAACAGTCCGGCACCGCCCAGGGGTGTGAGGGTCAGGGCCAGCGGCCAATAGAGTGTTCGATCTCCCGCCAATCGTGCCGCCAAACGCAGCACCAGCATGAGCGCGCCGCCGAGCAGCAGTGAACTCAGCCCCAGGTAGGCGACGATGCTGAAGCCGTCGAGCCAACTGAAACTGTCGTTGAGTTGCGGGTAGTGAGTGAGCAGCCACCAGGGCGCGTTATCGGCCAGGGCCCAGAGTTGGTCGTGCTCCACCAGCCACTGCGCGAGGGTCTGTTTGAGGGTGATGAACCACGGGCTGACCGTCCACTGGAAGGCGCCCATGGCCAGTCCGATCACCCCGAACAGCAGCAGGCGCGCGTCCCAGGGTGAAAGGTTCTGTGCGGTGGCCTGGACGATTTCCTGATTGCTCGAACGGGCGATCAATTGCACCGCCCCGCGTTGCCCGCTGCAGCGTCCGCAGGCGTGGCAATCGCTGGCGCCGCGCATGCGCCGGATATCCAGCAGCGGCGCGCAATTGGGTGGCGGCAGGTGTGCTGCGGAGTTTTCCAGCCAGCGCTGTTCATCGACCCGAAAATGCACCGGCGCCAACCGTGCCAGCAGGCCGAACACGCCGCTGACCGGGCACAGGTAGCGGCACCAGATGCGTTTGCCGCGGGCGAACAGGAACCCCACCAGCACCGCCGCCACGGTCGATCCGCCGAGAATCAGCAGCGCCGCCTGGGCGTAGTCGTAGACGCTGATCAGTTGGCCATAGAGGGTGGTCAGGCAGAACGCCAACGTCGGCCAGCCGCCCCAGCGCAACCAGCGCGGCACCCGCAGGCCTTTGCCATGCTGGCTGGCCCACTCGCTGAGTGAGCCTTCGGGGCACAACACCCCGCACCAGAGCCGGCCGAACAGCACAATCGACAGCAGCACGAACGGCCACCAGATGCCCCAGAACAGAAACTGCGCGAGCAGGGTCAGGTTATCGAGGATCCGCGCCTGGCTGTCGGGCAGCGGCAGCATCGCCGGGATCAACAACAGCACGGCGTAGAACAGCACCACCAGCCATTGCAAACCACGAATCACTCGCGCGTGCCGGCGCATGCCGTCGCCCAGGCGTTGCAGCCAGCGATTGTGTGCACTCAGCCCAGGCATGGCAGCGGCTCCTCGCGGCGTTGGCGCAGCCAGCCGGCGATCAGCAGCCAGTAACCCAGCCACACCACCAGGGTCATGGCACTGGGAGTCGCCCGGTAGCCGGCGAATCCAGCGAGGAAGCCGCCGAGGCCATGGCTGTCGCTGAGCCAATGGCTGCTGTCCCACAGCGCGTCGCCGACGCTGGCATAGACCCATTCCGGCAGGTCCATGGCCAGCAGCTGACCGCCGATGCGTTCGCTGGCGCTGACCAGCAATACCGCGCCGAGCATCAGCAACACGGCTTCGCTGAGGGCGAAGAAGCGCCGCCAGGAAATCAGCCGCCGGCTGCTGTGCAGCAAGACAATGGTCAGCGCCGACAGCACCAGACCCAACAGCCCGCCAACGGCGAACAGCCCCAGCTCCGGCCCGCGCAATCGGGCGCCAGCGCCATACAGGAAGACCACGGTTTCACTGCCTTCGCGACTCACCGCGAGCAGTGCGAGCAGCATCAGGCCCAGGCCACCCTGGCGGGCCAGATGTTGGTCGGCGTGGCGCTGCAGATCCTGCTTGAGGCTGCGGCCGTGACGGTGCATCCAGCCGACCATCTGCACCATCAACAGGCTGGCGATAAGCGCCATGCCGGCCTGGAACCATTCGTTCAGCGCGCCGCTCATGGCGTCGCCGGCAAACATGATCAGCAGCGCCAGCAGGCCCGAGAGCAACAGCCCCAGCAGTACACCGCTCCAGAGGAATTTACTCAGCCGCTGGCTTTGGCTCTGCTGGCTGATCCAGGCCTGGAGAATACCGATGACCAGCAGCGCCTCGACGCTTTCGCGCCAGACGATGAACATTGATTGATTCATGCAAGCTCCGTAGGTCAACGGCTCACTGGGCGAGGATGCCGCCCTCGGGCAGCTGCGGGTTGAACTCGTCGAAGAAGGGGTAGTGACCGGGTTTGAGGGGATGGATGACGACGAAGGTGGTGACTCCGGGCGAGAGAACTTTTTCCACCCGCAACGGCGTGCTTTCGAATTCGGCCGGGCCTTGGCCGATGTTTTTCAGGACGATCTTGAAGCGCTGCCCCGCCGGCACTTCGAGCACGGCGGGGGAGAAGTGGCCGTCGTTCAGGCTCAGTTCATAGCTGGGCAATTCGGCCAACGCCGGCAGCGGCAGGGCGGCGGCCAGCAGCCAGGCGATCCGCAGGCGTTTCATTTAATAGCCGCCTTTTTTACCGATGCCGGCGTAGACGAATTCGTAGTGCAGTTCGCAGCGTTCAAACCAGGGCGCGACGCCGGTTTCCTTGTCGGTGTGACGGCCCAGCGAGCCATGGCCGCCAGGTGGCAGCAGGGTGAAGGTCAGTTGGTATTTACCCGGGCCGAGCAGCTTGACGTTGTCACCGTAGTGCGGCCCGTCGTTGGCGACCATGGCGTGGAAATCGCCCTTGATCTGTTCATCGCTGCCCTGTTTTTTCAGGCTGAACGAGACGTTGAGGTAAGGCACGAAACTGCCTTCCTGAAAGCCCTGGCGATTGTCGGCGGTGGCGCGGATGTCGGCTTCCAGGTGGACATCGGAATCGGCGGTGGCACGCATCATCCCCGCCGGTTCCATTTCAATCGGCTGCAAATACACCGCCCCGACTTCCAGCCCCGGGCACACCTGCGGCGCCCCGATCGGGTATTCCTTGGCCTGCGCCAGCGAGCTGAGCAGGAGCAGGGCGAGAGACAGCGAAAACGCGGTACGCATGGTGAGTTCCTGAGACGTTGGGGTGGGAAGCCGAGTCTAGGAAGCTTTGTTGTAAACAATAATGATTGTGATCAAGTTTTGAAAAATTCAGCGACGGTTGCGACCGATTCTCACCTCTGCGGTCACCGAAAACTTTGTAGGAGCTGGCTTGCCAGCGAAGAAGTTGTTGCGGTGTGGCTGGAGGCCTCTTCGCTGCGATGCGGCGTCCCGACAAGCCAGCTCCTAGAGATTCTTGATTTGCATCAAGGCCGGCAGCAAGCGAGAGGATTAGATTAAACCTGCGCCCCTCACGCACCGGAGACCGGCATGGCCAAGCACTTCCCCGATAACCCCAACCACCCCGAGCGCATCTGCTGGGGCTGTGACCGCTATTGCCCGGCCAAGTCCCTTGCCTGCGGCAACGGTGCTGACCGGACCATGCATCCGGTGGAAGTCTTTGGCGAGGATTGGAATGCACCGAATGACTGGGGCTTGGCCGCGACCACCGCCGATCAGCCGGCAGCAGACTCGTTGTTCGTCAAACCCTGAGCGTCGCCGCCCCCGTCTGTCCCCCCCAACACCGCCACTGCCCATCCATGCGCTTTTGCGCAAGTCAGCTTTTGCCTTTGGTAATTGGTCGCCGCCGACCCTTCCCCTATCGTGACCCGACGTCAATGCCCGAAGCCTTACGGGTGTTGCTCAAGTGCTCTTACAACAAGCGTTTGCTACCTGCCGATAAAAAACGAGCCTGGGAACCCACATGAAACTCTACGAACTGTTCGGTTACGACCGTCATGGCGTGGTCGGTGAACTCGACACTGCGCTAAACAAAGGAACGCTCAGCACCAAGGATGTCAGTTTTTCCGCGCTGGGCTTCAACGCACCGGCCTGGGTAGCGGCCTCGTCGATGTCGATCCTCTATTCGATATCCGGCCATCAGGCGCCCCTGGCGATCCTGATCGCGTTCTTCTTCCCGATGCTGGTACTGGCGGTGTGCATGGTCGCACTGACCCGCCGCGCACCGTCGGCCGGCGGGATCTTTACCTTCTGCTCGCGCTTCCTGCACCCGGACATCGGCTGCATCCTCGGCTGGACCTATGCCATTGCCTGCATCGCGGTGACGCCGATGTGCGCGTTGATCGGCTCCGAATACATCCAGGCACTGTTTCCGTCCCTGGCCGGCGAGTTCAACGCGAAAATCATCGGCACCCTGTTGATCATGACCTTCTTCGCGGTGTCGGTGCGCGGGGTCGGGGTCACGGCGAAGCTCGCCAGTACTTTCCTGGTCTTCGAGATCGCGGTGGTGGCCGGCCTCGGTTGCATGGGCTTGCTGTCGCCACAGGTCGAGGGGCTGTCGCTGACCTCGATGTATTCGCTGCAAGGGGCGAGCGGTCTCGCGGCGATTGGCCCGGGGGTGCTGTTCGGCGTGTGGATGCTGGCGAATTTCGATTCGGCAATCAATTACATCGAAGAGGCCCGGGTGCCGGTGCGCACCGTGCAGCGCTCGTTGTTGATCGTGCTCAGTTCGGCGTTCGTCATCTATAGCCTGGCCGCGATTGGCTGGCAGTACGCGGTACCGGTGGAGCAGTTGGCGGCGATTGTCGAGAACGGCAACGGTGGGCCGATTGCCGCGGTGGCCAATGTTTACCTGCCACCGGCCATGGCCTGGCTCGCGTTGTTCGTGGTGATCACCTCGGCCTGTGCCGGCCTGCAGATTTCGTCCAACTCCTCGGCGCGGACCCTGTACCGCATGAGCGAGGAGGGCCATCTGCCGCAGGCGCTGCGTGCGGTCAACCGGTTCAAGGCGCCGTGGTTGACCCTGGGCCTGGTGTCGCTGGCCGGCATTGGCCTGCTGTGGTGGAAGCCGCTGAGCAAGATCGTCTGGTACTACGACGTGATCACCATCACCCTGGTCATGTCGTACATCTCCGCGCTCGTGGCGTTCATGGTCATGACCTGGAAGCAGCACAAGACGTTCACCGCCACCCTGATGTCGATCCCGGCGGCGCTGGCGCTGCTGGTCCTTGGCTACATCGGCTACACCGCCGGTGCCAATCCGGTGTCCCCGGAAGATCTCTACACCGCCTGGTACCTCGGCGCCGCCGCGCTGGTCAGTGGGGCGCTCATCGTCCTCTCGGGCAAACGCCGGCGCCGGGCTGGCGCGGCCATCGTGGCCAAGGCTTGAGCCGTTTCCCCTCCATTCATTCATTCGTGTACCGCTAGGAGTCCCTTTAATGGCCAATGACTTTCCACAACCCTTGGATGCCGCGCTGATCCCACGTTTTGCCGGCCTGCCGAGCTTCATGCGCCTGCCGGTGTTCACCGACCCGGCCGACGTGCAGATCGCCTTGCTTGGCGTGCCCTGGGACGGCGGCACCACCAACCGCGCGGGGGCCCGGCATGGGCCGCGGGAGGTGCGCAATCAGTCGAGCATGATGCGCAAGGTGCACCACGTCAGCCATATCGCCCCGTACGATCTGGTGCGGGTCGGCGACCTCGGCGACGCGCCGGTCAACCCGATTGACCTGGTGGATTCGCTCAAGCGCATCGAAGCGTTCTACCGCCAGGTCCACGAAGTCGGCACCGTGCCGCTGTCGGTCGGAGGCGATCACCTGGTGACCCTGCCGATCTTTCGCGCCATTGCCCGCGACCGGCCGATCGGCATGGTGCATTTCGATGCCCACTCCGACACCAATGACCGCTATTTCGGCGACAACCCCTACACCCACGGCACGCCGTTTCGCCGGGCCATCGAAGAGGGCCTGCTGGACCCCAGGCGCACGGTGCAGATCGGCATTCGCGGCTCGATCTATTCGGCCGAAGACGAAGACTTTGCCAGGGACTGCGGGATTCGCGTGATCCACATGGAAGAGTTCGCCGACATTGGCGTAGCCGCGACCATTGCCGAGGCGCGGCGGATCGTCGGCGACCAGCCGACCTACGTCACCTTCGACGTCGATGTCCTCGACCCGGCCTTCGCCCCCGGCACCGGCACCCCGGAAATCGGTGGCATCACCACCTTGCAGGCGCAGCAACTGATCCGTGGCCTGCAGGGCCTGAACCTGATTGGCGCCGATGTGGTCGAGGTCTCGCCACCGTTCGACGTCGGCGGCGCCACCTCGCTGGTGGGCGCGACCATGATGTTCGAGCTGCTGTGCATCCTCGCCGACTCGATCAAGCGCCGCTCGTAAAAGGACCTGCCCGATGACTCAATGGCCTGAACACAAACGTTTTGCCGTGACCCTGAGCTTCGACCTCGACGCGGAAACCGCCTGGGAGCCGGTCAGCCTGTCCGGGCGCCGACTCTCGCTGCTGTCGATGGGCGCCTACGGGCGTCGGGTCGGCGTACCGCGCCTGCTGGAATTGCTCGCTCGCTACGGCATCCGCGCACAGTTCTACGTGCCGGCGCGGGTCGCCGAAATCGACCCCGAGGTGGTGCGCAGCATCGCCGACGCCGGGCACGACATCGGTTGCCACGGCTACTTCCACGAGCGGGTCGACGAGCAGACGCCGGAGCACAATCTGCAAATCCTCAAGGACTCCAAGGCCCTGCTCGAAGCGACCATCCAGCGCCCGGTCCGGCATTACCGCGCGCCACTGTGGGAGCTGACCCCGGACGTGGTCGAGTCGCTGCTTGCCCTGGGTTTTCACAGTGACAGCAGCCTGATGGGCGATGACCGCCCGTACCGCATCGGTGGCGCCAACCACAGCCTGCTGGAGTTGCCGGTGAGCTGGCTGCTCGACGACTGGGAGCAGTTCGCCTACTCGGCGGAGCCGGCGGTGGGCAGCGTCATCGAGGACCCGGACAAGGTCTATCGACTGTGGTCGGCGGAGCTGGAAGGCATGCGCCGCTACGGCAGTCATTTCATCCTGACCATGCACCCGCAATTGATCGGCCGCGCCTCGCGCCTGGCCATGCTGGAGCAACTGATCCAGCAGATCCTGGCCTATGACGACGCGTGGATCTGCACCCCGGAAGATATCTATCAACGCTGGCAGGCCGGGGATCTGAGCCTGCCGCTGCAGCCCTATTGAGGATCGCTCATGAATATTCTGGTAACCGGGGCCAACGGATTTCTTGGCCAGGAAGTGGTGCATCAGCTGTTGCGCCAGGGCCATCAGGTGGTGGGTTATGACCGCAGCCTGGTGTGCGCCATCGAACACGCCGCCTACCGCTATGTGCAGGGCGATCTGGCGGATCTGGCGAGCCTGATCGAAAGCTGCCAGGGCCGGCCGGTCGACGCGATCATCCATACGGCGGCGATTTCCCATCCGGTGGATTCGCGGCGCATCCCCCTGCAAACCGTATTGACCAACGCCCTCGGCACCACCCACGTGTTCGAGTGCGCGCGGCTGTGCGGGATCACGCGGGTGGTCAACCTCAGTTCCGAGTGCGCCTACGGGCCGAACCGGGAGATGCAACTGATCGATGAGCAGGCGCCGCTCGCGCCGACCACGCCTTACGGCTGCACCAAGGTGTTCACCGAAAAACTCGGCCAGGTCTACAGCGATCTGTATCAGGTCAGCGTGGTGTCCCTGCGTCCGGGCTGGATCTACGGGCCGGGACAGTTCATGCAGTGCTACCTCAAGAGCCTGCTGCGCAGCGCTATCGACCAGCAGCCGTGGCACGAAGAGGAGGGCGGCGACTACTGCTTCCAGTACGTGCATGTGATTGATGTCGCTCACGCTTGCGTGCTGGCCGCCCAGGTCGAGGAAGAACGCTTGCGCCAGCGGGTGTTCAACGTCACCGCCGGCGAGCAGGACAGCTACCGCGCCGTCGCCGCCCAGGTGCGCAGCTTCTATCCGGATGCTCAGTTCAGCATCGGCCCGGGCACCTTGAACGTGCTCGACGAGAACGCGCGCTTCGACATCCGCGCCGCCACCGAGCAACTGGGTTATTGCCCGCAATACGTGTTGCAGGAAGGCATTGCCATGTATGCGCAATGGCTGGAACAGCACCCTTACTGATGGCCTGAAGCGGGAGATTGTCGATGAAAACCTATCTGGTAACCGGCGCGGCCCAGGGGATTGGCCGTGCAGTGGCCCTGGCGCTGGCTGAGCCTGGCGCCCTGGCGGTGCTCAATGATTTGCAGGAAAGCCCGGCGTTGCTGGGCCTGGCCGAGCAATTGCAAGGGCAGGGGCTGCAGGTGCGTCTGGCCCTCGGCGATGTCGCCGATCCTGCCACCGCAGAACGTGCCTTCGCCGGGCTGCAGCGCCTGGATGTACTGGTCAACAACGCCGGGTTTCTGCACGAGGCGCCGCTGGTGGATCTGAGTTTCGAGGCCTGGGACCGGATGATCCGCGTGCATCTTTATGGCGCGTTTCTGTTCTGCAAACCAGCGGCGGCACTGATGGCGCGCCAGGGCAGCGGGGCGATTGTCAATATCGCCTCGGACCTCGGCCAATTGGGTTGCGCCAATCTCTGCCATTACTCGGCAGCCAAGGGCGCGATCATTGCCCTGACCAAATCCCTGGCCCGCGAACTGGCGGCGCAGGGGGTACGGGTCAATGGCGTGGCCCCGGGGGGGACGCTGACGCCGATGGTCGAACGCCTGGGCGAGGACTATATTCGCGAGGAGGCGCTGCGCTACCCGATGCAGCGCCTGGGGACCGCCGATGAAGTGGCGGCGGCGGTGGCCTTCCTGGCCTCGGCGCAGGCCAGCTTCATGACCGGGCAGATCCTCGGCGTCAACGGTGGCGGGGTCATGATCGGCTGATGGCAGCCGGATGAAATTTACTGAGGCGAGGTGGACATGCTGGTGAATTTGACGGACGTGGATCTGCGCATGCTGCGGATATTCTGCGCCATCGTGGATGCCGGCGGCTTTACCGCGGCCCAGGTGCCGTTGAACACCAGTCTGTCGCGGCTCAGTGTGCTGGTGCGCGACCTTGAAGTCAGGCTCGGCTACTCGCTGTGCAAGCGCGGCAAAAGCGGTTTCCAGTTGACTGAAGAAGGCGAGGAAACCTACGCCGCCGCCCAGGAACTGTTCTCCAATATCGGCCATTTCCGCCAGCGCACCGCCGTGCTCAGCGGCCGCCATCGCGAATTACTGCGCGTCGGCACGGTCGACAGCCTGCTGACCCTCGACCACAGTCCAATTCCGGCCGCGATCGCCCGCTTGCGCGCCGAACTGCCCGGGGTGCACATCGACCTGCATGTCATGCGTCCCGATGAACTGGAACAGGCAGTACTCGAAGAACGCATCCAGGTCGCCATCGGCGCCTTCCACCATCGCTTGTCCGGACTGCAATACCAGGCGCTGTTTGAAGAAGAACAACACCTGTTCTGCGGCAGCGGCCACCGATTTTTCCAACGCGCCGACCAGGACCTGACCTTCGAAGAATTGAGCGCGGCCGACTATGTCGATCGCGGTTACGTCGCCGAAAACAAACGCCCCTGCGAGCTCAGATTCGCCAGCGCCGTCAGCGCCTTCTCCATGGAGGCGATCGCGCTGCTGATCTTCTCCGACACCTACATCGGCTACCTGCCCACCCACTACGCCGCCCACTGGGTCGAACGCGGCCGCCTGCGCTCGATCATGCCCGAGCAACTGGCCTACCGCTCGGCGTTCCACTGCATCACCCGCCAGGGGTTGGAGCAGAAGGGCACGGTCAGTCGGTTTTTGCAGGTGTTGGTGGATCATGCGGGGCGGTGTGATTTGTGAAGAGGTGCGTTACTGAGGGCGGGGGCCTGGTTGATGAGCAAGCGCCGGATGCGTCAATAATTAAACTGTTCGTAATGCCGGAAATCCATAGGAATTAATTTGTCTCTTGCCTCATTCACCTCATAAAAATTCCCGTTGGCAAAAAAGTACATTTTACTTCTATTTGAAAAGTAGAACATGTCAGGTGATGCCATACCACGAAATACCGTCGCGCCGCGATGAGGACTCAAGAGAACTACGTCCTGACCAATCCATCCCAGTACGCCAAACGCCATATCGCGCTCTGATAATCTTTCGATGTTTCTAGCAAGAGTACATGTAAGTTCGTGCCCTGGGCAACGGATGGGTTTTAAAGCTGCGAATCCGCTTAAATCAACATATGGACTTTTCGTCCCATGGAAAAATAATGATCCCCCGCTATGGGCAATATTGAAATTTTCCCCTCTCGGATCCTCGCCGAAGGGGAAGATAAGCGAAATATCTTTAGGATCTGCCCCATTAAGCTTGTATCTTTGAAAATAGACAAATTCATTGTCTTTCGCATAACTCGATAGATGCCTTTTTTGCCAGTCAGATTTTAATCCCCCATGAAATTCTAAAGGTTTGAATGTTGGTGAGAATTTCGCGACTTTTCGAAGGATACGCTGTTCGACATGATCAACTTGATAGCCCCTTCTATCTGCCGTTAAACAACGCCAAGATGTCAAGTTGTGAAAAAACGCTGCCATTCCAAATTGGCAGGGCTTCTGTTTGAACTCGGTTTTTTCAATCCAATACACCTTTCCTCGCTTGACTACATAGTTGCTGAAAAGATAGCGCAAATTCTTGGTGCACCTGCCTTTCGACTCATCGGTAATCTCGATGCATATATTTTTACTCGGAATCGGCTCCTCGAGTGATTGCGAACTGGCGAAAGCACTGTCAGCACAACACATTGACAACACACCAAGCACGAGGCCCACGCAAACATTAATTTTCATTGGATGGTTCCATTTGACAGTTGTCTTTCCATAGTTAAATCCAGGCGCGCTCGTCCCCATTTATCCGAGCAACTTCCAACCCGGGTAGATAAGAGTGGGGGTTTTCTGTGGTGACAGCGGCCACATGCGCGTGCGGTAGTAAGAGCAGGCCACGGGCGGCAGGATCTCGCCTTGTTTGAAGTAGCGAGTGTCGGGGTACACATCCAGTATGTAGCGCTGGTAGTCGAACTTATCGACCGTCCAATAACCGCTTTCCGGGCAGGGTGAGTCGGCGCTACAGGTCGGTCCGTGAAAACTCGCGTCGCGCGACGCCGGAGAGCCGGGCATAGGTTTTCCGGTGGCCGGGTCGAGGACCATGGCCTTGGCCAATTGCTGGATCAGCGCCGGGCTGGGTTTTTCCGGGGGGATGTTGGCGAGGCGTTCTTCAAGCCATTGCAGCTTGCCGTCCCAGGCGGGGAGTTTGGCGGGGGGGAGGGGGACGATGTTGTTGAGTTCCGGGACTTTGGGATTGGCGTAGGAATAGCCATAGAGCACTTTCCAGATCTTCTCGTAACGCTCTGCACGTTCGAGATCCTCCGTTTGCGCGAGGTAATGAAGCTGATCATCTGGCTTGGGACCTCGGAAACTTTTTCCCAGGAAGGAAGCAGAGGTACTGTCACCGGCCGCAACTCCTAACTGAAAGGCTTCCATTGCCTCTTGATATTGTCCATCAGTCGATAGGTGAACACCCAACACTCTTGCTGCTATGCCGTGACCTTGTGTGGCGGCACATTGGCGCATTGATAAGGCTACTGTTGGCGCAATACTGATCGGAGCCAACTTCTCGGCTAGGTCATACTGAGCCTGGGCATTGCCCTCATCAGCGGCTTTTCGGAAATAACGCAAGGCCATCTCCGGATCCTGTTGCAGGCCGGCCGAGCCCTGTTTCAAGAAAATCCCCACGAAGTAGTAACCCGTCGCCACATTCTTATCGATCAGTTGCTGGCTAAGGCGCAGGTGTTCCTCGCCTCGCAGACTGAAATGCCCACGTATCGCTTCGTTCTGCAGGTTGATATTGGCCTTGAAATGGCCGTTCTCGGCGGCAATGCGATACAGACGCTCAATCTCGGTATCAACAGTTTTATCCTGCTTGAGGATGTTGTTTTTTTGCAGCCAACGAGCGTATTGGAACAGCACATCAGCATCGGGAGCGGCGGCTGGAAACTTTTCATGGGCGCAAGTGAAAGCGAGCTTGGCTTTGATTTCGGTGAGTGAGTTCAAAGGCGTTTCCTGGGGCGAAGTCGAGGAAGTACTGCTGGAGTCACAGGCGACAAGCAGCAGGCTAGAAAGCAGTGAGAACCAGCGCATTAGTCGAGGTCCGACAGGATGGCTTCGTCGTAATAAAATTCGACGAGTGGGGCATAGGGAGCCTGCTCTCTGGATTGAAGAACTTTGTTCTTATTGATGATTCGCTGCCAAGCATCAAACGCCGCCCCCGCATCATCCTGCACCCCCTTCCCATCCGTATGCAGATCCCACAACCGCCTGCGCAAATCCTGGGTCACACTCGCCCACTCATGGGCGATGTTCATTTCGCTGTCGACCTGCATGCTGCGGGTGTTGATGTTGGCTGAGCCGTGGGTGGTGAAGACGTCGTCGACGATCATCAATTTGGAGTGGATGTACACCGGCATCCAGGGTTTTCCAGCGGGCGAATCGGGCGCCACCAGCGAGCACACATGGACTTTCAGCCCCGGGATGTTGGGTTTTTCCTCGAAGGTTTCTTTCTCGATCGTCTTGATTTTTTCTTCGAGATCGGCCATCCGCCAACGGTTGTTATTGGCTGCTTCCTCCCGGGCCTTCCAGGCCTTGAGGCTGCTCTCGCCGTCGGTGGCGGCATCGGTCAAGGTGGTGAGGGCAATCAGTGCCCTGCGCTCCAGCAACTCACTCAGAGTGGGTGCTTCTGCTGCGGCCTGGGCTTTTGACTGTTCGATGCGGCGCAGTTTTGTGACCTTGGGCATGGTGTCGCCACGTCCCAGGCTTTCGAGCATGCGCTGGGTGTTGACCGTGCCCTTGCCAATTCCGTCGTCGGTGGCGTTGGTGATCACGAACAGGTGCAAGGGGCCATGCAGGCCGGGATCGCGCCCGTCCAGCGTTTGTTTGGCGGCGTTGTGTTTGATCAGGTCGGCCAGCGGGGGCCAGCGGAAGTACTGGTTTTCGATGTAGATGAACTGGGTCGCGTTGTTCGCGGTTTGCAGGTAGAGCCGCTCGATGTCGCGCCTGCCTTCCTGGGGCTGGGTGCGCAGCAGTTGCGCCAGTTGGCGGGTCACGCCGGGCTTTAGCTGCAGTTGCGGGCCAATGAGTTTGGCCTGGCGCGGGATGAACAGGTCTTCTGCGGTTTCCTTGCGCCAGGCAATGGCGAAGTTGTGGTGCAGGTGTTCGAGGATCGGGCCGCTGATCTGGCAGGAGATGTCCTGGCGCGGAGTAGCACCGCGGGGGCCGGCATCGGGCGCGGGTTGTTCTTTGCCTGAACGTCGCAGGGCCGAGTGCTGGTTGGTGTCCCAATACTCGTCGAGCATGTTGTGGCCCATGACAAAGCCAATGGCGCTGTCGGGCAGCTCATAGTCGACAATCACCGTCTTCTGATGGTGGGTCGCGGTGGTGGTCAATATCGCCAGCGTCGCGGGACTTAACTGCGGGTCGAGGCTTTTGTACTTCGCCTGGTGGGCAATTTCCGTCCTTTCGCTGAGGTTGAATCCACGGCTGACGAACACCGGCACATTACGCGCCATGAGCATCGCCGGTGCCAGGTGGCCGCTGTGGGCACATCGGGAAAACCACTGGCGGTCAAAGGCGTATTGCTCATCCGAGGACGGTTGCAGCTTCCGGTCGTAGAATCGGTAAGGGCCCTTACCGGGCAGATTGGCCTCCCCGGCATAACCGGCGCTGTTGAATGGCATCTCCCAGCCCAGCAGCCGCACCTCAACCCCTTTGCTGGCTTTTTCCATCAACAAGTCGCCAATACACGGCGCCTTGCCGTCGCGGATGAAAAACATTGACGGCTGGAAGCCCCAGCAGATGATGTCCACCGACTTTTTCGCCTGGGCGATGGCCAGGTGCACGGCGCGAAAGGCTTCCTCGCCATTGATCAGCGGTTCATAGGTGGCTTCCAGCGGGTGGTATTCAGTGTGTTTCACGTACCACGGCAAGGTGCAGGTCGCGGTCAGGGTGTGCTGCAAGGCGATGGGCACGATGATGTCAGCTTGGTTCATGGGGTTTTACCTTCCTTGTCGCTGAGGGGGTTCAGCAGCGCTTCGTAGCGATCGCGGTGTTCCGTGTGGGAGGGGGGCTCGGCGTATTCGTCATCGCTGGCCTGGCCGGGGTGGTTTTGCAGCCCGGCATTGGCCAGGTGCGCTTGCGCGGGATTGCGGTACTCGGTGGGCACCGGCAGGCCGAAGGACACGCCATTGCTCAAGACCATGCGGTAGCTGCGGGTGACCACCTGATGCGCGATCAGCACCGAGCCGCTGTCGTCGAGAACCCCGCGTTGCAGTTCCGCGCCGTCGGCGAACAGCGTGTAAGGCATGCCCGCCGAGCTTTGAATGGACGAGTTGGGCACACGCGGCACGCTGAGCCGCACATGCTGCTGTTGGGACAGGCTTTTCGGGTAGTCCGGATGGGTCGCTTTGATGCTCGCCGGGCCTAAAAAGAACTGCCTCGCCGACTTCACCCGATAATCCCCCACCGTCCCCGACTCGATACCGCACTCATCCAGGGTGATGTAGCTGCCGCCAGCATTCAGGGTGATTTTCTTCTTCGCGGTGATGCGGATTTCGTCTTCGCTGCTGCTGATCTCCAGGCCGTGGCGGGCGATCAGTTGTAATCGGTCGTTTTGCGCCTGGATCTGCACCGCGCCCTGGTTGGCGATCAGCTTGATCCCGAGCTTGCGCACGAACAGGCTCAGGCCTTCGCCGACGCCGATGAACAGGCGCTTGACCACGCTCAGATCAGCCTGGCCGCCGGCGTTGAGCATGAGGTTGTGCTGGGCCGCCAGTTGCAGGTGTTGGCCGCTGGTGAGGGCGATGCCCTTGGGCGCGCTGAGCAGCAGGACTTGCGATTGCAGCTGTGTCAGGTCCTCGCGCAGCAGCTTCAACTGCGCTGCGACGTCCGCCGGATCGGCGCTGGCGGCCTGGGCGTCGACCGAGAGTTTTTGCAGCTGTTCGCCGGCCTGTTGCAGGCGTGCCACGGCGCTGTCCATTTCCAGCACTTGCCCCTGTGCTTTGGGCTGCGCATCGGCACTGATGAAAGAACCGGGGGGCGGGCGGTGGCGAAGCAGTGGGAGGCAATTCTTCCAGTTCGATCGCCATGATTAATTAGCGCCTGAGAATGCGGTAATGCTGCCAGTTTTTTTGTATTCCATGAGGATGATATTTTGCATGGTTTTGTCCTTGTTGTTGATTGGTATCAGCTTGTGTTCACTGTCTTACTATCATTGTTTTGCTAGGGCTGTGTCTAAAGCAGGGTGTTCAAATGGATCGAAACTCTGAATGCTGTTTAGGTGCTACTAAATCATTAGTGCTCAGCGCCATTAAATTCTTTATCTACACCCTTCTGGCTCATCAAATGCCAGTGCGCCAATTTGTAGCCATGAATCGCTACCTGTATCGCCGCGGGTGCGGACCATAATCCATTTCTTGTCGTTGGATATATCGATCAGCGATACTGTTTCTCCCTTCGGTAGATAATTATCTGTAGTGCCGGATAAAGAAGGTGTGTTTGACAGAAAGGCTTTGTTGCTAGTTATGCAAGCAACGGCGGTAGAATCTCCGCCCAATAAAGTGATCATGCTTCTAGACTCTCCTGATTTTTTAAAGGTGGTCACTCGCTCTAAATCGGAATTTATCGGCTCTCTCAATTCATATCGATAGAGTGTCTGCTGCTCAGCTCTGTATTTCTCAATTATGGAGAATGGTCCGTCATGTTGAATGCTTATAAGTTCGTCGCGTGAGTTGATGTATGGAGACCAAAATATCTCAGCTCGCTCAGTGAGTGTTACAGAGCTGTCTTTTAATTCAGATATGAATAAGGCGTAAGAGCTATTGGCCCCTGCATCAAGTAATTTGACAAATACATCCTCAACAGCATTCCCTGTGATATCCAAGAATAGAACTTCTTTGGCATTGCCGTTTCCCATGTTTCCCGGTTTTAGGAAGCTCCATTCTTTATTGTTTTTTCGGTACCAATAATTATTCCGATCAAGCTTTATTTCGATCGCATGCCCAGTTTTGTCGGGTGGCGATGTGAAGAGTTTAACGCTCTCTTCTGCTTCAAGATTGATTGAGGCTCCGGCCATAAAAAGGCTCAGAGCACAGAATAAAATCAGTTTATTTTTTATATATCTCATCGCTGTCGCCAAAATAACGCTTCCAAATATTTTGTGCGGTACTACTACTGGATAACGAGCTTTTTGAGAATTTGTACTTTCCAAAATTTTTTCCTCCATGAGTTGAGCATGTTGAAATCTTCAATTCGTCAATCAGTGCCAGCGCGTACGCCTCCCTTTCCCATGCATGGTTGAATCCTCCATTCACTCCTATTATTACCTTGATCAGATCATTGGATTTTGAGTGTGTACTCAAATCTCCCCATGCAGAACCCTTTCTCCAAAACCAGCCCGCGGACCGGGTCGCAAGCAATGCACTACTTGCAATCTCATCTAAGTTGGTAGTAAGTGGTATGCGTTCTTCTTGAAAATAAGATTTATAGTTTTCAATGTGCGTCAACTGGATCAATCCTCGGCCATGATAGTCAGCGCCGCCTCGATAGCTCTGCCAGTGCTCCGGTATCGAACCGTTTTTGTTTTTGTATTCTTCAGTGGTTTTGAAGCGATCGCACTCGACAGCAACGTTGGAGAGGAAGAACGCCTTATCCAAACACTCGGTGATGCCATATCGATTCATGGCCTGATTTAGCACGGCCAAAAATTTCCGAGGGTCCATAAATTTAATGCTGGAATGGTTTGATTTCTGAAAGAGACCGCTACTTATTTGTTCTTGAGATAAAACCACGCGAAGTTCGTCTAGCGTAATATCTCTTTCGCAAGCGCAAGAGCGCTTGAAGAAGGCCCCCACCAACCCAATCGGATGAAAGTGATAAGGAATCCCCCAACTCGGCAACCCCACCCTCTCCGCCACCTCACTCCACCACCCAAGCTGCTCGATCCGCTGTTTCTCCGCCACCCAGTTCAACTCCGGCGTTGACCCGCAGTGCCCCATCAGTTCATCCACCCCATCCCACTTCTCCCGGGTGTAAAACCACTCACTCTCCTTGCGCAGGACCATCTGTGAAATAGCCTGCGCATGGGCCGGTAGTTGCAGGGCGGCTTGCAGTTCATTGCCCGTAATGTGGCCGTCGCGGTTGCGGTCGATGATGTCGTACAGGCGTTGTTTCATCGGGCCGGCGTTGTCGGTGTCGGCCAGGGGTTTGAAGCGTTGGCATTGGGCTTCGGTGAATTCGCCGATGACGCTGAAGA